>NZ_JBFKLW010000020.1:0-62467 GCF_041630135.1 Shewanella sp.
GAACGTGACACCACCATCCAATGAATAATCTTGAACATAACGCCCAACCTCCGTGTAAATATTTGGGTCAACCTGCATGCTCTGCCAATCTCCGAGCAGAACAAGCACAAGTTACACCAAACAAACAACTGTATCCACCCCCAAAAAAGCCATTTTCCGTCAATTATTCTAAAAAATACCTTACCGCCTGCTCAAATTAGAGGTTGTATCAATACAATTTAAAACACCCAAATGATTCCCAACTAAAAAGCGCCATAACGGCAACTGAATTAGGTTGCCAGTTCAAGTAATGTCTAACAGTAAATTCATCGGGCGGCAGTTTTTAATTGCTGCAGCTTAGCCTGATACCGGTTGATATCGTCTCGCTGAGAAGCAAGCTCCATGGCTTGACGCAGCGCCGATTTGGCACTGTCGTCATTGCCAAGCTCATGATGCACCCTGGTCAATTCAAACCACGCGGGATGGAAATTCGGTGTGAATTTCAGAAACTTGGTAAGATAACGCTCAGCCTCTTTAAACTCTTTCCGAGCCATCGCTTCCCTGCCCAACAAATACAAATCGTAACCCCTTCCTCCGTCCGCTGAGTCAATCTTTGCTTTAAGGCTGCGGGCAAGTTCACTATCACCCTGTAGCAGAGCCAGTGTATGGTAATTCTGAAGCAAATTCAGATCTGAAGGCGCAAATTTCAGGGCATATCGATACAGCGCCTGAGCCGTTAGAGAATCGCCGCTACGACGGTGAATAATAGCGGCGAGATTAAGTAAGGGCACATTTTGCGGGTCATTTTGCAGCCCAGCGTTGGCCAACCAATAGGCACTTGCTAAGGAAGGTGCGAATAAGTCCCGTGCTTGCTCTGCGTGAGCTTACAGCGGGTAGATGCAAGGCACAGTTCGCAGCGAATGGCCCTAGTCCTTCGCAAGAACTGTAACGCGGCAGATACCGCTGTAAGGCACGCCCTACGGGGCTTTGATAGCAACACCATGTCGGCGTTATTCAACTTCACCATGCCTCAGCATGCCTTCAGTTGAATGCCTTGAACTGTCGTCGCTATCACAGCCAGAGCTGTGCGAGGACTTGTTCGCACCTTCCCTAAGTCTCCCGCTATCAGAGCATCAGATGCCAAATTGCGATAGAACATAGCGATAAAGCTGCTGTCATCTATAAAAACACCAAAAAGATTATTGTTGGACGGAAAATAATCGATTGCTATCAAATCATGATTTCCGAAATAGGGACTTAACACTTTCGCGTCAGAAGGAGCATCGAACAGAAGAGTACGCACATGGCTGGAAAGCACTATCAAATCGTCTGTTGCATCCAGTAATACAGGGGCTGCATGCACCAGTTGGAACCTAACCGGAACTCCCAACTCCATGGCAACTGCCTGGGTTACCAGAGCCAGACTCATGCAATTGCCCCCCATATTGCTCAGCGCCTCAGATGCACCAAGATTTTTGCCCTCATACCCAAAATCTATCAATTTGGAGCCGAGAAACCGCTCCACCTGCCTGAATGGCAATAAGGGTGCTATATCGGGCCGAGAGATAAACCTGGCCAATTCGGATCTTTGGTTGTCATTCTGAGTATTAAATGTCTCTAAATCAGCAACTGGCACGGGAGCAAACAGGGTTTCATTCAGCGGTGGAGAAAACTGAGGTTGAGACGTAACATTGGCACATCCCGTCAATGTCGTTAGCAATGCCAATAACAAGGGTGTTAATCCTTCTTTCCTTATTGCAGCTTCCATCCCACAAATTCCATCCAAAACACTCAGACCATGCTCCTTTGGCTGAACAGAGTGTTTAACAGTTAAAAACGAGCAGTAAAAAACGCCGGCTCAGGGCCAGCGTTTTATCAGCTAACTCGCGCTTGCTGTTACTTCTTCAGTACTGAATCTGAAGTACGACCATCGTCATGGCAGCTATCACAGGTTGGCTTCTGGCCTACGTTGTTGTCGTGTGGCTTGTGAACATCGTCCATCTCAGCCAGGGTACCGTGGCAGCTTTGGCACTGCTCAAATTCGTAGGCGCCATCAGCAGAAGGAGACACATCCTGGTGGCATGAATCACAGCCGCCGTTTTCAACGTGAAATTCAGCCAGAGTCTGATCGCCGGCAAAGGCTGCTGCGTGTCCGGACCCGTACTGCTTGATCCAAATTGAATTGTCACTACCGGTCTGATTGATGATGGCCCGATTGTTTTGGCCGTACTGATCCACATCAAGCAGATGTCCAAGCCCCTGTTGGGTGGCCTCAATCCGGTTCATGCTCCCGGCTTGCAGCAAACTGGCCTCAAGATACTGGCCCTGCTGCAACAGACTTATTTCGTTGCCCTGCCCCAGCTGCTGAATATTGGCCTCGCTGCCGAAGCCGTCTTGCAGCAGGGTCAATTGGTTGGCCTGACCTAGCTGACTGGCGTTCACCGTCAGGAAATCCCCCAGCTGCATCACATTGGCCTGATTGGCCCCGAGCGCCAGTTCGTCAATCTCGCTGATATCCTGCCCGGCCTGTGATTGACCAGGGAGGGCAGCCAGTGCCCATCCGAGAGCGATTGCGATTAATCCTTTGTTCATCATCTTTGACATCGTCAAACTGTTGACGCTAATTATGCTGAGGCTTTTATCGCATAGCGTCCCCTACTGGTATTAATAACCCCCCCCGGATCAGGCTAATTTATGGCGCCAACCCCCACTTTAGGATTAGGAAGATTGCCAATCGCTTAAGACGAATGAAGCTAATTTCATTTAATAAAACCCCCAAAGGGGCATAAAATGAGTCCGGGAGTTCAAGATGGGGAAATCTAAATGACACCTGAAATCAAAACCTTGAGGGAGTATCGGGTCTGGCCGCTACCGGTAAGGCTATTTCACTGGGTAAACCTGCTGTTGGTGCTGACCCTGAGTTTTCTGGGATTAGTCATGCTGTTCAAGCCAGAACTTGGGATCAGCGGCACCGATGCCAAGGTGGGCCTCAAAACCGCTCACGTGGTGGTAGGCTATCTGTTTGTCGCCAATCTGGCGCTACGGCTTATTTATGGCTTAATCAGCCGTGGCTACGGCAGCCTTGGGCATATGCTGCCGGGGCCATCAAGCATCAAGGCGCTGACGGAATATAAAGCGCGAACCAAACGCGGTGAAAAGCCTGAGTATCTGGGGCACAACCCCAAAGGCAAGTTGGCGGTTGGCGCCATGGTACTGCTGATGCTGGTGATTGGAGTAACCGGGTTGTACCGTGCCGGTACCGATATCTACTACCCGCCTTTTGGCAGCAGTATCCAGGCCCAGATAGTCAAAGAAGGCGCCGATCCCGCCGCCATCAAACCCTACGATGAAACCTATGTCGATAAGGCCAAGGCGGATGCTATCAAGCCGATGAAATCACTGGCGGGCAAGACCCATGTGTATGCGGTATATCTGCTGTGGCTGTTTGCCGTTATCCATATTGCTGCGGTGATCTATACCGACTGTCGCCGTCAGCCGGGGCTGATTTCCGCGATGTTTTCCGGTAACAAGTACCTGAGCGAACCCCCCGTTGATGGGGATGACAAGCCCTAAACTACCAATAGCATCAGTAATAGCAGGATGAGCCAAAACTGAGCCAGACAGAGCCGGCGGTAAAAGAGCGCCGGCTCACGCCGGATAAGCAGTGGCTCTTGGCTTGTGTCTGCACTGGGACGACTCAGCGCCTGCACAAACTCGTGACTGTCAGCAAAGCGTTTGCCTGGTTCGAGAGACAACGCCCGCTCCAATGCCCCGTCCACCCAGGATGGCAGCGCCGGACTCAGGCAGCGGGCGCTGACATACTTAAGCGCCCCGTAGTCACGGGCCTCATTGCACTGGGCCAGTCTGCCGCCAAAGGGCACCGCACCGGTAAACAGCTCAAAAGCCAATGCCGCCAGCGAAAACAGATCTGACTTCACCGTAGCCTGACCATAAAGCACCAATTCAGGTGCAGAATACTCCGCCGTCCCCAGTACCTGTTCCCGTGCCAGCGGACTGTGTATTTCCGACAGCCCGCGCACCGACACACTGCCAAAATCGATAAGCTTGACCCGACCGTCGGGGCACACCAGCACATTGTCGGGTTTCAAGTCCCTGTGCACCATATCCTTGCGATGAAATGCCCTTAGCCCCTGCTCTATCCTGCCAAGCAGCGTGAGCTTTTCCTCAAACCCCGGCCGCTTCGCCTTGACCCAATCGGTGAGCGTGATGCCATCGCACCATTCGCTGAGATGATACAGCGCCGTCTGCGGCCGGACTGGCTGCACGTGCTCAAGCACAGCCGGATGCTTGATGCGCGCGCCTATCCAGCTCTCCATCAAAAAGCGCTCTATGTAGGCGGCATCATCGCAGAAGTTAAGTGACGGGGTTTTCATGGCGTATTGAACGCCGGTTTCGCTATCACGCACCTGATACAACTGGCTGCGGCGGCTCTCGTGCACTATGCGCAGCACCTTAAAACCATCCAGCGTCTGCCCCGGCAACAGCGGCGGCGGAAACGGCAGCCCGGACAATTGACTGAGCAGGGACTCGGGCGTTTGTGCAGGCAGGGAGCCGACTTTGAGAGCAAGTGCGCTGAGATTATCCTCGCTGCCGGCACGCTCGGCCTCTGCCACCAGCCGTTGACTCAGGGCATCCAGCCAGCCCTCTGCCGGGCAGCCTTGAGCCTGCTTTTCAGCCTCACGCTGCATCTCAAGGGATAGTTCACACAGTTGCCGTTCGCTGAGGCTGCCATGAATGCCGTCGGTAAGCAGCAAAAACAGATCCCCCTCCTCCAGCGCAAAGCGTTGGAAGTCCAGCTCGAGATTGGCCCCCAGCCCCAGAGCACGGGTCAGAAAATGGCCACCGGTAAGGCGATTCCCCACGCAATGATCCCGGGTCAGGCGCTCAAGCACTCTGCCCCGGAGGCGATACAGGCGCGCATCCCCCACATGGAATAGATAGCCGAAGCGGGACTTGAGCACCAAAGCCGTAAAAGTACAGACAAAACCCTTGCCCGCGTCCCGATAGTCGCGCCCCCGCCCCAGTAACCAGTGATTGATGGCCCCAATCACCTTCTGGGCGGCCGTGTCCACCCCCCAGGTCTGCGGCGTACTGTAATAGTCGCTTAAAAAGGAGGTGACCGCCGTCCTTGCCGCTTCGCCGCCCCCTTCGGCGGCGCTGACCCCATCGGCTATCACGGCGGCAATACCCTTGGTGGCTTCAAGCCCCCGTGGCGGCAACCTCAGCCCCAGCGCATCCTCGTTACGTGCTTTTTTGCCCGCACAGGAATATGCCCCGGCCATAATCTTGGGAGCGCTGCCAAGGGGCAACCTGCCCCTGTCGACCAATTCCATGCTCTGTCCTCAACCCACGCTGATAAGCGTCACCTTGCCATCGGCGTCCACTTCGGCCATATGGCCCTTGGGCTCGGCCATAAACGTGAGGCAAATCAAACCAAAGAGTGCACTCGCGGCGATGGCATAGAAAAAGGCCTCCACCGACACAATGGAATACAGGGTCAGGAAAAATACCGCCCCCACATTGCCATAGGCACCGGTCATGCCCGCTATCTGCCCGGTCAGGCGCCTTTTAATCAGCGGCACGGCAGCAAATACCGCGCCCTCTCCGGCCTGCACAAAGAAGGAGCAGGCCATTACAGCAACCACCGCCAGCGCCAGTGGCCAGCCGCTGTTTATCTGCGCCAGGGTGAAGTAACCCACAGCCAGACCGGCGGTGAGGATAAGCAGCACCGACTTACGCCCGAAACGGTCCGACAGCAGCCCACCGCCGGGGCGCGACATCAGGTTCATAAAGGCATAACTGGAGGCCACCATGCCCGCCTCGGCCAGCCCCAAACCAAAGGTCTCGGTAAAAAACAGCGGTAGCATGGATACCACGGCAAGCTCAGAGCCGAAGGTTGAAAAATACAACACATTGAGCACAGCCACCTGCTTGAAGGAGTAGCGCTCAAACTCGGGCACCGCCTCGCTGAAAAGCTTGCGATTGACCCTGAAGGTGAGCGCCAGGTCCACTATCAGTACAGTGAGCAAAAATGCCACACAGAGATTGACGCTGAAGTCACCCAAGAGGCCCACACCGCTTGGCGATAGCTTCCAGCACAGCAGCAGCAAGGTTGCATACATCGGCAGTTTCATGATGCACAGCAGCAGCAAGTCGCCCTTACTGGTCACCTCCATGGCACCGGACTGCTTGGGCTTAAAATAGGTCGAGCCCTTGGGGGTGTCCCTCACCCCGAGGTAAAACGCCAGCGCCGCTGCAAGACAGAGCACGCCTGACAGCCCCACCGCATAACGCCAGCCATCATCGCCGCCAAACCAGAGCGCCAGCAGCGGCAGGCAAAAGGCGGCTGCCGCCGAGCCAAAGTTGCCCCAACCGCCATAGATCCCCTCGGCGGTGCCAAGCTCCCGCGCCGGAAACCACTCACCGATAATGCGAATGCCCACCACAAAGCCTGCGCCGATAAAGCCCAATAAAAAGCGCGCTGCGGCAAGCTCGGCAAAATCATCGGCCAGAGCAAAGGCGAAACAGGGCAAGCTACAAAAGAGCAGCAGCGCCGTGTAGACCCGCCTTGGCCCATACGCATCTGTGACCATGCCAATGATCACCCGCGCCGGAATGGTGAGCGCCACGTTGAGAATAAGCAGGGTTTTGACTTCTTCCTTGCTAAGCCCAAGGCTCGCGGCGATGGGCCCGAGCAGCGGCGCCGCGTTGAACCAGACCACAAAGGTCACGAAAAACGCAATCCAGCTCAAATGCAGTACCCGCATCCGGCCGCTGAAGCTGAAGAGATTGAATTTACTGTCCATTTATACCTCCCCGGCGAGCCAGACGGTGCCATGTTCATGCTTGACTGCAACGGGCTCGGCTTTGAGGCCGGGCTCTTCAAGGCACTCGCCGCTAAGCAGATGAAAGTGCTGTTTGTAAAGCGGCGAGCACACATAGAGCTCCCCATCCAGCTCACACAGTTGGCCCCGGGCCAGCAGGCTCACCCCTGAGCCCGGCTCGCGGTTATCCAGGGCAAACAGGCCCCGCTCTCCCAGATTGAAAATCGCCACCGGACGGGTGCCGAGCCAGGCGGCAATCCCGGCATAGTGCGGCAAAGAGTCCAACGAACAAATCTGTGTCCAATTCATGACAGCTCCTTGATTTCAATGCGTAATGCTTCACTCATTTCGCCCACAAGCGGCGGCATCTTCTGCCCCCTCACCCGGCGATACGGCAATTGAGCCAGCTCGGCGGGAGTGGGGTTCACGAACTCCACAAAGCGACTGCCGAGGGCTGGCTCCTCGATGGCGGCCTTCCACTCACAGCGGTAGCTGTCCACTACCCGCTGCATCCGTGCTTTGAGCTCATCCCCCAGACCCAGGCTGTCGTTAAGCACCACCTCACGCAGGTAGTCGACGCCCCCCTCGAGGGACTCGAGCCACACCGAGGTGCGCTGCAAGCGATCGGCGGTGGCGGCATAAAACATCAGGATTTTGTCGACGCAATCGATAAGAGCCTCAGAGGAGAGATCCGAGGCGAACAGGTCGGCATGGCGCGGCTTCATGCCGCCGTTGCCCCCAACGTAAAGGTTCCAGCCGTTTTCGGTGGCGATAACGCCTATATCCTTACTCTGGGCCTCGGCGCATTCGCGGGCACAGCCAGACACCGCCAGCTTGAGTTTGTGGGGCGAGCGCAGCCCCTTGTATCTGTGCTCAAGCTCAATCGCCATGGACACCGAGTCCTGCACCCCGTAGCGGCACCAGGTGCTGCCAACACAGGACTTTACGGTGCGCAGCGACTTACCGTAGGCATGGCCGGTCTCAAAACCCGCATCCACCAGGCGGCGCCAGATGGCGGGCAGTTCATCGAGCCGGGCACCGAACAGATCGATACGCTGTCCGCCGGTGATCTTGGTGTAGAGGTCAAAGTCCCGCGCCACCTCACCCAGTACAATGAGCTTTTCGGGGGTGATTTCACCGCCCGCGATGCGGGGCACCACAGAGTAACTGCCATCCTTTTGCAGGTTGCCGAGGAAGGCATCATTGGTGTCCTGTAGCCGCGCCCGCTCGTCCCCGAGTACATGATCGTTATGCAGGGTGGCAAAGATGGAGGCCGCCACCGGCTGGCAGATGGCGCAGCCGAGGGCCATTCCTGAGTCCTTAGTGCCGGTATCAGCACTCCCTTCTCTTCCATGGCTGCCATGACGGCTGAGTAAAGTGCCAAAGTCGCGGATATCTTCCACGGCGCAGAGGTGATACAGCGCCTGACGGCTGTGGCTGAAGTGGGGGCAGAGGCGCTCATCCCGTGCCTTACCCGCCTCGGCCAGAGCTGTATCTATTATCTTCTGTACCTCTGGACCACAGCCGCCGCAGCCACTGGCGGCCTTGGTGCAGCGCTTGATATCACCGAGGGTCTCGCAGCCCTCGTTAACCGCCGCCACAATGGCGCTTTTCTTCACCTGATGACAGGAGCACACCAGCGCATCCTTCTTGGGCGCGGTGCCTATACCGCTTGGCTCACCCAACATCAAAGATGCGGGGCTGCCTTCAATGTCGGTCCCTTCAAGATATTGGCCCAAGAGGGTGCCATAATCGCTGGCATCCCCCACCAGCAGCGCCCCGGTAACCCGGGTACCCGCCTCATCGAGCCACAGTTTTTTGTATACCCCGGCGACGGCATCATTGAACTCCACAAAGGGCGAGTCGTCGTTGCCACGGCTGTTGCCCACTGCGCCCACGTCGATGCCAAGCAGTTTAAGCTTGGTGCTCATGTCGGCGCCAGTGAAGGGTGCGGGCAGCGGTTGTGAGGAAGCGTGACTTAAGTGCCGAAGGGTATCGGCGGCGATACGGGCCATCTGGTACCCGGGTGCCACCAGGCCGAAAATCTTATCCTGCCAGCTGGCACACTCGCCAATGGCAAATACCCCTGGCGCAGAGGTCTGCATCAGATCATCCACCGCAAAGCCGCCGCGCGCCCCTTTGGCTATGCCCGCAGCTGTGGCCAGCTCGTCGTGGGGGCGAATACCGGCCGAAAACACCAGCATGTCGGTCTCGAGCATATCGCCCTCGGCAAAGGTCAGCCTAAGCTCGGCGCTCTCGCCATCTTCGATGATGCGGGTGGCTTTTGAGGTGTGTACAGACACCCCCAGCGCCTCAATTTTTTGCTTTAAAAGCTCGCCTGCGGCGCTATCTAGCTGTACCGGCATCAGCTGGGGGGCGAATTCCACCACATGGGTCTTAAGCCCCAGACTCTTAAGTGCATTGGCCGCTTCAAGCCCCAGCAAACCGCCACCAATCACTACCCCGCTGCGGGCGTTTTTGGCCGCAGCCTCGATGGCAAGCAGGTCGTCTGTGGTGCGGTACACCAGACACTGGGGCTTGTCAGCGCCCGCGATGGGGGGCACAAAACCAAAGGAGCCGGTGGCAAGCACCAGATAATCATAAGTGACACTGCTGCCATCGCTGAGGCCGAGCGACCTGGCCACCGGGTCCAGCGCCAGCACCCGGGTGCCAAGCTTAAGCTCCACACCCCACTTGCGGTAAGCCTCAACAGAGCTTAAAGACAGGTCATCCAGCGGCTTGCCCTGAAAATAAGACGACAGCTGCACCCTGTCATAGGCAATGCTGGCCTCGGCGCCAATGACCACCAATTCCCATTGGGTCTGCCAACCCTGCTCACAGACATACTCGACAAAGTGGTGACCCACCATGCCGTTACCCACTACCACGACCCTGGGTTTACGATTGGACATAAGACCTCCAGAAAACAAAAAAGCGCCCACTCCCAACTGGAGTGTGGCGCCTTTGCCAATTCAATCAGAAATCAGGTGGGGCGGCGAAGCGCCCCTGTTTGACAGCCTGTTGCCCCCTGGGGAGCCCTGGCAGTAATTCACAGCCTGTGCCAACTTTTATCTTTCTGTTTTATTTAAATATTTAAAATAAAGCCATGGGTGCATGCCCCTAAAGCTGCGCCATTATCGGGCAGCTGCACTCCTTTGGCGCAGCAGCTCTTGGGCAAGCTGCACCATGGGTTTGCCGGTTTGCATCGAGTAGCGGCGAACAAGACCCACCGCCTCCGCCTCAGCGGCGCCAGCCGCCATCAGTTCTCTGCAAAGGGTTGCCACGGCGCCCGAGCCTTTAACCAGGCTTTCGCCCTCAGCGCCGTCGCCATAGGCAAGCCTTAAGGCTTCATCCGCCGTGCTCGCCCGCTTGCCAAGCAGGTAGGCGGCCGCTAATGATGCGCACACACTGGCACCCTGCAGGCTATCATCGAAGGCACCGGGCAACTCGGCGGCCGCCAGGCGTCTATGGGCCAGCATATCGTCACCAAGCGCCGTCAGGGTCGCCTGGGTGCCTTCGGGGGCGCAGGCAGACAAGTGCCAGCGAGGCTGCAAGGGGTCTAGGTCGCTGCTGGCTTGCGCCAATGGCTCTATGCACCAAAGCGGCGTATCCACCCGGGGGTTGGGTTCAGTCTCCCCCTGAAAACCACGAAACAGCAATTGCCGACAGTCCACACCTGTCTCATTGGCGATTGCACCCATCACCTGGGCGTAATGCCCCTCAAGCTTGGGGTGAAAAAAGGCCCGCATCCCCATGGGCGCATCGAGGGGATTGATAAACTTGAGTGCCTGGGTGATAAGGCTTCGGATCCCAAGCTGCCGATGAAGTGCCTTAAGCCCTGACCACTGTGGCAGCATGGCGTCAAGGGGCAGATAGCAGCTCTTTCTCTCCCGTAAAAAGGAGCGCGCCTCGGCTATGGAGCAGGCCTTTGGGATCCCCACTTGCGCCAGCATCTGCCCCACATGGCAACGGCGGGAAGGCGTATCGGTTTCGCTGTCGCCGTGTAGCAGCACAGGTATGCCTTCACGCTCCAGCCGCTTTACCCCATAAAGCAGCCAGGGGAACTGGCCACGCTTACCTGCATAACAGGGCCAGTCGATAAAGCCCGGCTTCCCTTCTCCCCAACCGCTAAGGCCTGGTTCTGACAGCCCTTTGTCAATCAGCTCCCGCAGCGCCAGCGCCATACCGGCGACCTCGGCGCTACTCTCGCCGCGGCTTCGCATCACCATCAGCGCCGCGCCAAGGGACACATCGGGCACCCAGCCTTCACTCCAGCCAATCAATAGCGCTTTACTCTCGTTCAGGGTGAGGCTTCTTGCCCGCTTGGGGCCACAGGCGACGGCTCTTAGCAGGGTTTTAGCGCACGTTGCAGCCTCATCTTGAGCCTCGCGCCCCTTTGCAGATGTCAATTCAGCCATAGACCACCTCCACGGCGCAGAGATCAACGCCATTAAGCAGCTCGGCCCTTAATTGGTTGAGCTCTTCACCCACAGCGCACACCTCTCCTACCAACATCAGGCAGGGGCCATCTCCTTTCAAACTGGAGGCCGCAGTACTTAAGTCTTTCAGGTGGCAAAATTTAAGCTGCTGGGACGGCCTGCCGCCATCGCGCACCAGGGCGCAGGGTAAGGCCGCTGAGGCGCCGGCAAGTTGCAGGCTGGCCGAGATGAGCCCGGCCTGATTGGCCCCCATGTAAAACACCAGGGTGTTGCCCTGTGCCAACAGTTGCTGCCAGTGTCTGCTGCCTTCGCCGCCGATTTGCTGACCACCCATCTGCTGACCAGTCACGAAACTCACTGAACGGGCAAGCCCCCTGTGGGTAAGCGGGATCATGGCCGCCGCGCCGCAGCCAAGCGCCGCACTGACACCCGGTAGCCAGCGGCAATCTATGCCCCGCTTGAGTAAAAAAGCGGCCTCTTCCGCGCCCCGGCCAAACACCCCGGGATCGCCGCCCTTAAGCCGCAGCACCCGCAGCCCACGCTGCGCCTGCTCCAGCAGGCACAGATTGATGTCGTCCTGATGGCTGCTGTCCCCGCCAGCCCGCTTGCCCATAGGGATGCGCTTAGCAGCCCGATTGGCGAGCGCCAGTATTGACTCATCCACCAGGGCATCGAATACCAGCACATCGCAGCGGCGCAGGCAGGCTAGCACTTCCAGTGTCAGGCTACCCATGCCGCCAAAACCTGCCCCCGCCAGCACCACTGAGCCGGGGGCAAAGTCCGCCGCCAGCGAGTCAATCATTGAGTGGATCTCAGCCATGTGTCAGCTCTCCGGTTAAAGTAAATTCTGATGAAAGGGTAACAAGCTCGCCGACACAGCTGCCGCAGCCGCTGCCACAACCCGTGCTCTCTCGCACCCACAGCGCTCGGTCCATCCCTTCAGGACAAGTGGCCAGCGACGCTTTTATCGCTTTTTGGCTGACGCCCTTACACAGGCAGACCAGTGGGCTGTCACCGGCAACCAGCAGCGCCTCAATCTCGTCGATAAGCCGCGGGGTCAGTTCACGGCCGATAAGGTTGGCAAAGGCCTGATGATTGAGGGACAGTGGCGAGTCACTGGCAAGGGCAAATCCAGTTACAGTGCCCAAAGAAGCCCAAAGCTGCGCCAGCACCTTTTGCTCTCCTAGTCGCCGCTGCCAGCGAAGCTTGCCAGCAGGCACTGGGGTCACTCCCTCAGAAAAATAACTAAGCTCGGCAACCCCTGAGTCGATGCACAGCCGCTGACGCCGGAGCATGGATTGCTCTGGTGGCGGCACTGCGCCATAAGCATATTGCCGCCAGAGAGAGCCGACAGGCTTAAGCAGCACCGGCTGACTTTTAAAGGCGGGCTGGCGGGAGATGGGATCAATCAGAGCGCTGGTAAGAGCATTGACGCCAGAGCCAAGTTCATTGCCCGTCCAGTGCATGGACACAAAGGGTTGCCCGCTCTGCAGGCCATCGTCACACATTACCGGCAGCAACAGCTCCGCCGCCCCTTCCTCGGCAGATTGACCACGAAGGGAAACCAGCTGCCCTTCGGCGAGACCAAGACAGGCCAGATCGGCACTGCACAAATAGAGACAGGGCTCCCATTCCTGCCGACAGAGCGCCGGCACATGGCCGGTGCGGGTACGGGTATGCCACTGATCGCGGCTACGGCCCGAGTTCAGCCGCATCCACACGCCTTCAGCATCGGGCAGCTTGTCAGGAGCAATATGAGTTGTGGCTGGGGCCACAAACCTGGCTCTGCCATCCTTAAAGGCGAAGCGGCCATCGGCAAACAGCCTGCGGGAAGATAACTGATGTGGATGACGTTCATGGACGAAGGGCCAGCGCACCGGTGTGAGGGTATCGAAGGCTTCATCGCTAAGACTGGCAAGCCTGGAAATATCAAAGTGCTTTTCGGGAAAGGCCCGCGTCACTTCACCGGAGAGGGCCGCGTGTTCACGGAAAATCGCTGCGGCAGAAGCAAACTCAAATCCGGGGTAACCCATGGCGTTGGCGAGCTCACACACAGCCTGCCAGTCGGCTTTGGCCTCACCTTTACCCGCCATAAAGGCGCGCTGGCGACTGATGGTGCGCTCGGAGTTGGTAACTGTGCCGGATTTTTCGGACCAGCCCAGGGCGGGCAGGAGCAAATCAGCATGTTTTGCTGTGTCGGTGTCGGCCGAGATATCCGACACCACCACGAAGGGACAGGTCTTGAGCGCCCGCTCCACCAATGCCCTGTCCGGCAGCGACACCAGAGGATTGGTGGCCATTATCCACACCGCTTTTATCCTGCCATCGGCCATGGCACTGAAAAGCTCGGTAGCTGTGAGTCCGGCCGCCTTTGGCGGCAGGCTTTGGGGCCAGAAGTGAGCCAAAAGCTCCCGCTCTTTATCGCCAAAGCCCATATGGCAGGCGAGCTGAGTCGCCAGCGCTCCCACTTCCCGCCCGCCCATGGCATTGGGCTGACCGGTAAGAGAAAAGGGGCCACAGCCGGGCTTGCCTATCTGACCGAGCAGCAGATGGCAATTGATAATGGCATTGATGGTATCTGTGCCCCTGACTTGCTGGTTAACCCCCTGACAAAAGGCGGTGACCACCTTACCGCTGGCATAAAGAGCAAGGAGCCGCTCGAAGGCCTCGTGCACAAGCCCTATGGTTGCCAAAGCCTGCTGAGTGTCGGGATACGCCTGAGCGAGACAGTCAATCAGCGCATCCAGTCCCTGGGTATGGGCACCGACAAAACCCTCATCCACCACTTGCCGCCCGTGCAGCGCCATTGTCAAAAGCGAGTAGAGCGCCAGATCTGAGCTTGGTGCCAGCGCAAGGTGCCAATCGGCCTGAGCAGCGGTGGCTGTTTTTCGTGGGTCTATCACCACGATGCGGGTGCCGCGCTCTTCCCTTGCCCGCAGCAGCCGTTGAAACAGTACAGGATGGGTCCAGGCGGCATTACTGCCCACCAGCACCACAGTATCGGCAAGCTCCAGATCCTGATAATCACAGGGCACCAGATCTTCACCAAAGGCGCGCTGATGGGCACTCACCGCAGATGACATGCACAGCCGTGAATTGGTATCCACATTGGCCGTACCCCAAAAGCCCTTGGCGAGCTTATTGGCCACATAATAGTCTTCTGTCAGCAGTTGTCCCGACAGATACAGGGCCAGCGAATCCGGGCCATACTCGGCAAGGGTGTCAGCGAAGGTTTTGGCCATCAGGGCGATGGCGTCATTCCAACCGATACGCTCGCCCCCAAGGCGCGGATACCTTAAGGCCGATGGCAGCGGCAGGCTTTCGAGCAAGCGCTCCCCTTTTTGGCAAAGGCGCCCGAAATTGGCACTGTGGTGACGGTCACCGGTTAACGAACGGCCATCTGCTGCCACAGTCACGCCGCAGCCAACCCCGCAATAGGCACAGCTTGTATTGACTTCTCCCACCGCCCTCTCCTGCTTAGTTCACGTTTACAGATCACAGGCAAGGGAGAGGCCAAGAGTTATCTTGTTGATTTTATTTGACTACAAGGGAGTGGATTTTTGATGGGGCGCTACAAGGGTGCAAAGGCTGCACCCTTATGGGTCAAAGGGGCAAGACCTTAACGGGCGGCCCTCTTCAGCATCTGTAGCTTGGCATTGTATCTGTTCAGATCATCCTTTCAGGAAGCCTGCTCCAACGCCAGACTCATGTAATTGCCGCCTAAAGTCCCGAGCGCAGTCGATGCTGAAAGGTTTTTTCCTTCATAACATAAATTGACCAGTTTGCTTTCTAAAAACTGCTGCGCCTGAAAGTAAGGTGGAAGAATGGCAATATCGCCACGGCGAACAAAAGTAGCCAGCTCAGCGCGCTGAGTGTCCGTCAAATTAAGGTAATGATAACAATCCGCTACAGGTACTGGCTCATACAAGTTGGGGGTGATGGGCGGCGAGGCAATCTGTGGGGGCGTTATGGCTGGCGCATCTCACCAACGAGAGGTTCACGCACAGGAGTATGGCAGCACCAAAGCCGCGATTGGTCATTGCCCGGATGGGGCGCCCCATCGCCATCAATATCATCCCTAATCATCGATATCGAGCAGGAAATAAATCTACTTCATTAGGACAAATGCCAGCAACAAAAACGCCGACCCAGGGTCGGCGTTTTATCAGCTAACTCGCGCTTGCTGTTACTTCTTCAGTACTGAATCTGAAGTACGACCATCGTCATGGCAGCTATCACAGGTTGGCTTCTGGCCTACGTTGTTGTCGTGTGGCGCGTGGCAGTCAGCACAAACCAGGTTGCCATCGTGTGGCTTGTGAACATCGTCCATTTCAGCCAGGGTGCCGTGGCAGCTTTGGCACTGCTCAAATTCGTAGGCGCCATCAGCAGAAGGAGACTCATCCTGGTGGCATGAATCACAGCCGCCGTTTTCAACGTGGAATTCAGCCAGAGTCTGATCGCCGGCAAAGGCTGCAGGGGTCAGGGCAAGAGCCGCGAAAGCGGCACCGAAGATGGCACTCAAGAGTGTTTTGTTCACTATGGTATCCTCCAAAAGAGACAGCTATGCGGGAATTCTTTGCTCCCATCAGGCCATCTGAGTCTTAGCACGACGTTCTAAAGCAATCGTATCGGCCATGTTGGCCCCGATTTCAACTTGGGCTCAGTTTAACAATTCAGCATTTAACAAAATGTGCGCTGAATCATGTAACCGACTGCACAGAATGGATTTTTACACCACAGCAACACCGTGCTCCACCTACTTAACATAACGGAAAAACCCGTTTCGTCAAATGAGACAAACCGCTAAAGCAAAAAGAGGCCCGCTGGCCTCTTTTTAATTATCAGTCATCCAATCACTGGGCTTTCAATGCAGCGATGCGCTTTTCCAGTGGTGGGTGGCTCATCAGCAACTCGGTCAGCGAGCGTTTACCGCTGATCCCGAAAGCAGCCATTTGTGCTGGCATGGCACCTGTTTCCGGGCCACTGCGCAGTCGCTCAAGGGCGGCTACCATCTTGGCGCGACCGGCGAGTCTGGCACCACCTTCGTCGGCACGGTACTCACGAATACGGGAGAAGTAAGCCACAATCACGGAAGCAAGAATACCAAAGAGTATCTCCAGCACTATTACAACCCCCATGTAGGCCAGGGTACCGAGACCTTCGCCTTCTTCATCATTGCTGGAAACAAAATTGCTGATAATGCCAGCGACAACGCGGGCGGCAAAGATCACAAAGGTGTTTACCACGCCCTGAATAAGGGTCAGGGTAACCATGTCGCCGTTGGCCACGTGGCTGACTTCGTGGGCGAGCACGCCTTCCACCTCGTCCTGGGTCATCCCGTACATCAGGCCTGTGCTGACGGCCACCAGCGAGTTGTTCTTGCTTGGGCCTGTAGCAAAGGCATTCATTTCGGGTGAGTTGTAGATAGCCACTTCGGGCATCTTAATTCCGGCCTGCTGAGCCTGACGGGCAACAGTATCAAGCAGCCATTTTTCGGTGGCGTCCCGTGGGGTGGTGATCACTTCACAGCCCATGGACTTTTTCGCCACCCATTTGGAAATCGCCAGAGAGACAAAGGCACCGCCAAAGCCGAAAATCGCGGCAAATACCAGCAGGCCACCCATGGTCTGGGTATTCACACCCAGTACTGACATCACTATCGACGCAACTACCAGCACCGCCAGGTTGGTCAACAGGAAAAGAAATACACGTTTCATTTCAGCTCCTTTATCGGGCACGTCGCCCATTTACACTCACAAGGGACATAATATGTCCTGATTATCGTTTTTCAAGGGAGGCAAGATTAAAAAGATAATATCCCTTGTGCTCTATATCTTGGCGGCAGTCTATTTGGGCTTTCTTAAGCCAAACTTAAGATTCAGCCATGGCGCCATCACCGAGGATTTTGGTATCTCTGTGAGGTGTTTATCACCATGAATCTTTGTTAACATTGACTTAAACAGCCCAAGCGGCATCAACAATAACCACACCATAATAACGACCTCGCAAATCAGGACGATACATGACCATCAATGCCTTGCTGCTCAGCGCCTCCCGCGTTGGCGACACGCCTTATCTGGAACATACTCTGCCGTTTATCGCGCCTCTTACCCAGAATGCCCGTAACTGGGTGTTTATCCCTTACGCAGGGATAAGCCTTGGCTACGATGCTTACCTTGAAAAGGTACGCGAGGGCCTGAAGCCTTTAAATATTAACATCAGCAGTATCCATGAACATGCAGATCCCCGTCAGGCTATTCGCGATGCCGACGGTATTTTTGTCGGCGGCGGTAATACTTTCCACCTGCTGCACGAACTCTACCGTTACGACCTGCTTTTCGTTATCCGCGAACAGGTGGAAGCAGGCAAGCCTTACGTGGGCTGGTCCGCCGGTTCCAATATCGCCGGTTTATCGATTCGCACCACCAACGATATGCCCATTATCGAGCCGCCATCCTTTACCGCCTTGGGTCTGGTGCCCTTCCAGTTAAACCCCCATTACAGCGATTATCAGGTGCCGGGTCACAACGGTGAGACCCGCGCTCAACGTCTGCAGGAATTTACTGTGGTAGACCCACTGACGGCCATTGTGGGTATCCAGGAAGGCAGCGCCTTGTATCGCCAGGGCGATAAACTGAGCCTGCTCGGTGAGAAAGAAGCCTATTTCTTCAAAGGCAGCATACAAAAAGAGCCTATCGCTATTGGGGCCGACTTAAGCCACCTGCTGTAAAGGCTCCACTATCGATAATACTCTCTTGAGATAAATCGGTCTTTAGATCAAACAGTCTCCAGAGAAACGGGTTGTCCAGTGTCCTGTCCTAAAAAAGGTCGCCCTGTGGCGACCTTTTTTTGTTAACAGCCTTCAAGACAAGAGCGCAGTCAGATCCAAAAAGGCAGCCGCTTCAACTGGCGATGCGCCGGGAAGATAAGGCACAGTGCCAAGGCAGGGAGAACTCATCAACTCTTTCAGGGTGTCGAGATTATCCTCGAAGTGCGCCATATTGGGGTCAACTCTGTTGGCAATCCAACCCGCCAGACGCAAACCATCGGCCAGAATCGCTTCCTGGGTCAGCAAAGCATGGTTCAGACAACCAAGCTTCATTCCCACTACCAAAATAACCGGCAAATCCAACGCCTTGACCAGCTCGGGCATAAAGCGCCCCTCACCCAGTGGCAAACGCCAGCCACCCGCGCCTTCAATCAGGCAAAAATTGCTGCGGGCAATGCTGGTCCAGTCGAGCTTGGCCATAATAGCCTCGGGACTGATATCGACACCCGCTTCACGGGCGGCAATATGGGGCGCTATGGCCGGTTCAAAGGCGATGGGATTGATTCTGTTATAGTCGAGCTCACGGCTGGCGTGGGCCATCAAGGTTTCAGCATCGGCATTTCTGAGCCCTTCTTCGGTGCGTCGGCAGCCCGATGCGACAGGCTTCACTCCAAGGGTTGAATGGCAACCCGGCAATTTCAGCGCCGCCACCAGCATAGCCGCAGACACCAGTGTCTTGCCGCAATCTGTATCTGTGCCGGTCACAAAGTGGATCATAATGTCTCCTGTTGCCGTTGGGCCAACACATAAAGCACTTGATAACTAAGGGGTAATCCTGCTTCGGTGCGCAGCGTTTCTGCCGCAGCAAGCCGCGCCAGCCAGTCTTGCCTTCCCCGAAGCTTAGCGGCCTGTCCGGCATCCTGCCGCGCATTGGCGCCCACACCTTTGATGGAGTAGATCAGCGAGCGTAAATCGGAAAAATGCACAGTCTCTGTCACCAGTTCGCTGCGCCGCATTTGCCAGGTTCCCGCCTCAAATGCCGACAGTGCTGAGCTGGCGTCAATAAAGTGATTCACCGAGAAACCGAGCTGCTCAAGCTCAGGCAATGAGCCGTCACACACCACAGCAATCGCAGCATTTCCGCCCGTTCTCAGAACCCTCGCCGCTTCATCAATAGCTTGGGTAAAGGGCTGACACCACTGCAGCGCGAGATTGGAGTAGAGGCTATCAAAACTGGCGGTTTGAAACGGCAGCTGTCTGGCATCGCCGCATACAGCATCCTGCTGCGCAAAGCGGCTTTTAAGGCGTTCGCACATGCCAAAAGCCAAATCGACACCAATCACCCGCTCTATGGCCTGCCCGTCAAAGCGAGTACCGGGCCCGGCTCCCAAATCCAATAATCGACCGGTTAAGCTTGCATAAGACTTAAGCCTCGCCGCCGTTAGCCGCTGCAGCACATCATGGTTGCTATAATCGGCCGCACGGGAAAAATGGCCTGCCACATCGGAAGCATTGTCACAAACAGAGATCATGACACGTCTACCCCATGTGCTGCGCTATTAACTGCCAGCCACTTAACCAATGCGCCAATCTGGTCCTCAGTGTGGCTCGCACTCAACGTTATCCTGAGTCTTGGCCCCGGCACTGTTGGCGGCCGAATAGCGCCCACCAAAAATCCAGCCTCCCGCAACCTTTGCCCAAGTTCGAGACACAAAGCATTGGAGCCGACCGGCAACAATTGAATTGGGCTTGATGATGGCAAAAGCGCGAGGCCCGCATCATCACTGAGCCGCTTAAACAGGTCGATGTTGGAGTGCAGTTTGGTGTGCATATTACCGCTCGCGATAATGGCAATCGCCTCGGTCGCGACATGGGCCAGCGCCGGTGACAGCGCAGTGGAATAAATATAATGCCGGGCCCGGGCCACCAGAGTCTCAATCAATTCGCGGCTGCCCAGTATCGCAGCGCCCTGGCACCCCATGGCTTTACCAAAGGTAATAATTTGCAGCGCAGGCCGAACGCCGGACAAGCGGCTGGCGCCCATGGCAGCTTCGCCTATCACCCCAAAACCGTGGGCATCATCCACTATCAACAGACTTTGACGCGCTTCACACAGAGCTGACAACTCAGTCAAAGGTGCAAGATCCCCATCCATGCTGAAAATGCTTTCGGTAAGCAGCGCAGTACCAGGGTATTGCGCAAGCAATTTTTCGGCGGCACTGACATCACAGTGAGGATAACGGCGAAGTCTGGCGCCGGAACCCAGCACACCATCAATCATGGAGGCATGAATAAGCTTGTCAGCTATCAGGGTGTCTTCAGGGGTAAATAGTGCATGGCACAACGCGAGATTGGCAGCAAAACCTGAGCAAAACAGTAAAGCAGCCTCGTGGCCTGAGGCATGGCACAGCGTCTGCTCCAGCTGTTGATGAGCCTGATGATAGCCGCTTACAAGCGGAGATGCGCCGCTGCCAACGCCATAGCGGCGCGCACCATCATTGAGGGCGGCGGCAAGACGTAGATCCCGCGCCAGCCCCAAATAGTCGTTGGAGGCAAAGTCGCAAAGCCCTTTATCCAGAACCCGCCTTTCCCGCCACAGACCTTCCATTTTGGCCTTGTCGCGGGAAACCTGCAGACGGGACAGCAACTGATTCATGGCTTGACTCAATTGGCAGCGTCGTAGAAAAGCGGCGTGTTGGCAGTACTGTCTTTAGCCGCACCTTGACCGGCTTTGGCTACCATGGCGGCATCTTCTTCGAGGGTGGCGGCCTTGCCCTGTTCTGGTCTCAAACCCAGACGGCGGAACAGACTCATATCATCATTTTCTTCCGGGTTGGCGGTAGTCAATAGCTTACAGCCATAGAAAATCGAGTTGGCACCGGCGAAGAAGCACATGGCTTGCAGCTCGTCGGTCATCTTTTCACGGCCGGCAGACAAACGCACACGGGAAAGTGGCATCAGAATGCGTGCCACGGCGATGGTGCGCACAAACTCCAGCGGATCCAGGTCGTCCAGATTATCCAGCGGCGTACCCGCTACCTTAACCAGCATATTGATAGGCACTGAGTCAGGATGCTGCTCAAGGTTGGCCAGCTGCTGCAGCAAACCGGCGCGGTCAGTGGCCTGCTCGCCCATGCCCACAATACCACCGGAGCACACCTTCATGCCTGCAGCCCGCACGTTGGAGAGCGTATCGATTCTGTCCTGATAAGTACGGGTGGTGATGATATCGCCGTAGTATTCCGGTGATGTGTCCAGATTGTGATTGTAATAATCAAGCCCTGCGTCCGCCAGCTGGCTTGCCTGGTGAGCCGAGAGCATGCCCAGAGTCATACAGGTTTCCAGCCCCAGAGACTTCACTTCCTTGACCATTTCAGTGAGGTACGGCATGTCACGCTCATGGGGATTACGCCAGGCAGCGCCCATACAAAAACGCGTGGCTCCGGCATCTTTGGCCGCGCGGGCCTCAGTCAGCACCTTCTCCATTTCCAGCAGACGCTCTTTCTCAAGGCCGGTATCGTAGCGGGCGCTTTGCGGGCAATACTTGCAATCTTCCGGACAGGCGCCTGTTTTAATAGACAATAACCGACTGACCTGCACTTCGTTGGGATCAAACACTTCCCGGTGTATGCTGTGGGCACGAAACAGCAAGTCATTCATCGGCAGAGCAAACAAGGCCTCGACTTCCTGACGGCTCCAGTCGTGGCGAACGGTAAAAGACGGCATGGCATTACCCTATAAAATGTTTTCTGTTGGCTAGGATAGCGTTGGACCTTACACTGTCAACGCCAACCAGTTGGCAAGGTTTACTGATGGTTACTTTTTGAGCGCGCAAAATGAGCATAGATTTTGAGTTTGACCGCCACCACCTTTGGCATCCTTATACCTCAATGGCTAGTCCCCTGCCGGTGCTTGGCGTGAAAAGCGCCAGCGGCTGCCGCCTGACGCTGGAAGATGGTCATGAGCTGGTAGACGGCACCTCGTCCTGGTGGTCGGCTATCCACGGTTATGGGCATCCGGCGTTGGTAAGCGCGGTACAGGATCAGGCAGCCAAACTCAGCCATGTCATGTTCGGCGGCCTCACCCATGAGCCAGCCACCGAGCTTGGTAAAGCGCTGCTTAGCCTCGTTCATCCCAAGCTGACCAAGGTATTTTATGCTGATTCAGGCTCAGTGGCGGTGGAAGTGGCGCTCAAAATGGCCATCCAATATTGGCAGGGAAGAAACGAGCCACAAAAACACAAGCTGCTGACCGTGCTGGGTGGTTATCATGGCGATACCTTTGCGGCCATGAGCGTCTGCGATCCCAACTCGGGCATGCACGGTATGTTCGGCCATCTGGTACCCAGGCAGATTTTCGCCAAGGCCCCACCGGCAGGTTTTGACAGGCCGTTTGTTGATGCCGACATCACTGAGCTGCGCACGTTACTGCAAGCCCATCACCATAAAATCGCCGCACTCGTTATTGAGCCCATTATGCAGGGCGCCGGGGGACTGAGATTCCACAGCCCGGAATATTTACAAGCGATACGTGCCCTTTGTGACGAGTATCAGGTGCTGTTGATCCTCGATGAAATCGCCACTGGCTTTGGCCGCACCGGCAAGGCATTTGCCTATGAACATGCGGGCATAGCACCGGATCTGTTATGCCTTGGCAAGGCGCTCACCGGCGGCATGCTGAGCCTGGCTGCCACCTTGTGCACTGATGAAGTGGCTGCGGGCATTTCAGATTCTCCCGCCGGGGTCTTCATGCATGGCCCCACCTTTATGGCTAACCCCCTTGCCTGCGCGGCAGCTATCGCCAGCCTTAGGCTTTTTGCCCAAAACCACTGGCGAACCCAGGTAGCCAATATCCAAACCAAACTGACCCAATCCCTTGAGGCAGCCAGGACCTTGCCCAAAGTAGCCGATGTAAGGGTGCTTGGTGCTGTGGGGGTAATCGAAATGACGCAAACCGTCGATACTGCCTTTGCAGTCAGGGCATTTGCCGCGCGCGGTGTCTGGGTACGCCCCTTTGGAAAGCTGATTTACGTGATGCCGCCATACTGCATCAGCAATACAGAGCTTGCGATGCTCACCGATGCCATGGTCGAGGTTGCGGCTCTGGAAGGCATTTGCAAGACAGCCCACAATCCGGCCCACGGTTAAGGGCAAAAGCCCACAGATATCAAGCAAACAAAAAGGTCGCCGATGGGCGGCCTTTTTTCTGCCTTTAAAAACGCGTCGGACCCAGCTACAGCTTAGCGGGCGCGAAAGCGCGTCGGAACCCAGCTACAGCTTAGCGGGCGCGAAAGCGCGTCGGCGTGGTGCCTGTATGCTTCTTAAAGGTCAGGGTGAAGGAGCGCTCCGAGCCATACCCCACCCGCTCGGCAATCTCATCGATAGTGAGCAGGGATTCTGTCAGCAGTTCCTGCGCCTTTTGCATCCGCAGCTGGGTGAGATAGTCAAACATGGGGCGCCCCACCATGGCGCTGAAGCGGCTGGCAAAGGCGGCGCGCGACATGCCGATGTCATTGGCAAGCGACTGCAAGGTCCAGTTGAGTTCGGGCCGATCGTGCAGCAGTTGCAGCGCACGGGCAATGCGTTTGTCGTTCAGGGCATCCAGAAACGGGCTGCGCTCAGTGCGGCCAAAATTAATCCGGATAAGCTCCACCAGAATTATCTCAGTGAGCTTATTCACGATAAGCTCCGAGCCCGGCCCCTGGGCCATATACTCGGCGCTTAACTGGCCAAAGGTGCTGCGAAGCCAGGGATAATTGGCCAAGTCCCGGTCGCGCACTATGGTCAATCGCGGCAATATATCCAGCAACGGCGTGGTGGCGCTGCGACTGAAACTAAACGAGCCACACAGCAGTAAGGTTGGTTCACTGATGTCAGCATGTTCAGCATCGGGTGCCTGGCTGCTGAGCACATGATCCTGCCCCGGCCCAAGAAAGATAAGGTCGCCCTCCTCCAGCCGCTCAACGGCATCGTCCACCTTTGCCCAGCAGGCGCCGCGGCGGATCATATGAAAGCTGGCGTGCTCAAGTGCTGAGAAGGTTTTGGTCCAGGGCGCCTCCACCTGACTGCAAAAATACACACTGCCCACCACGCGGATAGCCCGCAGTATATCGCTCATCACTTCCATGCCGTTCTCCGGATCGCAACACCAATCACCACAATTAGACTTTCAATGTATCAAATCAAGATTATCATGCATAGATAGTACATTCGCTAATAGTTACATTAGTCCCACACAGCAACCACACCGGAGTATCCACATGGGACAGATTGAGATTTACACCAAAAGCTATTGCCCACACTGCAAAGCTGCCAAACAGACCCTGGCCGCGAAGGGCCTTGGGTTTCGCGAATTTGATGTCACCGATGACCAGGCGCTGTTCAACGAAATGCTTAAGCGCAGCCAACGCAGGACGGTGCCACAAATCTTCATAGGAAATGTGCACATCGGCGGCAATCAGGATCTGATGGTGTCCATCAAAGCGGGCGAATTCGACAAGGTGCTGAAGGCACAGGGTATATCCCCAAAAACCAATTTCCGTTGAGCCAGCACTCCCACAAGGCCGCATTAACCAGAAATCAGATACAAAGTTCAATTGTAAGGAATAACACCATGACTGAATTGACCCAAAACCACAGCGCCCTCGCCCACACAATCAACAAGGTTGCCGATCAGGCCCTTAAGTATTCCATCGTGATAGTACTGGGCTGGATTGGCGCCATGAAGTTTACTGGCTACGAAGCCGGTGCCATCGAAGGCCTGGTTGCCTCCAGTCCACTGACAAGCTGGCTCTACAGCGTGTTCAGCCTGCAGGCGGCCTCAAATTTAATTGGCACTGTGGAAGTCGCCACCGCGCTGGCATTGCTGCTTGCCCCCCTGCATCGCGCCATTGCCGTGGCAGGCGCAGCAAGTGCCGTGTTGACCTTCGCCGTCACCAGCAGCTTTTTGTTAAGCGCGCCCATCACCGAGCCAAGCCTGGGCGGCTTCCCCGCCATCTCGGTGGTGCCTGGACAGTTTTTGCTCAAAGATCTGGTATTACTTGCCGCTGCTGTCAGTTTGCTTGGCAAAGCGCTAACCAAGGAAGAGTGATGTAAAAAAGCCCGGCGGCTCGATTAAGAGCGCCGGGCTTTTATCTAACCAAGATAAAGTCATCGCCTTTATCGCGTATTTCGCCATTATCGGCAAGAAAGTCAAATACACTTGCTCGCCAACTTAACCGGTTGGCACAGTAAGCGAACAAGTTCAGGGTTCGAAGGCTCTTGCCATTCGTCTGATGGCTGCAAGCGGCACGCCGTGGCTGTTACGTTCGGCACAAAGGGTCTGATGGCGCCTGTCGGCCGGATTGCCAATCAGTACCTTCTCCACCTCATACCCCAGCGCCGTCGCCGCCGTTTCGTAGGCCAAAAACTCCCAGTGGGCGAGATTGGTGTTATCACAAATCACCAGCGGCTCACCACGTCCAAGGGCGGCAATAAACCCCGCCAGATTGCGCTGATGATATTCAGACAACTTGGCCACATCAAAATGATACTCGCCGTCACGCATAAAAAAGCTATCGGTGGAAAACAGCCCATGGGCACGAACCTGCCCGGCCATTTCAGGGGGCAACGCTGACAAAAACTCATTCACCCAAAATGACTTACCGCTGCCCGGCAGACCGCGCAGAATAATGGCTCTTTTCATTGTTGCCGCTGATGTTTCCATATGTGTTCAGGCGCTTTCGGTCAGCACATCGGCCAGGCTGCAAAGGCTCTTGCCCGCTAACAGGGCCTCAGTCAGCCGCGGTATGATATGACCTGCGCTGCCGGTAAGATGCCATTGAAACTGGCTGTGGCGGTCAGCAGGCATCAGGTTTACCTCAACGGTTTGCGCGCCGTGGTGATTGGCGGTATCGACAAAACCGGCGGCCGGATACACGGTTCCTGAGGTACCTATGGCAATGAACAAGTCGCAACGCTCCAACGCATCGTGGATCCGATCCATGCCATAAGGCATCTCACCAAACCAAACGATATGGGGTCTAAGACGTTGAGCCGGAATACAACAGGTGCACACATTATCCGGGCCGAAGGGTTCACGCAGCAGAAAGGTTTGCCGTGAACGCGGACAGCGGCCCTTTACCAGCTCACCATGCATATGGATAAGCTTGCGACTACCGCCTCGCTCATGCAGATCATCCACATTCTGGGTGATCAGCAAAAACTCGCCACCAAATTCGGCTTCAAGCTTCGCCAGCGCCTCGTGGGCGGCATTGGGGGCCACCTCAGCGGATTTCAGCTGCGTCCAGCGCTGATTGTAGAAACGCTCAACCAGCTGCGGATCACGCTCATAGCCCTCAGGCGTGGCCACATCTTCAATATGATGCTCTTCCCACAGACCATGTTGATCCCTGAAAGTTCGGATCCCGGACTCGGCGGAAATCCCGGCGCCGGTGAGTACAACTATGTGGCGGTACATGCTGATGTCTTCCTTATTATTTTGCTTTCAGCCTGCCATGTCCCTCAGGCTACTGACAATTAGGCCTTGGTATAACCATACTTAAATCAGGGCTTCAAGGCCAATACACAATGAATTTGTCTGATATGGCACCAAATCTTGGTGTCGGACAACAATTCCCCGTTACCAAAGGTTTAAGTTTTGAATTTAGACACATATAATGACTTTCATTGTCCACAAAAGAGCCCAAAGGTTCTGCAATCAAGAGATTAGCCATGACAGATGGAAATCAGGCGCTGAAGAAAGCGGGATTGAAAGTTACCCTGCCACGAGTAAAAATCCTGGAGCTGATGCAAGAACCGGAAAACCAGCACATCAGTGCAGAAGACCTTTACAAGAAACTGCTCGACATTGGCGAAGAGATTGGCTTGGCCACTGTGTACCGTGTACTGAACCAATTTGATGATGCAGGTATCGTTTCTCGTCACCATTTTGAAAGCGGCAAAGCAGTTTTTGAGATGTCAACACAACATCATCATGACCATCTGGTATGCCTTACCTGCGGTAAAGTCATTGAGTTTTCTGATGATGTCATTGAACGCCGTCAGAATGAAATTGCCATGCGCCACAACATTAAGCTCACCAACCACAGTCTGTATCTGTATGGTGTGTGTACCAACGACAAGTGCGATCACGGCGACGAATAAGCCGGGAATAAACCCGATTTGCTCCATAAAAAAGCCCTGCAACGCAGGGCTTTTTTATTCTCTATATTTATCACAGCCACTTATGGAACACTGTAACATCATGCTCCATAAACTTATCGCGTCTGAGCGGCTCCATACCAATCTGGCGCGCGACGCCCATTGAGCCCAGGTTGCCGTCAAGAATAAGCGCAATAGCTTCATCGATGCCAAGCCTTGGTTTGAACTCGGCAATGGCGGCGCGGGCTGCTTCACTACCAATCCCCTGCCCCCAATATTGCGGCAAGTATCGATAACCCAGCTCTACCTTATCGTACTCGGGAAGAAACTTGGGGCCACAAAAACCTATCACCTTGCCACTGGCCTTATGTTCCACCGCCCAGCGGCCAAAACCGCGGCTTTGGTAATCGGCGAAAATCACTTCATGCAGCACTTTTTCGGCCTGTGTCAGATCCGTCAGTGGCTTCTGAGGGATATAGGTCAGCACTTCGGGGATGCTGTTCATCAAAAAGATGGCTTCGATATCCCCTTCGTTGAAGTGCCGTAAAATCAATCTGTCTGTTGTTGTAATTATCATAAAATGCGCTCCTGCAATGCCCTTCTCAGAGCTACCCGAAAAGAGTCCTCAACCCAGAAAGAGTCTTCAGCCAAAGACAAAGAAAAGTCTTCACCCCAAAAAAGAGGCCTCACGTTAACACAGTTAACCAGAAGATCACAGAAAGGATACATAACATAGAAGACAGTACTACGGCGCCAGCAATGATGTCGCTGTCGCGCTTAAGTTGGGCCGCAATCAGGTAGGCATTCACCCCAAGTGGCGATGCGCCAAGCAGCACTGTAACCGCAAGCTCCAGTGAGGTAAGCCCAAGCAGTTTACCCATAATCAGGATAAGCAGCGGCAGCAGCATAAGCTTTATCCCACTTAACACCGCCGTCAGGGCAAAGGCGCTGGAGAGGCGATATTGATTCAAATTGGCACCCAGCACAAAGAGCGCGCTGGCAATGGCAGGTTTGGCGAGCATCTCAAGACTGCTGTTAATGGCTGTGAGCAGGCTCAGCCCTGCAACGTTACCGATAAGTCCAAGGCCGATACTCGCCACCACGGGGTTAAACAGCAGCCCTTTGAAAAGCTGCAAAGCCCTGCTGCCACCCTCGGCAGCCGTATTATCAGCCAGAGCAAAAGTGAGCCCGAACAGCACCGCACTGTGAAAGGGGATAATTAAAAACACGCTTGCCATCTGCGCAGGGCCGAAGGCAGCCATGATCACCGGCAAGCCCACCAGCAAGGTGTTGGAATAACTGCCGCCGAGAGCCAGCACGGCGCAGTCTCGGTATGGGCGTTTAAGGGCCTGGCGCGCCAGCAGCAAAGTTAGCGCAAAAGTCATCACCACAGGCACATAAAAGGCCGCCAGTACCGGTAAGCGGATACTGTCCTTAAGTGGTACTTTCAGCATGGCGGAAAACAGCAGCGCGGGGATGCACACATAAAAGGCGAACTTGCTTATGCCGGCAATATGCTCCCGGCTAAACCAGCCACTGCGACTGGCACCATAACCCAGTGCGGCGATAAACAGCAGCGGGAAGACGATTTCGATTACGGACATGCCACGCCTATCAATGAGTCAATACACACATAAATACACATAAAAAAGGCGCCCGAAGGCGCCCTTTTTCTACCGGATGGGATTACCAACCAGTCTTTTCACGCAGCGCCTTGCCGATATCGGCCAGAGAGCGAACGGTGGTTACACCGGCAGCTTCCAGGGCAGCGAACTTGTCTTCGGCAGTACCTTTACCCCCGGCGATGATAGCACCGGCGTGGCCCATGCGCTTACCGGCAGGTGCAGTAACACCGGCGATGTAAGACACAACTGGCTTGGTCACGTTAGCCTTGATGTAAGCAGCAGCTTCTTCCTCGGCAGTACCACCGATTTCACCGATCATCACGATGGCTTCGGTCTGAGGATCGTTCTGGAACATTTCCAGTACGTCGATGAAGTTGGTACCTGGAATTGGGTCACCACCAATACCTACGCAAGTAGACTGGCCGAAACCTTCGTCAGTGGTCTGCTTAACGGCTTCGTAAGTCAGAGTGCCGCTGCGGGAAACGATACCCACTTTACCTGGCTTGTGGATGTGACCTGGCATGATACCGATCTTACATTCGCCTGGAGTGATAACGCCTGGGCAGTTAGGACCAATCATGCGAACGCCGGTTTCTTCCAGCTTCACTTTCACCTGCAGCATATCCAGCGTTGGGATACCTTCGGTGATACATACGATCAGCTGAATGCCACCGTCGATGGCTTCCAGGATGGCGTCTTTACAGAAAGGCGCAGGTACGTAGATTACAGAAGCGGTGGCGCCAGTGGCAGCAACGGCATCTTTCACAGTGTTGAACACTGGCAGACCCAAGTGAGTAGTACCGCCTTTACCAGGAGATACACCACCAACCATCTGAGTACCGTAAGCAATAGCCTGCTCAGAGTGGAAAGTGCCCTGACCACCGGTAAAACCTTGGCAGATTACCTTGGTATCTTTGTTGATCAATACAGACATTACTTGCCCTCCGCAGCTTTAACAACTTGCTGAGCAGCGTCGGTCAGGCTCTTGGCAGCAATGATGTCCAGACCAGATTCAGCCAGCACCTTGGCACCCAGTTCAGCGTTGGTACCTTCCAGACGCACAACTACAGGCACCTTCACGCCCACTTCTTTCACCGCACCGATGATACCTTCGGCGATCATGTCACAACGCACGATACCACCGAAGATGTTAACCAGAACGGCTTTCACATTGCTGTCAGACAGAATGATCTTGAACGCTTCGGAAACGCGCTCTTTGGTCGCGCCGCCACCTACGTCGAGGAAGTTGGCTGGCTTACCACCGTGCAGGTTTACGATGTCCATGGTACCCATGGCGAGACCGGCACCGTTCACCATGCAGCCTACGTTACCGTCCAGCGCTACGTAGTTCAGTTCGAACTTGGCAGCGTGGGCTTCACGGGCGTCATCCTGAGAAGGATCGTGCATGTCTTTGATTTTTGGTTGACGGAACAGAGCGTTACCATCCACACCAATCTTACCGTCCAGGCAGTGCAGGTTACCCTCGGTAGTGATTACCAGTGGGTTGATTTCCAGCAGCGCGAAGTCGTGATCCAGGAACATCTGGGCCAGGCCCATGAAGATCTTGGTGAACTGCTTCATTTGAGTTGGGTTCAGACCCAGCTTGAAGCCAAGGTCACGAGCCTGGAAAGGCTGTGGACCGGCGATAGGATCGATAATGGCTTTGTGAATGAGCTCTGGAGTCTCTTCAGCCACTTTTTCGATTTCCACACCACCTTCGGTAGAAGCCATGAACACTACGCGACGGGTAGCGCGGTCAACTACGGCACCCAGGTACAGTTCGTTGGCGATGTCGGTGCAGCTTTCAACCAGGATCTTGGCAACTGGCTGACCGTTTTCGTCAGTCTGGTAAGTCACCAGGTTCTTGCCCAGCCACTTTTCAGCGAAGGCGCGGATTTCTTCTTTGTCGCCAGTCACTTTAACGCCACCAGCCTTACCGCGGCCGCCAGCGTGTACCTGACACTTGACTACCCACATATTTCCGCCAATACGACCGGCCGCTTCTACCGCTTCTTGAGGGGTATCGCAGGCATAGCCTTCTGACACTGGTAAACCATATTCGGCAAAGAGGGCTTTTGCCTGATACTCATGCAAGTTCATGATGATCTATCCGTATACTACGTTTTAAATCCAACTGGCCCCGAGGGGCCAGTCACGAGGTTTTTTGTCTGTGCTGATTAGATGTCCAGCAGCAGACGGGTTGGGTCTTCCAGGAATTCCTTGATGGTTACCAGGAAGCCAACAGATTCACGGCCATCGATGATACGGTGGTCGTAAGAAAGAGCCAGGTACATCATGGGCAGGATTTCAACCTGACCATTGACTGCCATTGGGCGGTCCTTGATGGCGTGCATGCCGAGGATAGCGCTCTGTGGCAGGTTCAGAATTGGGGTAGACATCAGCGAGCCGAATACACCACCGTTGGTCACGGTGAAGTTACCGCCGGTCATGTCTTCTACAGTCAGCTTGCCGTCACGGCCCTTGATGGCCAGATCGCGTACTGCTTTTTCGATATCAGCCAGGCTCATGGTATCGGTGTCACGCAGAACTGGAGTAACCAGACCACGGGGAGTAGACACAGCGATGCTCACGTCGAAGTAGTTGTGGTAAACGATGTCATCGCCATCAATAGCCGCGTTCACTTCCGGGAAGCGCTTCAGGGCTTCGGTTACGGCTTTCACGTAGAAAGACATAAAGCCAAGACGGATACCGTGCTTCTTCTCGAAGATATCCTGATACTGCTTACGGATATCCATGATGGGCTTCATGTTGACCTCGTTGAAGGTGGTCAGCATGGCGGTAGAGTTCTTGGCTTCCAGCAGGCGGCTGGCAATGGTCTTGCGCAGACGGGTCATAGGCACGCGCTTGTCTGAGCGGTCGCCAGACAGAGCAACTGGTGCTGGGGCAGCGGCTTTGGCAGCAGCTGGCGCCTTGGCGGCATTCTTCACGAAGGCGTCAACGTCTTCCTTGGTGATGCGACCACCCACACCGGTGCCTTTGATTTTGCTGGCATCCAGGTTGTGTTCTGCAATCAGACGGCGCACAGATGGGCTCAGGGCGTCGTTGCTGTCGTCACTGGCAGCGGCTGGGGCGGCGGCCTCAGCTTCAGCCTTGGTCACTTCCTGACCGGCTACAGCGCCAGCCACGAACTGGGCGATGACCTGCTCAGCCAGAACGGTGTCACCTTCCTGTGCCAGGAATTCAGCGATGTGGCCATCTTCTGGCGCTACCACTTCCAATACAACTTTGTCGGTCTCGATATCAACCAGGTTCTGGTCACGAGATACAGCCTCACCAGGCTTAACATGCCAGGTGGCGATAGTGGCATCGGCCACGGATTCTGGCAGAACGGGTACCTTAATTTCGATACTCATTGAAAGCTATCCTTTTTATAAATGTCTGTTACTTCAAGTTCAAAGCGTCTACCACCAGAGATTCCTGCTGGTGAGCGTGCAATTCCGGATAACCACAGGCCGGTGCAGCAGCAGCTTCACGGCCAGCGTAGGTCAGAGTGGCACCCTTGGGAATTGCGGCCCAGAAGTGGTGCTGACTGCAGTACCAGGCGCCCTGGTTCTGCGGCTCTTCCTGACACCAAACGAAGTCGTTCACATGCTGATAGTCCGCGAGGATCGCAGCCATGTCTTCGGCTGGGAACGGATACAGCTGCTCGACACGAATGATAGCAACGTTGGTGAGATTTTCCTTGCGGCGGCGTTCCAGCAGTTCGAAGTATACCTTGCCGCTACAGAAGACCACACGATTAACACCTTTAGGATCCAGGCTATCGATTTCACCGATAACATTCTGGAAGGTGCCGTTTGCCAGTTCTTCCAAAGAAGACACGGCCAGAGGGTGACGCAGCAATGACTTGGGCGACATCACCACCAGCGGACGACGCAGAGGGCGAACCACCTGACGACGCAGCATGTGGTACACCTGCGCCGGAGTCGAAGGCACACACACTTGCATGTTGTGGTTGGCGCACAGCTGCAGGAAACGCTCCAGACGGGCTGAAGAGTGCTCTGGGCCCTGACCTTCGTAGCCATGTGGCAACAGCATGGTCAGACCGCACAGACGGCCCCACTTTTGCTCACCGGAAGACAGGAACTGGTCAATCACCACCTGAGCACAGTTGACGAAGTCACCAAACTGGGCTTCCCAAATGGTCAGGCCGCCTGGCTCAGCAGTGGCATAACCATATTCGAATGCCAGCACAGAGGCTTCTGACAGCACAGAGTCAGTAATGTCAACCGGGCCCTGCTCCTCGGCGAGGTTACGCAGCGGCATATAGGTGGTGGCATCGTTCTGGTTGTGCAGCACAGCGTGGCGGTGGAAGAAGGTACCACGGCCGGAGTCCTGACCTGTGATGCGCACGCGGTTGTTGTCTTCGAGGATAGTGGCATAGGCCAATGTCTCGGCAAAACCCCAGTCCAGCAGCTTCTCGCCTTTGGCCATGGCACCGCGGTCGGCGTAAATCTTGGCAACGCGAGACTGCAGCGGATGGGTTTCAGGCACGTAAGCCAGCTTTTCAGCCAGTTTCTGCAGACGGGCAACGGCCACTGTTGGCTCGTAGGCCGCATCCCAGTCCTGACCGATAAACGGAGACCAGTCTACGGTACGCAGTGACATGGGGCGCCATTCTTTCACTACGCAATCACCCTGATCCAGGGCGTCACGGTAGCCATTGATCATGGCAGTCACTTCGTCGGCACTGATAGCATTTTCGGCAATCAGACGGTCGGCATAAATTTTACGTGGCGTAGGGTGTTTCTTGATTTTCTGGTACATCAGCGGCTGAGTGGCACTTGGCTCGTCAGCTTCGTTGTGACCATGGCGACGGTAACACACGAGATCGATCACCACGTCGCGTTTGAAGGCGTTACGGTAATCAACGGCAACTTGAGCCACAAAGGCTACGGCTTCCGGATCGTCGGCGTTCACGTGGAAAATCGGCGCCTGCACCATCTTGGCGATGTCGGTACAGTACTCGGTAGAACGCACGTCGTGATGGTTAGAGGTAGTAAAGCCCACCTGGTTGTTCACGACGATGCGGATGGAACCGCCAACGCGGAAACCACGGGTCTGAGACATGTTGAATGTCTCCTGCACAATGCCCTGCCCTGCAATCGCCGAGTCACCGTGGATGGTGATAGGCATAACAGACAGGCCATCTTTGCAGCCACGGCGGTCTTGACGGGCACGTACAGAGCCCATGACCACGGGGTTGACGATTTCCAGGTGCGATGGGTTGAACGCCAGCGCCAGGTGCACGTTGCCACCGGGTGTTTCGAAATCAGAGGAGAAGCCCTGGTGGTACTTAACGTCGCCTGAGCCTGAGCTTTCGCCGTGCTTACCGGCGAATTCGTCAAACAGCTCGGCAGGACGCTTACCCAGCACGTTAACAAGTACGTTCAGACGGCCACGGTGGGCCATACCTACGACGATTTCCTTGGTACCGGCTTCGCCGGCGCGGTAGATGATTTCACGCATCATTGGCACCAGCGCATCACCACCTTCCAGTGAGAAGCGCTTGGCACCCGGGAACTTGGCACCCAGGTACTTTTCCATACCTTCGGCGGCGTTCAGGCCTTCGAGGATACGGCCTTTCACGCCTTTATCGAACGCGGCGCGGCCCATGGAAGGCTCGAGGCGTTGCTGGATCCAGCGTTTTTCGTCGGTGTCGGTAATGTGCATGTATTCGGCACCGATAGAACCACAGTAAGTGGCCTTCAGTGCTTTTACCAGCTCACCCAGTTTCAGGGTCTCACCGCCATAGGCGAAGGAGCCGGTGTTGAATTCACGCTGCATGTCGTCGGCGGTCAGGCCGTGGAATGCCGGGTCGAGTTCAACTACTGCGTCACGCTTCCACAGTTCCAGCGGATCCAGATTAGCGTTCTGGTGTCCACGGAAACGATAGGCGTTGATAAGCTGCAGAACCTTAACCTGTTTGGCGTCTACTTCGGGGTCGGTTACACGACCAGCGCCTTTACGATGGCCTTCCTGGGCCAGAGAGCGGAAGTAATCACGGATCTTGGAATGAGCAGCTTCAGGTACGTCAGCAGAGGCACCGTTCACGGGAGGGAGATTGTCAAATACCGCACGCCAGTCTTCAGACACTGAAGTGGGGTCTTCTTGATAGGCTTCGTACATCTCCTCCACGTAGGTCGCGTTCGATCCGTACAGGTGAGATGACTCCAGCCAGGCTTTCATGCTGCCTTGGTGCATTTCTTATCCTTTCAAACTTTATACACGTGCTTAGCCATGGTTTGGCATACAAGGTATGCCGACAGCCGCCCCGAGGGTTCCAACATTACGGCTTCAAGTAGTTCCTTTACACACAAAAGAGCCACCATCCCCCAGAAGGGACAGTGACTCTCGCTGAGCTATATCATTATTATCGTTAGCTCGTTTTGTTGCATCACACAGCCCGCTTCAGCAGCATGGACTTGATGTGTCCAATCGCCTTGGTCGGGTTCAGTCCTTTTGGACATACGTCTACGCAGTTCATGATGCCGTGGCAACGGAACACACTGTAGGCGTCGTCAAGCTCAGCCAGACGCTCTTCAGTCGCGGTATCGCGGCTGTCGATAAGGAAGCGATACGCGTGCAGCAGACCACTTGGACCCACGAACTTGTCGGGGTTCCACCAGAACGATGGACAGGCGGTCGAGCAGCAGGCACACATGATACACTCGTACAGACCATCGAGGTGCGCGCGCTCCTCAGGGCTCTGCAGGTGTTCACGGGCAGGCTTCTTCTCGTCGTTGATAAGGTATGGCTTAATCTTCTCGTACTGCTTGTAGAACTGGCTCAAATCAACCACCAGATCACGTACCACGGGCATGCCGGGCAGTGGGCGGATTTCAATCTTTTTGCCTTTGAAGGTAGAAACAGGCGTGATACAGGCCAGGCCATTCTTACCATTCATGTTCACACCGTCCGAACCACACACACCCTCACGGCATGAGCGACGGAACGACAGCGTCGGATCGATTTCTTTCAGCTTCAAAAGGGCATCCAGCACCATCATGTCTGAGCCATCAGGCACTTCGAAGCTGTAATCCTGCATACGTGGCTTGGTATCTACGTCAGGATTGTAACGATAAACTGAAAACTCCAACTTCATCTTCGCAACTCCTTAGTAGGTACGCTTCTTCGGTGGGAAGGCTTCACGGTGCTTGGGTGACATGTTCACGTCGCGCTTGGACATAGCCTCAGTCACGGGGTCGAACAGGCTGTGGCACAGCCAGTTGTCATCATCACGCTCGGTGAAGTCTTCACGGCTGTGAGCACCGCGGCTCTCAGTACGGAAGTTAGCGGCGTAAGCAGTCGCGATGGCGGTAGCCATCAGGTTATCCAGCTCCAGACACTCGATACGCTGAGTGTTGAACTCTTTGGAATTGTCAGACAGCTTGGCATTTTCCAGACGCTTGCGGATAGCCTGCAGCTGCTCCAGGCCTTCGGCCATGGCTTCACCGGTACGGAACACAGAGAAGTTAAGCTGCATACACATCTGCAGGTCTTTACGGATTTGCGCAGGGTCTTCGCCGTCTTTGTTGCTTTCCCAACGGTTCAGACGAGCCAGTGACGCGTCGATATCCGCATCGGTAGCATCTTTCGGATCGGCAGTTTCGTCCAGCGCCTTACCCAGGTGCTGACCAGCCGCACGGCCGAATACTACCAGGTCAAGCAGCGAGTTACCGCCCAGACGGTTGGCACCGTGAACAGATACACAGGCGATTTCGCCCACAGCGAACAGACCGACTACATCGGTTTCGCTGCCGTCATCGTTCTTACGGATAACCTGACCGGATACCTTGGTAGGCAGACCACCCATCATATAGTGACAGGTTGGGATCACAGGGATTGGGCCATCGGCCGGATCGATGTGAGCAAAGGTACGTGACAGTTCACACACCCCCGGCAGACGCGCTTCCAGGGTTTCTTTACCCAGGTGATCAAGCTTGAGCTTGATGTGTGGACCCATAGGACCATCACAGCCACGGCCTTCACGGATTTCGGTCATCATGGAACGGGCCACTACGTCACGGGACGCGAGGTCCTTGGCGTTTGGCGCGTAACGCTCCATAAAGCGCTCACCGTCTTTGTTGAGCAGGTATCCACCTTCACCGCGGCAACCTTCGGTTACCAGTACGCCGGCACCGGCAATACCGGTTGGGTGGAACTGCCACATTTCCATGTCCTGCAACTGCACGCCGGCACGGTAGGCCATACCCACACCGTCACCGGTGTTGATGTGTGCGTTGGTAGTAGAAGCATAGATACGGCCTGCACCGCCGGTGGCAAGTACAGTGGCTTTGGCTTTGAAGTAAACGATTTCACCGGATTCGATGTCGATGGCAGTACAGCCAACTACAGCGCCGTCTTCGTTCTTCACCAGATCCAGGGCGTACCACTCAGAGAAAACCTGAGTCTTGTTCTTCACGTTCTGCTGATACAGACAGTGCAGCAGAGCGTGACCGGTACGGTCGGCAGCCGCAGCGGTACGAGCAGCCTGCTCACCACCGAAGTTTTTGGACTGACCGCCGAATGGACGCTGGTAAATCTTGCCGTTTTCGAAACGGGAGAATGGCAGACCCATGTGCTCCAGTTCAATAATGGCTTCAGGACCGGTTTGGCACATGTATTCGATAGCGTCCTGGTCACCGATAAAGTCGGAGCCCTTAACGGTGTCGTACATGTGATATTCCCAGTTATCCTCGTGGGCATTGCCCAGCGCTACTGTGATACCGCCCTGGGCAGATACAGTGTGCGAACGGGTTGGGAATACTTTTGACAGGAGCGCACAGCTCTTGCCTTCTTTGGAAATCTGCAGCGCAGCGCGCATACCGGCACCGCCGGCACCAATCACGACTGCATCAAATTCGCGAACTGGAATACTCACTTAAACCCCCCACACAATCACAATGCCGGCAGCCAGATAAGCAAAGGCAGTCACGACAAAAGTAAACTGTAATACGCCACGCAGTGCTGTGTGCTTGACATAGTCAGTCAGCACTTGCCAGATACCAATCCAGGCATGGATCAGCAGGGCAATCAGCGCCAGCAACGTGAAGACTTTCATCGGCAGGGTTGCAAACAGCCCATGCCAGATTTCATAAGTCAGAGGAGCACTCAGTGCAATAAAGCTCACCAAGAAGATGGTGTAGCACGCCAGAATGACGGCACTGGCACGAAGAAGGATAAAGTCATGGACACCACTGCGCCCGAAACTTGCTGCATTAGTTACCATACCCAGATCCCCGCAATGATTGAAAGGGCAACTGCCAGCACAAGCACAGCTTTGGCTGACGCATTACCTGAGCCCAACTCTTCCCAACGGCCGGTATCCATTACCAGGTGACGAATACCGCCCAGCAAGTGATAACCCAGTGCAGTCAGAATGCCCCAGATAACGAACTTCACCAGGAAGTTGTCAAACAGAGCTTGAACGCCTTGGAAACTCTCGGCAGAGGCCAGTGACGCATTGAGTAACCAAATCAGGATACCCATAGCGAACAGCATGATCACACCGGAGACGCGATGAAGAATGGACACTTTCGCTGTAGCAGGAAAGTGGATGGTTTGCAGATCTAAATGGACAGGTCTTTGCTTTTTCACGTTCTGCTCACTCAGCTCCATTGAGCATTTTATTGTTATGCGAACCGCTTCTGGTCAAACTTTGAACCATGATTTGGGTCACGGCGACAGTCGTCACAAAAGAAAAAAGTGTAGTAGACAGAGCGCTTTGTCAGCAGCCATTTTTTCATGTAGAGAAAAGGTGCCTAAAGCCTTCTGTAATCAGCCCTTTCGAGCCGGAGCAAGTATACTAGCCGCAAAAGTCAAATACAAACGTCACATTATGCAAATTTAGTTTTTTTGGCCTTTTTCTTGAGTAAGTACTAGTCTTGTCAGGGAAATTGGTCAGACCTATACCATGGTCTAAGGAATTTAAACGCTTATTTAAATTGAAATGTGATCTATATTGCCTGTAAAGTAGTGGCCGTTTGACATGCCGCACTCACCACAAGAATGAAGTAAGGAGAACGGGGTATGGCTGATTTGAAAGCCAAATTGGAATTACCAGGGAACGATTCGATTGAACTGCCTGTTAAGCAGGGAACTGAAGGCTTTGATGTTATCGACATCAGCAAACTGGGCAGTAAAGGTTATTTCACCTTTGACCCGGGGTTTCTGGCCACAGCGTCCTGTGAATCAGCAATCACCTATATTGACGGCGACAAGGGCATTTTGCTGCACCGCGGCTACCCTATCGACCAGCTGGCAGTAGAATCCAGTTATCTGGAACTGTGCTACGCCCTGTTGTACGGCGAGCTGCCAACCAAGGCGCAGTTCGAAGAATTCATGAGCACTGTGAAAGCACACACCATGGTGCATGAGCAGCTGGCATTTTTCTTCCGCGGCTTCCGCCGCGATGCACACCCTATGGCTATGCTGTGTGGTGTGACTGGCGCTTTGTCCGCGTTTTACCAGGACTCCCTGGATGTAAACGATGCGACCCACCGCGAAATAGCAGCTTATCGCCTGGTGTCCAAGATGCCGACGCTGGCGGCCATGTGCTACAAGTATTCCATCGGCCAGCCGTTCGTATACCCACGTAACGATTTGAGCTACGCCGGTAACTTCCTGTCGATGATGTTTGCCGTACCTTGCGAAGAGTACAAGGTAAACCCCATCATCGAGCGCGCTATGGACAGGATTTTCATCCTGCACGCTGACCACGAGCAGAACGCTTCAACCTCTACCGTGCGTCTGGCCGGCTCGTCCGGAGCCAACCCATTCGCCTGTATTGCTGCCGGTATTGCGTCTTTGTGGGGTCCAGCCCACGGCGGCGCCAACGAAGCCTGTCTGCATATGTTGGAAGAAATCGGCACTGTTGATCGCATTCCTGAGTTCATCGAACGCGCCAAGGACAAGAATGATCCATTCCGTCTGATGGGCTTCGGACACCGTGTTTACAAAAACTTTGACCCACGTGCCAAGGTTATGCGTGAGACCTGCCACGAAGTACTGGGTGAGCTGAAGGTGAAAGATCCTCTGTTGGATGTTGCCATGGAGCTTGAGCGTATTGCACTGAATGATGAATACTTTATCTCCAAGAAGCTCTACCCGAACGTAGACTTCTACTCGGGTATCATCATGAAGGCAATAGGTATCCCAACCAGCATGTTCACCGTGATTTTTGCCCTGGCCCGTACTGTTGGCTGGATCTCTCACTGGAAAGAAATGCTGGATCAGCCTGGTCACAAGATCAGCCGTCCACGTCAGTTGTACACTGGTGAAAAAAGCCGCGAGTTCGTCAACATAAACAAACGTTGATACTGCACACTTCCTCAAAAGGCGCCTGATGGCGCCTTTTCTATTTCCAATCTCAACCGATTTCATTTTTTGTTGCAATTGCAGACTTGAATTGCAGTTGTTAACAAGCTTTAGTATTTCTCACCACTCGATAAACATTTTCGCCACTTTCGTATCGACGCCCATCGATTACCAACACCGCCAACTTCACGTCAAGACGCTGTTTTCAAAGTGTTTATATGAATTGGCACAAAGTGTGCTATTGACGTCTATCACAGTTAACACTACAGGTAGAACCATGGAAGCTCGTAAAACATTCAAACTCGCCCTCCCGCTACTCGTTATTGGTATGCTCACCGCATGCGGCCAGGAAGAAGTCAAAAAGGAAGAAGAAAAGTATGCAATACCTGTCGAAACCCAGTTGGTAATGCAAGGAAACGTTTCCTCATTTTACTCTACGACTGCCACCCTTGAAGCACCGGTTGAAGCCCATGTAGTCACCCGCATTGCCGGTCTGATTGAGTCCATTCATGTGGAAGAAGGCGATCGGGTTAAAAAAGGCCAGTTGCTTGCCGTAATTGATGCCAAGCGTCAGCAATACGATCTTGACCGCTCCGAAGCCGAGGTGCTCATCATCGAGCAGGAGCTGCAGCGGGTGAAAAAGATGAAGAACAAAGAGTTCGTCAGTGCCGACTCTATCGCCAAACTGGAATATAACCTGCAGGCCGCCATTGCCCGTCGCGATCTGGCCCAGTTACAGGTAAAGGAAAGCCGCATAGTGTCACCCGTGGATGGTATAGTCGCCAAGCGCAACGTCAAGGCTGGCAATATGGCCAAAGATTTTGATGAGCTGTTCTATGTCGTCAATCAGGATGAACTGCATGGCATAGTGCATCTGCCGGAGCAGCAGCTCACCAGTTTGCGTCTTGGCCAACATGCCGACGTCTACGCCAGTGGCCAAAAAAACCAGGCCATCAACGCCAAGGTACTGAGGATAAGCCCGGTAGTTGATGCCCAAAGCGGTACCTTTAAAGTCACGCTCACTGTCCCTAATCAAGAAGGCAGCCTCAAAGCGGGCATGTTTACCCGGGTGGAGCTTAAGTACGACACCCACGAAGACGTAATTGCCGTGCCTTACAACGCCATTATCAATCAGGACAATAAACAAACCCTCTATGTGATTAACGACTCCACGGCCGAGCGCCGTGAAGTACAGCTGGGCTACCGCGAAGGCAGCATGGTGGAAGTGACAGCGGGCCTTAACGCCGGCGAGCAGCTGGTTATCAGGGGTCAGCAAAACCTCAAAGACCAATCGCAGGTCGAAATTATTTCCCCGCTGGATGTGGCTTCGGCCAAGCAATAAGGAGCCCTTCCATGTCTGTGATCACGACTTCCGTAAAACGGCCGGTCACCGTGTGGATGTTTATGCTGGCGGTGATCCTCTTTGGAATGGTTGGCTTTTCACGTCTGGCAGTCATGCTGCTGCCAGATTTAAGCTACCCCACCGTTACTATCCGCACTCTCTACGACGGCGCCGCGCCGGTTGAAGTAGAGCAACTGGTATCCAAACCCATCGAAGAATCTGTGGGTGTGGTAAAAGGGCTGCGTAAAATCAGCTCTGTGTCCCGCTCTGGCATGTCCGATGTCATCCTTGAATTTGAATGGGGAACAGACATGGATATGGCAAGCCTGGAGGTACGCGAAAAGCTCGACATCATTGCACTGCCTCTGGATATCCAAAAGCCGCTGCTGCTGCGTTTTAATCCAAACCTTGACCCGATTATGCGTGTGGCACTGTCGGTGGATAACGCCACTGGCGATGACTTAAAGCAGCTGCGTACCTACGCCGATGAGGAACTTAAGCGTCAGCTCGAAGGTCTGCCCGGCGTCGCTGCCGTGAGACTGTCCGGCGGTCTGGAGCAGGAAGTACAAATTCTGCTTAATCAGGAACGCCTCGCCCAACTCGATTTGAACGCCGAACAAATTCGCAGTCGTATCGCCGCAGAAAACTTAAACGTGTCTGCCGGTAAAGTAGTTCAGGGTGATAAAGAGTACCTGGTTCGCACCCTTAACCAGTTCAACTCCCTGGAGGAGTTGGGTCAGGTGGTGGTGTACAAAAATGGCCAGAGCCTGGTACGCCTGTTCGAAGTGGCCACCATTATCGATGGCCATAAAGAGCGCAGCGACATCACCCGCATCGGTGATCGCGAGTCCATCGAACTTGCCATTTACAAGGAAGGCGATTCCAACACTGTAACAGTGGCAAAAAAGCTCAAGCAGGACATCGAGCGCATCAACGGCAAAGAGCCTCTGGCCAAGATGGAAATTATCTATGACCAGTCCGAGTTTATCGAAAGCGCAGTCAGTGAAGTCACCACTTCGGCGCTCATAGGCTCAGTGCTGGCGATGCTGGTCATTTACCTGTTTCTGCGTGACATCATCCCAACCCTGATTATCTCTATCTCCATCCCGTTTTCGGTGATAGCCACCTTTAACATGATGTATTTCGCCGATATCAGCCTGAACATCATGTCGCTGGGCGGTATTGCACTGGCGGTGGGCCTGTTGGTGGATAACGCCATCGTGGTACTTGAAAACATCGACCGCTATCGCAAGCTGGGCCTTGGCCGCATGGATGCCGCTATCAAAGGCACGAAGGAAGTCAGCGGCGCCATTTTTGCCTCCACCCTCACCACCCTGGCAGTGTTTGTCCCCTTGGTGTTCGTCGACGGCATTGCCGGGGCACTCTTCTCCGATCAGGCGCTGACGGTCACTTTTGCCCTGCTCGCCTCCTTGCTGGTTGCGCTCACCTCCATACCCATGCTGGCATCCCGCGAAGGCTTTAAGGCCCTGCCGCCGCTGCTGGACAATGCCCCAAAAGCCAAGCCACAAGGCAAACTGGGTAAGCTTAAGCATTACAGTGCAACCGTGTTCAGCTTTCCCTTTGTGCTGCTGTTTAAATGGCTACCAGCAATGTTGCTGACTCTGGTACTGATGCTGACCCGTTTGCTGTCCTGGCTCGCTGGCTTGCTGATGCGGCCACTCTCAACGCTGTTTAATCTGGGTTATCGTGCCGTGGAGGCCATTTATCACCCTCTGCTGGCTGGTGCCCTCAAGGCACGCGTGCTGACCCTGATTGTGGCCCTTGGCGTTACCGCCAGTGCCGGTTTGCTGTTGCCACGCCTTGGTATGGAACTTATTCCCAATATGGATCAGGGTGAGTTTTATGTAGAAGTGCTGCTGCCTCCCGGCACCGAAGTGAGTGAAACCGACAGAGTACTGCAGTACCTGGCTCTCTCCATCAAGGACATGCCGGAAGTGAAGCACGCCTACAGCCAGGCAGGCAGTGGCGGTCTGATGACATCTGATGTCAGCCGCGGCGGTGAAAACTGGGGCCGCCTGCAGGTGGTATTGCAAGATCACGGCGCCTTTGAAGCGGTAAGTGATACACTGCGCCGCCAAATTCAGCGAGTGCCTGAACTGGAAGCCAAGGTGAAGTTCCCTGAACTGTTCAGCTTCCGCACGCCCCTTGAAATTGAGCTTCGCGGTTACGAGCTTGGCCTGCTCAAGCAAAGTGCCGATACCCTGGTGCGTGCCCTGGACGAATCTGACCGCTTCACTGATATCAACACCAGCCTCAGAGATGGTCAGCCTGAGCTTGCCATCCACTTCGATACCAACCGACTGGCAGCCTTGGGTCTGGATGCGCCCACAGTAGCCAACCGTATCGCCCAGCGTGTCGGCGGCACTGTCGCGAGCAAGTACAGCCTGCGCGACCGCAAAATCGACATACTGGTCCGAGCCGAGGAAGAAGAGCGCGATCAGGTAAGCGATATCGCCAGCATGATCATCAACCCGGATGCGGCCACCCCAATTCCGCTGTCAGCGGTGGCGGAAGTGACCCTGGAGCTTGGCCCTTCAGCCATCAATCGCATCAGCCAGCAGCGCGTTGCAATTGTCTCTGCCAACCTCGCCTATGGTGATTTGGCTGAAGCGGTAACCGAAGCCCGCAGCATTCTGGCAAACCAGCAGCTGCCAGCCTCAGTACAGGCCGAATTCGGCGGTCAGAATGAAGAAATGGAGCACTCGTTCCAGTCGCTGAAAATTGCCCTCATTCTGGCGGTGTTTCTGGTGTATCTGGTCATGGCGAGTCAGTTTGAATCCTTCCTGCACCCGCTGCTTATCCTGTTTGCCGTACCCATGGCAGTGAGTGGCAGCGTGTTTGGGCTGTATCTCACCGGGACCCATGTGTCTGTGGTGGTGTTTATCGGCCTTATCATGCTGGCAGGGATTGTGGTGAACAACGCTATCGTATTGATTGACCGGATTAATCAGCTGCGTGGTGAAGGCATGGATAAGCTTGAGGCCATAACCGATGCAGCCCAATCACGTCTGCGGCCTATCATGATGACCACGCTCACTACAGTGCTGGGCCTGCTGCCCATGGCAATGGGGCTTGGAGATGGCAGTGAAGTACGTGCTCCCATGGCCATCACGGTAATTTTCGGACTGGCGCTGTCGACCCTGCTGACACTGGTGCTTATTCCTGTGCTTTATGCGCTGTTTGACAGAAAAGCCTTCGTGCCCAAAGCGCCATTGGAAGGAGAGCAGGCCTGATGACAATCACTAAACTGGCGGTTCGCCGCCCCGTCACCACAGTCATGGCGTTTGTGGCCATATTGCTGTTCGGTATGGCCTCCAGTCGCCTTTTGCCGCTGGAGCTGTTCCCTGGCATCGATATTCCGCAAATCATGGTGCAGGTGCCTTACAAAGGCTCTACCCCTGCTGAAGTGGAGCGTGACATCACTCAGGTGCTGGAGGAGTCTCTCGCCACCATGAGTGGAATTGAGCGAATGACTTCCGAATCAAGTCAGGATGGCGCCTTTATCAACCTGAACATGAAATGGGGAGAGAACGTCGCCACTAAAAGCCTCGAAGCACGGGAAAAGGTAGATGCGGTACGTCATCTGCTGCCCAAAGACGTTGAAAGGGTGTTCATTCAGCAGTTCTCCACTTCGGACATGCCCATTTTTAACCTGCGTATTTCCAGTGAACGCGAACTGTCCGGCGCCTACGACCTGCTCGAAAAGCAGCTGCGCCAGCCACTGGAGCGGGTTGATGGCGTATCTAAGGTCACTCTTTACGGCGTTGAACAAAAGCAAATCAGTATCCGTGTCGATGCCGACAGGTTATCAGCCGCTGGCATTTCTGCAGCAGAGCTTAACCGTCGTCTGCAGTCGGAGAACTTTGTACTCAGCGGTGGCGTGCTGCGTCAGGAAGGTGCTGTTTATCAGGTATCCCCCAAGGGCGAATTCCGCTCGCTGGAAGAAATCGAGGCCATAGTGCTCAAGCGTGGTCTGCGCCTTGGCGATATCGCCACTGTACGCTTCGAGCTGCCCGAACGTATCGAAGGACGTCATCTGGATAAACGCTACGCTGTGGGTCTGGATGTGTTTAAAGAATCCGGTGCCAATCTGGTAGAGGTATCCAGCCGGGTAATGCGCGTCATCGAAGAGGTGAAAGCTGACAAACAGTTCAGTGGCATCAAACTCTTCATCATGGAAGACCAGGCAGAAGGGGTGAAGTCATCCCTGTGGGATCTGACCATGGCAGGCCTTATCGGTGCCCTGCTTTCGTTTGCGGTTCTGTATCTGTTCCTGCGCAATATAGGCATGACTCTCATTGTGGTGTCGTCTGTGCCCATTTCTATTTGCATGACCCTGGCAGCCATGTACTTCCTCGGTTACAGCCTCAATATTCTGTCGATGATGGGGCTGCTGCTTGCGGTGGGTATGCTGATTGACAATGCCGTGGTGGTCACCGAAAGCGTACTGCAGGAGAAACAAAAAGAGCTGCATGAAACCAAAGATAAAGCCGTACTTGCCGGGGTCGACAAGGTGGCGTTGGCGGTACTGGCCGGTACCCTGACCACAGCCATAGTTTTCTTCCCCAATATCTTTGGTGCCAAGGTACAGCTCACCATCTTCCTTGAGCATGTGGCCATCGCCATTTGTATCTCGCTGGGTGCTTCGCTGCTGGTAGCCAAAACCCTGATCCCCTTGATGCTGACCCATGTACATATTCACCACGAAGACAAAGCCAATAAGTCCTGGGTGCAGCAGTATTACGAGAAAAGCCTTGACTGGGTATTAAGCCACCCAAAATGGAGCACCCTGGCAGCAGTGCTGATGCTGGCGTCCACCGCATTGCCGTTAGCCAATGTAAAACAGGATCAGGAGGACGGCTCCAACAACCAGCGGCTGTTCATTAATTATCAGATTGAAGGTCGCCATGCCCTGGGTGTGACAGAGGCTGTGGTATCCGAAATGGAAGCCTACCTCTATGCCCATAAAGAGGAGTTCTTTATTGATTCGGTGTACAGCTACTTTAATCCCGAGCGGGCCAGCTCCACAGTGCTGTTCAAAAAAGATGTGAAGTTCGACCTTGAAGCACTGAAAAAAACCATGCGTGAAGGCTTTCCCAAATTCTCCATCGCCAAGCCACAATTTGGCTGGAGTGATGACCGGCAAGGTATTCGCGTGACCCTCACCGGCCGCTCTACCACAGAGCTCATTCGCCTCAGCGACGAGGTGATCCCTGTGCTGTCGGCTATCGAAGGGCTTGAGGACGTGAACTCTGAAGTAAACGGAGCCCAGCAGGAAGTGTTGGTGAAGGTAAACCGCGAAATGGCTGCGCGCCTTGACACTCAGGCTGGCGACATTGCCCGCAGTATCGCCACCGCCCTGCGTGGCCAGATGCTCAGGAGCTTCCGCCACGACCCCAGCGGTGAAATCCGTATCGAGCTTGCGTTTGATAAGTCATGGCAGCAATCCCTTGAGCGTTTGAAACAATTACCGGTACTGCGTATTGGCGAACAGGTGTACAGCCTGTCGAGCCTGGCCGAAGTGGAAATCGTGCCCCGCTTCGATACCATCCGCCATTTCAATCGCAAAACTGCATTGTCTATTGGTGCCAACCTCGAAGGTATCACCACCGAAGAGGCCCAGAAGAAGATAAATCAGGCGATGAGCCATATGAACTTCCCCCATGGATATGCTTATTCCTTGCGTGGCGGCTTTGAGCGTCAGGAAGAAGATCAACAACTGATGGTGGTGAACATGCTTTTGGCTGTGGCCATGATTTATATCGTCATGGCGGCGCTGTTCGAGTCGCTGCTGCTGCCATCTGCCATCATTACCTCCATTCTGTTCTCCATCACAGGCGTGTTCTGGGCACTGTGGCTCACCGGCACCCCCAACGGCATTATGGCCATGATTGGCATATTGATTTTGATGGGGATTGTGGTGAACAACGGCATTGTGCTGGTTGACCAAATCAACCAGATGACGCCGGAGCTGGATGAACTGTCGGCCACCATTCACGCTGTTTGTGTTACCCGTCTGCGGCCGGTATTGATGACTGTTGGTACCACAGTATTGGGGCTGGTTCCACTTGCCATGGGTGATACCCAAATTGGCGGCGGTGGCCCACCATACTATCCCATGGCCATTGCCATTATTGGCGGCCTGAGCTTTTCCACCCTGACCAGTCTGTATCTGGTGCCCCTGTGTTATCAGGCGCTGTACCGGTTAAGACACAGATCGGCACAGGGGTTGTGGATGGCCGACAAGCGCGCAAATCGCTTCTTGCCCTGGCTGGCAAAATAACCAAAGATAGAACTGAGTTGAAAACAAAGACCGCTACAACGCGGTCTTTGGCTTATGAGGTAAAACAAAAACTACAGGGCATTCCCCTAAAGAAAAGGATAACAAGATGAACAAGTCCCCTCGCCTGCTCTCCATCTGGCTGCCATCGTTGTTGGCGCTGTCGTTTCTGTCCCTGGCTGCCGAAGATGACAGGTTTGCCAAGGTAAACATCAAGAGTACCCATCTCAATGCCAGCGCCTGGTTGTTTGAAGGTGCCGGCGGCAATATCGGCGTCAGCAGCGGCGAGGATGGCATCCTTATCATCGACGACCAGTTTGCGCCACTGGCAGAAAAAATCACCGCCGCACTGGCGAGCACCCCGGGCGCTAAATCCTCCGCCATGCCAAGGTACATCATCAATACCCACTACCATGGCGATCACACCGGCAGCAACGGCCATTTTGGTGTGCATGGCACCATCATGGCCCACGATAATGTACTCAAACGACTGCAAAATGATGAAAAGACCGCCAGCGCCGCGCTGCCGGTGATCACCTATGAACAGGGCATCAATATCCGCTTCAACGGCGATACGATAAAAGTTGTGCATATGGGCCCGGGGCACACCGATGGCGACAGCGTCGTGTTTTGGCAGCAGGCCAATGTCGTCCATATGGGGGACCTGTTCTTTAAAGACCGCTTCCCTTATATCGACCTCGAGGCCGGCGGCTCTGTGATTGGCTACCGTGACAATGTTGCAGCCGTGCTCGCCATGATAGATGACAAAACCCAGGTCATTCCCGGCCATGGTGAACTGGCTTCCAAAACCGATTTGCTGCGCTTTAAGCATATGCTGGATACCAGTATCAACTGGGCCAAGGCCGCCAAGGCGCAGGGCAAAACACTGGAGCAAATGACCGCCGATGGCATTGCCGATTATAAGAGCTGGGGCTGGCAATTTATCAGCGAAGAAAAGTGGATTGAAACCCTCTATAAGGGCCTTTAAACTCGATATTTCCACGCCGAAATGACAGAAATAAGGATATCCAATGCAGCTGACCACGGTATTTAAGCGCCAGAGCTTCTGGGGTAATGAAGCAGACCATGAGGCGCTGAATGCGAAAATTGCCAGCCTGAATCAGGAAGGCTGGCGGGTGATAAGCATGACATCCAACACCAATTTTTTGGGGATGGTTCGCTCCTACACCCTACTGATTGAGCGTGATTAGCCATACCCAGTCTATAAGGCCGAACAGGCTGACTCTATAAAATGAAAGGAAAGATAAGCATGGCAACCGCCGAGGATGTATCGACAGCCAAACTCACCGGCGGCTGTCACTGCGGCCATATTCGCTACGAAATCAGTGGCATGCCATTCGATGCCGACTACTGCCATTGCCGTGATTGCCATAAAATCACCGGCGCACCTGTGAGTGCCTGGGTGGATGTAAAAGTAGCGCAATTAAGCTGGCTCGGCGCCACACCAAAGGAATATGCCTCATCAGAAACCATCCGTCGCGGCTTTTGTCCTGAGTGTGGCAGCACCCTGAGTTATCGAAGCACTGCCTATCAAGACTACTTCACACTGAGCATAGGCTCGCTGGACGACCCAGGCACCATAGCGCCCAAATACCATATTTACACCCAAGACATGCCATCCTGGCTGGTCATAGAGGATGACAATCCCCGTTATGCCACAGCAAGGGGGAATACCAAATAAGATTAAGACTTGGAAATTCCTGCAGTAAGGTTGAAGCGCATCGCCTCTTCAAAGCTCCAGTCCACGGGTATGAGTTCTTCACGGCGAACCAGGGTCGTAACACCGGCCATTTGATAGGAAAGCTGAAACAGCACCGGCACCCAGTCACCATCACCCAATGCGTTTTTTAAGGGTTCAGGCGCCTTGTCAGTCATGATAAAACCTACCACAAAGCCGCCATTGGCCTGTCTGACCAATACCACCTGCTGATTTTTGGGTTTGCCATCGCGGTTCATCAAGGACGCTATATCACGGATACTGCCGTACACCGATTTAAACAGCGGAAAGCGCATCAGCGCACGCTCAACCTTGCCCCAAAGCCATACGATAGGACTGACGGAAAACAGCAGCCCTGCAGCAAATACCAGTGCGATTACCAGCACAAAGCCTTCGCCGATAAACAGCTGCGGCACTCCCACCAATTCCAGCAGTAATCTGCCCAATTCATCAAGCGACACGAACAGTGACCAGAATAGCCATAAACTCAGGGCCATCGGCAACACATTCATCAAACCCCGGGTCAGAGTGGTTTTCATTTAAACCTCAAAAAGCATACTAAAACCTGCCCGGTAAATTGATGAACCGGACACATGGCCGGGTATGTTAGCACAGTCGCTTAAGCCTGCGATTTGGGTAATGCAGCTTTATTTTGTGGCGCCATAACTGAAACGGGGCCAGCTGGCCCCGTTTCAGCAAAAATGGACATCAACGATGGACATCTTTTTCCATTTCCTCATAGGAGGTATGGCGCACATCTTTACCTTTCACATAGTAAATGATGTATTCACAGATGTTCTTACAGCGATCCCCTACCCGCTCCACGGCGCGGGCAGCCCAAAGCACATCGAGCACGCCGGGAATGGAGCGTGGATCTTCCATCATATAGGTCATCAGCTGACGGATAATGCCTTCGTATTCTTTATCGAGACGCGCATCTTCACGGTGCAGCTCCAGCGCCGACTCCACGTCCATCCGCGCCAGCGCATCCAAAGTGGCATGCAGCATCCGCGTGGCGTGGCGGCCCATCGACTCAATGCTCACCAGCAGCGGCTGCTGGTTGTTGTTGCGCTTTTCCAGCGCCGCCTTGGCAATACGCACACAGGCATCACCAATGCGCTCGAGATCAGCAATGGTCTTGGAAATGGCAATAATCAGCCGCAAGTCGCTCGCCGCAGGCTGACGCTTGGCGATAATGCGGGTGCACTCTTCGTCGATAGCCACTTCCATGCCGTTGACCTTGTGGTCACCATCAATCACTCGCTTGGCAAGCTCTGCATCCAGGGCACCAAGTGCATCCAGCGCCTGCTCCAACTGACGCTCCACCAGCCCGCCCATGGCCAGAACGCGGTTACGGATATCGTCCAGCTCGGCATTGAACTGGCCGGAAATGTGCTTATTGGTACTCAGTTTATCCATGAGAATTCAGCTGCCTCTTGCTGTTAACCGTAACGGCCGGTGATATAGTCTTCCGTCTTACGCTGGGACGGCGTGGTAAAGATGGTATTGGTATCAGCGTATTCCACCAGTTCACCCATATACATAAAGGCGGTCTGATCTGATACCCGCGCAGCCTGTTGCATGTTGTGGGTAACAATCACTACTGTGTACTTGGTCTTAAGCTCGGTGATGAGTTCCTCGATGGTGAGCGTGGAAATCGGGTCCAGCGCCGAGGTGGGTTCATCCAGCAGCAGCACTTCCGGCTCAATGGCAATGGCGCGGGCAATCACCAGACGCTGCTGCTGACCACCGGACAGACCAAAAGCGTTATCGTGCAGCCGGTCTTTCACTTCATCCCAAATGGCAGCGCCACGCAAAGAGCGCTCACAGGCCTCATCCAGCTCGCGGCGATTGTTGATACCCTGCAGGCGCAGGCCATACACCACGTTCTCATAAATGGACTTGGGGAACGGATTGGGGCGCTGAAACACCATGCCGACGTTACGGCGCAGTGCCGCCACATCCACGGCTTTGTCGTAAATATTCTGTCCATGCAAGCGGATTTCACCGCTGATATGGCAGTTATCCACCAGATCGTTCATGCGGTTGATGCAGCGCAGCAGGGTCGATTTACCACAGCCGCTGGGGCCGATAAAGGCCGTCACCCGCTTTTTGGGGATTTTCATCGACACATCAAACAGTGCCTGCTTGCTGCCGTAGTGCAAATTCAGGTTGTGGATCTCCAGAGCCGTTTCCGACGCAGGCAGATTTTGCAGATCCAGGGCTTCGGTTTTCATAACTGAACTGTCTATCGAAATCATATTCTGTACCAATTTTCAGGATAATCGCCGGATTATCAATGCTCAAGTGAGCGGTATTTTTCACGCAGGTGGTTACGTACACTGATGGCGGTCAGGTTAAGCGCCACAATCACAGACACCAGCAGGAAGGAAGTGGCATACACCAGCGGGCGCGCCGCTTCCACGTTGGGGCTCTGGAAGCCCACGTCGTAAATATGGAAGCCCAGGTGCATGAACTTGCGGTCCAGGTGCACAAAGGGGAAGTTCATATCTATGGGCAGCGTTGGCGCAAGTTTCACCACCCCCACCAGCATCAAAGGCGCCACTTCACCGGCGGCGCGGGCAACCGCAAGGATAAGACCGGTCATAATGGCGGGGCTTGCCATTGGAATAACAATGCGCCACAGGGTTTCGGCCTTGGTGGCACCCAGCGCCAGACTGCCCTGACGCACAGCACTTGGGATACGTGACAGGCCTTCCTCGGTAGACACAATCACCACCGGCAGCGTCAGGATGGCAAGCGTCAGCGCCGACCAAATCACCCCGGGTGAGCCAAAGGTTGGCGATGGTAACGCCTCTGGATAGAACAGCTGGTCGATGGAGCCCCCCAGCATATACACAAAGAAGCCCAGACCAAATACGCCGTAAACAATGGATGGCACACCGGCCAGGTTAATCACCGCGATGCGGATCATCTTGGTCAGCGGGCCCTTCTTGGCATATTCGTGCATATAAATGGCGGCAATCACACCGAATGGGGTCACAATCACGGCCATCAACAGCACCATAAACACGGTACCGAAAATCGCCGGGAACACACCACCCTCAGTATTGGCCTCACGGGGATCGGCGCTGATAAAGTTAGCCACACCGCTGAACCAGTGTGCAACTTTACCAACAAAACCAAGACGGTTGGCATAAGTCACGTCCAGTACACTGTCGAGGCGCAGAACCACTTCCTCACCGCGCATATCACGCACAATCACGCTGTCCCGTCCGGCCTCATCACGCAGGGCAAACAGCTCTTTTTCAAGCACGAGATAATCAGCATCAAGCTTATTGCGGATAGCGGCAAACTCTTGCTGTCGGCTATCGGTTAACTCGCCCTTCAGCTCTGCACGACGTTCTTTAAGGCGCAGACGCTCAAGCTCATAGTTAATTGCGCCAATGTCATGCTTTTGCAACGCCATGGCGCGGTCACTGATTTCAACTGCGCGCTCGATATGCTCTTCCAGCGAGTGCTGTACATCGGTCAGCTCCAGACGCTTACCATCTTCAATCACGGCAACCGGATAACCATAAAAGTTACCGTTTTTGCTGCGCTCCAGTTTGACAAGTCCTTCAGGCGTGCTGCGGGAGACAATGTCAGTTGCCAGCACCCAGCGGAAATCCAGCCCCACAAACTCACGGTTACCGGTTTTTATCAGATAGCGGGTGACAAACTCGCCGGGATGTTCGGCAAACTCAACACCGGCGGTGATAAGACGCTCGGTCGGCACTTCTTCACGGTCGTAAATTTCACCAATCAGAGTGGATTCAACCCCTTTGGCATCCCGCAGTTGCCACTGATAAACATCAGCAGGCCAGAAGTAGGACAGACCACGCCAGGCAATCAGCAGCAGCAACCCCAACACAGCGATAAGACTCAGGCTCACCGCGCCACCCGTCATCCAAATCCAGGGGGAACCCGATTTAATCCACTTACCCATAGTGCTGTCCCCAAATAAAATCTACGCTTTCCATCTTGAATTCATTCCTGCTTACAGCGAGCTGTAACGTTCACGCAGTCGCTGACGCACAACCTCAGCCACCGTGTTGAAAATAAAGGTAAATATAAAAAGCACAAAGGCGGCGAGGAACAGTACCCGGTAGTGGCTGCTGCCAATGGCCGATTCAGGCATTTCCACCGCAATATTGGCGGCCAAAGTACGCATACCTTCAAATACACTCCATTCCATGATGCCGGTATTACCGGTTGCCATCAGCACAATCATGGTTTCACCTACGGCGCGGCCAAGCCCCATCATGATGGCAGAGAAAATGCCCGGGCTGGCGGTCAGAAGCACCACGCGGGTCAGGGTTTGCCACTGGGTTGCCCCCAGTGCCAGACTGCCGTTTGACAGATGCCGCGGCACAGAGAAAATAGCGTCTTCGGCAATGGAGAAAATAGTCGGGATAACCGCAAAGCCCATGGCAATACCCACCACCAGCGCATTACGTTGGTCAAAGGTAATACCAAGCTCATTGGTAATAAACTGGCGGGTGTCACCATGGAAGAACAGCACCTCCAGTGTCGGGCTGATAGCAAATGAAACATAACCAACCACACAGAGCACCGGCAGCAACATCAGCTCCTGGTAGGTTTCTGGCAGGCGCTGCTTCCAGCGGCCCGGCAGCTTACTCCAGCCAAAAGCGCTCAGCAGAATCGATACCGGCAGCAAAATCAGCAGCACCAGAATGCCGGGCAGATGCTCTTCAATCAACGGGGCAAGCCAAAGGCCGGCGAGAAAACCCAGGATCACGGTCGGCAACGCCTCCATGATTTCGATGGTAGGTTTCACAACGCTGCGAACCTTCGGCGACATGAAGTAAGCGGTGTAGATGGCCCCGGCAATGGCCAAAGGTACCGCAAACAGCATGGCATAGAGTGCCGCCTTCATGGTGCCAAACGCCAGCGGCATCAGGCTGAGTTTGGCTTCAAAGTCGTCGGAGCCTGAAGTGGACTGCCACACAAACTGCGGCTCTGGATAGCCTTCGTACCACACCTTGCTCCACAGCGCGCTCCAGCTTACCTCCGGGTGGGCATTGTCCACGGCCAAAAGATGCAGCTTGTTACCTGAGTCCACTACCAAAGCATTGGAGCGGGGGCTGAAACCCAATGCCTGCGGTTTGGCAATATCAAACTGTTCGCTTAACAGTTCACGCTCACTGGTGGTGTACAGCAATGTCAGGCGGCCGTCATCGGTCACAGTGGCAAAGCTTTTACGATAGAACTCAGTGCCAACGGCAGCTATCTGCCCTAATCCTTTGAAGTCACGAATTTCACGGTACAAACGGCCTTTATCACTGCTGACCTGGAAATACTGCACCATCTCGCCGTTATCGTAGGCCAGCAGCAGTGAACTTGCGCCCGAAAGCAGTGAAACACCGGTCAGACGGCTTTTAGCGCGTCCTGCATCAATCACCTGCATCAGCGAAGGCTCTTCGGCATCGCGGATGTCGTACACAAAAATCTTGTTGCCGGAGCGCAACATCAACTGGCGTTGATCCGGCGTCATCAACTGCTGCTCAACCTGAGATGGCGCATCCGGCAGCGAAGCACTGCTGCTGCTCCATTCAATTTCTTCAGTCAGCAGATTCTCTTCCCCTTCGAGGCGGGTAAGTTGCCAGCTTCCCTGAGCCCTAAAAGCCACTGTCAACTGCTTATTGGTCCGGCCGAAAGTAAACTGGGAGATAGCGGTACCTGTCTGGCTGATAAGTAACTCACCATCCTCGCTCAGACGACGCAGTCGGGGGGTGATCACCCGCTGGTTATCAGGGTAACTGACACCGAACTCTACCCGATACAGCTGCAACTCACCGTTTGACAATCCCAATGCAAAGCTTTGCTCATTGGGCACCGATGCGGCGGAGCTGACAACTTCAACACCATCGGGCAATTGTGGAGCAATCAGCTCAGCCTGTTCACCCGATGCACGGTAAAATGCCACCACACCATCGGTTGCCACCCGATACAACAATTCATTCTGCTCGTCGCTACCCACCATAAGTGCAGGCGCAGTGGCTGGGGAATAGTCAACAGAGGTGCGTTTGCTTACCGATGCGCCATCAAAAATAGGCTTAATCACATAAAGCAGGTAAAAGAAGATCAATAACAGCGCAACGAATACCATCACACCGCCGACACTGACGCCGATAGCTGTTGCCTTGTCCTTGAGGGCGCGTCGCCCTGTGCCCCGGCCTGCCAGAATACTGGCAGACGTTTCAGGCTTAGTGACCTGAATTTCCATTCATAACCTCTGATTGATTGGCCTGAGCTCTTTTCGCTGGGCATGCCCGTTAGCCTGTGCTAACTATTAATAATCCGGGCCATAGCCAACTTGGGATAGGCGTAGTATATGACGCCTATATGACAGTTGTGTTACGCCACACCCATTAACGCAGTAAATAAATGCACTCTGTGAAAAACATATTTTGTAGCAAACACAAGGAGTAAGCGAGCGATGTTGAGATACCTCATCACCCTGCAGGCACCGGACAGAACCGGATTGGTGGAACAGATCGCCCATGCAGTGAGCCGACATGGCGGCAACTGGCTGGATTCAGAGCTGCGCCATATCGACGGCATCTTCGCTGCCATTATAGTGCTGGAAATTCCATCGGATAACTGGGATGGCCTGATTGAAAATCTTGAATACATCGAAGGCCTTACCCTGACACACGCCAGTACCCGCGCAGCCAAGCGACCGGCGCACAAACGCAGCTACACTCTGGTCGCCTACGACAGGCCCGGATTGGTACTCGATATTTCTAACAAAATCAATGCCCTTGGCATTAACATTGAACATTTTTCGACCCAGCTTGAAAGCGCTAGCCACACAGGTGTGCCCTTGTTCAGGGCAACCTTTGTACTGGGACTGGAGGAGCTCAGCAAGCAGGAGCTGCTGGCGGAATCCCTGTATTTGATTGGGGACGATGTACTGCTGGATCAGATAATCAACGATTAATGCGCTGACTTAAGCAGGCGCCATCAGAAAGCGGCATTTACGCCGCTTTCTGATGGCGTGACTTAACCAGATACCTCAGCGGCACCTGGCTTATCAACATACCAAACAACATCAGGCCACAGCCAAACAGCGCCCGCCCAGACAGACTTTCATCCAGAAACATCATACCGCCAACGGCAGCAAACACGGTTTCCAGACTCAAAATAATGGCCGCGTGGGCTGGGTGGGCATGTTTTTGTGCCAGCACCTGCAGCGTGTACGCCACCCCTACCGACACCAAACCGGCATAAGCAAGCGCAGCCCAGGCCGCCTGAATACCTGCCACCGTGGTGGTTTCAAGCACCAAAGACACCCCAAAGCTCGCCAGCGCACACACCAGAAACTGACCAAAGGCCAGTACCACGGGGGCAACGCGGGCAGCAAAATGATCTACCGCCAAAATATGCATGGCCCAGAACAGTGCGCCAATCAGCTGTAAGCCGTCACCATAGGAGATACTGAAATCATCGCCCACGCTCAAAAAAAACAGCCCCACGACGGCTACTGCGCAGCCAAGCCAGGTATTAAGGCCAGTGCTGTGTTTCAGCGCCAAGCCAAGTACTGGCACCAACACGATATAAAGCCCGGTAATAAAGCCGGCATTGGCCGCCGTGGTGTGCAGCAGACCGACCTGCTGAAAGGAGGCGGCAATAAACAAAATGCCACCGCAGCCCAGAGCGCCAATACAGGCTCTACGTAAAAAATCTTTATCAGAAAACCCTTTGAGCCGGCTCTGACGTTTCATAATCCAAATCAGCGGCAGCAGACTCAGCGCCCCAATCACAAAGCGCAGACCATTAAAAGCAAACGGTTCAAGATGGTCCATCCCAAGGCGCTGCGCCACAAAGCCAAAGCCCCAAATGGCCGCAGCCAGCAACAACATCAAATTGGCCACACTTCCCCCAATATACAAAGCCAACAGCGAGCGGCTATTCTGCCGAGCCAGCAAGCGATTTACAACGTCATGTGCAGAATAAAAAACGGCGCCCTTATCGGCGATAAGCCGGGGCGCCTTAAAGGACAAGCACAAAAGCGCCTCATCCATGAGGCAAGGCAGACACAAACACAACGCCGGCCGCAGCCGGCTTTCAAAACCTCATAACCCGATATATCAACATCTGTGCCCGGGCGTCCAACGCACACTGGTGTTCACTGCCCGGGCTGAAAACGAGTTATAAACTCAGTTCAGGCAATGCGGCTTGCTCACCGGGAGCCCACAGCCAGGCCGCACCCCGTACCCCAGAGGACGCGCCATGATGGTTTTTCACCACCTTGGTGCCACACTCGCCGCCCAGCACATACTTGGGCAGCAGGGCGGGCAGATACTCGTAAATCTCATCGATATTGGACACGCCGCCGCCAAGGACTATCACGTCCGGGTCGAGCAGATTGATAACGTGCGCCAGCGCTCTGGCCAGACGGTCGATAAAGCGGCCAAAGGCGGCTTCAGCCAAGGGATCGCCCTTGCCCATCAGCGCCACAATTTCAATGCCGCTTGCCGCCTCGCCACCGTGGGCACGAAAGTCCCGCACAAAGCCTGTGCCCGAAACAAAGGTTTCGATGCAATCGGCGTTGCCGCAGAAGCAGCGGGTGGAGTTAAACTCATCTGCCGTCATCCACGGCAGCGGGTTATGGCCCCATTCACCGCCAATGCCGTTGCCACCGCCATGTACCTTGTGGTTAATCGCAATACCGGCGCCGCAGCCGGTGCCCAGAATGGCTCCAAATACCAGGGTTTTACCGGCGCCGCCACCATCCACAGACTCAGACACTGCAAAGCAATTGGCATCGTTGGCGATACGCACCTCCCGGCTCAGCATGGCACCGAGATCCTTATCCATCGGCTGTCCATTCAGCCACACGGCATTGGAGTTCTTTACCCTGCCGGTGACCGCAGACACCACACCGGGAATGCCAATCCCGATGCTGGACACCTGTCCGGTTTCCTTCTCAGAGTCATGCACCAGGCCAGCAACCGCCTCGAGGGTCGCTCGGTAGTCCTTGGGCGTAGGTACACGCTTGCGAAATACCTCCTCCCCCTTTTCATTCAAGGTCACCAATTCAATCTTGGTGCCGCCCAAATCAATCCCAGAGCGATACATCTCATTCTCCATGTTGATGGTGTGTTTCATCTCAGCGCGGCATGTCGCGGCCATGCTCAGTGCTGTCATTTGTCGCTGACCGGCGGCAGTCCACATTCCACTGCCTTGGCAGACGCATCCCGTTGAACCATTCCTTCGAGGCTGACATTTGCCAGCGTCAGGGTGCCCCCCTGGGGAAGTGACATGGTCATGGGGCTGAAAGTGCGTGCCAGCTCATCAGCCGTTACCCCGAAACATGATAGCGGCACTTCAACACGCTGCCACTGACCATCGGCTTTTAACTGCCCGGACAACTCCACGGCTTGACGACAGCCACCTTCACAGGCCATCGACAGTTGCAACTTTCCGGGCAAAGCTGCCAGGGCAATATCGAAAGAAAGCATTGATGAGTCAGGTGCAAAACGGCGCAAATCCAGAGTGAAATCATCACGGAAGCTGAGGGTACCGGCGGCGCCGAACTCAAACCGGCGGGCATCTTCCTGCACAATGCGATTCACACTGCGCACGGCCCATGGACCCTGCTGCCAAAGACCGGGACCAACACGGTGCAATCCCTTATTGTCTCCTACCGCCAAATGCCAGGGCGCCTTGATGGCTTTATCGAAAATCGCCAGTCGGTTGTCTGCCTCCGAGCTGCCATTGTCCTCACTGAGAGTCGCAAGCGTGGCGTCAGTGCGATAATCAAAACCCTGCCAGAGGCTGAACAGGGGCTTGGACTGGCCTTGCCCTGCACTGCCTGTATCAGACACAAGCCCATCGGCTGCCGGAGTGGCGGGCCATGGGAATGGCATGCGCCCCTTGAAATCGGCTCGGGGCTGAGCGTTTTTATCGCCAATCAGCACATCTGCCACACCCGCGCCTTCGCTGCCGGGCAGCCAGGCGGCCACAAAGGCATCCGATAGGTTGATTTCAGGGTTCATCCACAGCGGTCTGCCGGACAAGACCACGGACACCAGGGGTAATCCAGTTGCCTTCAGTGCGCTGAGCATGGCCAGAGAACGCTTGTCACCGCGCTGATACTCGAGGTTATCCAAATCGCCGTTGCCTTCGGCGTAGGGTTGCTCACCATAGACGGCTATCACCACATCGGGTTTGAATCCCACGGGGACAGTGCCATCGGAGCTCAGGAGCGCATCACCACCAGCGGCGTTCAGCGCTGCCTTGATGCCGGCAAAAATACTGGTGGCGCCGGGGAAGTCCGCATTGGTGACTTCGGTCCCCTGCCAGGTCATGCTCCAACCACCTGACTGCTGTGGAATGCTGTCAGCGCCTTCGCCCACTAACAATACCCTGGCATTGGCGGCAATGGGCAGCACAGGGCGCACACCATTGGCTGGACGGTTGTTTTTGAGCAGCACCAAAGACTCGGCAACCGCCTGACGGGCAATGGCGCGGTGCTCCGGATGGCCTATCCATTCCTGTTTACCGGCATAGGGGTTCGCTGACGGCGCCTTGTTATCAAACAGACCCGCACGCAGCTTTACCCGCAACACACGCTTCACCGCATCATCAAGACGGGAAAGCGGCAAGCCCCCGGATTTCACATCCGCGATGGTATTGACGTACAGTGCTTTCCAGCTGTCCCCCGGCGCCATCAGTATGTCCACCCCGGCATTCACGGCTTCAGCGCAGTGCTCGTAACTGCAGCCCGGTACAAAGCCATGGCCGAGCCAATCACCAACCACCACCCCATCGAACCCCATGCGCTCTTTGAGCACATCGGTGAGCAGGTATTTGCTGCCGTGGAGCTTTTCGCCGTTCCAACTGTTAAAAGAGGCCATCACGGTTTGCACGCCATGACCCAGTGCACCCACGTAACCCTGACCATGGCGGGCTATCAGGGTGTTTTCATCTACCCTGGTGTCACCGCGATCGTCACCATTCTCAGTGCCGCCATCGCCGATAAAGTGTTTGGCAGTGGCCAGAGTGTAATCGTCACCCAGCCAGCTTTTGCCCTCGCCCTGCATGCCATCGACAAAGGCCTCGGCGTAGCGTTCAATCAGCTCAGGATCCCGGGCATAGCCTTCATAAGTGCGACCCCAGCGCAGGTTATCCACCAGAGCGACGGTAGGCGCAAACACCCAGTCGATCCCGGTTGCGCGCACTTCTTTGGCCGTGGCCGCCGCGATGGCTTTAATCAGCTGGGAGTTTTGCGTTGCACCCAAGCCAATGTTATGGGGGAACAAGGTGGCGCCAAACACATTGCCATGACCGTGAACGGCATCTGTGCCCCACATGGGCGGAATGGCGATACCATCGATACTGTCATCCATGGCGGCGTGGTACATCTGGTCGGCCAGCGCCACCCAATCGGCCGCTTTTGCCCTGTTGTTATTACCGGGGAATGAACCGCCACCATTGAGGAAGGAGCCAAAGCCATAACGACGCATATCCTCAACGCCAAAGTCGCGAATTTCCGGTTGGATAATTTGCGCCACTTTTTGCTCAAGTGTCATTGCGGCCAGCAGCTTATGAACCTTTGCCTCAACATCCGCCTGAATTGGGGTATGGTAAACGGCCCCTGGCCAGCGATTAACATCCCGCTCGTTCAGCGATGACGATTCTGCTGTGCTCACCTTGCCTGACATGACGCCGCCAAGGACACAGGCAAGGGCTAGCGTGGTGTTGGATAACGCAAACTTCATTGACCAGCCTCCCGGGGTACAGAGCCCTTCAGGCCATAAAAGAGGATGTAGCCGTAGCAGAGCACCGGCAGAATAAATGAGGCAGACAAGCCAACAGAATCAGCCAGAAGCCCCTGCAGCAGCGGCACCAGGGCGCCACCCACAATGGCCAGACACAGAATACCGCTGCCCTGAGCCGTGGCCGCACCCAAATTTTTCAGCGCCAGACTGAAAATGGTCGGAAACATAATCGAGTTAAACAGCCCCACCGCCAGAATTGCCCACATGGCCAAAGCGCCGCTGCTGTTCATGGCAACCAGTACCAGCAGGGCCGCCATGGTGGCATTGAAGCCCAGCACCTTGCCGGCATCCACTTTTTGCATCACGGCGGCACCAATAAAACGCCCCACCATGGCACCACCCCAGTAAAAGGCGATGTAATGGGCCGCATCGGCCTCGGCCATGCCCGCCACATGGGATTCACCCAAAAAGTTCACCAAAAAGCTGCCAATGGCCACTTCACCGCCCACGTAAACGAATATCCCTATGGCACCCAGCACCAGATGACGATGACTGAGGGCTGATACCGCCTTAATGGCGTCGTCACCTGAAAGGGTCTCATCTTCCTGGCCCTGAATGTGGGGCAATTTCAGCAGTGCAAACACTATCGCCAATACCACCAGCGCGCCGCACAGCATCAAATAAGGCAATTTCACCGCTTCGGCCTCTGCCTCGGCAGATACGCCCGCCGCCACCGACAAAATCAGCACCGAGCCAAAAGCCGGCGCTATGGTGGTACCCAGAGAGTTGAAGGCCTGAGTCAGGGTCAAACGGCTTGAAGCGGTTTTCACCGGACCAAGGGCGGTCACGTAAGGGTTGGCCGCCACCTGCAGCACGGTAATACCGCTGGCAAGTACAAACAATGCACCCAAAAACACGCCGTAAGTGGCCGACACCGCCGCGGGATAAAACAGACCACAGCCAAGGGCGGCAGTAAGCAGCCCCACCACTATGCCCTTTTGATACCCCAGACGCTTTACCAGCGCCCCCGCTGGCACAGACACCAGAAAATAGGCACCAAAAAAGCAGAACTGAATAAGCATTGCCTGGGCATAACTGAGATTGAACACCGCCTTTAAATGCGGGATCAAAATATCGTTAAGGCAGGTAATGAAACCCCACATAAAAAACAAGGTGGTCAGTGATGCCAGTGCAAA
>NZ_JBFKLW010000021.1:0-59266 GCF_041630135.1 Shewanella sp.
GCCCCTGTGACCGATTGGAAGCTATACGATACCCATTACACCGAGCGCTATATGGGTCATCCGGACCGCAACGGCGAGGGTTACGATAAGGCGAGCGTGTTTCCCCATGTTGGCGGCTATCAGGGCGGGCTTTTGATGTATCACGGTATGGCCGACGATAATGTGCTGTTTGAAAACTCGACCCGGGTTTACAAGGCGCTGCAGGACGAAGGCAAGCTGTTCCGTATGGTGGATTACCCGGGCTCCAAGCACTCGATGCGCGGTGAGAAGGTGCGTACACATTTGTACCGCACTTTGGCCGATTTCCTCGATACTGAGCTCAAGCATTAAACCCGGTTTGATTGGGATATAAAAAGGCCTGTCGGTGACAGGCTTTTTTATTAAGTGTTTATAAATTTCAAAGATTAAGCTATTGGCTTATCGATAAAATTCAGCCAATAAAAAAGCCAATCCTAAGATTGGCTTTTTTATGTAAGGGTTAACCCTTATTCGTCCAGGTTACCGCAGAAGCGATAGCCTTCACCGTGGATGGTAGCGATGATTTCCGGCGTGTCCGGCTGGCTTTCAAAGTGCTTGCGGATACGACGGATAGTCACGTCTACGGTACGGTCGTGTGGCTTGAGTTCACGGCCGGTCATCTTCATCAGCAGATCGGCGCGGCTCAAAATTTTGCCTGGGTTTTCCACGAAGTGCAGCATGGCACGGAACTCGCTGCGTGGCAGTTTGTAAGATTCGCCGGATGGGCTGACCAGAGAGCGGCTGTTAATCTCCAGGCTCCAGTCGTTGAAGCGATAAACTTCAACGGCACTCTTTTCCTCAACTTCGGTGCCGGTGCTGTTAACGCGGGTCAGCAGGTTACGGGCACGAATTGTCAGCTCACGTGGGTTGAACGGCTTGGTAATATAATCGTCCGCGCCAATTTCAAGACCCAGGATCTTATCAACTTCGTTATCACGACCGGTCAGAAAGATAAGGCCGATGTTGTTGATTTCACGCAGTTCGCGTGCCAGCAACAGACCGTTTTTACCAGGCAGGTTGATATCCATCACCACCAGGTTGATTTTACTTTCCTGCAAGGCTTTATGCATTTCTGCGCCATCGTTGGCTTCAGTTACCACATATCCTTCAGCCTCGAAAATACTTCTCAAGGTGTTACGGGTAACGGCTTCATCTTCTACGATCAGAATGTGCGGATTTTGCATAGTTAAGTACCTAAATTAAATCAAATTCTTTGCCAACCGGAAATGCCGGTTTACTGTCGGTCAGGTTCTGCACGCCAGCAGGGCAGAAACTGTAAAACGCTGTGCTAAAGAGACGGCATATCATGCCAACATACTTTAGAGTCAGACTAAATACGTTCCATAAAAGGAATCAAAACTGTACTCACTTCGATAAACAATGCCTTGCTAAAGTTCCTCAGACATCATTTTTTTGCAAAGTATAAATGTTAAATTGAATATGGGTCACATTTCGTACAGTAGGTTAGCCAAGTCACTGACAATAACGAGGAAATTTGTAACAACCTGTATCAGATGTACGGCCAGATGTTTGGACGGCTAACGGGGCAGATTGTACTCGTTTTAGGCATTTGTTAACAATTGAAATGTTAACAAATGCGGCCTAACGACCGATTAATTATGATTAATATTTACTAAGTGCTTAAAAAATATATTTAATGTGTATTTTGTAAATGAGATCTCGCTCACACGACTAGGCAGAGTAAAAGAGTCTGCTAAACTGTATCGGGTTCTTTTGAATGATTCTCACCTTCATGAATAGTCATTTTGAACAGCTTTGGCAGCATTATCAGTCGACAGAATTTCTGTTGACTCAACAACTTTCTCTTTCTTCATCGTTCGCCATTGTCACGGCGCATAATCCCGAAGGTCAGATTTTGACATCCTGCCAGAATCGTCTGAGGGATAGAGCATTACTCAGGGACATTGAATCTTATGGTGTGCCCTACCGGGCCTTGGTAGGGGCCAGTAACGATCTTGCCCACATGGAAAAAAGTTGGGCGGTGTTTTTATCCAAAGCGGACAGTCTTGCGCTGGCGCGCCGTTATCAACAAAACGCCATCTACTATGTCATACAAGATCAGCTGGAATTATTGCCATGCGTGGCAGAAGCAACAGCTGTATCTCTGGGATCGTTCAGTAAACGGGTGCGTTTGGTGACCGAATTACCGGATTTAGGTCGTTAATCCCTGGCGTTGCTTATTAACAGTTTTGCCGGCTTTACTAATTTCGGATTGACTTGATTAGTCCTTTATTGCTACTTTTTTCATCCCTTCCAATGGAAGGCACAGAAGAGGAGCGTCAACTAGGTAGCAAGTTTGAGGAGTACCCACTCCAACGACGGCTTGTGAGGGAGATTGGCGCCGAGGCATGATTTTGCGGGGTAAGCACTTCATGTCGGTCGTTCAGGCTGAATCCTGACGATTGTCACCTGTAATTTGGTGGAGAGCTTCTGGTGACGATCGTTTTTCCCTCCTTTTGGGGTGCCGAATCTTTGCACCAGGCTCTTCGAACGAAGTCAGTTCGGAGCTTACACATGAAAACCCATATCAACCAATTTGCCGCTTTCGTCTACTCGCCGTCGACGGAGGTGTGCTGATGTCTCTTGTTGTTGCCAAGTTTGGTGGTACATCAGTTGCCGATTTTGAGGCAATGTCCCGCTGTGCCGATATAGTGCTGGCGAATGCCGCGACGCGGCTGGTGGTAGTCAGTGCCTCCAGTGGTGTGACTAACCTGCTGGTGGAACTCACTCAGGCTACCGTTACTGATGAGCGTCGGTTGCAGCTGCTCAAGCAAATTGCTCAAATCCAATACGCCATTTTAGACAAACTGAGTCGCCCACAGGATGTGGCTGCTGCGCTCGACAGTCTGCTATCGCGTATTTCCGTGCTGAGCGAGTCACTTATCCTTAATCGCAGCAAGGCGATTATGGATGAGCTCTTATCCATGGGCGAACAATGCTCGTCGCTGATTTTTGCTGCTGTGCTTCGCGAAAAAGGTGCCGGCAGTGTCAGCTTCGATGTCAGGCAAGTCCTGCGCACCGACAGCCACTTTGGCCGAGCTGAGCCACAGATTGAAGATATTGCTGAGCTGTCGCGCAACATTTTACGGCCGTTGCTGACAAGTCAGATTGTGGTGACTCAGGGCTTTATCGGTGCCAACGCTGAAGGGCAAACCACGACCCTGGGACGTGGTGGCAGTGACTATTCAGCCGCTTTGCTTGCCGAGGCGTTATGTGCTGATGCGGTGGAGATTTGGACCGATGTGGCCGGTATCTACACTACGGATCCCCGTCTTGCTCCCAACGCCAAACCCATTGCGGAAATCAGCTTCAACGAAGCGGCTGAAATGGCTACCTTCGGCGCCAAGGTATTGCATCCTGCCACCATATTACCTGCCGTTCGTCAGCAAATTCAGGTGTTTGTAGGTTCGAGTAAGGCACCAGAGAAGGGAGGCACCTGGATCCGTCATCAGGTTGATAATCCGCCTATTTATCGTGCGGTTGCGGTTCGCCGCGATCAGACACTGTTGAACCTGCATAGCCTGCAGATGCTGCATACCCGCGGCTTTTTGGCGGAAACCTTTGCCACTTTGGCGCGCCATAAGATTTCGGTCGACCTTATCACCACCTCGGAAGTGAACGTGTCGCTAACCCTGGACAAAACTGGTTCAGACTCCACCGGCAGTGGCCTTTTGAGTGAGGCGCTGCTGCAGGAGTTGTCGCAGCATTGCCGGGTGAGGGTTGAAGACAACTTGGCCTTGGTGGCCATTATCGGTAACCGTATCGCCAGCACACCGGGTATTTGCCGTCAGGTATTTACCGTGCTTGAGCCCCATAACGTGCGGATGATTTGTCAGGGTGCCAGCCCCCATAATCTGTGTGTATTGGTGGCTGAGAATGAGGCTGCACAGGTGGTTCGGGCGCTGCACGAAAATCTCTTTGAAGGTCATGCATATGCGTGTTGATAAGCATGAAGTTCGGGTGGGGGAACTCGCCGCTGGGCAGCCCCTGTCTTTACCTGTGTATCGCTTTAAGGGCAAGGGTGCTGGCCCGAGTGTTTACATTCAGGCCAACGTACACGGCGCCGAAGTGCAGGGTAACGCGGTAATTTATCAGCTGATGAAGCTGCTGGAACATTATGAGCTTTTGGGGGATATCCAATTAGTGCCTTTGGCGAACCCACTGGGTATTAACCAAAAAAGTGGCGAGTTTACTCTTGGGCGTTTTGACCCCATTACAGGTGTGAATTGGAACCGCGAGTATCTTGATCATGGCTTCAATATTGAGGTCTGGTATCAGGAACATGCTCATTTGGATGATAAGGCGCTGGTGATGGCGTTTCGCGCCACCTTGGTGGAAGAGTGCGCCCGTAAGCTTAATAATCCCTGGGGGGTGACCACGGGGCATCGGCTGGCGGTAACCTTGCAATCTATGGCTCACAGGGCGGATATAGTGCTGGATCTGCACACAGGGCCGAAATCCTGTAAGCATCTTTATTGTCCGGAATATGAGCGAGAGGCGGCGCAGTTTTTTTCCATTCCTTATACCTTGCTGATCCCAAACAGTTTTGGCGGTGCCATGGATGAGGCGGCCTTTGTCCCCTGGTGGACGCTGGCTGAGGTGGCGTCCAGCCATGGGCGTGAACTTGGGGTTAAGATCTCTGCTTTTACGCTGGAGCTTGGCAGTCAGGAGCGTATCGATTTGAATGATGCACTCGAAGATGCTGAGGGCATTCTGGCGTATCTGAGCCACCGTGGTGTGATTGCCGAAAAAGTGCTGCCCAAGCAGATGAAGCGTTATGGCTGCTTTCTGAAGAATTACCGCAAGTTTCATGCTCCAAAGGCTGGGATGGTGGAATATCTTGGACGGGTCGGTGAGCCAATGAAGGCGGGTGACGCCCTGGTGAAGCTGCTTAGACTCGATCTTTACGGTACCGGAGAGGAGTTGACATCGCTCCGGCTGCCCGAGGATGGGGTGCCAATATTGCATTTTGCCTCGGCATCCGTGCATCAGGGCACCGAGCTTTATAAAGTGATGACCAGGGTGTTTGAACTCTGAGTCAGCGAAACAAAAAAACACCGGATATAAGTCCGGTGTTTTTGTTTACAGCCCTTGTAAGCTTACGGCTTAACGGCCCGCACAATGGGGTTTTGCAGACTTATCAGTGTCTCAGTGGACTGAATTTCGGCAATGGATTGAATCCGATTAATCAGCACATGCTGCAGGCTATCGATAGACTGACACATTACCTTGACGAAGATACTGTAGTTGCCCGTGGTGTAATAGGCTTCCACCACTTCTTCCAGGGCATTCAGCTTAGCAATGGCGGCGGGGTAGTCGCCGGCACTCTTCAGATTGATGCCGATAAAGCAGCATACATCGTAGCCAAGCGCCTTTGGGTTGACGGTGATTTGGGCTCCGGTAACGATACCGGCCTGTTTCATCTTTTCCACCCGTACATGGATAGTGCCGGCACTGACACCAAAGCGCTTTGCAAGTTCAGCAAAGGGCGTGCGTGCGTCCGCCATCAGGGCTTCAAGGATTTGATTGTCCAATTGGTCGCGTTGAAATGATGTATCCACTGCGTACGGCTCTGCCTACTGAATGATTGAACAATAATTTACGGGTTTTAGTGTGAATTTGCCAGCGAAAAGGTGAGTTTACTGTTCACCGGTTGGTTCAGCAAATGGCACCTTTGCGGTGAATGTCAAGGGTTCGCCTGAGTAGGGATGAATAAAGCTGAGGCTGGCCGCATGTAGCAGCAGGCGATCTGCCAGAGACTTTGCCAGAGGATCGGCATAAAAGCCATCCCCTAGGATGGGGTGCCCAAGCGCCATCATATGCACCCTGAGCTGATGACTGCGGCCGGTGATGGGCGTGAGCTTAACCAGGGTGGAGCGTTTGCCGTAGCTGACAACTTCGACATGGGTAAGGGACGGTTTGCCGACAGCATGATCCACTTTTTGCCGTGGCCGATTGGGCCAGTCGCAAATTAATGGCAGGTCGACACTGGTGTTTTGCCGGACGTGGCCTGCAACCCGCGCATAGTAAATTTTGTTTGTCTCTCTATCCCGAAATTGGCGTTTCAGTTCCACTTCGGCACTTTTGCGAAGGGCGTACACCATAACGCCCGAGGTAGCCATATCCAGCCGGTGCACGACCTGGCTGTTGGGGTGCTCGGTCTTGATCCGTGACCAGGCGCTGTCATGGTGGATTGGATCTCTGCCCGGCACCGAGAGGAGACCGCTTGGCTTATTGATGACGATGATATCCCTGTCCTGGTGCAATATTTCCAGCCAGGGCTCGGTGGGGGGATTGTAAACAAAATCGTCCATCACAGGTCTCGGTACTCGTTTCGGGGCGCTAAAGATATCCAAGAGTGTACAGAGCGGCAAGTCTATTAATAGCAGAGATGCTTTCACTGCTTCCACTTGGCAATCAATATTGATTAAATACAGAAAGATAAATTAATAACAATAAAGCGAACGGCATGTTTAATAACAGCAGGTATCGCTTGGGTGACTACCTGATTGTTCCCGAGCGTTGTGTAGTGTCAAGAGATGGCATTGATACTAAGCTCGAACTGCGAGTGATGCAGGTGTTGGTCTGTTTGCTTGAGAGAGCCGGCCGCCCGGTAAGCAGGGACGAACTGATTAAGGTCGTGTGGCGTGGTGGGGTGGTATCTGATAATGCCATTAACAGGATTATTGCCCTTTTGAGAAATGCGCTGGGTGATGATGCCCGCAGTCAGAAAGTGATTAAAACCGTGCCCAAGGTCGGGTATGTAGTCGTTGCGGAGCTGGAAAAGATAGAGGAGACAGCGCCAAAGTTCCAAATTCCGCTTCAACAGGGTGAAAGTGCCTCAGAAAAGGTTTTGGGAGAAGGTCATTTCGGCCGGTTTCCTCCATCCGGCACAAACTCAGTTGATGCCTTGGTTAAAGAGGAGTCGACACTTAAGCTCAAAGGTAGCCTAAGGGGCCGCTTATTGGGATATGCCGCCGCGGGTCTTACTCTTTCGCTTTGTATTATAGGTGGCATCAGGTTTTTTACTCCTGAGCCTTCAGTTTCGAGCGCTGCTCTGATTAAAGATGCAATAGTTTCTTTGGAACCCCTGACTTCTCTGGAGGGGCAGGAAGTTGATCCGGTATTGTCTCCTGACGGTTCACACCTGGCATTTTCGTTTCGTTCTTTAAGCGACGAAAAATGGCAGGTTTTAATCCAGGATTTAAAGTCTGGCGTTGTGTCTCATATCGATGGCGGAAATCCCGGGAGTATGAGCAGCCGTTATCCGGCATGGAGTAGTGATGGTCGTCAGTTGGCCTATTTGCATTATGACGGTGTACAGCGATGTGAAATTGTGCTGAAAAATGTCATTTCAGATGAGTCGAGGGTGATTGCCAGTTGCGGTGCTGCAACACAGTCCAGCGCCCTGGCTTTCAGGGATAATCAGCTCCTTTTTATTGATTCAGAAGGTATAGAAGATTTCAAAAAAATCTACCGTCTGGATTTGGATACATTGCACAAGGAGCAGCTCAGTCAGCCTCATGTGTCTGGTCGGGGGGATCTGAGTTTTACGCTGTCACCTGATAATTCTCAGCTTGCAGTGTTACGTAATTCGGGATGGTCTGATACACAATTGATGTTGTTTACTTTTTCCTCCGGTGAGTGGCAAAGTTTGCATAAAGTAGGCTATCCGCTTCGAAGTGTTGCCTGGAGTAGTGATGGTAGAAGCCTGATATTTCGCGCTGAGGAAGGACAGCTTCATCAAATTGATTTAGGGTCGGGAGAGATCACTCGCCTGACCAAAATATTGCAGGAAATTAATTCACCCAAGTCGAATAATAACGGGCAGATTACGGCTGTTGTTGGTGAAATGGTGGAGGAAGAAATATGGCTCTGGGAGTCCCCCATGATAAAGCAATCGACTCCCAAACCCTGGATTTCCTCCAGCCGCAGAGATTACCGGGGAACCATTAGCCCCGATGGTGATAAAGTCGTATTTGTTTCCAACCGAACCGGCTTGCCGCAAATGTGGATTCGTTCAGTTGATGGGGTGGAACATAAATTGACTGATTTAAAGCGCTTTACTTATATCGATGAATTGTCTTTTTCGATGGATGGAAAGCGCGTTGCTGGTACATTAAACGGTGCCGCCTTTACGTTGGACTTAGCTGGTCAAGAGTTGGTCATGGTTCCGAAAAGAACTATGGTGAGAAATATTTCATTCGGTCTGGACTCGAATGAGTTGGTAATGTCGGAAGCATCAAGTGGTTCAAATAAAATCTTGCTTGTTGAAACAAGAACTGGTGATGTTAAAAGGATATTAAGCAAAGAGGGGTTTTCAGGTAAGTTTGATAAGTCAACAGGGAAGTTTTATTTTTCAAAAATGCACGAGCAGGGTATCTGGTGTTTGGAGGAGACAGGTGAGCGCTCATTAATGAAATATTTTACGCCGTACTTTTCTGGCGCATGGCATGTTGAAAATGACCATATTTGGTACTTGGCACAAGAAGGGGGTGATTACTATTTAGTTCGTTATAATGTGCGCAATGGTTTAACAGACAGAACTCATATAGATGCAAAAAACCTTTCCCTTCGCACTATGTCTATGACGGGCGATAAGAAAGTGTTGCTGTCCGTGCTGACAAGTTCAAATACGGATGTTGTTTTATTAAATTGACTTTTAAATCAGTTGGTTGCTGGTTACTCACTTTTCCGTCATGTTTTCATTATCGCCTAATTCTCATATTTGACTAATCTGATTCCAGCCAGTCGACTTGATTGCCCATAAAAAGACGCCTTACCCTGAGTCGCTTAATTTGTTGGTTTTATGGTCGCAAATAGCAATGGCGCATCTTGGTAATCGAGTTGACTGGCTTCAAATATTCATATTCAGCTTTATGCTTACTCTGCATCTGAAAATTGTCTGTATTTCAGTTCGGAATGGTCTGATTTTATTGCAGTCTAGTTGGTGAATTTAATTTGCTTTAGGATGGAATAATTGGAGAGTTTTGTAATGAATAAGCGATTTTTTAATAAGGTGCTTGCCGCCTCTGTATTTGCATCTGCTGCCGCCATGCCATTTTTCTTTATCAGTCAAGAGGCTGCAGTTCCAGAAGATGTGCCCAAGTTGGCGATCTGTGAACCATTTCCAGAATGTTATATTTACCGAGCGGATGAGGAGTCCCTTGTAAATAAAGCGCTTTAAGTGGAATTTATATATTTAGTCAGTGGTTTTCCAGTGATTGAATTCCCGCGAAATTATACGGAGTGTAGTAAATGTGGTCTGTCAGTCTATATATCGTGGGGGCGTTAAGTGGATTGTTCATAATCTACTACGTGTTTATAAATGTGGTTCTTGCGTCCGAAGAATCATGTTTGCTTGACCAACAGGACGACTAAATCTCCCTTTCCGCCAAAGTGGGCACCCTGGGCATCCTGGGTGCCGCTTTTATTACTTATCTATAAAGCTCTTTACAGGCCTGCATCCCTAAGATGCATGATAGCAAAAGTCCAAACTACAAATGCCAGTGCACCATGTACCAGGGCATAAAATCCCTGATCCAGTCGTTTAAGGCCTTGGGCATGCCAGATAAGCCAAAGATGGCACACCAGAATTAACGGGTACATCATTAACAGTGGATAATAAAATACCGGGCTGCCAAGTCCGGCGATGGCCCGTCCTAATATAGCCCAGACCGCTATAAGGGCTGTAACCAGAGGGGGCAGGGCATTTTTGTATTGTTCAGGGTATGGGAACATAGTTATTCCATTGGTTTTCGACATATTATCCCGGCTTTAAATGCCCCGTTTCCAGTAATAGGTTCAGGTACTTCTTCACCATAATACAGTTGATGCCACCCAGCAAAGACTGTTGTAAGCTCATTTTCCTCAAGCAGAAACGCGGGATTGCTGGGGCGGCCCAATTTGGCTTGTTGCCATGTAAAAGTCTGGTACACCAATATACCGCCCGGCTTAACCGTCTGTTTGATCAATGGCCACAAAGGTCGGTGCAGGTAGTTGAATACTAAAACCAAATCAAAACTGCCAAGACAGTTCACCTCGCCTGACTCCAAATCCTGCCGGATAATCGTTGCATTTGGATTGGTGGCGAATTCCGCTTCCAATGAAGCTGTGTGAATATCCAAAAAACTAACTCTGTGGCCACGTTGTAAAAACCATCGGCCATTTCGGCCCGTACCACAAGCTAAATCCAATACACATGATTCACTGTCATTACTCAGAACCGTCTCGAATCTACTGAGTAAAGCCGAATGTGGCAGAGTCATCCCTTAATTTCCCTGCGACTTTCGATGCGCCGCCGGTGCAACACGGAATAATGCCTCAGACCGGCAGGTCCATGAGAAACCACGACAGACAGCATGAGAATGATGACAAAAAGCGTGCTCTTATACTCCGGGAAAGGGATGAACAAGGCGAGAAGGAGGAGTTTCAATAAAGTTAACACACCTTTGAGCTGGATTAGCCAGCGCCAGTCCCGCAGGATTTCCCATCCCATTAAGGCGCAGCCACTGATCATGGCCATCGTCCAGAAGTGTTGCCATTCAGGTTTGGCAACCCCCAGAAGGACACCTCCGCCAACGCCACATATTCCCAGAAGATGCACGGCTCTCAGTCCGGTCTTTCCTATTCTCTGGAACCAAAATTGTTTTTCGGAGAGTTGCTTATCGGCCATGATGACTACTCGCATGGATAAAGAATTGCAGCATAACAGGCGGCGGCGCCGCTGAGGAGCTTTGGGTTTCCAATAATTAAAACCTGTGTTGCTTTTTAAAAGTAAAGTGTTGCCTGAACGATGTTTTTATAAGGGCGCTTGTGATCCTGTTCAATCAACGCAACAAAACATAGTGCTTCTCAGCAAATACTGATGATCGTCGATATGTTGCTAAGAAGAGTGTGACATCTCTTATAAAACTACCACTTTAGATAGTGCTACCATTTTGCCGGTAAGCAGCGTTTTACTCCTGAAATATTCTTCTTATAAGTGTAAAACGCGCCTAAAAAATACCTCTTAATATGTAGTAGTGGGAGAGCGCTTATGTTCACTGGAACGATGAAAAAATCCATGCTGGCTGCCATTATCTCTGCGGCCATGGCCGGCACTGCCTGGGCCAATGCAGATAATCTGGCTGATTTCCATGGTGATAATGGCTGCGATAGCTGTCACCAAACCGACAAGGGCCCAACCAACGATAACCTGACTCATGAAAATGCCCAGTGCGTCAGCTGTCACGGCGATCTGAAAGAAGTGGCCAGCGCAGAGCGCGAAGGCATAGTGTCTCCTCATCAGTCTCACCTCATTGGTGATATTGCTTGTACCAGCTGCCACAAAGGCCACGAAAAATCAGTGACCTACTGTGATGCTTGCCATAACTTCGGTTACGACATGCCTTTCGGTGGCAAGTGGGAACGCAAGTTCGTACCTGTGGATGCTGAAAAAGCCGCCCAGGACAAAGCCATTGCCGCTGGCCCACGTGAAAGTACCGATGTAGTTATCATCGGATCAGGTGGTGCAGGTCTGGCCGCGGCGGTTTCTGCCCGTGATGCCGGTGTAAAAGTGATTGTGCTTGAAAAAGAGCCGGTTCCAGGTGGTAACACCAAGCTGGCTGCCGGTGGTATGAACGCTGCCGAAACCAAGCCTCAGGCTAAGCTTGGCATCCAGGACAAGAAACAGATCATGATTGACGACACCATGAAAGGTGGCCGTAACATCAACAATCCTGAGCTGGTAAAAGTGCTGGCCAACAACTCTTCCGACTCCATTGATTGGCTCACCGCACTGGGTGCCGATATGAACGACGTGGGTCGTATGGGTGGCGCCAGCGTTAACCGCAGTCACCGTCCAACCGGTGGTGCCGGTGTGGGTGCCCACGTGGCGCAGGTACTGTGGGATGCCGCCGTAACCCGTGATGCGGATATCCGCCTTAACAGCCGTGTGGTACGCATTCTTGAAGATGGCAGCGGTAAGGTAACTGGCGTACTGGTTCAGGGCGCTTATACAGGTTATTACGTGATTAAGGCTGACGCCGTGGTGGTTGCCACCGGAGGCTTTGCCAAGAACAACGAGCGTGTGGCCAAGTACGATGCCAAACTTAAAGGTTTCAAGGCCACCAACCATCCGGGTGCCACCGGTGACGGTCTGGACGTGGCAACCCACGCAGGTGCCGACACTGTGGATCTGGAATACGTACAGGCTCACCCAACTTACAGCCCTGTGGGCGGCGTAATGGTAACCGAGGCCGTACGTGGTAACGGCGCTATTCTGGTAAACCGCGAAGGTAAACGTTTCGTCAACGAAATCACTACCCGCGATAAGGCCTCTGCAGCCATTCTGGCTCAGAAAGGCGAAAGTGCCTATCTGCTGTTCGATGATTCGGTGCGTAAGAGTCTGAGCAAAATCGAAGGCTACATCCACCTGAAGATTGTTAACGAAGGCAAGACGGTGAAAGAGCTGGCCGATAAACTGGCTATGCCTGCGGCCGAGCTGGAAAAAACCATCGCCAGCTACAATGGCTTTGTTAAATCCGGTAAAGATGAGCAGTTTGAGCGTGCCAACCTGCCACGTGAATTGGCCACCGCGCCTTACTATGCCATTGAAGTGGCTCCGGCGGTGCACCATACCATGGGCGGCGTGAAAATCGATACCAAGGCAGAAGTAGTCGGTAAAGATGGCAAGCTTATCGGCGGTATGTATGCAGCCGGTGAAGTGACCGGTGGCGTGCACGGTGCCAACCGTCTGGGTGGTAACGCCATCTCTGATATCGTGACCTTCGGTCGTATTGCCGGTGCTCAGGCGGCACAGTACGCTAAAGATCATTAATCTTTCTTAGCACTGAGGGGCATTCGATTGCCCAATGTCAGGCGGCCCTTACAGGGCCGCTTTTTTATTTGCTTTGTACGGCATAAGTGATTTGCTTCATCGTTCAGCCGACGACAGCAATGCGGAATTGGCTTACACTGCGGCCATTCACGCAATTCTCAGGACTTTCCCATGAAAATCGGATTCTTCAGCGCCAAACACTACGATATGCAGCACTTTGACCGGACCAATGTGGGCTTTGGTGCCCATATTGAGTACTTTGATTCACGGCTTTGTATGCAAACCGTGAAGTTGGCTTATGGTTTTGAAGTCATTTGTGCCTTCGTTAACGATGAGCTGTCGGCCGAGGTGCTCAATGAATTGAACGCCAATGGTACCCGGGTGATTGCCATGCGCTGCGCCGGTTTTAACAATGTGGACCTTGATGAAGCCAAACGCCTGGGAATGACAGTGGTGAACGTACCGGCTTATTCGCCTGAGTCTGTTGCCGAGCATACAGTCGCGCTGATGCTGACTCTTAACCGCAAGATCCATAAGGCCTATCAGCGTACCCGCGACGCTAACTTTTCCCTTGAGGGGTTGGTTGGCTTCAATATGCATGGCAAAACCGTGGGAATTATCGGAACCGGCAAAATAGGTCTGGCAACCATACGTATTCTGTTGGGGTTTGGCTGTAAGGTGCGTGCGTTTGACCCATACCCCAACCCGGCGGTTGAAGCGCTGGGTGTGCCTTATCTGAGCCTTGATGAGCTCTTCCCCTTATGTGATGTGGTGAGTCTGCATTGCCCACTCACCAAGGAGAACCACCACCTGTTGCGCGCCGATACCTTCGCCAAAATGAAGCCCGGTGCCATGGTTATCAATACCAGCCGGGGTGGCTTGCTCAATGCCATGGATGCCATGGAGGCGCTCAAAACCGGGCAAATTGGCGCACTTGGTTTGGATGTGTATGAAAACGAGAAGGAACTCTTCTTTGAAGATAAGTCCAACGAAGTGATCCAGGATGATGTATTCCGCCGGTTGTCGGCTTGCCATAACGTGGTGTTTACCGGCCACCAGGCGTTTTTAACCGAAGAGGCCTTGGGCGCTATTGCACATACGACCCTGAGTAATGTGAAGGTGGCTCTCAGTGGCGGGCGCAGCGGAAACGAACTTTTCTGAAATTCTGCGCTGACACAAGACCTTGGGCTTGCTAGATTGTTGGCAATCTCAAGCCCTGGAGGTCCTATGCGCGTCCTTAGCGAACTTTACACCCTCACCACATCAACGGGTCCGATGCAGACCCGAGTCTATCGTCCCGTGGCAGAAGGCAGCTTTCCTGCCATTATTTTTTATTCAGAAATTTTTCAGGAAACAGCTCCTATCAGCCGTATGGCAACTGTACTTGCCGGTCATGGTTTTGCGGTGCTGGTGCCGGAGATTTTTCACGAGCTGAATCCGGCCGGAACTGTGCTGGGTTATGATGATGTGGGCAAAGATAAGGGTAATAGCGACAAGGCCAGCAAACCGCTGGAAAGTCATGACAGCGACACAGTTGCCATGGTTGACTTTGCCCGCAGCCAGCCATGGTGCCGTGGCAAAGTAGGCGCCATGGGCGTTTGTATTGGCGGCCATCTGGCTTATCGTGCTGCGGTAAACCCCGACGTGGCGGCAGCTTTTTGTTTGTATGCTACCGATATTCACTCGGGCACTATTCCCAGTCAGGCGGGTAATGATTCACTGAGCCGCACTAAAGACATTCGTGGTGAGCTTTATATGGTGTTTGGCAAGCAGGATCCTCACGTGCCTGCCGAAGGCAGACGCCGTATTCAGCAAAACCTTGAGGACTGTAAAAGCCGTTATACCTGGCTTGAGGTGAATGGTGAGCATGCCTTTATGCGTGATGGCGATGCCCGTCATGACCCGGCTCTGGCGCTGGAGATGTACCAGAAGTCGATAGCCCTGTTTAAAAATACCCTTTGAGTCTGTATTGAAGAAAAACGCGGCCAAATAGCCGCGTTTTTTGTTTGGGCACAGAATGCTTTTTCGTGGTTTTCAGGACGCGCCTGGCGATGAGGGCGGCGACACAGACGCCCCCGATGATGGGTTGCTGCCTGCCGTGGTGGTAGTCGTTGCCGCCGCGGTCGGCGCATTCTCAGCCTTTTTCTCTTCTACCAGAGGCTGTACCGGGGCTTTGGGTTCATAAGCATCCGGATTCAAAAGCTTAATCACTGATTTTTGCAAAATCTGACTGTTGGGGTAGGTGATAAGGTTGCCATCGTCCCTTTTTATCAGCACATGGAACAGGGCGATTTCTTCGATAACGCCACGGATGTCCTCATCCTTGTCCACCACCTTGATGCGATCCCCAATACGGTAAGGGAATACGAAGAAAATCAGCACGCCGGCGGTAAGGTTACTCAGTATCGACCACTGAGCCACCAATGCCACCCCTAGCACCGCGAAGGCTGATGAGACAAACAGTGCCACATCGTGATAGCCCAGCCCCAAAGACACGGCCATCAGCGACAGGGTGATAAAAAACAGCACCGAAGTCAGAAAACGGGTCACCATGCTGGTACGGGCGGCACTGACCTGCTTTTTGTCCGCCAGCCGCTGCACCATGTACTTGAGGTTTCGTTGGATAAAAAAGAAAGCCACCAAATAAAAGCAGGCAAGAAGGATTTGATTTGTCATAAAATGCAGGCTCCGAAAATCCTTGGCACAAAGCATAGATTTTACTGACTGCTGCGGCCGATAGAGAAGTGCTTTTTGCTTGGAACTGCCAGAAATTGTCTGATTATAAACTGATTTACCAAAGCCAGGATGCCCATGGGCCTGTGCTGGTACTCGAAGGAGACGGCCTGCGGGTACTGTCGTTTGGTGACAACGATGAGCAGAGCAAGCTCGACATCCGAACCCCCCATATCCCCAAACATTCTTACGTACAGGTTATGTTGGAGTCTTTAATGTTTAAGTCTCCTCGCAGTGCCTTGGTGTTGGGCCTTGGCGGTGGCGCTCTGGTGCACGCTCTGCGCCATGCCGATGGGGCGCTGAAAATCAGTGCGGTGGAACTCAGACACGAAGTCATCGAGGTGGCCAAATGCTACTTTCAGTTGCCAGTAGGTAAAAAACTGCAGCTGTTTGAAGGGGATGCCAAAGTCTTTCTGGAATCGGCCGACCACAAGCGGGTCGATATTATTTTTGCCGATATTTATGGCGCACATGGGGTGGATGAGCAGCAGATGAGTCCGGACTTTATTGCCGGGGCGCTTCGACTGCTAAAGGCCGATGGCATGCTGGTGCTTAATTGCTGGAAGGAACACAGGAACAATTTGGCACTGCAGGCGCTGCTGAAACAGGAGTTTGCCGAGGTGTATGCCAGCCTTTCAAGCGGCGGCAACTGGGTGATTTTTGCATCAAGAGTGCCGGGCGTGCTGCGGGAAGAGGGTCTTAAACAGGCCCGGGCAGAGCTGTCCAACCGTCTTGGATTCACCGTTGGGCGGGCTTCCATGAGCTTTGGCCCTTGGGGTGGCTGAGGTTACGCACTGGTTGAGAATTGTAAGCCGGTGTTAAGGAGGGGCTTTACGGGTTAACCTCAAAATCCACCTTTGTTATGCTTGCGCGTCCCATAATAACAAGGTGTGAATCCCATGCTCAAAACCTCCAAATCCACACTGGCTGTGCTGTTTGCTTCTTTGCTGTCTATGCCTGCTCTGGCCGACAAAGTAAGTTTTTCCAATGAGTTGAATACTCAGGGCGAGACTCTGGTGCTGTTCAAAGTACAAAATACGCACTTCCCCGGCGCCCGGGTGCTGAGTGACGGCAGCCTGACTCACCTCGAGCGGGCCATGCAGGTTAATCAGTTCGATGGCGAAGAGGGAAAAATGCTGGAAGTGCTGGCGCCTGCCGGCAGTCAGCTTAACCGGATCCTGGTGATGGGGCTGGGTGATGGCAAGCTGACCGATGGTGAACTTAATAATCTGGGTGGCAAGCTCGCAGATAAGCTGGCAGCCCATAAAGACACCCGCATCACCCTGATTGCCGAGGGAACACCCAATGCAGCCAATCTGGCGGCTGAAGTGGCCCATGGTGCCAAGCTGAAGGGTTATGAGTTCGGCCGTTATGTAAGTAAAGAAGCGAGTGAGCGTGAGTTGCGCTTTGCGCTGACCGAAGCCAAGGCCGCCAGTGCTGAGTTTGCCCGTCTGTCGGCAGTTGAAGCTGGTGTCGCGCTTGCCCGGGATCTGGTGAATACCCCGGCCGGGGATATGACGCCGGAAGACTTCGCCATCGAGGCCAAAAAGCTGAAATCGCTTGGCGTTAAGATTAGCGTTATTGAACCTAAGGGTATTCAGAAACTGGGCATGGGTGCGCTGATGGGGGTGGGTAAGGGCAGTCTGCGAGGACCCCGCCTGGTGGTGGCCCACTGGGAAGGCGCTAACGGTGCGCCCATCGCCATGGTCGGAAAGGGCATCACCTTTGATTCGGGTGGCTATAACATCAAGGCGTCCGGTGGCTCGATGTCGCACATGAAATCCGATATGGCTGGCGCCGCAGCTATTTTGGGCACAGTGAAAGCCATGGCGATGCAAAAGGCAAGGGTGAATCTGGTGGCGGTGCTGCCACTGGCAGAGAACATGGTTTCCGGTGATGCATTGCGCCCCGGCGATGTGGTGCGTACGGCTGAGGGCCTGAGTGTGGAAGTGATGAACACTGATGCCGAGGGGCGTCTCATTCTGGCCGATGGCATGTGGTATGCCCGCACCCAGTATCAGCCCAGACTGATGATAGATGTGGCTACCCTGACCGGCTCCAAAGTGCGTGCCCTTGGCCGTGAGTATGCGGGTCTGTTCAGTGATGATGAAAGCCTGATTGCGGGTCTGACGGCTTCCGGCGCCGCCGTGGGTGAAAAGCTCTGGCGCTTGCCGCTGGATAAAGCCTATGGCGATGAACTCAAGTCAAGTATTGCCGATCTGAAAAACACCGGCGCCGAAGGCAGTGCGGGCGCATCCTCTGCCGCTATGTTCCTGCAGCGTTTTGCCGGAGAGCAGCCCTGGGCTCATATCGACATCGCAGGTAATGCTTTGTCTTCCTCAGAAAAACCGCTGAGTCCGGCCGGTGCCACAGGCTTTGGCGTGCGTTTACTGAGCCACTGGTTGACCGGGCAAGCCGGCAACTGAGGCCGCAATCGCTAATCATTAAAAAAGGGAAAACCAGGGTTTTCCCTTTTTTTTTGATTGGTTCAAATAAAAAATCGATTAAGGTGATAGTTTTTATCCGTTATCAATGATTGAAGTCCTTGGCTAATATGCTCTCCATCGACGGGGCGCAAGCCAAGTTGCCCTGACAAATTCACTGAACCAAGCGTTTGTTTACCAAGGAGCAAAACATGACTCAATCCATCATCAACAGCACCATCAAGCCATTCAAAGCCACTGCTTTCCACAAGGGCGAATTCGTGCCTGTGACCGAGCAGGATCTGCTGGGCAAGTGGTCTGTGGTGTTCTTCTACCCAGCCGATTTCACCTTCGTATGTCCAACTGAACTGGGCGACATGGCTGACCACTACGCCAAGCTGCAGTCCATGGGCGTTGAAGTGTACTCAGTGTCTACCGACACCCACTTCACCCACAAGGCATGGCACGACACTTCTGACACCATCAACAAGATTGAATTCCCGATGGTGGCCGACCCAACCGGCATCATCAGCCGCAACTTTGGCGTGATGATCGAGGAAGAAGGCCTGGCTCTGCGTGGCACCTTCGTTATCAACCCAGAAGGTCAGGTAAAAGTAGCTGAAATCCACGACCTGGGTATTGGTCGCAGCGCCAGCGAGTTGGTTCGTAAAATCCAGGCTGCTCAGTACGTTGCTACCCACGACGGCGAAGTATGCCCAGCCAAGTGGCAGCCAGGCGATGAAACTCTGGCTCCTTCACTGGACCTGGTTGGTAAAATCTAAGCCCTAAACCGCGTCAACCCTTGCTCCGGGCCACCCCCTGATTTGGCCCGGAGCTTTTCTCCCCAATTTCTTTGCTTGCATCTGGAGCCACTATGTTAAATGCGGATTTGAAACAGCAGCTTAAGACTTATCTGCAAAATTTACGGCAGCACGTCAGACTCGTGGTGTCTGCCGATGACAGCAAAAAGTCACAGGAGTTGCTCGACCTGGCCAACGACATCGCTTCCTTGTCTGCGTTGGTTTCAGTGACCAGGGCCAGGCTCGAGCGCACCCCTGCCATGCAGGTCACCAACGACCAGGGGACTGACATTCGCTTTGCCGGTCTGCCCATGGGCCATGAATTCACCTCGCTGGTGCTGGCGCTGCTGCACACAGGCGGTCATCCTCTGAAACTGGATGCCGAGGTGGTTGAGCAGATAAAAGCCCTGCCGGCTGAGCTTAAGTTTGAGACTTTTGTGTCTTTGACCTGTCAAAACTGCCCCGATGTGGTGCAGGCGCTGAATATGATGGCCGCCCTTAACCCCAAGGTCAGCAACACCATGGTGGATGGCGCCCTATTCCAGGACGAAGTGGAATCACGGCAGATCATGGCGGTGCCATCGGTTTACCTCAATGGTGAACTCTTTGCCCAGGGCCGTATCAGCCTGAAAGAAATTCTGGCCAAGGTTGATACCCAGGCCAGTGCCCGCGAAGCCGAGGCTCTGACGCAAAAAGCGCCTTTCGAGGTGTTGATTGTGGGCGCAGGCCCTGCCGGTGCCTCAGCCGCTATCTACTCTGCCCGTAAAGGTCTGAGCACAGGCTTGGTTGCCGATCGCTTTGGTGGTCAGGTCACCGAAACTGTGGGTATCGAGAACTTTATTTCGGTGAAAGCCACCGAAGGCCCCAAGCTGGTGGCAAGCCTTGAAGCCCACGTTCGTGACTACGAAGTGGATATCATGGAAAGCCAGAAAGCGGTGCGTCTGAGTCAGTCTGCCGATGGCAATGGCCTGTATCAGGTTGAGCTGGCAAGCGGCGCGACGCTGGAAGGCAAAACCGTATTGCTGGCCACCGGTGCCCGTTGGCGCGAAATGAATGTGCCCGGCGAGAAAGAATACCGTGGCCGCGGTGTGGCTTACTGCCCTCATTGCGATGGCCCGCTGTTTAAGGGTAAGCGCGTAGCCGTGATTGGTGGTGGTAACTCAGGCATTGAAGCGGCCATCGATTTGGCCAATATCGTGGAACACGTGACTGTGCTTGAGTTTGACAGCAAGCTGCGCGCCGACGAAGTGCTGGTTCGCAAGGCGCGCTCCATGGGTAATATTGATATCATCACCCAGGCGCAAACCACCGAAGTGACCGGTGATGGCAACAAGGTGACCGGTTTGGTGTATACCGACCGCCGCAGCGGTGATAGTCACAGCGTGGAACTGGCCGGGATTTTTGTGCAAATTGGTCTGGTGCCAAACACCGAGTGGCTCAAGGGCACACTGGAGCTGACTCCCCGCGGCGAAATTATCGTGGATGAGCGCGGCCAGACTTCACTGCCGGGCGTGTTTGCCGCAGGTGATGTAACCAACTCGGCCTACAAGCAAATCATCATTGCCATGGGCAGCGGTGCAACGGCAAGCCTTGGCGCCTTTGATTACCTTATCCGTCACGGTGAGCAGGCTTCAACCCAGGCCGCCTGATGCGCCCCGTCCATGTTCTGTTAACAAGCCGGCTTATGCCGGCTTTTTTTCATTGCCACTGGTACAGGCGAGTTCAGTTGTTAGTGCTATATTGTGGTTTATCGATTTGAAAAAAAGGAACTTCAGGGGATAAAGACGCCCGCTCCTTTAATGACGCCCTTGAAGATGAAACTCAGCAATACCTGCTGCGTGGCATGCTTTGGCTGAGCCTTTCCAGCTTACTGTTACAAATGGTGGTTGTGCTCAGTTATGTCATAAGTCCGGTCGACAAGATGGATGTTAAGCGATTGATTTTGCTATTTTTGCCATTTACGGCGCTTAATATACTGTACGTCAATTTATATTTTCGAAAGTTCAGAGTTATTGGTGCACGGGAGTGGGTCTGGGGTCATATTGTTGCCATAGTGCTGTGCTGGCTGGTCATCATGTCTGAAATGATGACAACGAATGAAAATATGCTGCAAGTCGTGGAAACCCTCTGTGACATCATTGCAATTTTGCTCGCTATTGCTCTTTTTCCCAGCCTGAAACTGATGTTTTTCAGCATAGTGCCAGTTTTAGCGTTTACCGCTTACAGCCGCTATCAGGTGAGCCCGGACACGTTATTTTTCAACATCATGCGTGTTATTTGTTTGTTGATGCTGCTTTTCAGTGGGCGGCAGGTGATCTATCGCTGGTTTAAAATGGCCGTGCGGCGAGATGTGGAAAAACATAGATTACTCAAACATTTTCGACGTATGGCGCTTGTGGACGGGCTAACAGGCCTCAGTAACCGTCGTCACTTCGATGAAATCCTCGGACAGGAAGTTCGTGCAGCCACCCGCACAGGCCATTCTCTGTGCCTTATTCTGATGGATATAGACTTTTTTAAACGTCTTAACGATTCTCTTGGTCATCAGGGGGGAGATGAGTGCCTGAAAAAGATGGGAGAGCTGTTGTCCGGCGCCGCCAGTAGGCCGCGGGATTTGGCGGTCCGCTATGGTGGTGAAGAGTTTGCTTTGCTGCTACCAGAGACCAGTCTTGCCGGTGCAAAAGATATCGCCGGCAAGGTGGCTGAGCTGCTGGCAGAGGCTCGGATTGCTCACCCCGATTCCGCCATAGGTAACTGCGTGACAGTCTCTCAAGGATTGGTGAAATGGCAGGCGGGAATGGACAGTGCTGACTTATTGGCAGCAGCCGATGGTGCACTTTATGAGGCCAAGGAATTGGGCCGGAATCAATTCAGGGTTGCGAGCATCTCAGCAGAGTCATCCACACCTTAGACAACACCCTGCGGTGGTTGTTCAAAAAAATAGCCTGAAAGTTTGCCTATTTGTTGCCGTGTCCTAGGCTTAAAGTCGGATACACCTGACAAATAAAGGGTTTTGTATGAAACACAAGCTGGCAATCTGCCTCGGCGCGCTGATGGTGAGTGGGATGGCGTCGGCTGAGGTCAATATTTCAGGGTTTGCCTCCATTGTTGGAGGTCAGGTATTGGAAGGCAGTGGGGTGGAGGAGTTTGGGTTGGAGCCAACTTTTCTCGCCGATTATCCGCTGGTGGGGGCCTATACCGAAGAAATCAGTTTCGAGCCCGATACGCTGTTTGGCATACAGATATCGGCTGATCTGATGGACGGATTGTCGGCTACTGCCCAAATAGTGTCGCGGGGAGCCAATAACTTCTCTGCAGATTTCGAATGGGCTTACCTTTCATATGAACTTAACGAGCATTGGACTGTGCAGGCAGGTAAAAAGCGTTTGCCGCTGTACTACTACAGTGACTTTTTCGATGTGGGCTATGCCTATCCCTGGATCCGTCCGCCCGCAGATAACTATACCTGGCAGATTTTCAACTACACAGGTGTCAGTGCGCTTTATAACTATCTGATAGGCGACTGGACACTGACAGGTCAGGTGTATTTTGGCCGTGAGGATGATGAACCCAATAAGCTGTTGTCTGAATTCTTTTTCGGTGACTCTACCCGGGAAATCTGGAAAGACATAGCCGGTGTTGTGGCACAGTTGAATTATGAGTGGCTCGATATTCGCTTGACTCACATGCAGTATACCAACGAGCGTTACATAGGTGGTGAACAGGTGGAGTGGGATGGCCAGACTGAGCGGGACGGCAAGTTCTATGGTTTGTCGGTTAACGTTGACTGGAATAACCTGGTGGTACTTACCGAGATGAATCGCCTTACATTACAAGATTCTGATTTGGATACTTATCTTGTAACTGTTGGCTATCGTATCAAAGATTTTATGCCCTTCGTTTCTTATTCTGACTTTGATGATGGCAGCGAAATCCATAACACCACCTCGGTAGGGCTGAGATGGGACTTCCATCCATCTGCCGCATTTAAAATCCAGTATGATGATGTGGAAGATAATGGCACCGGTGCTGGCACAGAGGACTCCTGGCGCGTGGCTGGGGATTCCAAGTCCATCAGCCTGGGCGTAGACCTGGTATTTTAGGAGAGAGCCATGAAAAAATTAATTTACTCAATCCTACTGTGTCTGTGCTCCATGCAGGCCTGGGCTGGTGTGGCTGTAATAGTTCACCCCAGCAATGGCGACAGTATTGATAAAAAAGCCATTGAGAATATTTATCTTGGCAAAACCAAATCCTTTCCTGGTGGAAGCCAGGCGGTTCCGGTAAATCTGGAAGGTGGGCCGGTGAGAGAGGCGTTTGATTCAAATGTGCTCGGGAAGTCATCAAGTCAGCTTAAGTCATATTGGTCACAAAAGGTGTTTACCGGCAAAGGAACACCACCGAAGGAAGTTACCACCCCCGATGAGGTTATAGGGCTGGTATCGTCAAACCCCAATATAATTGGCTATATTGATAGTAGTCAGGTAAATGGCTCGGTAAAAGTGGTGGCCGAGTTCTAACTGCCGGTGCCGGTTTACGCCGGCACCCCTCTTAAGGGGCTGCTTATGTCTTGGTTCAACAACCTTTCTATTTTCAAAAAAGTCGGGGTGATTTTTGTTCTCTCCGTGGCCATATTTATGGTCAACCTCGGCATCAGCATTGTTTCCATCAGTAAAAACCGTGCCACGCTCGATTTCATGGAAGATAAAATCTATCAGCGGGTTGAGCTCGCGAATCAAAATGTCATGTTGGTTCAGCGGTTGGAGGAAATTTATACCCAGGCGGTGTCTTTTGCCGATGAGGATCTGCTGGAGCAGGCTGCTACGCTGCATGAAAACCTCGCTACCAATCTTAAATTGCTGCAAGAAAGCGATAAGGCAGAAGCTGAACAGTTAAAGGAAATGCTGTCTGATTTGAGTCGCTACAATGGTATGACTTTTGACCTGGCAAAGAGCATGCTCGATGGCACCGCCGATATGGCTAATATAGGCGCTATCAGCCAGAAAAAGACCGCAGCATATGAGGCTGTGCTCGGTAAAATTCAGGCATACAAACAGGCAAAAGTGGCTGAATTTAAAAACACCATCAAAGAAGCTGGAGATCGCTCCGAAAACAGCCTCTGGATGACTATGGTGGTTGGGGTTGCTTTACTGCTGCTCATGGCTATCGTCACTATTTCCATTGCCAGAGCCATCAGCCATAGTGCCAAGGATGTGGCTCGTTCGCTGGGGGAGTTGGCAGATGGTAAAGGAGATTTGACTCACCAATTGCCTGTCGGTAATAAAGATGAGCTGGGCCAGGTATCCAATAATTTTAATCGTTTCCTCGGTCTTCTTGCTGAGTCAATACAGCGGGTTGTGAATGTGACCGCCCCCTTGCTGGACAGTGCACATGCCCTGAAAGACAAGATGGATGTGGCTACCGGCGCTACAGAGCGTCAGAGCCGGGATGCCCAGGCGGTGCAGGCGGCAATGGAAGAGATGCGTCATTCGGTAACGGATATATCCCACAATGCGGATCAGGCTGCAGAAGCTGCGCAAATAGCAGAGCGTGAAGCCATGGAAGGGATGTCAGTGGTGCAACGTACCATGGATATTTCCCAGGAACTCAACTCTGAAATTGAAGTTGCATCAAATGCGATTAATGAACTTGCGAAAGATACTGAGAGTGTAGGTTCAATTCTCAATGTGATCACCTCCATTGCCGAGCAGACCAATCTGTTGGCGCTCAATGCTGCCATTGAAGCTGCACGTGCCGGTGAGCAGGGCAGAGGGTTTGCGGTGGTGGCCGATGAAGTTCGGGCGTTAGCATCCAAAACCGCTGATGCCACCAAGGAAATAAGGGAAGTGCTTTCCAGACTCAAAGGTGCTGCGGAGTCTTCGGTAAACACTATGACGGTGGCTATGTCCAAGTCGTCAGAGAACGAGGAACACGCCCAGAAAACCGGCCAGGCGTTAAAGACTATTCAGGAGCAGATTGTCAGTATCAATGCCATGAACACCCATATTGCCAAGGCAACGGATGAGCAATCGCAAGTCGCATCTCAAGTGGTAGATAGTGTGGTAGATATGAATGCATCTTTCGAGCAAACATTGATCATACTTAATCAGGTTCATGAAGTTTCTTCCAACTTGTCCGATTTTGCAGAAGAGCTGCAAAGCGCTACATCTCAATTCAAGCTTTAATTTCTCTCCCTAGGAACTCAGGGATGAGTTCTGCTTTTCCTCGAAAATCGGTGTTTTAACCCAGGTGCTGTCTGCACATATTGGGTTCACTGTCACAGTTTATGCCTGTTTTATGGTGCCTTTTTTAAGGCTTTCGTTGCTAGTGTTTGTAGAGTTGCGCTGTCACGCTGTTCTGTTCACCTCTTTGAACCATGTTGATATGTGGGGTGGAAGGGGAGTTTTTCGAAAGTCACGTGTTTTGGTGACACTAACAACACTGATTCTGACCGATTTAAATGCAAGGTTTAGAAGGGAAAAAGTTGCCTTTCAGGCTTTAAGCCGTTTGGTGCCTGACACATTCATGCAATGAAATTAATCATGGGATAAAGCTTTTTGTATGGTTTGATCCATCAAATGCGATTGGTTTGTAGCGAAATCTTTGCGGATACTGAGCTCATTGAAAAGACATACACCGACTCATATCCCGACAATTTGAGGAATTTTATGATGACCAAGCCATCAAAGCTTTTTACCGGTATCGCTTCAGCGCTGGCACTGAGTGCCAGTGTATCTGCATGGGCCACAGAAGACAGGGACTTCAGTTCAATGCAGATGAAAGGCATTGAGCAAATAGAAGTGAGTGTCGATCTGGATGGGGCGGCGAAGCGCCTGTCAAAAGCGGTGCAGTTTCCTACCATTTCAAACCAGGATCGCAGTGATTTTGATGAAGCGGCGTTTAACGGCTATCACAGGTTTATCGAGCAATCTTACCCGCTGGTGCACAAAACATTGAAGCGCGAGTTGGTAGGTGAGCCCCGTCCTTTCAGTTTGATTTACACCTGGGAAGGCAAAAATCCCGACTTACCGCCCGCCGTTTTCATGGCTCACCAGGACGTAGTGCCTGTGGCATTGGAGTCCCGTGATCAGTGGCTGGTAGACCCCTTCTCCGGTGATATCAAAGATGGATACATCTGGGGCCGTGGCTCGCTGGATGACAAAAATCAAATTCACGCCATTCTTGAAGCCGCAGAAATGAAAATCAAAGAAGGTTTTCAACCTGAACGCACCATGCTGTTCGTTTTTGGCCACGATGAAGAAGTGGGCGGGCCCGAAGGGGCTAAGCATGCGGCGGATATTATTGAGCAGCGCTACGAAAAGATAGCCTTTGTGCTTGATGAATCGGCGCCGCTGATCCCCGGTGTTTTCCCTGGCATTCGTGAAAACACGGCGCTTATCGGCATTGCTCAAAAAGGCTACGTCAGTCTGGAGATAGCCATCAATGGTATGGGAGGTCACTCATCTCAACCAGCCTCTGAGTCCAATATTGTGGCGCTCGCGAAAGCAGTGACCAAAGTGGAGGCGGCGCAGTTTCCCTACAAAATCCACGATGCTGTGCGTTATCAGTACCGCTTTATGGGACCAGAGCTGCCTGCTGAGCAGCAGCCTATGTACAAGGCAGTGGCCTATGGTAACAACGACTCAGTGACTGAGCTTGAGCAAAAGTTTATGGAGGTGATGTCGCAAAACCAGGTTACCCGGGCGATGTTGCATACCACCACGGCGGTGACCATGTTCAACGCTGGCATTAAAGACAACGTGCTGCCCCCTGCGGCCACGGCTGTGGTGAACTTCAGACCTATGCCAGGTGACACCCCGGAAGTGATCATCGAGCATGTGAAGAAAGCCATCAACGATGACCGTATCACAGTGCGCGATATTTCAGCATCAACGCCAGCAACCAATGTGGCCGATCCCAATGGTCAGGGCTACAAGCTGCTTGAAAAGACCATTCGTCAAACCTGGGGTAACGACCTGATTGTGTCGCCATTCTTTGTCATTGGCGGCTCTGATTCCAAACACTTCCAGGCTCGCGCCTTTGCGCCGGACGTGTACACCATGACAGCGCTGCAGCTGGAAAGCGTGAAAGAGTTTGAAGGTTTCCACGGCGTGAATGAGCGGATTTTGGTGGAGGAGTATGGTCGTTCAATCGGGTTCTTCTACACCCTGATGGAAAATCTGGGCCAGCTGTAAACACTGAGCCAGCCTTGAAACTATCCCGTGGCTAACACCTGAGTAGCCACGGGCTATCTCCTTCCCTGATACCAGCCGTCGGCTGCGGATAACGAGTTGGAAATCCAGATATGAAACAGTATTTGTTACTGAGTATCTTCCTGCTGGCGTCAGTTGCCAATGCCTCTGAAACCAGTGCCTCTGAAACCAGTGCCTCTGAAATCATCAGTTGGGAGGCGTTGCGCCCAGGTGAGACTCAAACAAGCGCTATCTCCGGCGCTGACAAGGCATTGCTATCAGAAATCTATGCCTATGAGATTGCCATGCAAAGCAGAAGTTTAAGCCCGCTGGAGCAGGATGGCTATCGCCAGCGGGTCGCGCTGGCTGAAAAGCGGGGGCTGGACGTCAAAGTACAAGTGGCTTTGCTGATGGATAGGCAGACATTGTCTTCATCAGTTATCCCCAATCTGGCGATTAGGGATGTGAAGCTTGCGGGGTACCTTATTCCACTGCAGGGGCAAGCTGCCAAATACACTCAGTTTGTATTAGTGCCAAACGCCAGTGTCTGCGCCCACACTCAGTTAGCGCCGGTTGGCCAATCTGTTTTGGTCAATGTCCCTGATGGTTACGAGCTGACTGAAACGTTTGAACCTGTTTGGGTTGAAGGAAATATTCAGACTGATCAAGTAGTGAACTCAGTTCAGCTGTCTGATGGAAATAAAACCATGACAACGGGTTACGTGATCAATGCTGCGAACATAAAAAGACAGGATTGAACTTCTGTTTAACATGTACCGGACATTTAACCGGTGACCGATTTTGCATTGTGACTTGAGATGTGTGACTTGAGATTTGTGACTTGAGAATTGTCATCAGTGGGCCACAATGTTTGTGGAAGCAAACGCCAATCGCCCTGAAAAGTGGCTGGGGGACAATAAAGTCTGTTGCTTTGGGGCGAGGACAGCAAAAGTAGTGCTATCTTGTGGGCTGTGTCTGAGCTCGGAGACTGGTATGAATTTTAGCCTCGAACAGTTATTGGCGTTTGTGACTGTTTATGAAAAGCTGTCGTTCAGCAAAGCTGCGGTGAAACTGAATAAACATAGAACCACAATAGGTCAGGTCATCACGAATCTTGAAGATCAGTTAGCGGTAACCCTGTTTGAGCGAATAGGTCGTACGGTAGAGCCAACCGAAGATGGCCATCTGCTATATCTCTATGCAAAGCAAGTGATTGAGCAAGTTCGCTCGTTTGACAACATGGCGCTGAGTCTGTCCTATGGCACCTTGGGGCGGGTGATTTTTGCCTATCCGAGTTTTATTCCCAGTCATGCACTTTCTTTGATCCGCAAGCAGCTCGCGCAAGACTTTCCCGCCATGCAGGTTGAATTTGTGGTCAGGGACAGGGAGGCAATCAAACAAGGCATTATTGACGGCAGTATTCATTTTGGTGTGGTGAATATTCATGACAGCACTGCCGTGCACAGCATGGACTCCACCTTCCTCGGGCATGTTGAGTTTCTGCCGTATGTGCAGAGCAATGGCAGGTTGCATACTCTGGATAAAAGTCAGGTGGTCAATGCGTTGCGTACCGAGCGTCAAATCATGCTCAAGTCGCTGGTTGATGAAAGAATGGGTAATAAATTTCTGTTTTCGGCCAACCATGAACTTGCTGATCAGCAGGCGCTCATTATCAACATGGTCAGGGAGGGACTGGGTTGGGCCTGGTTGCCCAAGGCTCTTTCTGAGTCAAACGCGGCAGTTGATGGTATTTCGCCCCTCGATGTCGATATGATGTTTGAAGGCGTGAAATTACCCATTTCACTTTGGTGTCCGCAGAGTAAAAACATAAAAGATATCAAGCACTCCATTCTCAAATCCATACGCGAGCAAATGCAAAATTACGCCCGGAATGGCGGATAACCGATTCTTGCCTGCCAGGCTGCACAGGCCCCCCTGTAAAGCTGCTCTGTATGAGTCAATTTTACTTGTCAGTCAGGCTCAATTCAGCCTGTAGCTGATATCTATGGCAGCCACTGTGTATAGGAGCAAGAATGATGATAGCTATGCTACCCAAATGCCGGATGCTACCCAAGCCCCGGATTGCAGTTTTGCTGATGTTGGCCACTCTGTCAGGAGGCTGTGCTCAGGCATTATGTGATCTTCGCACCGATAAAGATCCTTATGACCCCGAGGGAGACAGGCGTCAATGTGAGCGGCAAGTTGAGCAATACATTGAAACTCAGGCCGCAGAAAAGCAAAAGCGCCAAGATGCAGAGCAACAGGCGCTTTTGGATGAAGCTTTGGCTGGGCGGCGGGTGCGCTAGCCAGCCAGTACTTCGTTTCAGGCTGTGGTATCGATATTGTGGCCTATGTTGCCGACCGGAGCTGACTTTGGCGCAGGTGCCGTGGCGGCGCTGATCAGATCGAGTGCTATTTGCCCCTCGACTTTCTGCTGATTCTTTGCCAACTGAGCAACCTTTACCCCAATGGCGCCGTGGCTCAGATTGGGTTCGATACTGCCTGAATTAATGCTGATTGCCATGAGTTACCTCTTCGTTTCGGTCAGATCCAGTTATCGGCTCGGTATCCATAAACTTTAGTCTTCGAGCCCTGATTTGCAAGGCGCGGCATTGCCAGTGGGCACGCTCATTGGCTCGTCGCCTTTGCTGCCAGTAACTTACGCCCAAGTAAAATCACCGTTGTCAGCAGAATGGAGCCCAGGATCAGTCCAATGGCCAGCGCCACGTTTTGCAGCGAGGTCGGATCCCACACCAGCATACCCCCCAGGCCGACCATCATAATGCCCGACATGAGTTTCAGCGATTCGCCTTCTTTTTCGCTGAGTTTGCGTTTACCCAGGGTCATGGCAAACACCAGCACTATCAGTGCCAGCGGAATGACATAAACGATGTTGTACATTACCAGATAGAAATAGCGCTCGGCATCAGGCAGTTCGTGCATGGCCAGCACGCTGGTATAGATCATCGGGAAGCCTGCGGTGCACAGCAGCTCGTAGGCATTGGCCAGAATCGCCAGCACAGTGGTGCCGAGTATCATGGCGGTCATGGAGCTGGCGCTGGAGAGTTTGCCCATGCGTTTTATCAGGCCGGTGCGCTTTTCGGCCGACATAGATAAGGTTACTTCGCCTTTCTCAAAGAAGAAGTCTTTAATATTCAGGCTACCTGCCAGCAGTGCAAGCATGCCCGCCGCCAGAATAATGGTACCGCCATCGCCATCAGCGCCCAGCAGCTCAAACATATTCAGCCAGGCAGTCATAAACAGGAAGTAAATAAAGCCCGAGAAGAACACGAAGATACCACCCACAATCAGCATGCGGCTGCGGCTCTTGGCATTCACCATGATCGACAGTAAGAACAGCAGTACGAAGAAGGCGCAGGGGTTAAAGGCATCGACCCCGGCCAGTACTAAAGTCAGCAATGGCAGCGACAGTTGATCCGGCGTCACCACACCGACAAAGGGCAGTTCAACCGGTTGCACATTACTGCTGGCACTGCTGGCGGCGTCGGCTCCTGAGTCACAGGTGCCCACCTCAGCGCTTGATTCACAGGTGCCAAACAACGGCTGGGTGGTGCTGACTGAAATGGCTCCGTCATCATCGGCGACTACACCGCCCAGGCTGCGGTAACAGTCTTTGAGCCTGCCGAGCAAGAACTGGCCGGTAACCTCGGCACTGCTGTAGCCCACGCTGGCTTTGCCGCAAATGGCGAAGAAGGGCACTGAACGGGTATCTGTGCCAGTGGCTTTGGCTACTTCCTGCCATTTATCCCGCGCGCCGAGGGCGGTGATCATGTGGGACTCCAGCGAAATCCAGGGATACTTCTCGGGTAAGGCGTCGATAAAGGGGTGGGCTTCGGCACAGTGGGGGCAGGTCTTTGACCAGAAGAAATACAGCTTAACCATCGGTTTGCCGTTCTCGTCCAACTGGTGCCAAACGGGTGAGGTTTCCTGATGTCCGGAATGGGCATCAGCGCTCATGGTGAAAAAACTCAAAAACAGGAACAGGGAAACAAGCATTGCGCGGACCATATGGCCTCCAGACCCGTATCAATCGGGAGTCAAGACAGAAAGCTCTGTCTCTACTTTACTGAAAACCATTGAGCAGACTAAATTTGCCTGCCAAAACTGTAAATTGCATCAGAAAACAACTCAATTATGCGAGGGTGATACAGGTTCATCATCACTGCGTAAAGCGATTGTAAATGAATCATCTGTGACGTCAGATAACGTTTATGGCCTACACACCTTATAAGTCGGGCTAGCTGGAGAGTCAGTGTATTAACGGTAAATATTCTGAATCTCTGTCTGAATACGCTCGCCACATCAGTGTTTTTTTTGCTATAACACAAATAGTTTGTGTGCAACTTAATACTTGAGAGGCTATATGGCCCAAGATTCTCTGGCGCTGGACCGACAGGTCTGTTTTTCCCTTTACCGGGCAAGTAATGCCATGATCCGCGCGTACCGCCCAATTCTGGATGGTTTGGGGCTGACCTACCCTCAGTATTTGGTGATGCTGGTGCTGTGGGAAGAAGAAGGTCTCAGCGTCAAGGCGCTGGGCGAGAGGCTGCATCTGGATTCCGGAACCCTGACACCACTGCTTAAACGGCTGGAAAGCAAGGGATTGGTGAGCCGCGGTCGCAGCGAGCACGATGAACGGGTGAGGGTATTACACCTGACCGATGAAGGTCGCATGCTTAAATCGGGTGCTCGGGAGATCCCCGACCGGATGCGTTGCATGGTGGGGGCGAGCCTGGAAGAGCTGACCGAACTAAAGCGCCTTTGCGACAAGGCCAGCAAATTGCTGGAGCGGGAAATATCGTGAGCAAACATGTGGATGTGTTGGTGGTTGGTGGTGGCATTAACGGCGTGGGCGTGGCTCAGTTTGCCGCTGCTGCGGGCTTCAGTGTGCTCTTGGTCGATCGTGGCGAAATTGGCGGTGAAACCTCTGGCAACTCCAGCAAGCTTATTCACGGTGGTTTGCGTTATCTCGAAAGTTTTCAGTTGGAACTGGTTCGAAAATCCCTGGGTGCCAGACGCGATTTGCTCGCTCTGGCTCCTAAACTGGTGAAGCCGGTTCGCTTTTACATTCCCATTTATCGTCACAGCCAGCGCGGAGCCCTGACCATCCGTGCCGGGCTGTCACTTTACGGGCTCTTATCTGAATTTGACCCCCTTGGCCGTTTCAGAAAAGTGCCCCGCAGCGAATGGCAAAACCTCGATGGGCTTGCCACCGAGGGCCTCGAAGCCGTGTTTCAGTATTGGGATGCCCAGACTGATGACCGCCTGTTGTGCCAGGCGGTAGCCCACAGCGCCAATCTGCTTGGAGCCGAGGTGTGGGAACAATCTCAGGTAGTGGGAATTCGTCATCACGGCGATGGCTGCGAAATCGAACTGCTGCGTCAGGGGCAAGCTCAACAAGTTTCTGCCGCATTGGTGGTTAATGCCTGCGGCCCCTGGGTAAATGAGCTGCTTGGCTGCGTGTTGCCACCGACAACCAGTTTGGCTATTGATTGGGTGCAGGGCTCGCATCTGCTGCTGGATATCGCCCCACCGGGCGGCATCATGTATCTGGAGTCTCCGGTGGATAAGCGGGTGGTGTTTGTGATGCCCTGGTATGGCAAAACCCTTGTTGGTACCACAGAAACTTTGCTGGAGAGCCTTGATAGCAAGCCTGAGATCACCGAGGCGGAGCGGCGCTATTTGCTGGCGCTTTACAGTCGTTATTTCCCCAATGCTGGCAGCACCGAAGCGCTGGCGGGCAAGATTTGCGGCAGCTTCTGTGGGGTGCGGGTGCTGCCAAAGGTCAATGGTGATGCTTTTAACGCTCCGCGAGATACCCTGATGCACACCAATGTGTCTCATCCGCGGCTGCTCAGTATTTACGGCGGTAAGCTCACTACCTTCAGAGCCAGCAGCGATGAAGTGCTTAATTGGATAAAGACGCAGCTGGGATCTCGCCCAGTTGTTGCCGATGTCGACAAGCTGATATTACATGCGGCGCCATCCCGGGATGATTTTGCCTCGCAAACAGGCTAAAGTGTGCGCCGATTTTGTGAGGAGAGCCGACCGTGAGCTGTGAATACTTTGCCAAAGGCCTTTGCCTGTCCTGCCGTTTAATGCCTGCCAGCGTGGAAAAACAGCTGAATGACAAGCAGCATCGGCTTGAGTCACTGCTGACAGCCTTGCCGGTGGAACAGTATTTACCTGCAATATCCGGTAAGGAGTTCGGTTTTCGTAACAAGGCTAAAATGGTGGTCATGGGCGCGGCTCATCAGCCGGTGCTTGGGATCCCCGGGCCCGACGGCACGCCGGTCAGTTTGAGCCATTGCCCACTGTATCCGGCCGATATGCAAGAATTGCTGGTCGAACTTGAAGGTTTTGTGCGCCGTGCCGGCATTCCCCCTTATCGAATCGATAAAGCCAAGGGCGAGCTTAAGTTTATTTTGCTTACCCGCAGTGCCGTGCGCGGTGAGTTTATGTTGCGTTTTGTGCTCAGAAGCAAAGAAGCCATTGCCCGTATCGAGCGCGAATTGCCAGCCTTGCTGGTTGCGTTTCCCGCCATTAAAGTGGTGTCGGTAAACTTGCAACCGGTGCACATGGCACGGCTCGAAGGGGATGAAGAAATCTTCCTCACCGAGGCGACCCGGCTGGAGGAGGTCTTTAATGGCGTGCCGCTGTTTATCCGCCCGAAGAGTTTTTTTCAGACCAATCCCGAGGTGGCGGCAAGCCTTTATGCCACTGCGGCAAATTGGGTGGATGAACTTGCGCCTCAAAGCCTGTGGGATCTGTTCTGTGGTGTGGGCGGCTTTGGCCTGCACTGTGCCAGTGCTGACTTGCCGGTAACGGGCATCGAGATTGAGGCGGAAGCCATCGATTGTGCCAAGAGCTCTGCTGCGGCCATGGGGCTGAATAACATGACATTTTCGGCACTTGACTCGACCGATTTTGCCAAAGGTAAGCAAGCCGGTGAGGTGCCTGACGTTATCATTGTCAACCCGCCCAGACGTGGTATTGGTGAGGCTTTGTGCCACAGCCTGTCTGAGTTTGCCCCCAAGGCCATTTTGTACTCGAGCTGTAATCCCGAGACTCTGGCAAAGGATTTGGCGCTAATTGATGGTTATCGTATTGCCCGGGTTCAACTTTTCGATATGTTCCCCCATAGCGACCACTTTGAGGTGCTGTGCCTGTTGCTCAAGGCCAGTTAATGCAGTGGGCGCCGCCATCTCAGACTGATGGCAGCGCCCCCAAGACGCCTGGAGTTGTCTACTCTGAGTTTTCCCTGATGCCAGATAGCAATCTTGCGCACTATATAAAGTCCCAAACCGTACCCGGAACTGCTCGGGTTGTTGCCGCGCTGAAACGCCTTGCGTAAATCCTTATCCGAATCATCAATTCCCGGGCCGTCATCTTCAATTGTCAGCCGCCAATGACGAGGCTCGGTTATCAGGCTGATATGAATTTCTTTATCGGCATATTTGAGGGCATTGGCTATCAGGTTCTGTCCGGCCAAATTCATGCTGAGGGGGTCAAGTAATACCATGCCTGCACTCAGGCTGCAGTTCACTTCTGTCTGTACGTGGATCTTTTCCCGGTAGAGAGCAAATTTATTTGCCAAGTCGGTGATAAAGGTATCCGCATTGTGCCAATCACGGCTATGCTCACCCCGTTGATGCTCCACCTTCGCAAAGGACAGGTAGCTTTTGGTCAGCTCTTCAATCTGGTCTATGTCCTGCTCAAGCCGTGACAGATACTCCTTGGGCAGATTGTGTTTAGTCAGTTCCAGCACAAAGCGCATACGGGATAATGGGGTGCGGATTTCATGGGATATGGTGCGTGATAAATCTCTGTGCAGTCTTATAAAATCCATAATTTGTGCCGTCATGGTTTCAAAGCCCTGCGCTAAAGGGTAGATTGCGGAGCGGGGGCTGATACTCGTTTTTAGTCGTTTGGGTTGGTTTCCGAAACTGACCGCCTGCGATTGAAGTACGCTCAGATCTTTAAATACGCGACCAATTAAAAGCAGTATCGTGAGTGCGAGGCTTGCATAAAGCAACGGAACTAATTGAGTTGCTTTATTTGTGTTGTGCATTGCACTGACAGGCCCCATTTGTTGCAGGCTGCCATCGGCTTGCTGCCGATAAAAGTACTGCTTGCCATCATCCTTACTGAGCCCAATGACCTTACCCTCCGATAATTGCTGTTTAAGATCATCCGAAAAAGCAATGGAATTTGCCGGTAGTAATTTAAACCTTAATTGCCCCTGTAACAGCAGGGATTCAGCATCCAGGCTGTAGCCATAAGCCTCTTCAGATGCGCTGTAAATCAGGTTGAATGACCAGACAATGAGGGCGCATGAAGCGATGATCAGCACAAACAGCCGGAATAGCTGACGCCTCATTGCATTTCATCCATGTTGACGCTCAGTAAGTAGCCGCGACCGTGAACGGTGCGGATGCTTAGCCCGGGGATGGTGATTTTTTCCAGTTTGCGCCTGAGGCGCGAAATTTTCAGATCCATTGCGCGGTCAAGGCCATCATAATCTCGGCCAATAATCTGCTCAAACAGGTATTCGCGGCTCAAAACCTGATCCAGATGGTGCACAAAAACCCACATCAGATCGGTTTCCTGGGTGGTCAATGGATAGTTTTTGTCTGCAAAACAGAGTTGTTGATGTGCTTTATGCAGTATCAAGTCCTGTCGTTGCCAAATTTGATTATCGTCTTTCGCTGTCGATTTAAGACGGGCTTTTATCCGTGCCAGCAGTAAAGCGGGCGCCACAGGTTTACTGATATAGTCGGCAGCACCGAGTTCCAGCCCCCGGATTTCATCTTCGTTATCGGCAAGCGCTGTCATAAAAATAATGGGGGCCGCTACTATACGGGATAGCTTTGGGAAGGCGCTGAAACCATCCTGACCGGGCAGCATTACATCGCAAATTACCAGGGAAACCGTTTTGCCCGGCAGCAATTTGAAGGCCGCCTCCACTGACGATGCATGCAGAAGTTTAAAACCATTATTTTCCAGAAAAGTGCAGATAAGCTCTGCCAGCGGCAGGTCATCTTCTATCAGTAATAATGTAGGGCTTACAGCAGATCCCAATTCAGTCCCCTCCGTTTGCGTTTGGGAGCCGGCTGGTACAGTGCCACCGAAATTTCCGTACGCATCAGTATTCTGGAGTTCATATCACGAATTTCCAGCATGGTGTCGCGCTCCAGTGCCAGCGACAATTGCTCATTCAAAGCTTTTAGCCCAGTATAGCAACGCCTTGGTATTGCTTCGTGGCTTAACCACAAACACAGATTTTGCGCTTTATCCCCTTGATAGGATACATGTACATCAAAGCGACAAGGCAGCTTATCACTGCTGGTAGCGCAGGCATGGGGGACAACTTTAAGCTCACCGGCTGCAGATGAAAGATGCAGTAATAACAGGCTAAGGATGACGAGATATTTCATTTTGTCTCCCTAGAAGCTGTAACTGACACCAACAAATCCGGCAAAGTAGTCGTCAGCGTCGATTAGCACGCTGTCCCGAATGGACTTGCCTAATTGGGTGTGTTTGAGTGTGGTGACGAAGGTCAGGCTGTCGGTGATGGGAACATTGAGCACAGCTTTGACATACCAGTTAGTGGCCGCTTCCAGCGGTTTTAGCCTGATAGGGCGACCGAACTCTTCAGGTCGAACGTTGTAATAGTAATCGACTAAATCGGCGTTTTTATAAATTCCCCCTGCTTCCAATCCGAGAGCTCCCCACGACCAGCCCAGGGCTTTGCGGAAACTCAATTGCCATTCATAGCCATTGTGGACTCCGGTTACATCATGAAACACGCCAGTGGTCAGATCGAACGCCGGCGTGTACCAAGTGGCGCTCAAACCGGCCATGTATGAGATCTTACGCTCAACCGCAGGTGGAGGCTCAATCACTTGTCCCGGCCGTGCAACGGGGACCCGAATGGGTGTAAATCCCAAGATATCTGCCAGCAGCAATTTACCTACGCCGTCATATTCAAAGAAAATACCGTCGTCATTAAGTTGACCCTGAAGGTCGACAGAGAGCCAGTCGTTTTCATACAGACTGTAGCCAAGGGTAAAGTTTTCCACATAAAAGCGGTCGCCATAGTAATACCAACTTGGCAGTACATAGGTAGTTATGTCTTCAGTTTTGGCTCGGGGGTTTTCCAGTGTGCCGTAACCCAATGCAACGGATATTTGCCAATCGCCAGGGCTCACTTGCTGTAACTCCTCGGCCATGGAAGGGATACTTAGTGGCAGCAGAATTGCCAACAGCCTTAAATACTTCATTTAACTTAATGCCTTACCTTCAAACATATAAACGGGCGTGTCTGGTGAGTACTCTTGTATCAAAGCGTAACATTCCACGCTGTTAATTTAAGCAAAATTAACCTGAAGCGTACAAAATGCTACAGATTTTCACGGCTGTTTCGCCGTATATCTGTTTAGCCGGAGAAATCCGGTATTGCCTTGAAGTAAGAGCCGGGGATGCGCTCTCGGGGCTCACTGATGATTTTGAGTGTCGTCAGCACGGCCAGGAGTGGCCGTGACCAAGTTGCCTTGTGCAACCGCCTTTCATGTCCTGTGATTCCGTTTTGGATCCCACCGCTTCGGCGGTGGTCTTTTGTTGTCACTCATCTGCAATAAAGATGTCATAATCTATGGCCATGAGCGTATGGAGATTAGGCTATGTGGCAGATTTTTTTGCGTTTTTTTATGCTTGGACTCACCAGTTTTGGTGGCCCGGCAGCCCATATTGGATATTTCAGACAAACTTTTGTTAATGAGCTTAATTGGCTTGATGAGCGCCGCTTCGGGGCGCTGGTCGCCCTGTCACAGTTTTTGCCGGGGCCAGGTTCAAGCCAGCTGGGCTTTGCCATCGGTCTGACCCGTGGCGGTCTTGGCGGCGCCATGGCTGCCTTTATTGGTTTTACTCTGCCATCAGCCATGCTGATGTACCTGCTGGCGGTCACCAGTGCAAACTTACTTGGGCAATCCTGGTTTGAGGGGCTTATCCATGGTCTTAAGCTACTGGCGGTAGTCGTGGTGATGGACGCATGCCTGGGCATGTTCCGTCAGTTTTGCCAAAGCACCGCGGCCAGATTGATTATGGCGGCCAGTACCCTGGCTCTGCTGCTGTTTGGTCTCAGCTGGGTACAATTTTTGGTGCTGGGCCTGGCGGCTGTAGTGGGGGTGGTTTATCTATCGCCGGCAGGTGAAACGAAGGGCAAGCTTGCCGGCATTGGCTGGGGTTGGCTGTTGGTGTTTGCGTTGCTGCTTGGTGGTGCGTTTTATGGCGTAGATGCCTTTAATGGTGGTACACAGGCCTGGCTGGGTGCGGTGAATTTTCAGGCCGGTTCTTTGGTGTTCGGCGGCGGCCATGTGGTGCTGCCTCTGCTTGAAGGGCACTTCAGTGAGCTTATGTCGCCGGACCGCTTTTTGACCGGATATGCCGCGGCACAAGCCATTCCGGGGCCCATGTTTACTCTGGCAACTTTTTTGGGCACAGATGCAACATTGGGTGATCCGGTATTGGGTGCCCTGATTGCGACGCTGGCGATTTTTTTGCCTGGCTTTTTGCTGCTGCTGGCGTTTTTACCTGCGTGGGAGGGCTTGAGTCAGCGCCCAAGGATTGCAGGTGCTGTAGCGGGCGTGAACGCCGCTGTGGTTGGGTTGTTACTAAGTGCCTTGTATCAGCCTATCTGGCTTTCGGCGGTGGCGGAACCAACAGATATGGCCTTGGTGGTAGCGGGCTTTACGGCGCTGAAAGTGCTGAGGTTGCCGATACTGACTCTGGTGGCCAGTTTTGCTTTGGTTGGCGGGTTGTGGCTGTAAGCTGCATAGGAAGGTTTTACCAATAAAAAAACCAGCGCATAGCGCTGGTTTTTTCATTCAGAAGCCGCAGTTACATGCCAAGGAATGATTTTGACTTGGTCTTGCGAATTTCTTTTTCATCGGACCATTCAATAAGGCCGGTTTCCAAATCCATCAAACGCATGGTCACCTTATAGTACACATCTTTGGTGCTGCCATCTTGCTTGACTATGCTGGACAGGTTGCCATACAGCATATATTGGGCACCAATTTGGCGACCAAAATTAATGGCGGTGGAAGGGTCGACCATACCTGAATTATTTTGATAATCCAGTTGCTTGCGAACTGCATCTACCTTGGTCATATCGATAAAACGAAACTTGCCTGAGCGCAGTAATTTGTTGCTGATGGAGTCGGTTACCGACTCGGTATCTATGTGCTCGGAAGTTTTGTTTTTTATCTTATCGACAAAAATAATGGGGCGTTGATTGGCTGTCATGGCTACAACGGGTGGAAACGTGAGCATGCTGTCAACCATCTTGGAGGTAATTGCCTGCAGATCGGTGGAACCAAAGTTCTCGTTCACCGTCTCCACTTCGGTGGCATCTCCGTACTCGACTTTGGATTGACAGGCGCCAAGTCCAAGGGACGCTGCCAGGATGAAAATCAGTTTGAAATGTTTCATAGTCAGTTCCATTTACGCTTGATGTTGATTGAATAAAACCGGATGTTGTTGCCTGTGTCAATCGCCCATACCAAAGTGGTTTGTCCGGGCGTTATTTCGATATCGGTGGCGGTATTGCCAAAGCTGAGCCGATATTGGCCTGCTGAGGTGTAAGTTCTGGCGATTTGCGCCTGCCGTGGCAGTGTAAGCCAGCTTCGTCTGTCGGCCTGTTCGGTGATGACATTGAAAATCTGCATCGCCACGGCTGCACCATCGAAATCGTCTCTTCGTTTTTTGGAATCACTCTGTACGCTGCGGGTCAGTTCTGACTTTGCGTAAACTCTGGCCGCCTGTCTGAAAAGCAGCCCTGGTAATTCTTCTTTAAGGGCGTTAATGGCAAGGGCATCCAGATTGGCTATGGCAGCTGCGTTAAGCGGTTTGTCGAGTCCTGTCAGACTGGCGGGTAATACCTGGGAATAGGCGGGGCCATAAGTGGGCAAAGAAATGGTTTGCCAGTTGCCATCTATGGTAAAAGGCACGGTAAGCGCTTGCTTTTCTGGTACAAAACCGCGCTCTACCAATACGACCAGCTGGCCTTCATCCTGTTTAGGCAGCCGGGCCTCGCCAAAGCGGGCCTTGAATTCATCGTACTGGGGCATGGAAAGCTGTTTGGCCAGTCGCACCAGATCCTGCTCAAGATAACTATTACCCGGGAAAATCTGTGCCGCCTTGCGGTAATCAATAAAGGCGTCATTTTCTTCTCCCAGTAACTCGTGCAGTAACCCTGTGGTGTAATAGCTGTAGGCGTTTAAAAAGGAGCTGGTTACCCCCCCAGCCTGCTGGCCAAGGCGGCTAATTTCCGCATCTACGGTGCCATTGGCCATGGCTTTTACCGCGTCTTTGGATTTCTCGTAGCGCTTTTGCTCCAGTTCCTGAAGATCATTGGCGCGGCGCACTTCCACCAAAGCACCTTCAAAGTCATTTTGCATCAGGTAATTGAGGGCCTGATACTGATGCACCATGATTCGCTCAAAGCCCGGGCCCCGATAAGGGATTAGATTATCGTTAAGCACCAGGCTGCCAGCGCTGGCGCCGAGCTCGCTTACGCTGACCAATGCTTTGTCGTCAAAGCGGGCGTAGGCGGCAATGGCGGCCTGGTAGTAGGTTTGGCTGGCATTGAAGTCACCGCCAATCTGCGCGACCCGACCAGCTTCCTGGGCATAGAGCAGGCCGTCGCGTGAGTTGATTTCGCCAGCCAGTTCAGGCAGCGGCGCCAGGGGAGTCGGCCCGGACAGGGCTTGTTTGACAGGGGCTATCTGTGATGGATAACTGATAAACAGGCTGCCCATGGCACAGCCGCCAAGAATCAGGGGCAATGTGAGCGTCAGCAGTGCCGGGTAGAGTCGCTTCATAGGTGACAACTCTCCTGGACCTTAATGCGTTCAAGCAGGGTAATGCCGTCCAGATGATCCAGTTCGTGCTGAAAAATCCGTGCAATAAAACCTTCGAGCCGCTGCTGATGATAATTGCCCTGCTCATCCTGCCATCGTGCATCGACCCAGCGATAACGTGAAATGCGGACACGGGCTCCCGGAACTGACAGGCAACCCTCTTCACCGATTTCTGTCTCAATGCTATGTGCGCGCAGCTCGGGGTTGATCATCAATAGTGGCGCCATACTCGGTGCGTCGGGATAACGTTCATTCGGGCGTGAAGCCACAATAAACAGCCGAAGGCTGACACCGATCTGCGGTGCGGCTATACCAACGCCGTTGGCCTGTTGCATGGTTAAGGTCAAGGTATGCGCCAGTTCGCCAAGAGCGGCATTGAAGCCGGTCACGGGCAGCGCTTCTTGATAAAGAACCTTGGCGCCTGTGGTTAAAATTTCTGCTGCTGCTTGAGTCATCCCTGGCCTTTTAATATCAATAGTGAGGAGGAGGGGTCTCTTCAGACTCTGAGGCGATATTGCTCGGCTCCATCGCTTTGAGTTTGTTGACAACCAGCTCAAGGGTATAGGTCTGCTTTGCCACCAATTCATTGAGACGAATCACTTCCTGATTCAGCTCTTCCACCGTCATTTCGGTGAAGGCCAGTTTGGTTTGCAGCTCTTCGATTTCCCGTTGCAGTGCTTGTAAATCTGTTTGCATTGTTACCTCTGTGACCAATATTCGACCCGACCGCTGCTGCTGATACTGACAATGGGACTGGGCAGGGTGGTTTCTGCTACCGAGTATACAACGGCCCCTTTGATTTGGGGGTGGGTTGCCAGACTAACTTGCCAGCGATCGGCCAGTTTTCCATCTTTTGTCTGCCAGCTGAATACTTCCCGAAATGGAGTACCTGTGAGTAGCATTTGATTGTCCCCGGTAAAACGGCTGGCCGAGAAGGTCATACTGCGTTGTTTTATCTGGAGATGACTAATCATTTTACCGTTGTCAGCAGCAAAAATTCTGGCATCGGCCTTGGCGTCAGCGGCAAAGGCCAGTTCACCATCGGAGGACAGTGCCACCTTCAGTACGCGGGCATCGAAGTCTTGTTCATGTAACGGTTGCCCGGACGTGGCCTGCCACAAAATGGCACGGTAGTCGTTGCCGCCACTGAGTGCCAGTTTGCCATCGGCCGACAGGGCGACACTGTTAACCTTCTCCTTGTGGCCCAAAAAGCGGATAAGTTTGGTTTGTCCGGCTACCAGTGACATCACTGAGCCATCCACCAGCCCGATCAGCAAGCTACCCTGGTTGGCTACAGCTATGGCATGACCGGGGGAGGGTAAACTCCACCAGCCAACCTGAGCGCCATCCGTTATTCTCCACAGAGCCACTGAATCCCGGCTTAATGAGGCCGCAAACGCGCCGTTGTCAGAGAGCGCGAGCTCAATTGACTCATTGCCGCTATCGCCATGTCGCCATCGATATTTGAGGGACTTGGGGGTAAGCTGCCACAGCTCAACACCGCCGCTTTCAGTACTGATAAGTGCCATAGAGGCATCTTTACTGAGGGCCGCGCCGTAAATAGAGGATTCGGTCAGAGTCATGACCCTATCCGCATCCTTTGGAATGCAACCGCATAGCAGGCTTGCCAATACGGGTAGCCACAGATAAAAACGGATGAACTTATTCCACATGCCTTGGTCTCATTGCTGTCTGGGTTCCGGACGGCCCTCACTTGGTGCTGCCCATGGCATAAGCTTAGTAACTAGTATAAAGTGGGTCGGTTCGATTTATAACAAAGGTTATTGTAACCACTTGAGGACGCTAAGGAAGCTTCAATGAAATCTATTTATAAATACTCACTGGTCGCTCTGGCCGTAGTAGGTTTAACTGCTTGTAATAAAGAAGAAAAAGCAACTGAAGTTGCTCCAGCTGTATCCCTGACAACTGAAGCTCAGAAAGAAGCCTACAGTGTGGGCGCCTCTATCGGCAGTTACATGTCAGGCCATATCAAGGAGCAGGAAGCTCTGGGGCTGCCTGTTGACCGCGCGCTGATCATCGAAGGTTTTTCCAACGGTCTGAACAGCAATCTTAAGTTGACCGAAGAAGAAATGCAGACTGTGCTGCAGAATCTGGACAAGAAGCTGAACGACAAGCGCATTGAGCTAGCCGAAGCACTGGCTGCCAAAAATATGGAAGATGGCAAAAAGTATCAGGAAGCCAACAAGGCCAAAGAAGGTGTGACCACTACTGAATCAGGGCTGCAATATGAAGTTCTGACCGCAGGCAGCGGTGACAAACCAGCCGCTGAGGACGTAGTTGAAGTTCACTATGCCGGCACCCTGATAGACGGTACTCCGTTCGACAGTTCATACGATCGTGGCCAGACTGCAAAGTTCCCTCTGAATCGTGTAATCGCCGGCTGGACAGAAGGCGTGCAACTGATGCAGGTAGGCTCCAAGTTCCGTTTCGTTATCCCATCTGAACTGGCTTACGGTGAGCGTGATAATGGCACCATCCCAGCCAACTCTACTTTGGTGTTTGAAGTTGAGCTGGTGTCTATTGAGAAAGCACCTGCTGTAGAAGCAGCAGCTGAAGAAGCTCACGCACACTGATCAACTTCTGATGAAAAAAGACGCCATCCGGCGTCTTTTTTTATGCCTTAATTGTCGGAAATCACCATGCAAGATTCTGAATTAGGTGTAATAATAATGTTTCGCCGAACAGCGTTCCGGAGTGCAAATGAAGCAGGTAGATTTTCGAACAATAGATAAAATTTTCATCCGTATGTCCATCAACGACAAAATGTGGGTGGTGTTTTTCTTGTTTGTGTTGGCGCTGGGGAGTACCGCTGGACTGCGGTATTTCCAGAGCATTGATGCAATTGAATCTGGCTCGATACATACCGCACAGGCGCGTCTGGATGCTGTGCTTGATACCCTGAATGCGACCGGTCAACTTGAGAATGCAACAAGCCTTGGGTTAAGCAGTGGCAGCGGAAAAAGCCGTCATAGCGGTGATTCGGTTACTGTGAGTGCTGTGGCTGCGAATGGCCAGTCATATACTTTGCGACAGGATGTTCGTTCTCAGGAGGCAGATGCCCGTTCTGACGCCTTGGCAAGCTTATTGTGGACGTCATTATGGATATTGCCCTTCGGTATTTTTGTCTATTGGGTGGCTACTTTTATTGGTGGTGCTTTGTGGGTGCTGTATACCACCACTGAGAAGATTGGTTCCGGTGATTTGACGTCACGCCTGGGCTTTCATCCGGGCAGGGATGAGTTTGGTACCATAGGTTGTGCCTTGGATAAGGCTATGGATACTCTGACTGAATTGGTGAAGGTGGTAAAGACCAATGCTGATACCCTGAGTGAGACTTCTGAGTCATTCGCCAGTGAAATGAAGCAGAGTTTGCAACAGATTAACCGTCAATATGTATCGCTGGACTCAGTGGCTACAGCGATGGAAGAAATGACAGCATCTGCTCAGGAAGTGTCCAATATTTCCCGGCAGGCAACTGAGCAAACCGAGCGTGACGCGACGCAGGTTGGCTTAAGTTTTCAGCGGGTGCAAAAAGCAATTTCAGATATTCAACAGTTGTCAGGTCTGATTGAACAGGCATCCAGCTCAGTGGCAACCCTCAACGTGAACACAACGCAAATCAATGAGGTTATTACCACTATTAACGCTATTTCAGAGCAAACCAATCTGCTGGCTCTGAACGCGGCAATCGAAGCGGCAAGAGCCGGTGAACAGGGACGTGGTTTTGCGGTAGTTGCAGACGAAGTGCGCACCTTGGCAAGTAGGACTCAGGCCGCCACAGTTGAGATCCAGGCTATGATTGAAAAGCTTCAGGGTGAGAGCCGCAATATTGCTGGCATTACCGAAAAGACAGTCAGTCAGGCTCAGTCCAGCAGTGGCGTGATTGCGGATATCGGCGAAGATGTTAAAGGTATTGCCGATTCATCCCGTGCTGTAACCGATATGAGCATTCAAATATCCACCTCGGCTGAAGAGCAAAGCAGCGTCGCTAATAGTATTGCCGCTGAGCTAAGTGATATCCGTAATCAGTCGAATACTATACGTACGGTGGCAGAGCAGTCTTCTGAAGGGGTGGCCAGGCTGTCTGAGGCGTCCCGTTCCCTTGGTAAGGTGCTGGCGCGGTATCGCACCAATTAACCCATCGTTTTTAAGAGTAAAAAAGGACGCGATAAGCGTCCTTTTTTATTTTCATAACCAGCGTTTTCGGTAAAAAAGCCACAGCTGCAATAGCACAAGCACTACCAAAATAACGCAAAATAATGCGAAGGCCCAAGGGGTATCAGCGCCGGGGATCCCCCCGATATTAACCCCGAGCAGACCGGTCAAAAAGCCCAGGGGCAGGAAGATTGCCGTCACAAGAGAGAGGAAGTAAAGTCTTTGGTTAAGTTCTTCGGACTGACGGCTCATGAGTTCTTCATGGGTTACGCTGGCCCTGTCTTTCAGAGCATCAAGATCTTCAATTGCACGGGTGAGTCTGTCTCTTATCTCGCGCATTCTTAACTGTTCGCTCTTTTTGAACAGGTGTCCGGTTTCAGTTTGTAGTGCTGCGAAAGCTTCTCTTTGCGGAGCCAGATAACGGCGGACCATCACGGTTTGACGCCTCAGTTCTGCGATTTCATTACGCACATCACGGCTGTTTCCTGTGACAATCTGCTCTTCAAGGTCGTCAACCTTTTCTTCAAGGCTGTTGATGAAGTCGGTTTTTATCAGGGTAAGTTTGTCACACAAGGACAAAATAAACTCTGATGGTGTGGCAGGTCCTGTCTTGCTGACAATCTGTGCCGCCAACTGTTTAACCGATTGTAATTCACGGCGACAGGCGCTGATAATGCGATGTTTGTCAGCATATAACCTGAGAGCAACCATATCCTCAGGCGCTGAGTCGGGATTAAGATTTACCCCACGCAGTGCCAGCAGGATGCCACTTTCATTGGCTAACGCTCTGGGGCGGGTATCGCGGGAAAGCAGCGCATCAATTTCCAGCCCCGGCAGATCGCTGCCTTGCAGCCACTCTCTGGCTTCTTTCGCATGATAGTTTAAATGAACCCATATACAGCCCTGTTCCGGAGTCCATTGACGGAGGGATTCCGTGTCAAGAGACTGACCCGCTTTCTCACCGCTGAGCCACAAACAGTAGACAAAGCCATTGGTCATAGTGCTTTCCTTTTTTTATCGTTTTTCAAACACTAACTTAAGCCATTCATCTGTGACAAGTACAGAGTCATGACAGACGCAGGAAAGCTGGCCCGCGATAGGATAAAATTGCTTTATTGAATAGTGATTTTGGGTATCCCAATGGAATATGAGTTTCGCCGTAATGGTCTGGACGGTTCGGTATTGGCGCTCTTCAGCATGGAACATGAAGTCGTAGGTCGATGGTTGGGTGAGGAGTTGGGCGATGACAGGGATGCTATTGATGAGGTGTTGAACGCAGTCGATGCATTGCTGGGTGGCGAGATAAGTGAATGGCGCAAGACAGGTCGGGAATTCAGTATTGAACTGGATTTGGAGCAAGCGAGAGTCTACGCCAATGTGTTGGGTTTTGAGCAAGAGCAAGATTTGGACGAAGGTATGGCGCTGTATGACGCTGAACTGGAGGCTGGCTGTGGTCTGGAGGATTTGCAGGCAGTATTGAAAAGTTGGCAGCAATTTCTATACGAGAGTCGCTGATGGCAGCACTATAATCAAACGCCCGATGAGTGACATCGGGCGTTTTTGTTCGCGGATCAAGATAACTGTGTATCCGTCACTAACGATTAAGGTAGCGAACGGCCATCTCAGTGCGGGATTTGGCGCCGGCTTTGCGCAGCAGGTTTTTCACATGCACTTTTACTGTGCCTTCGCTGATATGTAATTGCTCCGAAATCAGTCGATTGCTCAGTCCTTCGGCCAAATGTTCGAGGATTTGCAGCTCCCTAGGGGTCAGGGCATCTATCCATTCGTTTTCATCGGTGGCACTTTTGAGTTCGAATAAATATTCCTCGACAGCCTCACTGATGACCCGATGACCAAGCATGGCTTCCTTCAGTTTTTCAAGCAGCAAATCCGGTTCAGTGTCTTTGAGCAGATAACCATCTGCACCAGCCCGCAGCAGACGGATCACGTCCTGCTTGGCATCGGATACGGTCAGGATGACGATACGGGAGGTGACTCCTTCCTGACGCAGCCCTGCCAGAGTATCGAGCCCGGACATGCCCTTCATATTAAGATCCAGCAATATGATATCTGGTTCATCTGTGGCAACGGCACTCAGTGCGTCCAGCCCGCTGCCGACTTCGCCGAACAGGGTAAAATCCTTATCAGAGGTGATGAGCTGACAAATACCGCGACGCAGCAGAGGATGGTCGTCTACGACCAGAACTGAATAAGGTTTACCCATCTCAAGCAGGCTCCTGATGTGGTGGAAGGGTTAGGGTGACTGTGGTGCCACCAGCGTTATTACTCGAAAAATGCAAGCGGCCATCAAGCTTGCTGGCGCGTTCATGCATAATGCCAATGCCAAAGTGTTGATCGCGCTCTTTAAGATGCGCAAGGCCGATGCCATCATCACTGATGCTGATGTTAATCGTACCGTCATCGTTTTTACAGCATTGAATAACTATTTCTGTTGCCTTGGCATGTTTAATGGCATTGAGCGTGGCTTCACGGGTCAGTTGTAAAATATGAATGTGTTGATTGGCCCCCAGCAGTTGCTCGCGAATACCGTAGTCAATCCGCAGCGTTGCATCGGATTGGCTGCGCAGTTGCTCCAGCATGGCTTCGAGCGCATGTTTGAGATTGGGTTCTTTAATGGTCAGGCGGAATGTTGATAGGAGTTCTCGCAACTGAACATAAGCGTTGCTGACGCCTTCATTGATTTCGTTTAATTGTTCCTCGACCTGCGGGTTTCGGCAGCTGTCATCCAGTCCCTTGCGAAGCAGGCTGATTTGGATTTTAAGGAAACTCAATACCTGACCGAGTGAGTCATGCAGTTCCCGGGCAATCACGCCGCGCTCTTCCATCAGCGCCAACTGTTGGCGTTGCTCTGCCGATTGGTGAATGAGTATTGAGCGTGCCAGCATAATCGCGAAGTTTTCAAATAGCGGCCTATTGGGCGCCCTGTCTGACACCATCTCCAAATATCCCAAATCTGTGTTTTCAAACGTCAGTGGAAAGCGACAGGAAGGCTCAGCGTCTGCCGGCCAGCCTCCGTCAGCCTCTATGGCTTCATCGGTGTCGTCTTCGTACTGGATAATTAGGCGCAGATGATCCAGATGTTCATATTGCTTTAACTGATCCAAAGCTCCCTTAAGAGCCTTGTAATCGAGGCTTTTGCCATGAAGCATCACCAGATTGTCGTACAGGAAACTTAACTCCTGATTGGCGCGGGTAAGTGCATGGGTCTTTTCCTGTACCTGAGATTCCAAATCACCATAGAGTGCGGACAACTCTTTGGCGGTGGAGTCCAGCGCGTCCGCCAATGCTTGAAGTTCTATGTACTCCGTTTGAGGCATGTCTACATCGAAGTTTCCTTTGGAGATGGTATTGGCTGAAATCATCAGCTGTTTCAGAGGTTCAACCACCTTGCGTTTGGTATAGCGCACAGCTGCCAATGCGATAGCCAGCATCAGCCCAAGGCCAATTAATTGACTGGCGGCCAGCAACCGGAGTTTAAAGGCGGCGTGATGTTCGGTTTCCAGCACCAGTATGTCGATGGTGTCGACAAAGTCTTTCAGGGATGAAGCGTAAAGACGTGAGTTTTCCTCTTCGATGAAGTACTTCATCACCTTCCATTTATCGATGACCAAAAGGTATTGATCTTTAAGCCTTTGTGGTGTGCTCCAGTCCAGAGAACGCCTAAGGGCGGGTGAATACAATGTGGCTTCGAATTCCCGGATTTTAGCTGTGGCCTCATCGCTGCCTGAATTTGCGTAAAACATCAGCCGGTAGCTTTGCATCCGCAGCGAGCCGGAGGCGTTAATGGCCCTTGCATCGCCTAAGCTATATGTGAGATTGGCAAGAGCAAAAATCGACAGACCGCTGGATAGCAGGATGAGGATCATCATCAGACCGAGAATTTTGGACGTGAGGCTGCCGCGTTTCATGACGCTCCTGTACTTCTATCGAGTTTGTTTACAACTAAAGTCTATGTTCTACATTAGCTTTTTCTTTATCACACCCGCAAAGATACAAAAGTGTGAACAAAGACACATCCAATTGTTGATCTTGTGCAAACTTTAGCTTCGTTACCTCTTATGAGGTATGTAATAAGAGGGGGGGGAGGTCTAAATTTGACCTTGGAGATGTCGTGGATATTCAGAAACACAATAACGCAACACGGAGATGAGATGGTGAAAAAGCTTAACGGAAAATCCTTTGCGCTCAGCGCATTGGTCGCCGCCAGCTTAGTAGCTGCCGGCGCGATGGCCAGTGAAAAAACTGAGCCACGCAATGAAGTATACAAAGACAAATTCAGTAAGCAATACAACAGTTGGCATGAAACCGCTCAAAGTGAAACCCTGACAGATGCACTTGAGCAGGATCCTGCACTGGTTATTTTGTGGGCTGGTTATGGTTTTGCCAAAGACTACAATGCCCCACGTGGTCACATGTACGCGCTGACTGATGTACGTAATACTCTGCGTACCGGCGGCCCAACCTCCGCTGAAGATGGTCCAATGCCCATGGCCTGTTGGAGCTGTAAGAGCCCTGACGTTCCCCGTGTAATTGAAGAGCAGGGTGAGAAAGGCTATTTCACCGGTAAGTGGGCCAAGGGTGGCGCTGAAGTCGCCAATACCATTGGCTGTTCAGACTGTCACGAAAAAGGCACATCTAAGCTGCGTATGTCCCGCCCATTTGCGGCACGTGCTATGGAAGCCATTGGAACTCCGTTTGATAAAGCCTCCAAGCAGGACAAAGAATCAATGGTGTGTGCTCAGTGTCACGTTGAGTACTACTTTGAGAAAACTGAAGATCACAAAGGCTTCGTGAAGTTCCCATGGGATGGCGGCACCACGGTGGAAGCCATGGAAACCTACTACGATGCGCTGGATTTTGCCGATTGGACTCATGCAGTCTCCAAGACGCCAATGCTGAAGGCTCAGCACCCAGGATATGAAACCTGGAAACTGGGTACTCACGGCCAGAACAATGTATCCTGCGTTGACTGTCACATGCCTAAAGTGACCAATGAACAGGGTAAGAAGTTCACCGATCACAAAGTGGGTAACCCATTTGATCGCTTTGAAGAAACCTGTGGTACTTGCCACAGCCAGGACAAAGATCACATGCTGACTGTCTACAAAGGCAACAAGGCAAAAGTGATGGAACTGAAAGGCAAAGCTGAAACTCAGCTGGTAGCCGCTCACTTTGAAGCTGGTGCCGCTTGGGAAGCTGGTGCGACAGAAGCAGAGATGAAGCCAATCCTGACCAATATCCGTCACGCTCAGTGGCGTTGGGATTACGCGATTGCTTCTCACGGTGTGTCTGCTCACGCCCCTGCTGAAGCCCTGCGTGTTCTGGGTACCGCGGTAGACAAGGCTGCCAATGCCCGCGTACTGCTGGCTCAGCTGCTGGCTACCAAGGGTGTGAAACAACCTATCGCACTGCCTGATATCTCTACCAAGGCCAAAGCTCAGGCTGCCCTGGGTATGGATATGGACAAGCTGAGAGCTGAAAAAGACAAGTTCAAGAAAGAACTGTTGCCCAAGTGGGAAGAAGAAGCCAAGGGTCGCGAAGCGACCTATAAGTAAGCAGCAAACCCCAAGCCTGCAAACACAAAGCCCCCGCATTGCGGGGGCTTTTCTTTATGTGTACTGCCTTACGGGTCTGCGGCGTGGAGCCCATTATTTGATGAGCTTCAGCAGTGCCTTAAAGCTGTCGCCCACAGCATGGTGTTGCAATTCAAACAGCAGTGATTCCACGTTGGTCAGACGGGCGCCAGCTTCGCGCATCATCTCCAGTCCCATCGTTTTGTTTTCAATAGTACGAGAGCCCATGGCATCGGCCACCAGATGCACGCCAAAACCATTGTCCAACAGGTCGCGACAGGTCTGATACACGCAGATATGGGTTTCGATGCCGCACAGCAGTACCTGCTTACGGCCGCTGGCCTGCAGTGCTTCGCGAAAGCCATCGCAGGGCCAGGCGCTGAAATGTTCCTTGGCGATGGGGCTTAGGCCTTCGAGCACCAGTTGCAGTTCTTCTGAAGTGTGACCGAGTTTTTCGGGGAGTTGTTCCAGCCACAGGATTGGTATATCGAAAATACGCGCGCCGCTGATCAGGGTGATCAGTTGTTGATGCAGCGCTTCAGAGCCTTGCATCAGGCGGGCGAGTTTTCCCTGAACATCTACCACAACCAGGGCCGTTTCGTTTGGGGTCAGCATGGGGTATCTCCTTTTTTAATCCAGTTAACTCCTTTTTGTGTGTGATGCCAATACGCCATAAGTCATATGCACCAGCTTGGTGCATGGGTTGCATAGCTGCACTTTATTTGTGCGTTTTTATGCGCCAACATTAGGGTTTGTGAAAGGTATTTTCAATAAAAACAGCAAGATGAAATCTTGGCCTGATGCTTGTAATTCCTAAGCCAGAACAGACTGACAACGATAACTGGAGGCCGGGATGAAACTGGTGAGTGCAATCATCAAACCTTTCAAACTCGACGATGTGCGTGAAGCCATTGCGGGCATGGGAATAGAGGGAATGACGGTAACTGAGGTCAAGGGATTTGGCCGCCAAAAGGGGCATACCGAGTTGTATCGGGGCGCGGAATATCAGGTGGATTTTCTGCCCAAGATCAAACTGGATATTGCCACCAAGGCAGAGAACGTAGATCTGCTCGTGGAAGCGATAGTGAATGCGGCGCATACCGGCAAGATTGGCGACGGCAAGATTTTTGTTATCGATCTCGAGCAGGCGGTGCGTATCCGTACCGGCGAAACCGACGACGAAGCACTGTAAGGGGGATTGGAAATGGAAGAGTTGAGCAAACTGGGCCTGACAGTGGCCGAACTGAGATTTGCACTGGATACCTTTTACTTTTTGATATCCGGCGCGCTGGTCATGTGGATGGCCGCGGGTTTTGCCATGTTGGAAGCAGGGCTGGTACGTTCCAAAAACACCACTGAAATCCTCACCAAGAACGTGTGTCTGTATTCCATTGCCTGTATCACCTACCTGGTTGTTGGCTACAACATCATGTACGTGGACAACCCGGAAGGCGGCTGGTTGCCAAGCTTTGGTGCCCTGATTGGCAGTCAGGCGGCAGATGCCGACCACTCGCTGGAGTCTGACTTCTTCTTCCAGGTGGTGTTTGTGGCCACCTCGATGTCCATCGTCTCCGGCGCAGTGGCTGAGCGCATGAAACTGTGGGCTTTTCTGGCATTCTCAGTAGTCATGACCGCAGTTATCTACCCGGTGGAAGGCTTCTGGACCTGGGGTGGCGGCTTTGTCAGCGCCGCAGGTTTTGTGGATTTTGCCGGCAGCGGCATCGTGCATATGGCTGGTGCGGCGGCAGCGCTGTCTGGGGTGATGCTGCTGGGTGCCCGCAAAGGCAAATATGGCCCCAAAGGCCAGGTAAACCCTATCCCTGGCTCTAACCTGCCAATGGCCACCCTGGGGATGTTTATTCTGTGGATGGGCTGGTTTGGCTTTAATGGCGGTTCGCAGCTGATGGTATCTGATGCGGCTAACGCTACCTCGGTAGGCAAGATTTTCGTGAACACCAACTCAGCGGCTGCATTCGGTGCCATTTCGGCGCTGGTAGTGTGCAAAATGATTTGGGGAAAGGCCGATTTGACCATGATTTTAAACGGCGCTCTGGCCGGGCTGGTGGCCATAACTGCCGATCCGTTGTCACCTTCACTGGGGTTGGCGGCTGCGATTGGTCTGGTGGCCGGTGGTCTGGTGGTGTTTTCCATAGTGGCCTTCGACCGTGTGCGCATCGATGATCCGGTAGGCGCGATTTCGGTGCACGGCGTGGCCGGTATCTTCGGTTTGCTGCTGGTGCCACTGTCAAACGCCGATGCCACTCTTGCAGGGCAGTTGTTTGGTATTGTCTCTATCTTCGCCTGGGTATTCGGCGCTTCCTTTGTGGTGTGGCTGATGCTCAAAAAGACCATGGGGATCCGCGTCAGTGAAGAAGAAGAGTACAATGGTATGGATGCGTCCGACTGCGGTATCGATGCCTACCCCGAGTTTGTGACCGTGAAAACCGCAGGCTAAACGACAAAAGTCACAGTAATAGCAGCAGGCCATGCAAATGGCCTGCTGTTTTGGTTTATGGCCTGGAATAGGTCTTGCCGCTGATACATGGCGGCGGGATACTGGTGGCAATCACACAAACAGGAGTCCCTATGCAGTGGCCTAAAATGATGATGGCAGCAGGCTTTATCCTGAGTTTGGCCATACCCGCTTTGGCGGGGCAGGTAGTGGTTCGCAGCAGCGATGAGCCCTTTGATGCCTTTGCGGTGCGGAATGAGTTGGCTCGCCAGCACGAGTGGCAGGAGGCGCTTCGCGCCGAGCAGCAACTGAAAATACTGGAGCGCTTACCCATCGGTTGTATCCTGCGGCCAACACCTTATCGGCATTTTCACTGCGATGGGTTGTTTTACCGTCCTTATCAATGGCGTGACAAGGAGCTGTATATCTCAGTTCCCAATCCAGAGCGTCCGGACATCAATCAGAAACCTGGTAAACCCGTTCAGCCGCAAAGTTAATCTTTTGTTACGTATTGGCTGAGTCAGTGAGCGTTTTTTGGCGTAATCTCAGATTAAGGGAAGTTACTATTGGGGGCGTTATGTCTGCCAGAATTTTGCTTTGTCTGTTACTGCCTTTGATGGTCGCCTGCAGCAACACCGAAACACCGCCACCAAATGCTCGCGCCAATAATCTGCTTAATGATGGTGTCTTTGAACCGGTGTCAGGGTTGCCGACTCCACAACAGGTTTTTGAATTACCTCCGGGCGTGGCGCAATCTTTAAGGCGAGAGTTTGAAAGACATAAAATGGCTCCCGGCAATAATGAGTTGGCTCATGCATGGCTTGCTCAGTATCTGCGAGCCAGCGAAGGCGGCTTTCGGTATCAGGACAATGTAACCCGAATCGCAGCCGACACCTTTTACGACAGGGCTGGAAACTGTATGTCGCTGGTAGTGCTTGCCGCAGCGATGGCCGATGCATTGGGCGTGTCGATTGATTTTCAGGATGTTTTGGTGCAACCCACCTGGGACCGGCAGGGGGATTTCTATCTCATAAATGGCCATGTGAATTTAAGATTGTTGCCGCCTGAAAAGGTTAATGTTTTCCACCTTGACGGCCCGATTTTAATCGATTTTTTACCGGAGAGAGCACTGCGTGGATATGACAAAGTTCGTATCGACAGGCGGATGCTGCTGGCGATGTTTTATAACAATCTTGCGGCAGAAGCATTGGTGAATGGTGATCACAACAGAGCTTATGGGTTGATTCGTTTGTCTCTTGAACACAGCACAGTGTTTGTCCCGGCACTGAATACACTGGCGATTTTATATCGTTACCACCAACGGGAGGATTTGGCGGAGACCGTCTACCGTGAGGCGCTGAAGATTGAGCCGGAGAATATGACTACCCTGTATAATCTGGCGTTGATTTTGTCATCTCAGGACAGGCTGGATGAATGGGCCAAGATACATAAGGTGTTGGAGCTGGCGCGTATTCGCAATCCTTACTACTACTACGATATGGCCGAGCAAGCATTGTCAGAACATGAATATCAGCTGGCGGTCAGCTGGTATTTGCGCGCCCTGGAGAAGGCCGATTATCGTCATGAGTTTTACTTTGGTCTCTCCCAGGCTTATTGGGCCTCAGGCAATACTCTGAAAGCCAAACAGAGCATGGAAAAAGCCATGGCGCTCAGTCGTGACAATGACAACAAGCTCCGTTATCAGGCCAAGCTTAATGCCATGGCGAGTCATTGAAAAATTGATGTAAGACGAAAGTGAAAAGGGCGCCGGTTGGCGCCCTTTTATATTGGATAAATCCAAGCAGTTTACAGGCTCAGAGCTCTGTCCTGGAACGACAATCTTGCCATCTGGCCCTGATCTTTCAGTTCCAGCTCCCGTACATGGAAAGGAGCGCTAACGCCTGATGTGGCAATTATTTCCTTGCTCAGCGGCAAGGTCAGGCTGCCATTGCCCTCGAGCCAGGCGGCGGCTTCCGTGCGCAGAATCGCCACTTCGTTGCCATTGGCGTCGGTGCCGGTCAGTACCGCTGAGGCGGCAAAACGTCCCGCATCTGCCAGCTCGAGGCTCAGATTCAGGCCCACCGGTATGCCATCATGCCACTGGGTTTCCACCTCGGGGCTGATGCGCGCACTGGGTGCGTACAGCTTAAAGGCGCTCTTGATGGTGCGTCGCACAGTGCGATCGCCATCACTGGCTGTAACATCAATCACCAGTTCACTGAGGCCCATGGGCGCATCGGCGCTGAGATTATCTGGCAGACGCAGCATCAGTTTGTCACCTTGTTGCTCCTGTGCAAGTTGCAGTTCAGTGTCGCCCTGTTTGAGGCGGACGTTGGTGTTGATATTGCCACTCATACCATCCAGCCCCAGTGCCAGTTCAACGCTGCCACTGTTGGTGCTGACCAGCATGGGGCTTGAGAGGGTCAGGTTGTAGGGGCTGCCTTTCTCTTTAACGTTGACCAGATAACGGGCGCGGCTATCCAGCGGCTGGCGGGTGCTTAATCTGTAGTTGCCGGCAGGTGCTGCGGCCGACAACAAGAGCGCGCTGGAGTTATCTGTCATGCCGGCGGTGGCCAGCGCCTCGCTGCTGGCCATTGAACGCACCAGATTGGGCACCTTGGCACCTTTGGGAGCCTGTAGCTCCAGCTGTTCCGGGCTGATCGGGTTGGCATGATACAGGGCGCCTGAACTCATGTCGGCGCGGGGCGCAATGCGGATCACCGCGCCGCCCTGGGTGACATTCAGGTTAACGCCCCGATTTAGCTCTTCGCCGCTGACACTGAACCAGTACTCATTGCTGGCAAGACTTTGGCTGGTTTGCGGCAGCTTGCTTTGGTATTCGCCCGAAAGTGGTGCAACAAAGCCGATGGCATCGCGACTGGTGTTGATACCGGCAGATGTTGGCGCCTGCACTTGCATGGGGGCAAAGTCCGATGAGATAGGGGCGCTCAGGGATGTGGTTTGTATACTGAAAGTCTCGGCCACGCTGGCGTCGTCGTTTTGGCAGGCGCCAAGCAGCAGCGCCATCAGTACCGCAGCGGCCAGCTTATTATGCTTATTCATGGGCTGTCTCCTAGATGCGGTTGCGGATAAATACGTCCAGGCCAAAGCAGGCGCGGCGGCTTTGTTGATGACTCAAAGGCTCAGAGCCCCAGGTTTTTTGCTTGTCTTTGAACCAGACGCTGCCGGCGGCACTTTGTGAGCTGCACTCAAGGAAGCCATCAGAGCAGTCATCGAGCCAGTTCTGGGTGGTTTCCAGTGCGACCTGATACTGATAGCCACCGCAGTAGCTGTCGCTGTCCCAGAAGGCTGAGTCCACATCGGAGCCCACCACGGCCTCAAATGGTTTGCCAAGGCTTGGGCGACCAGCGGTGCCATTGAGCCAGTTGGCATTGTAATAAGCCATCCAGCTCACTTGCTGCTGCTTTACCGCATTGCTGCCGTAACCCAAAATCCAGCCGAGGGTGGTTTCGAAGATATTGCCTTCGGTAACAGCATCGGCCAGCGGTGTCCCTGCACTGGAAGGCGCCAGTGCAATTACCCTGGAGGTGGCTTTAATCACCTTGGGATAGCGGGCATCCCAAGTGGGGTTTGACAACACCCAGCGCACCACATTGCCACCATTGGAATGGGTCAGCAGTACCAGATCTGTGATGTTTTTACTGTCGATAAAGCTGCCGAGCTGGGTTGCCAGGCAACCTGCGGCGGCTTCATCCCACATGTATTGGTCGAAGTCGCAGTTAATAACTGTGTAGTTGGCGCTGTTTGGCAGACCCTGACGTACAGAGTTCACAAACTCTGAGGTCCAGTAGTCGTTAAGCGCATCGGTTTGATGACCCGTGCCATGAATAAAAGCTATTCCTGACGCGGCCTGACTCAGGGGGCTGACGGCAAACAGACCCAGAAGCATAAGCGTTTTGGCTGTCTTCATTTGTCTGATCTCTTTAGTTTCTTTTTGTATGTTGTATGGTCTTGTTGAACAGGTAGGACGTCTGACCTGCCATCGTTAACCTACCGTTAACATTTTCATTGGCGCAAGTACTTTAAATGGTACGCCTGTTCATATTTGGGTGTTTGCTCAAGACGCGGGTTTTAGGTAAATACTCTAATGTCTGAGTATCTGCCAGGGTTGAAGTAGCCAAGTTCTGTTCGAAGTCCAACTACGGCAATCATAAAGCTGCAGCTTGAGTTGATAGGTTAGTCGTAAGTTTCGGCGCAGCGCCTCAGGCGATTTCAAGGTTGCTGTTTAAAACTGTTCGCCTATCTTGATTTAACTTTATACAGGGTGGTGTCCTGTAATCGCTTTCAGTCAGCGGTTTGCGGCAAGCTTGTTGCCAGGCCATGAGTAGGACTTAGCCTTTGGCGCCTGTTTTGAAGAATTTCTATGAGCAATTGGTCATCAGCAGCCACCATTGCCTTGGTGCTATTCGCTTAACGCAGGCTCTGGGCAATCATGGGGCTCGTTTGCCGATTTGCTTAGGCAGCTTTTTGTGCCAGCGCAGTTTGGGTAGTGGTCGGTTGCTCTATTCAGATGGTACCTGTTCAGTGAAATCCTGTTGCTGATACATTGTAAATGCCGGCTTTTGCACAATATGTGATTGCGTTAACATCGGTGTTGGGTAAGTGATAAATTATTAAAACATTTATTTAATACTCATTAATTTCAGCATCTTGAAAAAGATTTTTTAAATAAATCATATCTTGATTGCGTAGGGCGGCATTAATGGCTAAATTGGCTGAGTCATAACAGATAGAGAGATTTTCGATTTAACTTACTCCGGAGCTGATAAAGCCTATGTATTACCAAAATGATGACGTTCGCATTAATGAAGTAAAAGAATTGCTGCCTCCCATCGCTATCCTCGAGCGATTTCCTGCATCAGAGAACGCATCTGCTACAGTTTTTAATGCCCGGAGCAATATTCATCGCCTGCTGCAAAAAAAAGACGATCGCCTGTTGGTGGTTATTGGTCCTTGTTCCATTCACGATCCGGTTGCTGCGCTGGAATATGGTCAGCGGCTGTTGGCGCTCAGAGAGCAATACGCCGGCCAGCTTGAGGTGGTGATGCGGGTGTATTTTGAAAAGCCACGCACCACGGTGGGCTGGAAGGGGCTGATTAACGACCCCTACATGGATAACAGCTTTAAACTCAATGATGGCCTGCGCACCGCCCGTAAGCTGCTGCTGGATTTGAACGATATGGGAATGCCGACAGCCGGTGAGTTTCTGGATATGATTACGCCTCAGTATGTGGCCGATCTTATGTGCTGGGGTGCCATTGGCGCGCGAACTACTGAATCTCAGGTGCATCGCGAGCTGGCGTCGGGGCTATCGTGCCCGGTTGGTTTTAAAAACGGAACCGATGGCACCATCAAGATTGCCATCGATGCCATTGGCGCTGCAGCAGCCCCGCACCATTTTCTGTCCGTGACCAAGTTTGGTCATTCCGCCATTGTATCGACCAAGGGCAATCCCGATTGTCATATCATCCTGCGCGGTGGCCGCGAGCCAAATTACAGTGCCGGGCATGTGGCGCAAATTCAGGCCGAGCTGGTTGAGGCCGGTTTGCCCGACAATGTGATGATTGATTTCAGCCACGCCAACAGTTCCAAGCAGTTTTCGCGGCAACTGTTGGTCGCAGAAGATGTGGCTAACCAACTAGCAGGCGGAAATCAGGGTATTTTTGGTGTGATGGTTGAGAGTCATCTTAAGGAAGGACGTCAGGAGCATCAGCCCGGCATTCCATTGGAATACGGCAAGAGTGTCACTGATGCCTGCCTTGGCTGGGATGACAGCGCAAAACTGTTGGAAATACTTAATCAATCGGTGCTTGAACGCAGAAACCGCTAATCGAGGAAAAAGGCGCCCAAGGCGCCTTTTTTATCAAATTTATCAACGACGGAAGATTTACTTCTGTGGATTAAGATTTTTTACCAAGTATTCGTTGGCGTTAGCCAAACTTCCGAAGGAATTGATCAGATTGCGTCTGCCTTTTTCCTGTAACTCGGGATTGCCTGATTCCATCATCATCCATACCCAAGTCTGGATTAGCGTAAGAGGTGGGTACTGAACTTTTGAAGAATCCAACATAAA
>NZ_JBFKLW010000022.1:0-57564 GCF_041630135.1 Shewanella sp.
ATTCTGTTTAAGTTTAAGGCGCTGGTCGAAGCCAATATGGACGAGCTGGCTGAGCTTATTACCCGCGAGCACGGCAAGGTGCTGGACGATGCCAAGGGCGAGCTTATCCGTGGTCTCGAAGTAGTGGAATTTGCCTGCGGTATTCCGCATCTGCTCAAGGGTGAACACACAGCTCAGGTAGGCACAGGTGTTGATGCCTGGGCCGTCAACCAGGCGCTGGGGGTAGTGGCAGGTATCGCGCCATTCAACTTCCCGGTGATGGTACCCATGTGGATGTTCCCCATCGCCATCGCCTGCGGCAACACTTTCATCATGAAGCCTTCTGAAAAAGACCCAAGCTCAGTGATGCGTATTGCCGAGCTATTGAAAGAAGCCGGTCTGCCCGATGGTGTATTCAACGTAGTCAACGGTGATAAAGAAGCCGTAGATACCTTGTTGACTCATAAAGACGTACAGGCAGTAAGTTTCGTGGGTTCAACTCCGATTGCCGAATACATCTATGCCACAGCCTCGGCTCATGGCAAGCGGGTACAGGCCCTCGGCGGTGCCAAGAACCATATGCTGGTGATGCCGGATGCAGATCTGGATCAGGCTGTGAACGCCCTGATGGGTGCAGCTTACGGCTCGGCAGGTGAGCGCTGTATGGCCATTTCCGTAGTGCTTGCTGTAGGTGATGCGGGTGATGCCCTGGTTGAAAAACTGCTGCCCAAAATTGCCGCCCTCAAGGTGGGCAACGGTCTGACTCCCGAGATGGAAATGGGCCCGCTGATTTCGGCTCAGCATCTGGACAAGGTTTCCGGCTATGTGGAGGCCGGCGTACGTGAAGGCGCCAAGCTACTGGTTGATGGCCGCACGCTGTCAATGGAAGACAAGGCCAATGGCTACTTCCTCGGCGCCTGCCTGTTCGATGAGGTTACGCCCGAGATGACTATCTACAAAGAGGAAATCTTCGGCCCAGTGCTCTGTATCGTACGCGTCCCTGACTACGCCAGCGCCCTGCAGTTGGTAAACGAGCATGAGTTTGGTAACGGCACTGCCATCTTTACCCAAAGCGGTGAAGCGGCACGCCACTTCTGCCATCACGTGCAGGTGGGCATGGTGGGTGTAAACGTGCCAATTCCTGTGCCGATGGCTTTCCACAGCTTTGGCGGCTGGAAGCGCTCTCTGTTTGGCCCACTACATATGCACGGCCCTGACGGCGTACGTTTCTACACCAAGCGCAAAGCCATCACGGCTCGCTGGCCACAGGGCAAGCAACTGGCTGCAGAGTTTGTCATGCCAACCATGAAGTAAAACCGTTGGGGCGCCTTTGCGCCCCTTTTGGAGCTATGGATGACTATCACGGTCAAAGATATTCAACACTTTGCCAATGCAAAAACTGAAACGGAGCGCTACTTTCTCGCCGATGAAAAGCGAATAGAGGGCAATCCTGAACAAGCACTTACCAACCATTATTCCAGTGGCTGCGGCCAGTTTCACGTCGGGATATGGCAAAGTGCTGGCGGCAAATGGAATGTCAACTATACTGAACACGAATATTGTGACATCCTCGAAGGGTGCAGCATCATCCGCGACGCAGACGGCAACAGTCTGACAGTGGAAGCTGGAGACAAATTCGTAATCCCCGCCGGTTTTCAAGGCACATGGGAAGTGGTTGAACATTGCAAAAAAGTCTATGTGATATTTGAGCAAAACTGATTTGTAAAACCCGCCATGAGGTCACAGCCCAGTGCTGATGTTTGGCAACCAATGAGGACGGATGCTTCGGCGTCGTCCCTGTCAACAAAAGTAAAATGGAGAATCAAGCGTGGATAAATATTTCAATAAAAACAAGCTTGCACAGCTGACCGGGATCCTTCTGACAGGTGCGCTGCTGTCACCCCTGGCCAACGCCGGCGAACTGACCGGTGAAGTTGGCGTTGCCAATGACTATCGCTTCCGCGGTATCTCCCAAACTGACAGCAGTTTGCAGGTATCTGGGGGAATCGATTACTCAACTGATTCAGGCTTCTTCGTAGGTGCCTGGGCCAGTAACGTGGATTTCGGTGAAGAGGACGGTACCAATATCGAACTCGACGTATACGCCGGCTATTACCATGAAGTAAATGATGATTTATCTTTTGACGTCACCCTGTATCGCTACAATTATTTCGGCGAAACCAGTGATTATGACTACTACGAAGCCAGTATTGGTGCCGACTTCAGCGGTTTACGTATCGCCTACTGGTATACCAATGACTACAGCGGCTCAGACTATGATTATCAATACCTTGAGATGAATTACAGCTGGGAGTTTGCCGAAAACTGGAGCCTGGATCTCCACGTAGGTAACAACTTCGGTGACGCCGTAGAAGATGAAGAATTTGGCTTTGGTGACAGATTTATCGACTACTCCATCGGCGTATCCACTGAAGTCGCCGGATTCGGTCTGTCGCTGGCCTGGTTGGATACCAACATCCCCAGCTACGCAACCATCAAAGACGACCTGTTCAACAGCGAAGGAACTGTACTGGCCAGTGTCAGCTACGCTTTCTAAGCGACGGTCTTTCTCCCTTCCCACCAATAAAAAACCGCCCTCAGGGGCGGTTTTTTTACTATGCCATGCTATTTATCAGCATTGATTCTCGGCACATTGCCCCGCTCCAACTGCAGCTGAATCATCCGCCAGTCACGACTGAGCTTAGTCAATTCGTCTTGGCGTTCAGGGAAAAAACGAGTCATGTTTTCAATCATTTTGGCTTGTGCGTCACACATTTGTGACCAGCTTGCCGCATTGGTAAGAGGCATATCGTCATCCTTAACTCTGGGGGGAGGCAAAATCCATTATCATATAGCACGACTTTAGTATGCGAATTCACGCTCCACAAGTGTCATAAATGAGACAGGAACCACTTTTCAGATAAAAACTTAAGGGGTATCTTAAGAAAAAAGTAACAACGGAAGACAATATGACAGCTAACTTACTGAAAATTTTGTTTATTGCCATTGGTATTTATATTCTCTACCGACTGATATTCAGCAATAAAAAAGGCCTTACGCTGTTTGAGATCCATTTCAAAGAAGGCCGTATGACCAGTCACAAGGGCAAGATCCCGGAGAAGTTCGAGCGGGAATGCCGTCAGCTGGCAAAGGCTGAAAAGCTCACCGGCACTATCCGGGCCGAGCGCGCCGGCAATGTACGACTGCATATTTCAGCCAACGTGGCCGACGGCGTTGCCCAGCGGATCCGCAATCTGTTTCCGTTTGAGCTATACGATCGCAAAACCGTCGACCACAGCAAACAAAGCCTCTGACAAACTTAATTGAATCACTTCCATTTACGTCGACCTTAGGGTCGGCGTTTTTGTTTTCCTGGCTGACGTTTTGTTGCCTATGGCGCGTGTTAAAAGCTTAGCTGTTACGCCTGAGGCACCGTTCAGAGGCACCTATATCAGGCTGCTTTAATCCCCCACCATACATTCACAACATAAATATCAAAACCACACTTACATGCATTTATTGAAATACATTGTCTTTTTAAACTCGGTGCTATCGGCAAAATGCCTATTCATCAAGGAGCACCAAGATGCTAAAACTTTCCGTTGTCTCTGTGGCTGTCATTGCAATCTTATCAACGCCTGTCGCATCGGCAGGTACTGCCCATGGCGCGGGTCAGGATGAGCATGCCCTGACCACCAGCTTCAGTTACCAGGGCAAACCGGCAACCGAGGCCACCAAGGCCCACAACGCCGCTGTTGAAGCCAGCCTGAACTTTGCTGACCAGGCCGCGTTCAACAACACCCGTGCCAAGCTGATTGCCACACTGGATGATGCCAGTGCCGCGCAACTGGCAGATAAGTTCGAGTTCATCGGTGACAAAACACCGGAGACCGTAAACCCATCTCTCTATCGCCAGGCCCAGCTCAATAATGAAGCCTATGGCCTGTATGAAGTCAGAGACGGCATTTATCAGGTGCGTGGCACCGACCTCGCCAATATGAGCTTTGTCCGCACCGACAATGGCTGGATTGTGTTCGACCCACTCACTACCTATGAATCCGCCAAAGCAACCCTCGACTTTGCGCTCAAACATCTGCCCGGCGGCGATAAGCCGGTAGTCGCCATGGTGTACTCCCACTCCCACGCCGACCACTTCGGCGGTTCACGGGCTGTAGCCGAGCGCTTCCCACAGGTGAAAATTTACGGCTCCCACAACATCACTTCCGAAATGGTGGATGAGAATGTGCTGGCGGGTAATGCCATGGCGCGAAGAACCTCGTATCAGTACGGTGCCACTTTGTCATACAACGACACCGGCATTGTGGATGCAGCGCTTTCCAACGGTATCGCCAAAGGCGAAATCACTTACATAGTGCCTCACTTTGAAACCAACGCGCAGGGCCAGAAGTTCGAGAAGATAAACATCGACGGCCTCGACATCATCTTTATGGACGCCTCGGGTACCGAAGCGCCGTCAGAGGCGGTCGCCTATATTCCGTCGATGCAAGCCATTTGGGGCGCCGAGGTGATGTATCACGGTATGCACAACGTCTACACACTGCGAGGTGCCAAGGTACGCGATGCTCTAAAGTGGTCAAAAACCATCAATCAGATGCTTGAAACATGGGGCGATAAGGCCGAGTTTCTGTTCGCTGCCCACAGCGCCCCGGTATGGGACAAAGCCAATATTCAGGCCTATATGAAACTGCAACGGGACAACTACGGCTTTGTGCACAATCAGTCTCTGCGGCTGGCCAACTCCGGCGTGGTGATGCAGGACATCGGCTGGGAAATCGAAAAAGTGCTGCCTGATAGCATTCAGAAAGCCTGGCATACCAATGGCTACCATGGCACTTACAGCCACAATGCCCGCGCCGTATACAACATGTACCTTGGTTATTTCGATATGAACCCGGCGAACCTCAACCCCCTGCCCACCAAGGCAGAAGCGACTAAATTTGTGGAGTATATGGGCGGTGCCAAGTCGGTGCTGAAAAAAGCCAAAAAGGATTACCGCCAGGGTGAATACAACTTTGTCGCCACAGCCCTGAATAAGGTAGTGATTGCCGAGCCCGAAAATCTCGAGGCCCGTAACCTGCTGGCCGACACTTACGAGCAACTTGGCTATCAATCCGAAGGCGCTGGCTGGCGAAATGTGTACCTGTCCGGCGCTCAGGAGCTCAGAGTAGGCATTCAGGACGGCGAGTTAAAATCGGCCTCAGCCGACGTAATCGCTAACCTGCCGATTGGCAGCCTGCTCGATTACATGGCCACCCGGATAGACTCGCTTAAGGCGCAGCATCACAGTTTTGGCATGAATCTGGTACTGCCGGACATTGGCGAAACCTATTACGTAGAGCTGGCCAACGGCAACCTGAATAACATCAAGGTCGACCAGCCCAAAGCCGGGGCCGACCTTACACTGACCCTCAACAATCGTGATGCCATCGCCATGAATCTGGGCCAGGTCAGCCTCAAGCAGCTGTTTGAAAGCGGCAAGGCCAAATCAGCGGGCGATACCCAGGTGCTGGCCACCCTGAAAAGCCTGATGGTGGATTTCGACCCACGATTTGAGATTGTGCCGCTGCCAAACGAAGCCGCCGCCGAAGCCAATCGCAGCATCTACTATCAGGCCAGCCCGGCTCACAGCGACAATCACTGGGGGCGCAGGCATCAGCACTAACCCACTCCCTTTCTGAGGCAGCAGGCGCTGCCTCTTTTTTTATGCAGTGATAGGAGGTACCTTATTGTTTTACCTGAAACAAATACAGGGTTACATGGGCGACTACGGCAAGCTGGATCTCAACCTGTTGCGGGTGTTTTTGTGTGTTTATCAGCACAGCTCTTTTACCCGCGCAGCCGATATTCTGGGGTTAACCCAATCGTCGGTCAGCAACGCCATTGCCAGACTCAAAACCCAGATAGGCGAAGAGCTTTTTGTTCGTGCCGGGCGCGGCATTACCCCCACCGCCGCAGGCCATCAGCTGTATCAGGGCTTATCTATCGCCATGGAAGACATTGCCGCCACCCTGGATGCCTTCAAAGCTTTCAACCCGGCCACCAGTACCCGCCAATTCACTGTATATACCTACGAAGCAGCAACCCACACATTGCAACCGCTGCTTGAACCTCTGCTTCGTGGGCTCAAACTTGGCATTGTATTTAAAGATATGACCGCCGATCCCGAAGGCGTTTATCAGGCGCTTTACAGTGGCAGCGCCGACATGGTGATTGACATACTTCCCCCCTCAGGCAACAGCACCAAAAACCAACTGCTTATTGAAGAAGAGTTTGTCTGCGTGGCTGCGGGCAATCACCCGCGGATCCGAGGCGACCTGTCAGCCGAGCAGTTTGCCGCCGAGCGTCACTGTGTGCTCAATCTGAGTCGCCACGGCCTGAGTCTGGGGGAAATCTTCTGCGAAGAGCCTTTGCCAGAACGGCGTATCTATAGCGAGAACAGCAGTGAAATCAGCATGATGGCAAGCGTCGCCCGCAGTGAAGCCATTGGTATCGCCCCCTCCAGACTGGCCCACGCCTACGCACCTTTACTGCAATTACAGGTGCTGCCCTTCCCATTCAAGAGCCGCCCCATTCCGGTTTACATGGTTTGGCCACGACGGGTCGATAATCAGCCAGCCCACCGCTGGTTAAGGGAAATACTTAGCCAGGCCGTCTCCCAACAGCAAACTTAAAATAAACTTAAAGTTATTTATCGTTTCAATATCAATAGCATAAGAAAATAACCACTCAAAACATTAATACAAACCATTTTCATTTGCATCTTTATTATCTAAAATGCGCAGCAGTTTGGACATAACATCAAGATGGGAATGAACATGAAAGCAACAAAATTTCAGCTGTGCACCCTTGCCCTGCTGACTGCAGCTGTCAGCCAGCAAAGCGTTGCCGGTGAAGATCTGTTTGGTTATATCAAGGGCGCCGAAGCCCTGCCAAAAGGGGCTTCCGAGCTGTATCAAAAAATCACGGTTCGTGATGGCAAGAGCCTGGGTTCGTATCAGGGCATCGACTTCGAAACTGAATACGAATACGGGGTTTCCAGCAAGTTTTCATCGTCGGTATCAGCCAAATTTATGTCGCTCGATACCGATGGTCTGTCAATTGATGGCTATCTGCCCGGCGCCAAAGACATCGGCTTTAAAGCCTCCGGTGTGGAGGTCGGAATGGCTTACATGTTCCTGAGCCCCGCCATGGAGACGCTGGGCCTGCAGGCCAGCCTGTCGCTGGATTACGACTGGATTGACAAACACTCAGGCTACGACAAGGACACACTGTCGCTGGAGCTTGGCCTGCAAACCCAGAAGTATCTGCTGGAAGGCGAGCTGGTATGGCTTGGCAACCTCGCCGTAGAAGCCACCTATGCCGATCGCGCCCCCATCGACAATCTGCCTGAAGACTTCGATTGGCCAACCGATCCGGAAATGGAAATCGAACTTAAATTTGGCACAGGCCTGAGCTACCGATTCGCACCAAACTGGTTTGTCAGCGCTGAAGTGCTGTACGAAACCGAGTTTGAAACCGAAGTCGGACAAGAGCGCTGGTCCTGGTTTGCCGGCCCGTCTATCCACTATGGCAGCGCCAACTGGTGGGCAACCCTCACATGGCTCCCACAGCTGGCCGGAGGCGGCGAGCAGTTTGATGGCCAGGACACCAGCCTGCACCTGATAGAAAAAACCGAGCAGGAATGGCGCTTTAAGGTTGCCTATAACTTCTGATGCTGACCGGGGCATGGCCGCCATGCCCCTATCGGAGCCTTGTATGTCAAATTCTGTTTTCAATAACAGCCTCTGGTTTATCCCTATGGCTTTTGTGGCGGCGCCAGCTGTGGCCGCAGATTACCTGAGTATTCCCCAGGCGCAGCAGCTGCTGTTTCCTGCCGCCGGCAGCTTTGTGGAACGCCCAACGCTGTTTGACAGCGATGCCCGCAGTGCCATCAAGTCGCTCGCTGGAACCCGTCAACGTCAAGACCATCAACCTATATGGAGGGTGGAAAAGGACGGCCAGCTACAAGGCTGGTTTATCGTCGATGATGTGATTGGCAAGCACGAATACATCACCTATGCCACCGCCATCAGCCCCAGTGGCGAAGTCCTTGGCATAGAAGTATTGAGCTACCGTGAAACCCATGGCGGCGAGGTGCGCGAAGCCAATTGGCGAGCCAACTTTACAGGCAAGACCCTGAAGGATCCCTTCAAGCTGGAAGAGGACGTACCCAACATCAGCGGTGCCACCCTGAGCTGTCGTAACCTGCTTGACGGGGTAAAACGGCTACTGGTGATCCATCAGCTGTTTTTAAGCCAGCCTGCCTGACAGCCGTGAGCATCAGACGCGCCCGGCCACTGCTTGGCACCTTCTGCGAAATTTGCATCAGTGACGCAGGAGACGCCAACCCCAATGCTGCCGTTGAAGCGGCTTTTGCCGTTTTAAAACAAATTGATGTGCAGCTTTCATTTCACCGGCCTGACAGTGAACTGTCGCGTCTGAATGGGAGCGCTGGCGAGTGGCTCAGCCTCAGTCGTCACAGCATGCGGGTGCTCAAACTGGCCAGAAGCCTTGGGAAGTTAAGCGGCAATCGCTTTAATATCACCCTCGGCGGTGAGCTGGTCAGTCTTGGTGCCCTGCCCCTGCACCAAGACGCCCCCTATTTGCCACGTGGCAACTGGCAAGACATTGAGCTTAAGCCTAATAAAGCCCGGCTTAAACGCCCTGTGCTGCTTACTCTGGATGGCATTGCCAAGGGCTACGGGGTGGATTTGGCGGTTGCCAGCCTCAAGCGCCATGGCATTAAATCTGGCTCTGTCAACGCAGGCGGCGATTTAAAGGCGTTCGGCGACATTGCCACCCGGGTGCAACTGCGCTCCGATGAGGGCTTTGAAGACAGCCTCTGGCTTTGCAATCAGGCACTGGCAAGTTCACGCCATGGCGCTATGCCAACATCCGCCTTTCCGGCGCTGGTTATCACCGACAGCCAGCCATCAGCAACAGCACAGCTGCACACTGTCATAGCCCCTTTTGCCTGGCGTGCCGACGCACTCACCAAGATTGCCGCCTTCGGCGAACCCGGCCTTGTCCGCGCCCTTGGCGGCCTATTGCCAACCGAATTGATAGCGAGACACACACCATGAAACGCCTGAATGGTTACCCGGACAGTTTTTTCTATTTACTGCTTACGGCCATGTTTGCCTGCAGCCTGTCAGGCCTTGCCATGTACCCCTGGGTGATGGAATTTAAACTGCAGTGGGAGCTGGATTTCAGCTTGCCTGGCAGCCTCAGGCAGGGGATTGTGAGCACCCATGCCCTGTCAGCATCAATACTGCTGATACTGCTGGGTGCACTGTGGCAAGTGCACATTCGCGCAGGATGGCGCAGAAAAGAAAACCATTTCAGCGGTAGCTTTATGGCACTGGCGCTGCTGCTGTTGATGCTAACCGGGATTGGACTGTATTACCTGAGCAGCAGCAATAGCCAGTTGGCGGCAAGTTTACTGCACTCAGCACTTGGCCTAGGGCTTTCACTGAGCTTTATCCGGCATTGGTTATGTGGGATGCAGATCCGCAGCGCTCATATCCGGCAGGTCAAACACCGCCGGAAAAAGGACTGAATCATAACAGAGGTTCAAGCCTTGGTTGATACAGCCCCCGCACTACACTAACCAGGGTTTCAATACGGGCATCACTGAGCTGACGGTAGTCAAAATAAGGGCAGACTATCACCCGATTTTCCCTATCGATGGCAAAGGATTCATTGAGCCATTCGAGGATAAAACCAGCGTCATTGCGTTGTGCCAGCGCCTGACCATACCCCCTCCCCATGATGATATGCAGCGGCGCAGCGGCAGCAGTTTTGGGGGGTGGTACTGAAAACATCAGCGCAGTAGCAGAACCAGCCTGCAATAAACAGGCATCACGATAATCCTGCCACCGCTCAAAGACAGCAACAGGTGCCAACGCCGGACGCAGCGCCTCAACTATCAGCGGCTCTTTTGCCAGAGCCCACAACAGCTTGGCATATACATTGAAGACTTTTCGCCAGCCATTGCCACAGGCATGGCCAATAGCCGCAATCTCGCCATCAACCATACTCTGCCAGCCCTGAAGCTGTTCCAGATGCATAAAGGCCGGGCGTTTATCGATACAGGCTGCTATCAGATATTCGCCGTCGCCCAATCCACAGCTCACTCGCCGCTCTCCAACTGTTCAGGCTGACCGTCACCCAGAATGTCCCGATAAATTACCAGCACCCGCTCACTGTGATCCGATACTGCAATATAAGGCAATTGACCGGCCTCCTGCTGTAGCGTCAATCTATGATTTTCATCCCTCAGGGTGCAGTAAGCCGCAATCAGCTGCTGGGCCAGATTCAACGGCAGAATGTCCAGTTCGGCCGCCGTCTGGAAGATCCGCACATTATCAGACCATACGCTTAACTCATCGTGCTCGAAGCTGTTTTTCAAAACCAGATACTGGGCGATAAATTCGATGTCGGCGATGCCGCCGGGGCTTTGTTTGAGGTCAAACAAGTCCCCAGTCACCTTCAACAGATGCTCACGCATCTTGGTGCGCATCTCCCGCACGTCCTGTCTCAGCTTGTCAGCATCACGCCGTAAACCCAGAACCTCGGCGCGGATACGACTGAACTGCCCGGCCAGTTGATTATCACCAAACACAAAACGCGAACGTACCAGCGCCTGATGCTCCCAGGTCCAGGCCTCTTCGCGCTGGTACTCACCAAAGCGCTCAATCTCACTGACCAAGAGCCCCGAGGCACCGGATGGCCGCAGGCGCATATCCACTTCATACAACTCACCTGAGGTCGTTCGGGTAGAAAAGAGGTGCAGAATGCGCTGGGCGAGCTTGACGTAAAAATGGCCAATCTCAATCTGGCGATCACCATTGGTAACGCCACTGCCCTGATGATTATGCAGAAATACCAAATCCAAATCTGAGCCGTAACCCAACTCAATGCCGCCGAGCTTGCCATACGCTATCACCGCAAACCCCATCTCACCGGGTTCAAGGTGACCCGGCACCCCGTGACGCGCGGCAACCTGGTTCCAGGCCTGATGCACCACCTGCTCTATAATCGCCTCGGCAAGGAAGGTTAAGTGATCACTCACCTGCATAATGGGCAACACCCCCGTCACATCAGCGGCGGCTATCTTAAGCTGTTGGATCAGCTTGAACTGTCGCAGCGCCTCCATTTGTTGCTCCATATCCTCTTCAGGCACCCTGAGCAGGTACTGGCGCAACTCACTGCCGTAATCATCCAGCGAGGTAATGTCGTACAGTGCAGCCGGGTCGATAAGCTCATCCAGCAGCATGGGGAACCTGGCCAGCTGATCGGCAATCCAGGGGCTGGCGCAGCAAAGGCTGACGAGCTGCGCACGGGCGCCGGGGTTTTCACACAGGAGTTCAAGGTAAGTGGTTCGGGTCAGCACCTGTTCGACCACATTAAACACTGGCGCAAAGGCTGCCGAGGGTTTGGGCATGGCCACCAACTCGCCAAGCAGTTTGGGCATCAGCCGGTCGAGGGTTTCCCGGCCGCGGGGGCCAATGGGACGCCGTGCCATGGTTTCGCGCCAACCCTTCAGCAGCGGCCAGAATGCGTCATCATCAATTTGCTGATCTTTCAGCAGCGCCTCGGCGTGATCTTCTTCCTGCACATTCCAGAACTGCCAGGTCCAATGCTCATGATTTTCTTCAGCTTCTTCACCACCAACCGTATCGCGGAAATGCCGGTGAATTTTCCCCATCGCCGCTTCGATATGGGTGCGAAGGTCAATTTCATTAGCCATGCCCAATGGCGCGCAAAGCCGTTGCCAATCGAGGCGATTGTCCGGCAGAGTCTGGGTTTGTTTATCATCGATGGCCTGCAGCAGGTTTTCGACCCGTCTGAGCAGCACATAGGCATTTTTCAGCTCATCCACCGCCAGATATTCCAGTTGTCCCAGACTGTAGAGGGTGTCGATGGCGCCAAACAGACTTTGGGTGCGCAGGCTTGGCTCGCGGCCACCGCGGATAAGCTGGAAACTTTGCACCACGAATTCCACTTCGCGAATGCCACCGGCCCCGAGCTTGATATTGTCGGTCAGCTGGCGACGTCGCACTTCCTGGGCAATTTGCTGCTTCATCCGTCTCAGGGATTCGATGGCAGAAAAGTCAATATAGCGGCGATAAACGAAGGGGCGCAGCAAACTGTGCAGCTCATCGCTGTAGCCGCACCAGGGGCCGAGCGCACGGGCTTTGACCATGGCATAACGCTCCCAGTCACGGCCCTGTTCCTGATAATAATCTTCAAGGGCGCTGTAGCTGACCACCAGCGGGCCACTGTCGCCGTATGGGCGCAGGCGCATATCGACTCTGAATACAAAACCATCCACTGTGACCTGCCCCAACAGGTTTACCAGCCTTTGCCCCATGCGGATAAAAAATTGCTGATTATCCAGTGCCCGTCTGCCACCCTGGGTTTCGCCGTGTTCGGGAAAGGTAAAAATCAGGTCAATATCGGAGGAAAAATTCAGCTCACGGCCACCCAGCTTACCCATGCCGAGGATCATCAACGGCTGCGGTTTGCCTTGAGTATCAGAAGGTGTCCCCAGGCTTTGGCACATATCACGATAAAGCCAGTCGCGGCCGGCTATGATTAGCGCCTCCGCCAGGGCAGAGATATCCAGCAAAGATTCTTTCAATGCAACTCTGCCGGTAAAATCACGCCAGGCAAGACGTGCCATTTGAAAGTTCCGGTAACGGCGCAGCACCGCCTTGGCTTCTTCTTCTGTGCCGGCATGTTGCAGCTGAACATGCAGTTCCCTGTCAAAACTGGCACGATCAACGGTATCGAGTAAACCACCAAACAGCAGATTAATGCGTTCAGGATGGCGCAGCATCTCACGGGCAATAAAGTCACTCAGCCCGGCCAACTGGCATAGTTCTGTCCTTTGCTCATCATTCAGCGCAGCCAGACCATCTGGCCAGTGATTCACCAGCGACTCCAGCCATTTTGTGCCCTTATCAAGAATATCCTGCGGTATTTCCAGCTGCTGCGTTTGCGACATACTAATCCCTGGCGCCTAAGTATCGACATATTATGTCGAGAATGATATAGGTAGTGCATTGCCGGCGACGGGATTGACCCGGGACGACTGTGACCGGTTAAGGTTACTATAAACCTTCGGCGATGACCTAGAGCGATAATATATCACTGATATTTGGTCAGGTTCCCGGTTATAAATGGCAGGATAAACGGAGTTAAAATGACAGGATGGCTTAGCCGCATACTGCTCCCTCTGGGCGCCGTATTGCTGATGCTGACTCTTGCCGGCTGTTCCGATAATGGAGCGGCCGAACAGGCAAGGCAAATTGAAAAGTATACAGAGCTGAACAAAGGGCGTTTGGCAGCCCTCGGCGCCATGCTGGATAAGGGCGAAGTACGGAACGCAACCCTTATCAGACACTATGCCGAGCAGCTCAATCAGAAAGACCCCTCATTGGCTCCCATAGTGACAGCGCTGGCCTCGGATGCAGGTAAGGGGCCCTTGTTCGAGAGTCTTCGGCGACGGCTTGATGAGGCCCAAAACCCCGCTAACTTTGTCGATGAAACCATGCGGCTGGATGAGCTTGAAAATCTCTATCAGGCAGCGGATCCGGCGCTCTATAACGACATGTTGTCCGACCCGTTAAACGCCCTTGCTGACATGTCCGGCGGCAGCCTGCCACGGGTGAATGCGGTCAGCCGTGAGTCGGAGCTTACCGGTAATGGCGACGACTTCGGCCCCGGCAGCCAACTGATTGGTAACCCTACCTACGGCGAGTGGCAGACCGGCAGTAATGGCACCTCATTCTGGGCCTGGTACGGCATGTACTCCATGTTTTCCAATCTGTTCCACCGCCCGGTGTATTACGACAACTGGTCCAGCCGTCGTCACTACAGTTACTACAACGATGTAGGCCGATATCGTTACAGCTCTCCTCGGGATGTACTCAAGCAGCAGCAGGTTTTCACCCAAACCAAAAAGCGCTTTGACAATCAGGGAAAACGCTTCGACAGCCCCTACGCCAAGACCCGCAACGGTGCCACAGGTCTCTCACGCCAAAGCCAGCAGGCGCCCAGTGTAGCTCAGGCCACCAAGGCCAGCACCGAGCGGCAGAAGTTTCGTTCAAATTACGCCAAGGACAGCAGTTTCCGAAACTCAGGAAACCGTACCAGCCGCAGCTCCCGTCGCGGCAAGTGATAACAGAATAAGGATAAAAAGATGACACTGTTACAAGATTATGGCCTGACACAGGAACTGCTGATCATTTTGGCCATCGATCTGGCCATCGCCGTTCTGCTGCTTACCGCAATGCGCTATCTGCAGGGCTGGAGCGTCAAGGTAAACAGCAGCAAAGAGCTGGCCGAAAAGGACAATTTTGCCTTTGGGATCAGCACAGCCGGTGCCGTTCTGGCGTTGGGAGTCGTGCTGACCGGCGCCATCACAGGTGCCGCCGCCCCCAACTATGTAACTGAAGCCATCGGCATGAGCACCTACGGCCTGTTTGGTATGCTGCTGATTAAAGTTGGCCGGGTGATGCACGACAAAATCGCCCTCAACAACATCGATAAGAACGCTCATATTCTCAAAGGCAATGTGTCCGTGGCACTGGTGGATGCCGCCGCCGCTGTGGCTACCGCCATCATCATCCGCGCCAGCCTGCTGTGGGTGGACGACCTGACCATCAATACCTTTATCGCCATTACCACAGCCTTTGTGGTGTCTCAGCTGATGCTGGTTCTGCTGACGCGGATGCGTGAAAACCGCTATAGCACCCGTAATCAGGGAGCCTGCATGCAAGAGGCGCTGGCCAAAGGTCATACGGCGCTCGCTATCCGTCATTCGGGTCATATGCTGGCCATGGCGCTCACCTTCAATGCCGCCAGTCACTTTATTATGTTTGAGCCCACGGCCTATGTGGTCAACCTGCTTAGCTGGCTGTGTTTCTCAGTGGTGATGCTGCTGGTTCTGAGCCTGCTGCTTAAGTTGGTAAAACTGTTGGTACTGGCACGTATTGACCTCGCCGATGAAGTAGAGCGTCAGCACAACGTGGGTCTTGCCGCGGTGGAAGTGGCCATCAGCATTGCTATTGCGCTGATCCTTACCGGCCTGATGGCATAAGGTGACGAATAAAATGCAAAACGCGCCTGCAGCCAGCAGCGCTAACGTTATGCCGGTGCCCGCCAGACACCTTGGCTGGGCTGACGATGCCCTGTTACTGGGGATTATGGCCGCCCTCGCCGGCTGCGGCCTGATTTACGAATATCTGCTGAGCCACTATGCCGGGCGCATCCTCGGCGCCATGGAAGCGGCCATCTATACCATGATTGGTCTGATGATTGTGGCCATGGGTGTGGGTGCCTTTGCCGCCAGAGCCATTCGCAATCCTTTCATTGGCTTTGCCCTGCTGGAGTTGGCAGTAGCGCTGCTCGGCGCCGGCAGCGTTCTGCTGTGCGCCGCAGCCATTGGCCTCACGCAAACCCTGCCACAACTGCTCGCAGATACCTTTGGCCTGCCGCCGGATCTGATGCCAAATGGCGGCCTGTTGGGCGCGCTGCAAAAAGCGGCCCAGTATCTGCCCTATATGGTAGGCACATTGCTGGGGCTGATGATTGGCATGGAAATTCCGCTGATTGCCCGGGTGCGCCAGGCGCTGTCAGATGAGCATCTATTACATAACGCCGGCACCATTTACGGCGCCGACTACATAGGTGCAGGCGTAGGCGCTGCCATCTGGGTCGGGCTGATGCTGGCAATGGATATTCAGCTGGCCGCAGCGCTCACAGCCAGCGTTAACCTGTTGGCGGGCTTTGCCTTTATCTTCCGTTTTCGCGCACGCCTGAGCGGTTTTGGCTGGCTGCTTGCCGGGCATATTCTGGCATCCTTTGCGCTGGTGCTGCTCGCGGTAAAAGGGCCGCCACTGGAGCAGGACTTCAATAATCTGCTCTACAAAGACAAGGTTATCTACACTGAGGCCACCCGCTTTCAGCAGTTGGTGTTTACCGAACGCCCACGGGGTCAGGCCGAGCCTGTGTATTCCCTTTACCTCAATGGCAGGCTGCAATTTTCCACCCAGGATGAGCATATCTACCACGGCTTTTTGGTGTGGCCACCTATGATGGCCGCTACGCGCCAGCAGCGGATATTGATTGTCGGCGGCGGTGACGGCCTGGCAGCACGGGATGCACTGCGCTGGAATCCACAAGAGGTGGTACTGATGGATTTGGATGAGCAGCTGGTGACGCTGTTTCAATCGCCACCACCGACCATGCCAAGACGCCTGGCCGAGCGGCTAATCCGCCAGAATGCTAATGCCCTCAATGATCCGCGGGTGCGGCTTATCTTTGATGATGCCTTCAACGGCATCGACCGCCTGATTGCAGCCGGTGAACACTTCGATGTGATTTTGGTGGACTTGCCTGACCCCAATCATCCGGACTTATCCAAGCTGTATTCGGATTTGTTTTATCGCAAGCTCAAAGAAGTGCTCAGCCACGATGGCGCGATAGCAATTCAGTCCACCTCTCCCTGGCACGCCACCCGCGCCTTTTTAAGCATTGGCAAAACCCTCGAATCGGCGGGTTTTAAGGTGGCAAGATATCATCAGAATGTGCCGAGCTTCGGCGAATGGGGCTGGACCCTGGGCACCCTCAATGGCTCACCCGAGCAGCGGGTTCTGGACGGCACGGCACCGGCTCACCCCTGGGTAAACAAAGAGATGATTGGCGCAGCCTTTGCCTTCCCACCCGGGTTTCTGCTGCGTGAACAAGAGGTGGACATCAACCATTTCGGTACCCAGGTGATTTATCAATACCACCTGGAAGCCTGGAAAGAAGAGAGCGGTATCAACCTTTTTTAGCAACTCGCCAGGGCGGCGAAATTTCGGCCAAGATAACGCTTGACATATTATGTCCCGATGTTATCTTGAAACACAGACATAATATGTCAGAGAGGACGACTATGAATATCCACGCTATCGCCAATCACCTTAACGGACTGGGTGACAACAGCCAGACCGGTTTCCGGTTTGACTGCTATCCCATCGAAGGTGACGTGGAGGTGTTGCAGGTCAATATCGTAGGCCGGGAGGAGATCCCGATTTTTGTGTCGGTTACCGATAACCAGGTGCTGTGTATCAGCTATCTGTGGGGTGAAGACGAAGTCAAACCCGAAACCCGTGCCGATATGTTTGAAACCATGCTGGAGCTGAACATTCCCATGCCACTGTCGGCCTTTGCCAAAATTGACGACAAGTATGTGGTGTATGGCGCACTGTCACTCAAATCCAGCATGGCCGAAATCGAGCAGGAGCTCAGCGTCCTGTCCGATAACTGTCTCGAAGTTATTGCCGAAATGGCCGATTACCTGAACTAAGGAGCTGCATTATGGGCATTCTCAACAAGATCCTGACCGCCTTTCGCGGTGGTGCCAACGAAGTAGGCCAAAGCATTGTCGACGCCAATGCCACACGCATTTTCGAGCAGGAAATCCGTGACGCCGAAAAACACCTGACCAAAGCCAAGCGCGACCTGACCGAAGTGATGGCCAAGGAAATGGCCGCCGCCCGCGAAGTGGATCGCCTCAAGCGTGCCATTAGCGAACACGAAGGCTATGCCACCCAGGCGCTGGAAAAAGGCAACGAAGCACTGGCGCTGGAAGTGGCTGAGAAAATCGCCCAGCTGGAAATGGAGCTGGCCGAGCAGCAGTCTTCAAACGAAGCTTTCTCCAACAACGCCGCCAAGCTGAAAGATCTGGTGAAAAAGACTGAGCGTCAGCTGGCCGATTATCAGCGTCAGCTGTCGATGGTCAAAACCACGGAAAGCGTGCAAAAAGCCACCGCCTCCATCACAGACTCTTTTGCGTCGAGTAACTCCAAACTACTGAACGCCAAAGATTCGCTGGAGCGCATCAAGGCCCGTCAGCAACAGTTTGACGACCGCATGAAGGCAGCCGAGACCCTGGATGCCGAAAACAGCGACAAGTCGCTGGCTGCCAAACTGGCAGAAGCCGGCATTGGCGAGCAAAAGAGTGACGCCAACGCGGTACTCGAAAGGCTCAAGTCCCGTAAGGGCTAAGCACCAGCTTGATAACACCCGGTCACAGTGCCGGGTGTTATCGTTTGCTTTTCAGGGCATACATTCGCTTCACATGGAGGCACCCAATGAGCTTTCTTAAAGGCCTGTTTGGCGATAAGTCGCCCAAGGCCAGGGTTATTCGTCACCCCCGTGAATTAATGCGCGGCGATATCATCAGTCTGGATAACGATTTTGGCTTGCCGGCGCAGCTTCGTGACCAGTCACTGGAAGTGATTGCCATTAACACCTACGAGTTTGAGCGCAACCAGGAAATCGAGTGGCAACTCAAGGGCGCGGGTGGCGATACCCTGTTTATGACCCTGGTTGATGACGATGAGCCTCAGGTACATTTAAGCCTGAAAATCAGCCGCGCCGAAGTTGAAACCCTGTTTGGACTCGACGCCTTTGGAAATATTTTTGAAGAAGACTCCCAGGCCAGTCTCAGCACCCAGCATATCCCCGAGAGACTTGAGCAGTGGCTTGGAAATCAATACCATGAAGTGAGTTTCGCCTTATTCGGCTATTTTCACCGCGAGGATTATCGTGGCCTCAAACCGCCTCAGGATGCCAATGGCGCCACCGGCGAGCCCTTCGAACGCTATGAACTGGAAGACGACAGCGAACAGTTCAGCCTCGAAGTGGAAGTGTTTGAAGGTGGCGAAACCGATGTTCTCGTCGGCCTGACAAGACCGCTCAGCCTCATTCGCGAGTACTGGCCCGGAAATCATTCATGACCAAGACCAAACACCCGCTGCCGGAAACATGGCAGCAAAATCAAAAGGCCGCCAAGGCGACTCAGGTGGCCTTCGATCTGGATGAAAAATTTCAATACCAGATCCGCAAAGCCGCCCTGGATGCCAATCGCAGCCCATCGGATCAGATACGCACCATATTAGGCTTGGCGGTAGCCAAGCGCCCAACCCGGCCCAGATTAACTGTATCGCTGAGTCCTGAGGATTATGTGGCTCTTGCCGAGAAATACGGCCTCAGCGCCGATGCACAACTTGAAATCAAAAAACGGGTACTGGAAGACCTGGTTCAGTTTGTTTCAGAGGACTGAACAAGGTATCCATCAGAGGGAATCAGATGTCTGAACCGACACAGGGCCATGTAAGGCGCATCAAGGCACCTGCGCCCATCGAACTGGCGATGATGCTGCTGTCACTGCTGGCGGTTATTGTGGTGCTGGTGATGACCTTTGGCCGGCTCGACGAGGAAACCTACCGCCTGCTGTTTATGATAGACACGGGTATTTGCAGCATCTTTATGCTGAATTTCTTTACCGGTCTGTTTCGCGCCAAAGACAAACTATTTTTTATCCGCCACCACTGGATAGATTTTGTCGCCAGTATTCCTGCCATCGAAGCGCTGCGTTTCGCGCGACTGTTCCAGATTTTACGGGTTATCCGCCTTATCCGCATGAGCCGCTCACTGCTGTCGCAGGTATTGCGTCAGCGCAAGCAGGCCACCTTGGCCAGCCTGCTGGTTGCATTGGTGACCATATTAACCCTGTCATCTGTGGCCATATTGCTGGTTGAATCACCCGCCGAAGGTTCCAATATTCTCACCGCCGAGCAAGCCATCTGGTGGGCCATGGTGACCATTTCCACCGTGGGCTATGGCGATCATTATCCTGTGACTACCGCGGGCCATATTGTAGGCTCCATGGTGATTGTCTGTGGCGTCAGCTTCTTCGGTATCATCTCGGGCTATATGGCCTCGGTGTTTGTGGCGCCGGATGAAGAGGAACGTCAGGAGGCACACGCCGAAAACCTGCGCCAGGAGATGGAGCAGGCGCTTAAACGCATGGAAGAAAATCAGGCGATTATGCTCAGAGAAATGGCGGCAATGCGCAGGGCTCTTAAAGACGTGCACGACAATAACGATGATGCCCACACATAACCTGATGCTTTCCCCGGGCACCGAAGTCAGTCACTACCAAAAAGCCCGCCAATAAAGGCGGGCTTTACTTTTTAATATTCCCAATGGATACGTCGGCGTAGCTCCCGCCTATTAACGCCAGTAAGGCACCTGAGCCAAAGCACTCTTGTAGCTTTGCTGCAAAGCATGCATCAGACTCAGCGCCTTATCTTCGAGCCAGTCCAGCATTTCAGAATCGGCTCCTGCCATATCACCAAGCAATTCATAAGCACGCAAGACATCTATCCCCCGGCGTAAGTCCTGCCATGGCGCACGGTACAGTCTGCGGGTCTCGGGACTGTAAAGCTCACCATAGGCAAGGCCGACCAACAAAGCGTCATCAAGGGCAGCGGTCACGGTGAGAAAATCACTGGTAGAAGCTTTGGCAGGCATCAACTTCTGGATATCCTCCCAAGACGCCTGCTGCATCTGGTTGGCAAGCTGTCTTATGTCCATAGTACTCTCAAGACGGTTACCAAATAACAGAGTCACCAGTTCCAACTGCACCTTGCCATAGACCGGCAGACGCCACAGAGACTCGAGCCTTGCCGCAACACTCTCCTGCCCCATCCAATTTTGCGCTTCGGTTTGCCAGCGAACCGCATCGGTGCGCCGACCAAACAGGGAGTCACGGTTTTCGGCAATGGCTGAGAGCGCTATGGCATCGTCAACAAAAACGAGCGCACGACGAATTTGACCAAAGCCACTTTGCAGCGATTCTGTCAGCACACCAAACTGACGACAGCTGGCTTCAAGCAACCCAATACAGGTCCTTAGCCTTGCCCACAGTGCTGCGGCACTTTGAGGATCGCTAATCGACTGACCTATGGCATCTTCAAGCAGCTGCCAACGCTCGAGCGCCGTTTCAAGCATGGCAGCAAAAGCCTCGGCCGCGCTGCAGTTGGGCGGCAGCGGCACTGTATCGAGCTGCGCCAGCACAGATTTGCTGCCAAGTCCCGCCAGGCGGTAACCCCGCTGAGCCTTACTGGCCTTGCCAAGACGCATAGGCACCCGTGATATCAGCTTTTCTGCGAGTGCGAGCAAATCGCCAGCCTGGCCAGATACAAGCTCAAACTCCAATTCGCACAAAGGCTCTTCCCGATTCCCACTGCGAATAATGCCTTCATCGAGAGCTATCTCAATTTGGCTTGTCCCTTCGGTCACCAGCCAGGTCAGACGGCGAAAGTCGGTATGAAACACACAATTGAGCTTAGCCTGGGTATCTGCCAAATCGGCCCCTGCCGGCCAGATATGCGCCGGAAACAGCGCCAGTTCCGGGATATCAGTCTCAATATCAACATTATATTCAGGCCGGCTGTGAATACCGCCGACCACTTTTCCGGCAGTTTTGATGGTTTGCTCACGCTTGTCGTTAAAGCCACGGACCCGTAACCCCATGTCCCAGCGTCTAAGCTGCATGTCCTCAGTATCGAAGTACCCATTACTGAGCATGACATCAGCCTGAAAACCGGCTAAAAATAGGCGATTAATCTCAGCAATGAGCTGTTCTTTATAGGCGGGAAGAAAAAAAAGCTTGAGTTCTATCTCGGTTTCCATGAGGTTCAGACCTTGCTGCGTCATTAAAATTTCATCAAACAGACATCCGAGCGTCACAATGTCACACAGCTGTCATAATTCACCACTATGATTTGCGGCGCGGGTTAGGTTATAACCCGATAGTATAAAGACTGACGTCTTTTAGGTAAAAACACAGTTTCAATACGGGGACGCATGGGTTAACATGCGCCCGCAATTTCCAATAGTGGAATAACCTAAATAGGTAAACGGCTATGCCAGTAAACTCCATTTTGGGCGTGTTTGCAAAATCGCCAATCAAGCCTCTGCAAGAGCACATCGACAAGGTGCACGAGTGTGCCAATATCCTGGTTCCCTTCTTTGAAGCCACAACTTCCGGCGACTGGGATAAAGCAACCGAACTTCGCAAGCAAATCAATAAAGCAGAAAAAGACGCGGACTCACTGAAGCGTGAAATCCGTCTGACGCTGCCTGGCGGTCTGTTCATGCCTGTTGAACGAACCGATCTGCTGGAACTGTTGACCCAGCAAGACAAGATTGCCAATAAAACAAAAGACATCTCCGGTCGAATCATCGGCCGAAACCTGGTTATCCCTACACCCATCCAGGAACCTTTTATGGCCTACCTCAAGCGTTGTCTGGACGCGGTAGCATTGGCCAAAGACGCCATTAACGAACTCGACGAACTGCTTGAAGCCGGTTTCCGTGGTCGTGAAGTGACCCTGGTAGAAAAGATGGTCAGTGAACTCGACGCTATCGAAGAAGACACTGATGATCTGCAAATCGCCGTCCGTCGCGGCCTGTATGCTGTTGAAGAAGGCATGAGTCCTGTTGACGTGATGTTTCTCTATAAAATCATCGAATGGGTCGGCGATCTGGCTGATCTTGCCGAGCGAGTCGGTTCACGTTTAGAGCTGATGTTGGCTCGCGTATAACGAAGGTTTCTATTATGGCTGATATTTTTGTCACCTATGGCCCATGGCTTATTGGCATTGCGGCTGCGTTCGGATTCTTGATGGCTTGGGGTATTGGCGCCAACGACGTGGCCAATGCCATGGGCACCTCCGTAGGCTCCAATGCAATTACCATCAAGCAGGCAATCATCATTGCGATGATCTTTGAATTTGCCGGTGCCTATCTGGCAGGCGGTGAAGTAACCAGTACCATCCGTAAAGGCATCATCGATGCCAGCTATTTCACCGATGTTCCACATTTGCTGGTATACGGCATGATTTCAGCGCTGCTGGCAGCAGGGATCTGGCTGGTAGTTGCTTCCGCGCTGGGCTGGCCGGTTTCTACCACCCACTCAATCATCGGTGCCATTGTTGGCTTCGCTGCTGTGGGTGTCGGTACCGAAGCCGTAGCCTGGGGTAAGGTTACCGGTATTGTAGGTTCCTGGGTCGTAACCCCGGCCATATCTGGTTTTATCGCCTTCCTGATATTCCAGAGTGCCCAAAAGCTGATTTTCAACACCGACAGCCCGCTGGATAACGCCAAACGTTATGTGCCCTTCTATATGGCACTTGCCGGTTTTGTTATGTCGCTGGTAACCATCAAGAAAGGCTTGAAGCACGTTGGTTTGCACTTCTCAGCTGCTGAGGCTTATGCCCTTGCCATAGCTGTTGGTATTGTTGTTGCCATTGTGGGCAAAATCTTCATCAACCGCCTCAAAATGGCCGATAAGAGTGATCGTCACACTCAGTTTGCCAACGTTGAGAAAGTGTTTGCAGTACTGATGGTCGTTTCTGCCTGTTGTATGGCATTCGCCCACGGTTCCAACGACGTTGCCAACGCCATTGGCCCTCTGGCTGCAGTGGTTTCTGTGGTAAACAACAACGGTGAAATTACATCCAAAGCACCGCTGGATTGGTGGATCCTGCCCATTGGTGCTTTCGGTATTGTGTTTGGTCTGGCCATCTTTGGTAAGCGTGTAATGCAAACCATTGGTAAGAACATCACCCATCTGACCCCAAGCCGTGGTTTTGCTGCCGAGTTGGCTGCCGCCTCTACCGTGGTTATCGCCTCCGGTACCGGTCTGCCTATCTCTACCACTCAAACGCTGGTAGGTGCGGTTCTTGGTGTCGGTATGGCTCGTGGTATCGCCGCTATCAACCTGGGTGTTGTGCGTAACATCGTGGTGAGCTGGGTTGTAACCCTGCCTGCAGGTGCCGGCCTCTCCATCGTGTTCTTCTACATCATCCGCGGTATTTTCGGCGGTTGAGATTTCAGTCTAAATCACTGAACAAGAGCCAAAATCAGGAGGGAAGTCGCAAGACTTCCCTCTTGCATTGAGCGCCCCAAATCCCTAGCATGGTGGCATACTTTTGCTGATGAGATCTTATCTGTGCTCAGACCTCTTTTTGTTGCCGGAGCTCTGCTCCTTTCCCCCGCGCTGATGGCCGAAAGCCAGCCCCGCTTTATCTCCGATAATATCTACGTCTATATGCACAATGGCCCGGGTACAAGCTTTCGCATTCTGGGTAGTGTCAGCGCAGGCACACCGGTGACCTTCACCGGTGAAACCGCCGACGAGTATGCCAAAATCATCGACAATCGTGGCCGTGAAGGTTGGGTTCGCGCCGATGCCCTGAGCAGCGACAAAAGCCTCAGACAACAGCTGGAAGAAGCAGAACAAGCTCTTGCTGAAAGCCAAGCCGCGCTGGTTTCCAACAAGACTGAGTATGAAGATGTTGATGGCACCATAAGCGCATTACGTGAACAACTCGCCAAGGCCGATGAATTGGTGCGCATTGCCTCCGCCGAAAAGGTAAGCGCGCAAGAAGCCCGAGATAAAGCGCTGGCAGAGGTACAGTCTCTCAAAGAAAACGAGCGCGTTCGCCATTGGCAGGAAGGTGGCATCATTGCCGCTATCGGGCTGCTTCTTGGCGTGATCCTGGTTTACCTGCCCAAACCACAGCGCAAGCGTCGAAGTCGCTGGATGAATTAATTCAAAACCATTGTTCAAAAACACCAAGGCCCTGGCAAATTCAAACACCGGGGCCTTGTCAATTGTGCATTACGCACACCCCGTTTAATCCAAATCAAACAATCTTCACATTGTTTACCCTGCCAGTGTCACCGATCACAATTTGCATGTATAATTCACGCGCCCGAGACGTCAAATTGTATACAAAATGAAAAAAGACGTCCGCCGGAGCCTTGGGTGTCGCCATGCCGCACTGCCCGATTCCCCCTTAACCGGCCCAGATGGAAAGATAACTATGTTCAAAGCGAGTGAAGTACTGGCAGGTCGTTATGACAACGCCAATCTCGACGAATTGTTCAGTCTGATCAGTCAAAACTACATAGTTGATGAGGAGTCCTACCTCAAAGAACTGATTGAACTGGTTCCGTCGAGCGACGAAGAGATTACCCGCATTACCAGCCGTGCCCACGATCTGGTCGCCAAAGTACGCCAGTATGAAAAGAAAGGCCTCATGGTAGGCATAGATGCCTTCCTGCAACAGTATTCTCTGGAAACTCAGGAAGGCATTATTCTGATGTGTCTTGCTGAAGCCCTGCTGCGTATCCCAGATGCCGAAACCGCCGATGCGCTTATTGCGGACAAACTCTCCGGCGCCAAGTGGGATGAGCACATGTCCAAGAGTGACTCAGTGCTGGTGAACGCTTCCACCTGGGGTTTGATGCTGACCGGAAAAATCATTCAGCTCGACAAAAATATTGATGGCACGCCAAGCAATTTGCTGGGCCGTCTGGTAAACCGTCTGGGTGAACCTGTTATTCGTCAGGCCATGCTCGCTGCCATGAAAATCATGGGCAAGCAATTCGTGCTGGGGCGCACTATCGAAGAAGGCCTTAAAAATGCCATCGACAAGCGCAAGCTTGGTTACACCCATTCCTATGACATGCTGGGTGAAGCAGCGCTGACCACCAAGGACGCCGAAAAATACTTCCGCGATTACGCCAACGCCATTCAGGCATTGGGTACCGGCCAGTTCGATGAAAACGAAGCCCCGCGTCCAACCATTTCCATCAAGCTCTCAGCCCTGCATCCACGTTATGAAGTCGCCAACGAAGACAGGGTAATGACTGAGCTGTACGACACGCTGATCAAGCTCACTGAGCAGGCGCGCCGCCTTAATGTCGGCATTCAGATCGACGCTGAAGAGGTCGATCGTCTTGAACTGTCACTGAAGCTGTTCAAAAAATTGTATCAATCCGATGCTGCCAAAGGCTGGGGATTGCTCGGTATTGTGGTACAGGCCTACTCCAAGCGGGCCTTGCCAGTCCTTATGTGGCTGACCCGTCTTGCCCGGGAACAGGGGGATGAAATCCCACTGCGTCTGGTGAAAGGCGCCTACTGGGACAGCGAACTGAAATGGGCACAGCAAGCCGGTGAAGGTGGCTATCCTCTGTTTACCCGCAAGGCAGGCACTGACGTGTCCTACCTCGCCTGCGCCCGTTATCTGCTGTCTGAGGCCACCCGCGGAGTTATCTATCCACAGTTTGCCAGCCACAATGCCCAAACTGTAGCCGCCATTACCGACATGGCCGGTGACCGCAAATATGAATTCCAGCGCCTGCACGGCATGGGGCAGGAACTGTATGACACAGTGCTGGCCGAGGCCGCGGTATCTACAGTAAGAATCTATGCCCCAATCGGTGCACACAAAGACCTGCTGCCTTATCTGGTACGCCGCCTGCTGGAAAACGGTGCCAATACCTCATTTGTACACAAACTGGTTGATCCCAAGACTCCCATTGAGTCACTGGTAACTCACCCTCTTAAAACTCTGCAAGGCTACAAGACCCTGGCAAACAACAAGATAGTGCAGCCAGCCGATATCTTCGGTGCTGAGCGCAAAAACTCCAAGGGACTCAATATGAACATCATTTCCGAATCTGAGCCTTTCTTCGCCGCGCTGGAGAAGTTTAAGGATACCCAGTGGAGCGCAGGCCCACTGGTCAATGGTGAAACCCTGTCAGGCGAAGTCCATGACGTGTTAAGCCCTTACGACACCACTCAAAAAGTAGGCCAGGTAGCCTTTGCCAATGAAGCCGCCATCGAGCAGGCGCTGGCCGGTGCCGATCGTGCCTTCGCTTCCTGGTGCCGTACACCGGTTGAAACCCGCGCCAATGCACTGCAAAAGCTGGCTGACCTTCTGGAAGAAAACCGCGAAGAACTGATTGCCCTCTGTACCCGTGAGGCCGGTAAGAGCATTCAGGACGGTATTGACGAAGTGCGTGAAGCCGTTGATTTCTGCCGTTATTACGCCGTTCAGGCCAAGAAGATGATGAGCAAGCCTGAACTGCTGCCCGGCCCCACTGGTGAACTGAACGAGCTGTTCCTTCAGGGCCGCGGCCCATTCGTTTGTATCAGCCCGTGGAACTTCCCGCTGGCCATCTTCCTCGGTCAGGTGGCGGCTGCTCTGGCAACAGGTAATACCGTTATCGCCAAACCTGCCGAGCAGACATGTATCGTTGGGTATCGCGCTGTACAACTGGCTCACCAGGCTGGCATTCCAAAAGATGTGTTGCAATTCCTGCCTGGCACAGGTGCGGTAGTCGGCGCCAAACTGACTTCGGATGAGCGTATCGGCGGCGTTTGCTTCACCGGCTCAACTGTAACCGCCAAGGTCATCAACCGTACCCTGGCTGGCCGTGACGGTGCCATCATTCCGCTGATCGCCGAAACCGGTGGCCAGAATGCCATGGTGGTTGATTCCACCAGCCAGCCTGAGCAGGTGGTGAATGACGTTGTATCTTCAGCCTTCACCAGTGCCGGTCAGCGCTGCTCTGCCCTGCGGGTACTCTACCTGCAGACCGATATTGCTGACCGCGTATTGGATGTACTCAAGGGTGCAATGGATGAACTGACCGTAGGTAACCCAAACTCGGTGAAAACCGACGTAGGCCCGGTAATCGATGCGGCAGCAAAAGCCAATCTGAACGCACACATCGACCACATCCAGCAGGTTGGACGCCCAATCCACCAGCTGCGTCTGCCTGAAGCGTGCGCAAATGGCCACTTCGTTGCACCTACTGCTGTGGAAATTGATTCCATCAAGGTGCTGACCAAGGAACACTTTGGCCCCATTCTGCACGTAGTGCGCTACAAGGCTGCTGATTTAGGCAAGGTTATCGACGACATTAACTCTACCGGTTTCGGGTTGACGCTCGGGATCCACAGCCGCAACGAAGGCCATGCGCTAGAAGTGGCCGACAAGGTGAACGTGGGTAATGTGTACATCAACCGCAACCAGATTGGTGCTGTGGTTGGCGTACAGCCGTTCGGTGGTCAGGGCCTGTCTGGTACTGGTCCAAAGGCCGGCGGCCCACACTACCTGACCCGTTTTGTGACCGAGAAGACCCGTACCAATAACATCACCGCCATCGGTGGTAACGCCACCCTGCTCTCTCTGGGTGACGCTGATTGATAATGCTTTTCGCATAAAAAAGCCGGGCACATGCCCGGCTTTTTGTTTTTTTGCCTTGGGCAGACTTTGTCTATACTTGAGAAATCCCCATAGCAAACCACACAGGACAGGCCAGATGAGCGATAAGAAGCTGACATTGGACGAAGTTGCCAAAATCCTCAACAAGACTCCGGTGACCATCAAACGATACGCCAGAGAAAATCTGCTTTCTGCCGAAGGCGAAGGTGACAACCTGTTGTTCAAAGAAGACGAAGTAATGCGCTATCTTGAGTTTTCAAAGCGGCTCGGTTGAACACAAAATCCATAATTGCGAAATAAAAACAGGGCCAAGGCCCTGTTTTTATTTTACTGACACCGACGCGTTTCAGCCCTTGGCAAGCGACAACGCCCGATACGCCGGGTGGCTGCCAAGCAGCTCATCATGGCTGCCGCTGGCCACAATCCGGCCATTCTCCAGCAAATGAATCGCGTCCATTTGCCCCATGGCGGTCAGACGATGGCTAATCATAATCAGGGTTTTGCCCTCGGCGTGGGCAAACAGCTGCGCCAGCATCCGCCGCTCGGTGCGTCTGTCGAGCCCTTCGGTGGGCTCATCAAGCAGCAGCAACGGCGTGTCTCTGAGCAGCGCCCGGGCAATACCAATCCGGCGCTGCTCGCCTCCGGACAATATCCGGCCACCCTCACCTATCCAGACTTTAAGCCCTTCCTCACCCTCAGCAAGGTAAGCCAAATCCACTTTGGCAAGTACATCCAGCAACGCCTCATCGCTTGGTTTGTGCGCGCAGGCAATGACAAGGTTATCCCTGAGCGCGCCGGCAAACAGGTGTACCCGCTGGCTCACCACTGTCATAGAGGCACGCAGGGCAGATTCCGAGAGCTGCGCAATATCCGTATTGGCGATTGAAATGCTGCCCCTGTCTGCATCATAGCCCCGGGTCAGCAGGGTAAAGAGACTCGACTTGCCTACTCCGGTTTTACCCAGAATTGCCACTCGTGAGCCCGCCGTGACGGTCAGCTCAAGGCCGCTGAGCACCTGGGTATTGGCATCATAGCCAAAATGCACCGCATCGAAACGCACATCACCGGCAGCGGCCTGAGTCTGCATGCCAAAGCCAATGGAAGACTCAGTATCTATCAATCCCTTCACCCGGTCGCAGGCTGCAAAGCAGCCTGAGAGCTGGGTAAAGGCGCCAGCCAGCGGCATCATCATTTCCATTACCGCCAATGAGGCAAACAGCACCATGGCCGCCAGAGGCCCCGGGGGCACCCGCTCACCCACTCCGGATGCCGCCAGATACAAGATGGTCAGCACCAGCGCGCCATGGGCGAGAATAATGGCCGCCTGGGACAGGCCCTGCAGACTCGCCATCCGCGCCTGGGCTTTTTGCCAATCGCTTTCCATACCATCGAGCACATTGCGATAGCCAATCAGGGCGCCAAACAGCGACAGCTCGGCAATGCCGCCGAGATACTCCATGGCCAGCACCCTATAACGACGCTTACCGTTTACCACGGCGGCAGCGCTGTATCGCCCAAGCCAATAAAAAGTTAGTGGGATCAAAAACAAACAACCCAGCAAACCACCGCAAATCACCAAGGCAAGCCTGGTGTCGAACCAACCAATAAAGGCAAACAGCGCCAACAATACAGCTAAAAAGGCCCCCATGGGCACCATCAACCGCAGATAAAAGTGGTCCAGAGTATCTATGTCGGCCACCAGCCGATTTAAGAGCTCACCACGGCGAAAGTGACTCAGCTCGCGATCGCCAAGGGGCATGAGCGCGCGCCATACCTTCACCCTGAGCTCGGTCAAAAGGCGGAAGGTGGCCTCGTGGGTCGCCAGGCGCTCGCCGTAACGGCTGGCGGTGCGGGCGATGGATAAAAAACGCACCCCGCCTGCGGGGGTAAAGAAGTTAAATGCCTGAGCGGTCGCGACGCTGAGCCCGGCCACCGCCGTGGCCGATAAAAACCAACCGGAAAGCGACAGCAGCCCAATCCCCGCCAGCAGCGTGGTGATAGCCAGCAGCAAGCCGGTGAACATCATCAGCCATTGGCGTTTAAGCAAGGGCAAGAAGAGCTTAATCAGACTCATGATGCATCTCCCTTTGCTAAGGCCAATTCACAAGCTGGCAGACCAGACTCTGCTAACAGCGCAGCAAAGAGCCCCCGGGAAGCAGCAAGTTCGCTGACACGGCCCCGCTCAACAATGCGCCCGCCTTCCATCACCAGCACCCCATCAAGGCGCTCAAGCTCATCCAGGCGGTGGCTGACCATCAGCAGGCTTTTTCCCTGACTTTCACTGTAAATGGCAGCCATCACCCGCTGTTCACTGTCCACATCCAGACTGGCGCCGGGCTCATCAAGCAGGAACAGCTCAGGTTTTCCTGCCAGCGCCCGTGCCAGGGCAAAGCGCTGTGCCTGACCCACTGAAAGCCCGCCACCACCCTCGGCAATGCTGTGCTCCAGCCCTCCCGGAAGGGCTGCGACAAAATCACCAATCTGCGCCTTATGGCACAGAGCCAACAGCGCATCGTCATCAAGGTTGCGACCCATGGCGATATTGTCCCTCAGGGTGCCGTGGAACAAATGCGGCTCCTGACCAAGCCAGGCTATCGTTCGGCGCCAATCATCCATGTCCAGTTCGTTGAAGTTCACCCCACCCACGGAAAGCTCACCACTGATGGGCAAAAAGCCCAACAAGGCATTCAGCAGGCTGGTTTTACCTGAGCCAGATGGCCCAACAATCGCCAGCCGCTCCCCCGCCTTAAAGGTAAAGCTAATGGGCCCGGCGAGTTTGGTCCCCTGATGGCTGTAGATACACAGATCTTTGGCAACAATTTCAAGCTGCTGCGGCAACGCTTGCTGGCCCTGATGCGCTGAGTTTTCGACGCTTAGCAGCTCAGACAGCGCTTCAGCTGCCGCCACCGCCTGCGCCTTGGCATGGTAGTGAGTGCCCATGTCGCGCAGAGGCTGATAAAACTCAGGCGCCAACATCAGTACAAACAGGCCGGTAAACAGGCTGATGCACAAATCGTAATGGCCAAAATCCAGATGGCCGAGATAGCTGAAGCCAAAGTACACCGCCACCAGGGCTATGCTGATGGCGGCAAAAAACTCCAGCACAGCCGAGCTTAAGAAGGCCATTCGCAGCACCGCCATGGTGCGGCTTCTAAATTCATCCGACGCCTTTTCGATGGCTTTACCTTCAGCATCGGCGCGGTGAAACAGCCGCAAGGTCACCAGCCCCTTGAGCCGGTCCATAAAGTGGCCGGAGAGCCGCTGCAGTGCCGAGAAATGCTTGCGATTGGCATCGGCTGCGCCCATACCGACCAGGATCATAAACAGTGGAATAAGCGGCGCTGTGCCCAGCAGAATAAGGCCAGCAGCCCAGTTGAGAGGGAACACACAGGCAAGAATAATCAGCGGAATAAGGGCCGCAATCGAAAGTTGCGGCAGGTAGCGGGCGTAAAAATCATGCAGATCTTCAATTTGCTCAAGCACCACTGCACCCCAGCTGCCAAGGGGCCTGCCCTTAACAAATGCAGGCCCAAGTTCCGTCAGCCTATTCAATACTGCCCGTCGCAAACTCAGGCGCAGCCGCCGCCCTGCTTCAAAGCCGAGCCGCTCGCGCCCCCAGGCGCACAGAGCCCTGGCCACCATCAGTGCTGCCAGGGCGGCAAACTCGCTGACAAAGGCTGAAGGTGCGGCGCCTTCCATGACCACGGCCGAAAGAATACGCGCAATAACAAAGGCCTGTGCTATTAGCAGCACGCCAGCAAACACACCGAGAGCAACGCTGAAAGCCAGAAAAGGCCCACAGGCGCCTTTCTGGCTTTTTAGCCACTGGGAAAGTTGTTTTTCGAGGGATTTATCCATGAATATCCTGCATTCAAGCCCATAGTCGGGCCCTGCACCTTGACCCAACAACTGGGCCGGAACGACGGCAGTAAGGCAGTATCTCAGCGTTTTCTTAACGAATAAACCCGGGCAGACTGATTTGTTAAGGGATTCACAAAATTTGCGCCAGATCAAAAAAACCTTAAGCCTGAGTTAAGGAAGGTGCGAATAAATCCCGTGCGTACTGCGGGAAAATTGATAGCGGAACGATGCAAGGCGCAGCTTGCGGTGAAGGCGCCGGCGTGGCCCGCGGCAGAAACCGCGACAAGCCGCGCCCAGCGAAAACAACCATAGCTTCGGCGTTATTCAACCAAAGCAGGTACAGGAGTACAACAATCTGTGGTGGAGCCGTAGCGAACCAAAAGGTGCCACAGCCACTTAAGCTCGCTGAGTACCTCAGCCTGATGCCCACGTTCGCGCCAGCGAGTGGGAAAACGGCTCACTTCCCTCGCGGCAACGCCAATGGAGTAAGCATTGATTTGGCCGTCAATCGCCACCCTTTTGGCCAGTGATGGCATGGTAGGGCCACGAAAATCTGTAACCACATCCTCCACAGATAACGACAATCCCTGATGCCACATCAGTTCAATTTCATATCGTCCTGCGATAGCGACAAGCAGCCGCTCGATTTCTGTGCCCCTGAAGCTGGGATCAGCCACCAGGGCTGCCATATCTTCATCAAGCCTTAGTGAGCCATGGATCTGTGCCTCGATGTAATGGTCAAGATTACCAGCCAGAGGCCGCGTAAAACGATGCTCGACATCTTCTTTAAGGGTATCAAGCAGCCTGTCTATTAATTTCCCGGGTGACAGACCGTGCTCCCCCAGAGCATAACGACGCTCGAAGCTCTCAGTCAGCAATGCCGCCATCACCAACTCAAACGCCTCGGCGGTGCCCTTGTCCACCGGGTTGCGGTAAGAATCATGAAAACAAAAAGTGGCTCTTTCCAGCACTTCTGGCTTGGTCAAAAAGTAACAACTGCCAAAACGGGGAGCAGGTCCATTGGGCGCACGCAGCAGGTCAAGTGCGCCGTATTTGGGCCTTACCGTCAACTCGCTACTCACATCACCGAAGAAACTGCGCTCCCAATGATCGCGGGCACCACCTATCTCTGGTGACAGTAATCCACTGGAAACCCGGGTTTCAAACTGACAACGATAACGCCCATCCTGCATAAGGCCTTCGGCGACCATCAGGCCCCGGCTGTCAAACCTGTCGGGATGAAAATGCAACGCCACCTGACAATCGCTGGCAATCGCCTGCATGGCCGCATTAAATCGTGAAGGAGAAATATCAGACATTTGCAATACATTGCGAATGACCGCCAATGCGGCATCCCGGCGACTGCGGGCGTAATGACTGAGGTTATCTATGGCTGCATGGGGCGCTCGGGCCATGGGCATTGCAGTACTTCCCGGGGCTTGCCCGAAGGTGTTGAGAATTACCGCCAAGATAGCAAAGGTTTGCCCCAAGCTCCATGAATATTAATGCAGTTCAATTCATTTATTTTTATCCATTTAGCTCATGAACTTAGCGCTACCGCTGACGTTAAGGGAAAGTTTTTTTGCCAGTTGACTTGTATCAATTGCTTTTTTGATAACGGCGCTAATTTAGTCAGCAACCGAAGCAAAATCCATCATCACAAGAGCCACAGGCTCACACAATACGAATATCCAGTGGAGTTATATATGAAAGATAAGACAGAACAGCAACATCCTGAATTCAGTCAACAACGTCGTAATTTCCTTGGTGGCTCCGTTGGCGCCGGTGTGGTCGGTTTGGGTCTGGCCTCGGGATTGATGGCCACTGGCGCACAGGCAGCCGGTACCAGCGCCAAAGCCAAAAGCGATCGCATGGCAAATTACACCGCCGACCAACTGGAGCGGGTAAAACAGGAACTGGTCCCCCCACCTATGGTGCCAAAGCACGATCAGGTTGCCGCTGGCAAACCCAAGGTAGTTGAAGTCAGACTCGAAATCGAAGAAAAGCAGGTAGAGCTTGAAAATGGTGTAAAAGCCTGGGTGTGCGCCTTTAACGGCAGCGTACCCGGTCCGCTGATTGTCTGCCATCAACACGACTATGTGGAAGTGACGCTGGTCAATCCTAAAACCAACGTGCTGTCGCACAATATCGATTTACACAGCGCCACCGGCGCTCTGGGTGGCGGCGAGCTGACCCTGGTCGCCCCCGGCCAGGAAGTGTGCTTCCGCTTCAAGGCAACCAAGGCAGGTACTTTTGTTTATCACTGCGCCCCGGGCGGCGTAATGATCCCATGGCACGTGGCAATGGGTATGCATGGTGCCATCATGGTTCTGCCACGGGAAGGTCTTACCGATGGTGATGGCAACCCTCTGCATTACGACCGCGCCTACTACATTGGCGAAGCCGACTTCTACGTACCCAAAGATGAAAAGGGTCAGTACAAGCAGTACAACCTGCTGATGGAAAGCATGGAGGAAGTTCTGGCCACCATGAAGACCCTGACACCTTCTCACATCGTCTTTAACGGCGCTGTGGGTGCACTGACAGGTAAGAATGCCTTGCCTGCCAAAGTGGGTGAATCGGTACTGTTTATCCACTCTCAGGCCAACCGCGATACCCGTCCACACATCATCGGCGGTCATGGCGACTATGTGTGGGCTGCAGGCTCATTTGCCGACCGGCCACAGCGGGATCTGGAAACCTGGATGGTTGCAGGTGGCAGCGCCGCTGCAGCTCTGTACACCTTCAGACAGCCCGGTCTGCACGCCTATGTTAACCACAACCTGATCGAAGCCATCATGAAAGGCGCAGCTGCGCATATCAAGGTTGATGGTGAATGGGATGACAACCTGATGGTACAGGTAAGAAAACCCACTGCCATTGCCTGACCGTCCCGGAGCCGGGCTCAATAGAGCCCGGCTATTAAGGAGTTTTTATGGGCCGCATCCTGTTTATTTTTGTGTCTTTTCTATTGCTTAACGCCAATACCAGTGTGGCCTTCAGCGCTGAAAGAGACTATGTTATCAACGCCTTTGTATATAACTGGTACGGTAAACTCGATACCGGCAGGCTGCCAACAGACATGATGACTGCCGACGCCTCTATTGCACTCCCCGAAATTGGCGACACCACTCCTCAGTCACTCGCTCATGTAGGCGCACACCATATTCTGTCCATCAAGACACAATCGTTGGACGAAGCACTGCTCCCTGTGGATGTCACTCTGGAATATCTGCCACTTTCCGCAACAGGCCTGAGCCGTGGTCATTACCTCGAAGTCAGACTGTATCTTGAGCCCGGGCAACTGACATTAAGCAGGTTGGAGACGCTGGTTCATGAAGAAGATGACTTCGACTCAAATTATCGCAGCGCAAGTGAGCTAAACCTGATCAGAGCAATGATTTTCAACTGGACAGCTCAACTGGACAATCCCGATACACAATGCGACATCTGCCCCCAGATTGGTGTTACCACCTTTGAGGGTGCAGAGCGCGGCGCAAAGAATGCCAATGCCTACCTTGCCAAATTATCTACCCTGGGTCACAGCCAAAGCCGCCGGGAAATCAAAAATCTGATAATAACACCTGCCACTCAGCCCAATAACTATTCCGTCAGCTTTGAATATCAGTGGCGCGCTACCAACACCGCATCAGAACAGGAGCTGGCACAGATTGCCGTGCAAATGCAGGTCATTATTGAAAATGGTACGGCGCGGGTGATGGAATACCACGAAAGCTACTTGCCACCCGTCACCGATCTTGGCGCGGAAATCCGTTGTTGATAGGAGAATTGATATGAAAATGAACCTGTTCGTGCCAATCGCACTGGCTACAGCCCTGATATGTCACACTGCGTCAGCAACCATGCCAGTGCTTAAGGGCATAGGCGGCGACTTCAGTATGCAAAGCAGCAAAGGCAGTACCGTCTCGCTCACCGACTTTCGCGGCAAGGTCGTGATGATGTTCTTTGGCTACACCAACTGTGCCGATATCTGCCCCACAACCATGGCTCACGTCAGTCAGTTGATGCAGCGACTGGACAGCGAAGATCGCAGCCGGGTACAGGTGCTCTTTATCAGTATCGACAGTGACTATGACACCCCAACGCACCTCAATAAGTACCTGAGCTATTTCGACCCAAGTTTTATCGGCTTGGTGGACGAACGCGCCAAAATAGATGACGTAGCAGCCATGTATCATGCCGACTACAGCAAACTGGCAGACGACAAGGTCACCACCGAGTACAAAAAGCTCAGCATCGAATCCAAAGGGTCTGAAGGCAAGGGCTATCTGTACTCCCACACCGCCAAAATATTTGTACTGGATCCGCAAGGCAGGGTCAGGGGCTTTTTCTATACCGGCACGCCCCTGGACGAAATGCAAACCGAAATCGCATCCCTGTTAAATCCGCCTGCGGCCTGAAAACTCAAGGAGTATGTATGTTGATGAAAAAACGCTATCTGGCTGGTCTTGGTGCCCTGCTGCTGGCTAACCTGGCTCAGGCAGGAAACCTCATGGTGCATGATGCCTGGGTGCGTGCAATGCCCCCTACTGCAAGGGCGCTGCCTTTATATCTCACTCTCCACAATGGCACTGCCAAGCCAGTGTCCCTGACCGCTATTACGACCAGCGATGGCCGGGTCGAGTTACATCAAAGCCTCCATGAAGGCGACAAGGTTAAAATGCAGCGCCTTGAGCACATTGAAATAGCCCCCAATGACATGGTCAGCCTGGCACCGATGGGACTGCACGGCATGATTCTCGATATGTCACGGGTTCCCGCAGAAGGAGAAACCCTGCATTTTGTCGCTCACTTTGATGACGGCAGCCAAAGCCAGATTGATGCGCAGGTAGTAAAAGCCGCCACCGATATGGCGAGCGGACATGAACACCATCACTGACGAAAAATGAGTACCTGATTGGTTCAAATTCAGGTCTTCGCAAAAGTCGCGATCCAGATCAAAGAATCAAAGGTATATGTGACTTAGTTTACCTTCAAAAGGAAAGATGCATTAAGCAGGCAACTTTTGATTGGCAGTGAACGCCAGCATTGAATTGCTTTGCGGCTTTCCCTGCCAATTGAAGGGACCAAGATGATCACGGATACCAAGACCAGCCAAACGATCCAGGCACACCACCTGTTTTCCGCATTTAACAGCCACGAACTGGCGGTGCTGATGAGCAGCGCCAGTCGTATCCATCTGGCACCGCAGCAACACCTGTTTCATCGCCAGGACGAGGCTAAACGCTTCTATTTGGTGCTGGAAGGTAATCTGCAACTGTATATCACCAGCAGCCAGGGCCAACTAAAGGTGCTGGAAGTGGTTCGCCCCCAAAACACCTTTGCCGAAGCATTGATTTTCAATCAGCAGCCCTACTATCCGGTATCAGCACAGGCGGTACAGGGGTGCGAACTGATCAGCTTTGATGCCGAAACCTACCTGAGTTTGTTGAAGCAAAATTCTGAAGCCTGTCTCGCAGTCATGGCGGCAATGAGCACCAGGCTGCATAAAGATGTCCAGGAAATAGAAAATCTGACCCTGCAAAATGCTGAAAACAGGCTGATGCTGTTTTTGGTACGCCACAGCAAACGCTCGGGTGCCAACAGTGGCGAGCTGACACTGGATGTGCCCAAACGCACCCTGGCATCACGCCTATCCATTCAGCCAGAGACCTTCTCCAGGCTCATCAAAAAAATGAACAGTGAAGGCATCATTGAAGAATCCAGGGGCCTTATCAATATTCCCGATCTCGCCAAGCTTTACGCCAATATCCAGCAGCCGGCCAACAGCAGCTGTGGTCGCTGCCCCATGGCAATGGCAAGGGAGCCCAAACGGCAAAGTATCATTCCGACCAAGGCAGATTGAATCAGTTCGTCCTGGTCTTACAACCTTCAATGAGAGTTTGAAAATGGCCGCCAAGGTCTTGCTGGGCATAGGATTCTGCCTGAGTACTCATGGCCGCAAGGCTTTTGGATGCCCCAGCGATCCCTTGTTCCTCAATCAGGACTTTGGCATAAGCCGCTATGTCGGCACCTTTTTGCAGCAGACTGGAGGCGCTTTCAAAATTCAATTCCTGCGACAGCAGACTTTCAAGATCTGCCAGAAGCTCATTCACAGGGACAGACTCTGCCAACGCCCCTTCCACGGTTGCCAGCTTCCCCAGTGGGTCCTTGTCCAGGCGATCGGCAACGCAGGCCGCCACTGAACCTGCATGCGCACTGCTGGCCACAGCTTCCAGCCCCTGGGTACGAATTTGTTCAATCACCTGCCTGATTTCCACATCCCTATTAAGCCATGCCAGTTCCAATGCCGCTCTTTCATCATTACCGAACCAGCCACAGCCCGACAATGCCAGCGACACTGGCGCGACAATCATTAACTAATATTTCATGTTTCATCCTTTTTAACTGACAGTCAGTTGCCATTGTCAGACAGTGTTACCGTTCCCCATTAATCAGGCATGAAAAGCAAACAGCTCTGCACATTCGCAAAATTCCGTTCCTGCCGTAGCGATAACGCCTATGCTTTGGTAAGCTTGCGCCCCCGCGCAAAGACTGGCCTTTGCAATGGGCATATTTCCTGCCAGCACGAGTACACTGCATGAGTTTTGCCTCTCTGGGCCTGTCGGCGCCCATTCTCAAAGCCCTCGAGCAAAAGGGCTACCAAACCCCCTCTCCTATTCAGGCACAGGCCATTCCTGTGGTACTGGAAGGACGGGACCTGCTGGCCGCTGCCCAAACCGGCACCGGCAAGACCGCCGGATTTACCCTGCCCTTGCTGGAATTACTGTCCAAAACCCAAAAGGCAGGCTCCAGGCAAGTTCGGGCGCTTATTCTGACTCCTACCCGGGAGCTGGCTGCGCAAATCGGCGAAAACATCCACGCCTACAGCAAGTTCCTTCCGCTTAAAAGCACTGTGGTATTCGGAGGTGTGGGTATTGGTCCACAAATCAGCCAGCTAAAGCGCGGCGTAGATATTCTGGTCGCCACCCCCGGCCGCTTGCTGGATTTGCATCAGCAAGGTGAAGTGAGTTTTTCCGGGCTGGATATTCTGGTACTGGATGAAGCAGACCGCATGCTGGACATGGGGTTTATCCACGATATTCGCCGTATTCTCAAACTGCTGCCGGCAAAGCGGCAGAATTTGCTGTTCTCGGCAACTTTCTCGGAAGAAATCCGCACCCTGGCTCACGGCATCCTGCACAATCCCGCAGAGGTATCTGTAACGCCTAAAAACAGCGCCGCCGAGAGCGTAACACAGTGGATTGTGCCGGTAGACAAAACCCGCAAGCCAGCACTGTTGGCTGAAATGACCCGAGTTAATAACTGGCAACAAGTACTGGTGTTTTGTCGTACCAAGCATGGTGCAAACCGTCTGGTGCGCCAAATGGACGCCGAAGACATTAAGGCTGCCGCCATTCACGGCAACAAGAGCCAGAACGCCCGCACACAGGCGCTGGCCGACTTTAAACGCGGCGCCATTCGGATGCTGATTGCCACCGACATCGCCGCCCGTGGTATCGACATCAACGAACTGCCCAACGTGGTGAACTTCGAGCTGCCACACGTACCGGAAGACTATGTTCACCGTATTGGGCGTACCGGCCGCGCCGGTGCCAGTGGTGAAGCTGCGTCACTGGTATCCAATGAAGAAGCCAAGCAATTAAGGGATATCGAACGCCTGATCAAGCAGTCGCTTCCTCGCAAGGAATTTGTCGGTTTCGAGCCGGTTCATGGCCTGCCAGCCAGCGAAAATCAGGGCAAGTCCAAGTCTGGCCATAAGCAGGGTGGCAAGCCCGGCAATAACAGCCAGGGCCGCAAACCTCAGGGCCAGAGCCGTAATGCCCAGCCCAAGCAGCGGCAGGGCAGCCGAGCTCAGGAAGAGCGCAACCAGCAGGACAGAATCCAATCCCGCAGCGAACAGCCGCGCCGTGAAAGAGCCGGTAACGACCAGACTCGCACTGACCAGCCGCGAAGTGATAAGCCGCGCGCTGACAAGCCCCGCAGCGATCGCCCCCGCGCAGACCATGGCCGCAACGACAAAGCTCGTAACGACAGTTCCCGCAGCGACAGCAACCGTCAAAGCGGCGCTCGCAATGACCGCGCGAAGACAGACAGAGCTGCCAACAGCAAACCCCGCAGCGGCAATCGCGCTCAAGGCCAGCACTCACAAGGCCAGCAGCGCCCGCGCGGCAATGCCAAAAGTGGCGAACGCAATCAGGGCTGAACTTGCCCGGGTGGGACCATAAAAAACCGGCAAACAGCCGGTTTTTTAATGGCACGCTCAAGCTCAGTCGCTGGCGGCATAGGCCAGCAGACCATCGTGCATCAGCGCGGCCGAGCCTTCACCGAAGCGGTCGTAAAACGGCCTGAACCTGTCGTCGGCAAGGTACATGGCGGCCAGCATGGGAAGCTGCGCCCTGGGGCACTCGCCATTGGCACTGAGCCACCGATGCTGACGCGCCATCAGCGCCTGCACCTTCTCAGATTCAGGTGGCTCGCCCAATAAGGCGGCAAGTGCCATGGCAATGGCCTCACCTTCTGCGCCCAGCACCGCCTTTTGCGATGGCGCCAGTGCGTCCCGGCCGCGACTGCCTCTAACAACCGCTTCCTCCCCCCACTTTGCTACCGCTTCTTTACGCAGTGCTGCTTCGCTGCGCACCTTGTCACTGAAGTCGCTGAAAAGCGCCGTTGCTGCATGTTTATCTGTCATCCAAGACTCCTGTGACCCGTTCTCGAGCCTGTCGATGGTCAATGCCAACATGCCCCGAAGTTTTTCAAAGTGGGCGATGCGGCCGCCAAGCTGTTGATATTGGTCTTTAAGGCAAGCGAGCATCTGTTGATCTGAACGGTACTCAGGGTTGTGTATCAGCGCTTTGATATCGGCGCGTTTGAGCCCCAGCTCCCGATACATCAGGATCTGCTGCAGCCGGATTAGCTCCCTGTCACCGTAAATCCGGTAGCCACCGGCACTGCGACCACTGGGGCTCAATAATCCCGTTTCATCATAGTGATGCAGGGTTCGCACACTCACCCCGGCCAATTTTGCCAACTCACTGACACTGTACTGCGCCACGCGTTCTCCTTAAAAACCATCCATTACTCCATGCCTGTCAGGGCACAACAGCGAGTCTTGTGCCTTACGTAACGTGAGACACAAGGAAAGTTTTACCATTTCAGGCAAATTTGTTTGAGCTCTTTCAAATGCGTGCAGAAAAAGCACCGCAGTCAGACGTTACAGCGTTAAAATGGCATCATCCCGGGACAAAGCGCCCTTTATTTGAGCCTAGGAGCCTACAAAGTGCATCCAACTAAAATTACCTTTTATGAGCGGTTTGAACCCATCATTCTCTCCGGCGACAAAACCATCACCATCCGTGACGAGGCCGAGTCACACTATGTGCCGGGCACCCGGGTCGCCGTCCATACCTATGAAACAGACCGCTGGTTTTGCGATATTGAAATAGGCTCAGTCACGCCCATTCAGTTCGATGCCCTGAACGAGGAACATGCCCGTCAGGAACACCTGTCACTTAAGGATTTGAAAGCTGTTATCCGCGACATCTACCCTGAGTTAGATTCACTCTACGTGATTGAATACCGTCTTATCTCTGCAAGCCATGCGGGCTAATTCTTAAGGCTGACTTTCATCTTCTTCGTCCCCTGAGTGGGATCCCTTGGTTGACTCAAGGCAAACAAGCTGAAATAACAATACCTTGCACAGAATACGAATCTGTTTCCGATTTTGCTTCAAGGAAGTCCCATGGAAATAACCCTGTATCAGGTCGATGCCTTCGCTCGCCGGGTATTCGAAGGCAATCCGGCCGCAGTGTGTCCGTTGCCACACTGGCTGGACGATAAACTGCTCGCCAGTATTGCCAATGAGAACAACCTGTCGGAAACCGCGTTTACAGTGCCGATGAACGGCGGCTACCACCTGCGCTGGTTCACGCCCGCAGAGGAGGTGGAACTGTGCGGTCACGCCACGCTGGCGGCGGCCCATGTGCTTTTCAACCATCTGGGGCATGAAGGCAATGAGCTTGCCTTCCAGACACTCAGTGGCGTGCTCACAGTGACACGCAGCAATGACATGTACACCCTGGATTTTCCGGCCACTGTGCCACATCCCACCGAGGTGCCCGCCGCCCTGATTGCAGGTCTGGGCATGGGCGCTGAAGCGGTACTCACCGGGTTTGATTACATTGTCGTGCTCAAGGATGAAGCGAGCGTAAAAGCCCTAACGCCGGACTTTCCCCCCTGGCACAGCCTGCCCTAGAGAGGCGTGGTTGTCACAGCGCCCGGCGACGAGGTGGACTTTGTCAGTCGCTGCTTTTTCCCGAGGCTCAAGGTGGACGAAGACCCGGTAACAGGGTCGGCTCACTGTGAACTGACACCATACTGGGCCAAAAGGTTGAACAAAACACGCCTTACGGCCCGGCAATTGTCGTCCCGTCCCGGCAGCCTGTTGTGTAAGCTCGTCGGCGACAGAGTCAGGATCTCCGGTCAGGCAGTGGATTACCTTAAAGGCACTATCCTGCTGCCCGAGGTTAAGGGCTAAAGCCTATTCCCATACGCAGGCGAACCAGCGTGAACTCCTGGCAGCATACTTTTTCCGGGAATTAACCTAGATCAAGGCGCCTTAATGTTCCTCCCTTAAGCTTGCCAAAGCCGCCCTTCACATCGACAGGGCGCTTTGGGAGCCTTTACCTTGTACGCCACGATTTTATTGCTGCACCTGCTGGGGGCAATTCTCTGGACAGGTGGCCATTTGGTTTTAACCTTAAGCATCCTGCCCGCCGCCCTGAAAAACAAAGATCCTCAGCCTTTACTGGATTTTGAGTCGCGCTTTGAAAAACTGGCCATGACAGCCCTTGCGGTGCAAGTCACCACAGGGATGATGCTGGCGCGCCACTATTTGCCCAACCCTGCACTCTGGTTTGCCGAGGCTCAGCCGTTTTCGGCCATCATCAAGGCCAAGTTACTGCTGTTGCTGCTGACACTCCTCACGGCCCTGAGTGCCAGATTCAGGGTACTGCCCCAGCTGGCCACCGAGGCTGCGCGCCTCCCCCACGAAAAGACCAACTGTCGCCTGCTTTACACCATGGCTGGTCACATCGTTGTTGTGACCCTGCTGGCGGTGGCCTTTGTTATCGCAGGTCTGAGCGTGCGCACCGGCTGGCTGTACTAGCACCAAGCCATTTATTGAATCAATTTATAAAATTAATCAACAAAACAACTGGATAAATAAAAAACCCTCTACATTCTCAAGAACACGGCGCTAATCAAACATCCGCTTGAAATGCATGGGTCTCCTGCATTCACAGCTCATAATCGCTTGTACAAAGGCGCACAATTTATGCGTTGAGTCTGTAAATCCGTAACCGTTAGTATGAGTTCTTTTACAAAGATGTTACGGAGTCCACGTGAGCCACTATACACATCAAAAGTTCGTCCTTCCGCTGCTGACTGCGACGTTACTCATGGGTTGTGAACCCAAAGTTCAGTCTCCCCCCCCTGCACAAAATGCCATCACAGCCAATGCCGAAACAGCGCAATCGGCAACGGTCGAAAAGTCCTATGCTGTGGGCTCCCAATTTGGCAACTTTGCCCGGGAGTACCTTAACGCACAGGCAGAGATCAATGAGCCACTCGATGAAGCCATTATCATCGCGGCCTTTGGCGATGCACTGCGTGATAAGGCCAGTATGGATCACGAGGTTGCAGGGAAGCTCGTCAGTGAAATGCGTCTGGCGACCCAAAAACGACGCGCCGAGCAATTCAAGGTACAGCAGCTGGCAAGTAACAGTTCTTTTTTGGTGGAAAACAGCAAAAAACCTGGGGTGACCACCACAGAATCGGGATTGCAATACGAGGTACTGACCCTGGGTACAGGCCCAAAACCGGGCCCCAAAGACATAGTAAGCGTGCATTACGAAGGACAGCTTATCGATGGCAAGGTGTTCGACAGTTCGTTTAAACGCAATGCTCCAGCCACTTTTTCACTCGACCAAGTCATCAAAGGCTGGACCGAAGGGCTGCAGTTAATGCCGGTGGGCAGCAAGTTCCGCCTTACCCTGCCCCATGATTTGGGATATGGCAGTCGTGGCGCTTTGGGCGGAGAAATCCCACCCTTTGCTACCCTGGAATTCGTCATTGAGCTGCTGGATATCCAAACCCCAACGGACAAATAGCCCAGAAATCATGTACCCCACGAGCCGCTGTAGAGGGTTCTGACCAGCGGTTTTGACCCGACTTGAAGGTCGGGTCGACATTACAGTATCCCGCTTCCATCCATTTCCTCTTGGCCCTGCCGCCACACAGTTCGCTGCGTTGAATTTGTCACAGGATAACCATGCCAATGCTCACCAGCTATGGCACTCCGAGGCGTCATCATTGAAACCCGCAAGGGCCAGCAAAGCCACCCCAAATGTACAGTAATTGTAAAAACATTGTTTACTCGAAGCTAAAGACGCCAACGCCCAATCACTCTGACTTCAGCGCACATACACCATCCCGAAACAGTCGCAAAACCCACATATCGCAACCCCCTTGCCATATGACTCCCTCTGCAGATTTGCATATAACAATGTCCTCCCGGTTACAGAATCCGGGCTGACATACGCAAACCGATTAACAAAATTATTACTAAAAAGCACAAACACCCTTTCAGGAGGACGTGTGAAGTTAAAATCCATCACTCTGGCCACCTTGGCGGCACTGTACGCCTCAGGTATGGCAGCGGCATCGACAGATATCATCCCTGTTGCCGGTATCAATGCGCTGAAGCAGGTTCAACTGCCTTCCGTCGAAGAACAACAACGTACCAAGGTAAACAAGGTTGAAGCCTACAGCTCCCGTGTTAAGACCAACAGCGGCAAGAACGTACAACTGCAGCGTGCCACTGCCGCTGACAAGTTCAAGCCTGAAGAGGGCGTCAGCGGGGAGCAGGTTTACATCGTTGAGCTCTATGGCAACACAGTACAAGACTCCTTTGCCGACAGTCGTGCGCTCACCCAGGGTAGCCAGCCCTTTGGCCTTGCCTCAGTAACAGGCCTGAAAGGCGACGCCCTGAAATCACCGGAAGCCGCCTCGATTGAACGCGCTATCCTTGATAAACAAGACTCTATCTTGTCCGAGGCTTCATCGGTTGTTGGTCGCTCACTGGAAACCCCACTGCGCTTTACCAAGGCTATCAACGGTTTCACCACCAAGATGACCCAGGACGAGGCACTGCGCCTTGCCAGTCTGGGCGCAGTCAAGAGCATTAGCCGTCGCCAAATTTTTGAACTTCAGACCGATGTTGGCCCTGGCATTGTAGGTGCTGACAAGGTGTGGACCGGTAACACGGCCAGCATGATGCCCTACATGGGTGAAGGTGTGATTGTTGGTATCATCGACACAGGTATCAATACAGATCATTCCAGCTTTGCGCCAACCGGCGATGATGGCTATACCGTGGAAAATCCATTGGGGGCCGGCAACTATCTGGGTGATTGTGCCAAGGCCGAATTCGCTGATCGCTGTAACGACAAGCTGATCGGTGTCTTCAGCTACGAAGAAATTACCGATCAGTATTCTGCCGACGAATTCCAGGACCCAAATAAGCCCTGGTGGGAGCCATCGGTCGAGATACGCCCCCGCTTCGGTGAGGATTACCATGGTCACGGCTCACACACAGCCTCCACCGCCGCAGGCAACGTGAAAAAAAATGTGCCTTACCTGGCGTCAGAAGGTGCTATGGGTGATGGCATACCCTCGGGTTATGAATTTCCGCAAGTGTCCGGCGTAGCGCCCCATGCCAACGTGGTCTCCTTCCAGGTGTGTTATTCAGCCGACTTTGCGCCCTATGCCGGTTGCGCCAGTGATGCCATTGTGGCCGCTATTGAAGATGCCATCGATGCGGGCGTGGATGTTATCAACTTCTCTATTGGCAGCCCCATGGGCAGCGAACCCTGGTCAGCCCCAACTCAGAAAGCTTTCCTGAATGCCCACGAGGCTGGCATCATGGTTGCTGCCGCGGCCGGTAATACAGGCACCAACGGTTCACAAGAAGTCTTCGGTTATATCGACAACACTTCGCCCTGGATTTTGACTGTTGCCGCCTCTACCACGGGTCGAACCCTGAATGTGGAAGGCAAAACCATGACCGGCTTCAGCGGCGGTGATACCACTCCCCCTGCGCCCCTGATGGGCGGCAGTATCAGTGGTGAAGTGACAGGTCATCTGGTCTTGGCGAAAGACTTTGGTGACAAGCTCTGCGCCCAGCCGTTCCCCGAAGGCACCTTTGCCGCCGATGATATCGTCATCTGTGAGCGCGGAGAGGTTGCCCGCGTCGCCAAGGCAGACAACGTCAAGGCCGGTGGTGCCGGTGGTTTTGTGCTCTACAACACCAACTTCAGCAGCAGCAACCCTGAAGGCATGGTCGTCAACGACATCTATTCCCTACCCGGTATCCATCTCAGTGCCCGCGACTGGACCTATAAGCTCAAGCCATGGCTGCTCAGCGGTACTGACCACATGGCCACCATTACGGCGTCCGAAGTGGTGCGCAATGTGGATCCGACCCAGCAGGATATTCTGGCAGAGTTTTCCTCTCGTGGCCCTGCGCCATACAACCCAGAGCATCTGGTGCCCTCAGTCACCGCGCCCGGCGTGAATATTTTCGCGGCCAACGCGGATGACCAGCCTTTCACCAGTGCCCCGGCGGCCAGTGACTGGACCATCATGAGCGGTACCTCCATGGCAAGCCCGCACACCGCAGGCGCCATGGCACTGGTACGTGATGCCCATCCGGACTGGACACCACAACAAGTTCAGTCGGCACTGCAGATGACGGCAGAGCAAGTGGTAACCTACAAGCCTTACAGCTGGGCACAAAACTTCCTTGATGCCGGCATTTACCGAGCAGGCTCAGGTCGCATCAACGTGGCCAATGCCATCAACACGGGTCTTGTCATGAATGAGACCGCAGCCAACTTCCGCGCTGCCGACCCAAGCAACGGCGGCATGCCAACCCGTCTGAACCTGCCCGAACTGGTGAACCTTAACTGTAAGGCACCTTGCAGCTGGGTTCGTGAAGTGACCGCTACCGAAGACGGCACCTGGGCGATCAGCACTGAGACTGATGAGTACAGCGTGCGCCTCAAGGCCATGCCGGAAACCTTTACCCTAAAGGCCGGTGAAACCCAATCCGTGGTCATCACCGCAGATATCCTGGACTCACAGTCCCATAACGGCAGTGCCGAGCAGGAAGTGCATGCCCGGGTGTTCCTGAGTTCCAACAACCCTGAAGTACCACAGATATACTGGCCAGTGGTGTTCAAGTATGACGAGGGCAGCCTGCCAAGTGCCATCAATCTGGAAATGAACCGCGGCAGCGGCAAGCATGTACTGAGCAATATCATGTTGCCCCAGCTGAACGATGCCACTTTCACGGCCGCCATGCCGGTTAAGGGCGACAAGCAGCTCGTTACCCTGCAGCAGAACGAACTGAATGTAGGTGGTTTCGGTAACCGTCGTGTGGTCAATGACGACGACTTCCTGTACACGGTGGATGTGCCTGCCAACAGCGCCCGCATGGTGGTGGAAGTCCTGGGTCTGAAAGACTCCACTGCGCCCATTGATATCTACCCCATGTGGGGTGGTGATGCCGACATCTATGTAGGTATTGACCTCAACAACGACGGGGTCCCTCAATGGGAAGAAGAGGCCATATGTTATTCGGCTACCTTCGGCAACGATGAATTCTGCAACATTGATAACCCTGAAGCGGGTACCTACTGGGTGGTGATAGATAACTACCGTGGCCCATCCTACGTTGACCGCCCCACCGACACCTTTGAGGTTGCCACAGCCGTGGTTTCCAAAGATGCAGCAGGCAATGTCAGCGTTTCAGGCCCCAGCGTTACCGACGGTATTAATCCCAGTGAACTGACCCTGAATTGGGAGTTGCCTGAGTCCGTTGAAGGTGAGGTGTACTACAGCGCCCTGATGGTTGGCACTGATGCCAACAACATCGCCAACGTGGACACAATAGCAACCCGCATGTACCGTGGCGCCAACGAGTTCACCATCAAGGGTTCCCAAACCCAGGCGCTGGCCGATCAGCGGGTAAGCGTGACTCTGCACCTCAAGGAAAACCTCGATGGTTATGACCGCGACTTTAGCCTGGATGTGCAAATTCCCGACAATCTGTACCTGATTGAGGACAGCCTCAAGGTATCCCGTGCCGCAGCAGGTGAGCTGGCCGTTACCGACACTGGCTTTAGTCTGGCTGGTACACAAGCGTCCACTCTGCACGCCGCACCCGAGTACAGGATCACCACCAGCAAAGACGACGCCATGTGCCGCCTGCCGAACCTGGGACAAGGTGAAGACAGCAAGTACCTGGATCTACGTCAGTTTGGCTTCCCAACCCAATTGGGTGGTGGCTATCAGGATGTGTTTGAGTTCGACCTGCGCTCCGTTTGGGGTAAAGATGGGCGCATTTCGCTATTCAACAACTTCCAGTACGAGAAGACACCGATAGTGCGCATCAACCCCATAGGCTATCTGCAGTTGGATGAGCTGCCGGACTTCTTTGGTGATAACCAGGATCTCAATCAGCCCAGTTTCCCTTACCTGCCGATTGCCCCCCTCTGGCGTGGCGTTCACTATAATGACAACGGTCTGGATTGGGGACGTCAGTACGCCCCGCTGCAGCCAAACGTGTATAGCGACAAGAACAACAAGGGTATTTCCCTTGCCTATACTGCGGCCGGGATGATGATTGTCGAATGGGACAATGCCACCATTGCCGATGCGTCATGGGACTACGTCAACAAAAAGATTGTCTATACCTCCCGCGGCGACTCGGTGGACTTTGAAGTACTGCTCAACAGTCAATACGGTTTTGGTGATGGCGAATATGAGATGTACTTTGCCTACGACAACCTGAACTGGGGTCCAACTGATGGTTTCAGTACCATAGGTCTGAAAGGCTTCGTGGGTCCGCGTGACCCATGGGGTCCAACCAATGGTCCTATCGGTGCCCAGTACCTCTTCGGTGATGCACGGGATAAGATCGAAGACGAAATGGTGATCTGTTATGACTATGCCGGCCCAGAGTCGTCCCAGTTTGACGTCACCTTCGACGTTCTCGTCAAAACCAATGCCGCCGGTCAGCCACAAAATATAGTGGCAACCCTTAACGGCACCGACGTGGAGCAAAGCGAGCTTAGCTACAGCATCAACGTCCCCAGCAACCTTAAGATTGGTACCATCAAGGACTACACAATCAGCGAGGACTCAAGTCTGGAAGATGTCATGGTGGCCTACAGCGATAGCAACACTGTGCCTAACGTCATCAAGGTAACCGGTGAGCACATCACCGCAGTGGTCAATGGCAACGAACCCGGTGCTACCTTCGACCTGGTTCCGGAAGCTGACTTCTTTGGTCAGACTGAAGTGACTGTCACTGTGTCTGACGCCAACAACCCCGGCGATGCCGTCAGTACCAGCTTTATGCTGACAGTCACACCGGAAGCCGACGCCCCTGTGGCCAAGGTAAGCGACGCCAACCTTACCATTACCGAAGGCGACACACTGACCCTGGATGCCAGCGCCTCTATGGATCCTGACGGTGACAGCCTGACGTTCATATGGGAAGGCGACGGCAATATTGCTGACAGCACCGCAGCCGTTACTCAGGTAACAGGTTTGGCTACTGGCAATCACAGCTTTACAGTCACTGTGTCTGATGGCGATGAAACAGCCAGCGCCGAAGTGGCGGTCAAGGTCGTTGCCAAAGCCTCACCTGCCGAACCGGCAGCGCCAGCTGATAAAGATGGTGGTGGTGCTCTTGGCTGGTTGGCCTTGCTGTTGATGCCATTGGCGGCACTGCGTCGTCGTTCTCGCTAATGCGAAATTAATCGACGCGTTGAATAAAGGCCCCTCCTGAAAGAGGGGCCTTTTGATATTCAATTTCAGATGTATAAGTCAAATACCAGCCTAGTTTGTAGCAAATTTGTCGCAACAACGCCTGATACACTTTGATAAGGTTATTATTAATGCGTTAATTAGAAAGACATTTTAATTGTTATTTTTTCCACCTAAATTTTCAGACGCAAGACGTTACATTGCTTTTACATTATCACTTTGCTAGTGTGCCCTGTCCGAATGGATGCGCTGGCTAACTGAATAACTTGAAAAATAATTCGCATAAAATTGAGGGTGTCTTGTTGTTTCGTTTACTATTGATATTGTTGATATTTTCATCTACTGTCAGTGCGAATAAAAATACACTGCCTGATTCCAATGGCACCTTGGTTCCGGTGGGCAGCTGGTATCTGGGACTGAGTGTGGGTGTTGGCGCGTTGAAAAATCCGTTGCGTGGCCAGGACAATATCCCTCTCTACGTACTGCCGGAATTTCGCTACTACGGTAAAAGATTCAGCGTCGAAAACCTGGACGTCTCCTTCACCTTATACGATGCCCCCGCATACAGTCTGGAGCTGGTAGGGCAGCAAAATATGGATGGTCTGCTGTTCCCGGGCGACAACCGACGTCTTATGGCCACCTTCACTGGCATGATCCCCATTCGCTCCCGGGATGTGGTTGAAACCGCTGTCGAACTTCCCCCCCTTTATCCAGATCATAAATCCATGTCTTACATGGCTGGCGTGGCAGCCCGTTATTTTGGCTGGTTCGATGCGCAAGTATTGGCCCTGACTGACGTCAGTAAAGTGCACCATGGTTATGAGATCAGCCTGAGTTTAGGGAAACAATACAACTGGAAAAACATCAACTTTGAAGCGCAGTTCGGGGCAACGTACAAAAGCAGTAAATTAACCGAATATTATTATAACGGTGAATATCAGGAATTATTCTATCAAGATTATAATTACCGGGCAGATTCAGCCATCAATCCTTATATTCAATTGTCCGCAGCGTATGACCTTGGAAATAATTATTTCGTAAGTGGAAACATTCGAAACATATGGCTTGACGACACAATTCACCGCAGTCCAATTTTTGAAGACACTCACCTATTAACTTACTTCATCGGCATCAAGAAATTATTCTGAGGCAAATGATGGCAAAGCACATAATCATAATAACCGGCTTGCTGATAGTGATGTTAATGCTACCAAGAACGGCTCATGGCGATAACGGGATCATAGAGTCTTTTGAAGTGATTCCGGTTTATTGTGTTGTGGAGCAAGGACAACATTGTCAGGGCGAATTCAGTTTTCAGTGGCAACTGCACACAGAGAGCGATATTTGCATTTTTCGGCGTGCACAAGAGTATCCACTGTACTGTGGCAGTTCCCCCTTGCGCGGTGAGATCACCTTGGCCATAGATGTGCCGATCGACCATGAATTTGTGATGGTTGCCAGTGGTAATCATGCTGTTGCCAAAGTGCAATTGCTGGAACTTGGTGTTGATGTGCGCCGTACCCGTCGTCACCTTTGGAGTGTGTTTTGATGAGAGTAGCCAACCAACTGCTGCTGGTAGAGGATGATTATCAGCTGGCTCGCTCCGTAAAGCGCTTTTTGACCAAAGAAGGCTTTGAAGTACACCATTTTGTGAATGGTGATAATTTGGCGGAGTTAATAGCAAGTAATCAATTTGACTTGATACTATGTGATGTCATGCTGCCCGGGACAAATGGCTTTGACATTGCCAAAAGCCTCAGGCAGAGCTTTAACGGCCCCTTTATTTTTATGACCGCACTGAGCGATGTAGAAGACCAGCTACAAGGCTTTAATCTCGGTGCCGACGACTATATCTGCAAACCCGTTCCGCCACCGCTTTTAGTGGCACGGATAAAAGCGAATTTACAGCGACACAAGCCCCAGGTAAAAACCACTGAGAAAATTCGTTACGGCAACCTGGAAATCGATAAACAGCGGCGAACAGTTTTGGTAGGGGGAGGGCTCCTCCCCCTTTCCCGCTACGAATTCGATTTGCTGTGGATTTTACTTGAGCACCGGGAAGAACAAGTCAGTCGCGAGTATTTGTTTACCAAAACGGTTGGCCGGGAATACAACGGTATGGACCGAACGGTTGATGGCCGGATCAGTCGTTTACGTAAGCGACTGGAAACCAACAAAAAGGTTCGTTGCCGTATCTATACGTCCTGGGGTCAGGGTTACATGCTGTCGGAGAAAGACCTGAATTGCTGACCCGATTTCTGGGCTATTACGCCCTGGTTGTCATGGTAACCTTTGCCGTTATTTTTATTGGTGACTACAGTTTTCAGCGTTACCAGCAACGCGCAGAAGTACAGGTAGATCTGCATTATCTGTTTGAGGTGGCTGACGACTATTGCCGGTCTCAGGTTTGCCAAATGCACACTTCTCTGCCTTTTTCGCAGCTCTCCCTGATAGACACCCGCAGTATTCAAATGCCAGCGGAAAGCTGGCAACGATTGGCGACGGGCGAAATACTGGCACTGTCGATGGGGGAAGATGAGATCTATTATCGCGCGATGACACAGGACATGTTGTTGCAATTTGGCCCCATCCCGGCCAAACCTCACCCGGGTTGGTATGTCACCGCCTTTTACTTATTATTGGCAACGCTAATCCTGATGGGGCTGTACCCGCTGTTTCGCGACATGTATCGCCTCAGGGAAGTCAGCCTTCGCTTCAGTAAAAACCGTCAATTCGAGTCACTGCAACTGCCAACATCACGCTATTTTCAGCCGGTTAACGATGCCATCTTTTGGATGGTGAATAAAATTGCGCGTTTGTTGGCCCTGCAAAAAGAACTCTCCCATACCCTGTCCCACGAGATGCGCACCAGCCTGAGCAGACTCAACTTCACCCTTGCCATATTGGACCGGGACAATCTGGAAGAGTGCCGTGACACCCTGCAAGAAGACATTGATGAGCTCAATACGCTGGTGAAAGAATACCTGGATTTTTCCCGACTGGAGCATCTAACGCCAAAACTGGATCTGGGGCTGCTCAATTTAAGCGTCCCCATACGCCACTACATTGGGTTACTGGGTCAGTATTCTGACAAGCATATTGAGTTCCATGAACTCTGTACCACGCCAATCGCTGCCGATGAGCGCCTGATGGCAAGGGCTATCAAAAACCTGATAGACAATGCCATCAAGTACTCTGCCTCCAAAGTCCTGATCCGCTGTTCCAGTACTGAGCAAGGGGTGTGCGTGTTGATAGAAGACGACGGAGAAGGACTTCTGACAGACAAAATTGACGAGCTTTTCATGCCTTACGTGCGCAGTGGTGCTGGAAGAAACCAAACTGGATATGGTCTCGGACTTGCCATCACCCGAAAAATTGTCGACTGGCACGGCGGTACAATTGAAGCCGGCAGGAGTGATTCTCTGGGCGGGGCCTGTTTCAAACTGGTACTGCCAGTGTCTGTACCCACACAGGTAAATTAAGTCATACAACGCACCTCAGATTAGCAGGGGAAGGCCTAAGCACTGCCGGGATTAGTGTTTGAATTTCTCACCAATCTCTGTAGCTTAGAACGCACTGTTCCCCAACTGGCCCCAGCTATGCAACTCGCCCACCAGCACCATTCATTTCGGCTGTTACTGCCCTTAATGACACTTTGTCTCGCCCTGATTGGCACAGGGGTGAAGGCAGAAAATCTTGTCACCATAGAAACCAGTCTGGGTGACATGACGTTTGAGTTTTTCCCCAATGAAGCGCCAAGGACAGTCGCCAACTTTCAACGACTCGCTCAAAGCGGTTGGTACGAAGGCAAGTCCTTTTATCGGGTCGTCAAGGGGCATGTTATTCAGGCAGGCAGCCTGGATGAAAACGCAGAGCCCAGGGTGGAAGCCGAGTTCAACCAGCATCCCCACATCAAAGGCACCTTGGGGCTTGCCCGGGACGAAGACCCCAACTCAGGCTCCACGGAATTTTACATCTGCCATGAAGCCAGGCCACACCTGGATGGCCGCTATACCGTGTTTGGCCAACTGGTTGCGGGCGAAGCAGTACTCGATGCCATCGCTAATCAGGAGGTGATTGAAAAATACTATGATGAAGACAAAAAAATCGCCTTCCACGAGCCCAAAACACCAGTGTTAATCAAGGCCATACGTCGGCATTAACCCAGATAAGTTCGCTCCTGATGTAAGACATGGCACCGGGCTCGCCCGATTGGGCAGCGTTAGGCAAAGTCTCGCCGAAGAGACCTGAGGTATATCAGACACGTTCATAAAAAAAAGCTGCCTGTGGCAGCTTTTTTATGGGATTTAATTCTGTTTCAGCCGGATTGATATCACTGGCCAAAGGCCGGCGAAATACAGCGTTTCACGCTGTAGCTGTACCCCAAAGGGATACTGTCGTCTTTCAGGACTTCCAGAATTTCATAGTCATTCAGCTCCACCACCTTGCTGCCTTCGGTATGTTGGCAACGGGAGCGGCTATCTGATTCATATACATAAATAAAATACGCCAGCATCGACTGCTGTAAGCTGTGGTAGCGCTCGGCCCTGTCCTTCATCTCACGCACCGGCATGGACGCCAGATTGGAGGTTTCTCCGTCGCGGGTAATATGTACGCCAAAGCTGCCGTCAGAATTTTCAAGCTCTTCGGTCACAGCGTCTGACACGGTCCCCGACGCAGAACTCGCCGTTGAGTCTTCAGCAGGGGTGGGCAATATCCCGGTGTCTATCACCTTTTTTTGCACTTTTTCATCGGCCGCGAAAAATCCTTCGTATAAACCCGACGTAAAGGCACTGGAGTCTGAGCCCACACCGGTAAAGGCCCCCAGCATCAAGAGTTGGATAAGCAGCGCGATACTCCAAAACCAACGAACCAGGGCGGTGGTGAACACAAAGCGGTAATGGGGAGGATGCCAGAGGGCATGAATACCAAAGGGTTTGAGCAATAACAGCAGCAACAGGTAAAAGGGCATGGCCACCTGGGCCAGCAGTAACATCAGCAGCGAGGTGATAAAAAACCACCCCGGCAGACTGAGTAAAATTGCGAAGTTATGACTGTAGGGCAAACTGGATGCCGCCACCCCGGTCACCTCATTGACCATGCCCGCAGCATTGCCCAATGCAAAATTGGCCACTGATGCGTAAAACAGCAGGATCACCGCCTTACCCGGCAAACTGTGCCACACATGTAAAAAGCGTGGCCAGAACTCACTGCTCAGGCCAGCCAATACCATCATCGACATTAAGGCGAGAAACCAGGGACCAAAATCCAGCATCAATAGCAGTTCAGCGAGTATCAACACGGTTGCTGCCACATAGCAGCGCTGGGCGAAGTTCAGGCTGTGCCAGAATTGACGTAAACTCACCAGCATGCGGGTAAGAGGGTTGCGGGCCGGTCGGCGGAAGACCGAATTGATACTGTCGCGAAAGCTGTTCAGTGGCGCAGGTAATTCCATGATTATATTTGGCTATTCCATAAGGCCTGAAAACTCCACCTCAAGATACCTTAAAGGTGATTGTTGCACCAGTGTGAAGTCTGTTCACCAGAGCTATCAGCGCCGACCCAGCATACGATACAACTCCCCCTGTTTTACTTTTACAGCGGCACTTTGCAAGGTGCCGTCCGCCTGCCATTGACGCAGCAACGCTCTCACCGCTGTAGTGCTTTGACTGGCGACCATGCCCGGTACCAAATCAGGATGATACAGCAGCCTTATCAGCACCCAGTCCAGTGGTGTTAACAGGTCATCCGGAGTTCGGTCGTTGAAAATCGACGGGAACACCAACTCACTGTCGTTGGGCAGCCCCATCACCTGTGTAAGCTCTTCCACCACACAGGACACCAGTTTGCCATGCATTCTGGCCTGATCCACCGGTATAAACACCTGTGCAGCCTCAATTGTGCCGCTTCTGGTGTTGAAACTGGCATAACAAACGGCACCGTGCAGGTCAGGGATAGCAGAGGCTCCTACACGGTTTGCCACCAGCACCTGCCAGCCTTGCTGACGGGTGAGGTAAATCTCAAGCCGCGCATCCTCTATAGGCACCTTTACAAAGCGGCGACCACTGATGTCACCAAGCTGCTGCAGATGCATCTCTATCATGACGACCGCCAGGGGATCGGCTACGTCTTGATGTATATAGTACTGAATGTCATCAGGCCAACGAGACAACTCAAAACTGCCCGCCGCATATTCACGCCCATGAACCACCGCGGTAAATGCGCGGGCAATAAAGTCAGGATCGAGATAATTACTGTCGTTCGTGCGCGGCACTGCAGCCACGGCCTGAACCAGCAACAGCCAACAGAGCAGTGCCGATTTGACGAAAAACGACTGAAAAGCACACCTGCACAATGCTTTTCTTAAGTACTCAGCAAGGCTAAGCTCGAAGGCAAAGCCCATTGATTCTTCATGGCCACAAGGCAGTTCATTCATATTTACCCCTGTTGGTTACACGCTGTGTGCCAGTTGAGTTACCAAGTTAAGCAGCCCGACTCTCAGTACAGAAAATAGCAATGCACCAGCCCTCGCTGTTCGCCTTCTCTGTAAAAAGTGGCGTCCCCTGATAGCATAGCCGCCGCGCAAATCCGCCACACCATACGCCTTTATACAATTGGCTATTTGACACCTTGCACGTGCCTTCCAGGCTCTGGCCCACCCAGGTAACCCCAGACTTCTGCCAAAATCCTTTTTCGGCCAATTGTTCTACCCGTTTACCTGTTTGTTAACGGACTGAACTAAAACTGACTGCTAGCCCCCTGAAAGTCATGCTATGAGTTACAGCATAAAAAAACGCCCGGAATCCATCCGGGCGTTTAATTTCAGTTAGGCAATATCAGATCTAGTTGCGTCTTCTGCTTCGGCGACGCATTCTGCCTTCGATGTCATTTTTAACTTCTTTTGGCTGAGTTTCTTTAGGCTTGTCCCCGCTCATCGCCAACTCTGGCTCAGGTTGCTCCTGCGCCTTATTTGTAGCAGGCCCGGCTTCAGACTCTGACAGGAAACTGACCTCATCTTTTTTATCGCCTTTAAACACAGACTTAAAGATACTGGTCACTGACTGTAACTTGGCAAGTGGTTCACCTTTTTCAGTCTTTGCATCCTCGAACACTGCTCTCGCTGATGCCTGGTCGCCCGGCACTTGTAAATCCGTCGCTTCCGCTGAAACCAACTCAGATTTGGGCACTTCAGCCAAAGGTGTCACCACTGAGCCGCCGGCCGAGAACTCCTCCGGAGCGAATCCGAACAAGAGTTTATCCATTCCCGCGGGTGGCCTGCTCGCCACAGGGTCCATTGATGTCGAACGAACACTTAACTCTGCAAAGAATTCATTTGGATCCGCCTTGGTTGCAATTGGATCCATTGACGACTTGTAAGCCACGGGGTCATTCATGACTGGTGGCGCAATTTTGTTGATAGAAACCGGTTTGGCTGCCACTGGTTCCATTGCAGGCGTATCAGCAACGACTGCTTTTTTCGCGTCCAAGTCTGACTCAACTTTAACGACCGGCGCAGGCTTGGCTGCCACAGGATCCATTGCTGAATTATCCGCAACGACCTCTTTTTTCGCTTGAGGCTCTGAGCCTGCATTACTGGCTGGCGCAGGCTTGGCTGCCACAGGATCCATTGCAGGCGTATCAACAACCACCGCTTTTTTCGCTTCGGGCTCTGAGCCTACATTACTGGCTGACGCAGGCTTGGCTGCCACAGGATCCATTGCAGGCGTATCAACAACCACCGCTTTTTTCGCTTCGGGCTCTGAGCCTACATTACTGGCTGACGCAGGCTTGGCTGCCACAGGATCCATTGCAG
>NZ_JBFKLW010000023.1:0-55609 GCF_041630135.1 Shewanella sp.
AAGATAAATTGGGCGGAACTCATGATGCTGGCTTTTCAATTGCACCATCACTTCACGCATGGCGAAGTTTTGCAATTGCTCGAGCAACAATCGATACAACCAGTCGATCCCAAGCTCAGACACAGTGCCAGACTCGGGTTGTTTTTTCGCAGGGGTAATGGCATCCAGATCTATGGCTATCTGCACGCCGTCGAACAAGACATGTTCAACAAAGGCCTCACGACTTATCAGGGTCTGCCAGAAATCGAGCTTTACTTCCGTACGTTTGATGATCAGGGTAAAGGGAAGCCCTTCCTGCGGCGGTAACACCAGGTTGCTGACCATCAATGCCGGACCAAAAGCCTGCCATTCAGCGGCCAGTTGGGTCACCTGTACCTTGAGGCCATAATTATCCCAAAGGTAAGCAGTGACCTTGTCTTTGGCTTGATCCAGCTGTGGCAAAAGACTGCGGATAAGGCTTACTGCCAGCGCAAACAGCACCAGCAACATTGCCAAAGTCAATCCACAAACCCGGCCTACATTGGCCGGACGCCAGAATCCCGCCACTAGACCATTACCACATCGAACTTATTCTGGGCATACAGAGGCTCCATTTGCACCCGGATACGCTTACCAATATAGACTTCCAGTTCCGCCACATGGTGACTTTCGTCGCCACTCAAACCGGCATGCACCGCCGGGGCGCAATAAACCAGAAAGCCATCTGATTCGTAGGCTTTATTCAGGCGGATAATTTCGCGGAAGATTTCGTAAGAGACAGTTTCAACCGTTTTCATGGAGCCACTGCCACGACAGGCAGGGCATTCACCGCACAATACATGCTCCAGACTTTCGCGGGTGCGCTTGCGGGTCATTTCAACCAGACCCAGCCCCGAAAAGCCGCTGACATTGGTTTTAACCCTGTCGTTGGCCAGCGCTGAGTTCAGACTGGTCAACACCCGTGCTCTGTGGTCTTCGCTGAGCATATCGATAAAGTCGATGATGATGATGCCACCGAGGTTTCTAAGCCGCAGCTGACGGGCTATCGCCTGGGTGGCTTCGAGGTTGGTGTTGAAAATAGTTTCTTCCAGATTGCGGTGGCCAACAAAGGCACCGGTGTTAATGTCCACCGTGGTCATGGCTTCAGTCTGGTCGATGATAAGATAACCACCGGACTTAAGCTCAACTTTGCGGCCCAGCGCCCGTTGGATTTCGTTTTCCACATCGTAGAGGTCGAAGATAGGTACCGTGCCGCTGTACAGCTCAATTTTCTCTTCGAATTCAGGCATAAACTCCTGAGCAAACTGTTTAAGCTCTTCAAAAGTGCTGCGGGAATCCACCTGAATACGGTCAAGATCGGTGCCGACAAAGTCACGCACAATACGCACCGGCAAGGCCAAATCCTGATACAACAGGGTACAGCCCTTACGCTTGCGACGCTCGGTAACCTTGGCCCACACCCGGCGCAGGAAAGAGGCGTCCTGACGCAACTCATCTTCACCAGCGCCTTCAGCCGCTGTGCGAATAATGAAGCCACCATCTTCATCAACAAAAGGCTGAGTCACGTCTTTCAGACGAGTGCGTTCTTCCTCAGATTCAATGCGCTGAGACACGCCCACATGGCTTGAACCGGGCATAAATACCAGATAACGGGATGGCAAGGTGATGTCTGTGGTCAGACGGGCCCCCTTGGTGCCGAGGGGGTCTTTAACCACCTGCACCATGATATCCTGCCCCTGACGCACAAGCTCTGCGATGTCGCGCACCACGAAGTTGCCTTTTTCCACATCGGCCACACACTCTGTATGAGGCATGATATCGGAAGCGTGCAAAAAGGCCGCTTTATCGAGCCCTATGTCAACAAAGGCGGCCTGCATACCCGGCAACACCCGGCTGATCCGGCCTTTGTAAATATTGCCCACCAAACCGCGTTTCATGCGTCTTTCGATGTGCACTTCCTGCAATACACCGTGCTCAACCAAGGCCACCCTAGCTTCATTGGGCGTGACATTAATCAGCAGTTCAGAGCCGATTTTGCGGGGATTTTTCTGACTGGAATAACTTGGGCTGCTCACGGTTTCCCCCTCAGGGAGAGTCAGTTAAACGAATGTCGACGGCGCCGCCTTAAATCAGGGAAAACGCGGCCAGCAGCCGACGGGTCTCAACCAGGGGAAGTCCCACCACGGCGCTGTAGCTGCCGTTGATGGCTTTAACGAAAATACCGCCAAGCCCCTGAATACCATAAGCTCCGGCCTTGTCCATGGGCTCACCGCTGGCCACATAGGCCATAATATCGGCTTCGCCAAGACAAGCGAACTCCACCTTGGTGGTGACAGTGTCGCACAGAGTGCGCTTGCCGTCTGTGAGGGCAACGGCGGTCATGACTTCATGGTGTCGACCCGATAGCGCGGCTAACATGCCACAGGCATCGGCTTTATCAACAGGCTTACCAAGCAGCTGGCCATCGAGCACCACTATGGTGTCTGAACCCAGCACCACAGGGGAGTCAAATTCGGTACACATAGCCAGACCGGCCCTGGCTTTTTCGACCGCAAGCCGGGCGACATAGTTCGCGGGCAGTTCATCTGCCAGTGGGGTTTCATCAATATCGGGGTTAACCCGCTCAAAAGCAAAACCGGGCACACCCAGTCCGGCCTGAGCAAGCAACTCACGGCGACGAGGGGATTGGGAAGCCAAAACCAAACACATTGGACTTTATCTCACTTTGTAATGGCGACGCAGGCGGCGCAGGAACCAAAACACCCACGGCCAGAGAATCAAACTTGATAGCATTGGCCAGAACATGGCGTTGCTGTAACTTGCCTTGGTCAGCACATATTGCAACCAAAACACCACCAGATGAAATACCCCAACCAACACGGCAATCAGTAACGATTGCTGCAAAATCGTAAAGTTGCGCATCCGCTGAAAGTGCATGGCAACGACGTAGATAACCAGCGAGAATCCCAACGCCCGTATACCCAGGGTGGCACCGAGTAACACATCCAATACCACGCCCAACACCCAGGCGGTAAGAATGTTGTATCTGTGTGGCAACGCCATTGTCCAATATATCAGCACCAACAAAAGCCAATCAGGACGCCAGTCATCAACCACTGCAGGCAGTGGCATGATCTGAAACAACACACCTACAAACAGTGTCAGCCACACCACAATGCGGCCATTGGGAGCCTGCAAACTCATTGAACAGTCTCCTCTGGTGATTGGCTTTCGGCTTCTGCTGGCTGGGTGGTCTCTTGGGCAGGTTCACTGGGTGAGTTCCTGTTCATATCCGGCCAAATCAACAGCAAATAGCGGATTCTGTCGAGTGCCGCCAGCGGCTGCGCCATCACCCTGGCATAGGCTTGGGCATCATCACGGGATACTTCTGTCACCCTGGCAACCGGATAACCTTCCGGAAAACGTCTCCCCAACCCTGAAGTCACCAGCAGGTCGCCCACTTTCACATCCGTGCTCTTGGCGACGTGCCTTAACTCGACCTCATCCAACTCACCTGTACCATTGACTATCATACGTACGTCATTACGGGTGATACGCACTGGAATGGCATGGCTGGAATCGGACATCAGCAGTACCCGCGAGGTAATGGCGCTGACCTCAGTAACCTGACCAACAACGCCCTGAGAGTCCAACACAGGTTGCCCCACATAGACCCCGTTTTGGCTGCCTCGGTTAATCACAATATGTTGATGAAAGGGATCGCTGGCCACCTGCATCACTTCAGCAACCATCTTGCGGGCGTCCATGTGCAGCGGTGAGCCCAGCAAGGCTCGCAGACGTTCATTTTCCTGACGCAAATGTTCAAAACGTTGCAGGCGCTCACTCATCAACACTTGCTGACGCAGCATTTCGGCATTTTGGCGCTGGAGCATGTTTCGGGTAGCCAAGGTTTCAGCGACGCTGTCGAGCATGTCGCCGGGCACGTTGGCCAGATATTGCATAGGGCTGAGCAGGGTTGCCATGGATTGACGCACCGGTGCCAGGCGATCATTGGCCACAATAAGAAGCACCGACAAAGCAATTGCCAGTGTCAGTCGAAATTGATTGGAGACGCCACGAACAAAAATAGGCTTCATAAAATAAAGGAGGCGGTAGTCTCACCGCCTCTTTCGTCCCCGGAAATCAGTTTTCTTCGGAGAAGAGATCGCCACCGTGCATGTCGATCATCTCCAGCGCTTTACCACCACCGCGGGCAACGCAGGTCAGCGGATCTTCGGCCACCATCACCGGTATGCCGGTTTCCTGCATCAGCAGACGGTCCAGGTCACGCAGGAGCGCGCCACCACCAGTGAGCACCATGCCACGCTCGGAAATATCAGAGGCAAGCTCTGGTGGAGACTGCTCCAGCGCCACCATCACGGCGCTGACAATACCCGACAGCGGCTCTTGCAGGGCTTCGAGAATTTCGTTGCTGTTAAGGGTGAAGCTTCTTGGCACACCTTCGGCCAGATTACGGCCACGCACTTCAATTTCCAGCACTTCATCGCCTGGATAGGCAGTACCTATGGTGTGCTTGATGCGCTCGGCAGTGGCTTCACCAATCAGGCTGCCGTAATTACGGCGTACATAATTGATGATGGCGTCGTCAAACTTGTCGCCACCGATACGCACAGAAGAAGAATAAACCACGCCGTTCAGAGAGATAATAGCCACTTCAGTAGTACCGCCACCAATATCCACTACCATGGAACCTGTGGCTTCAGATACCGGCAAACCGGCACCAATGGCTGCCGCCATTGGCTCTTCAATCAGATACACTTCGCGGGCACCGGCGCCCATGGCTGATTCACGGATGGCTCGACGTTCAACCTGAGTGGCTCCCACAGGCACGCACACCAGCACACGTGGGCTGGGGCGGAAAAAACTGTTGTTGTGAACCTGCTTGATGAAGTGCTGCAGCATCTTCTCGGTCACATAAAAATCGGCAATTACACCATCTTTCATGGGGCGGATTGCCTGAATATTACCAGGTGTACGTCCGAGCATCAGCTTGGCTTCGGTACCCACAGCAGCGACGGACTTTTGCCCTGAGCTGTTGCGTTCGTTACGAATTGCCACCACCGAAGGTTCATTCAGTACGATACCTTCTTCGCGAACATAAATAAGGGTGTTGGCGGTACCCAGGTCGATCGAGAGATCATTGGAAAAAATGCCACGCAGCTTCTTGAACATGTAACCAGCCTGTTTTTCTGAGGAGCCAGGGAAAAGAAAAATCAGCTAACTTTATCAATGCCACCCTGATTCCACAAGACCGCCGAGGTTAACAAAGGCTAATGAAGTGATTTTTTTTGAACAGGAAGTAAGGCGGTGAAAAATGCGCCAGTTTTTGATGATTATTAACGCAGTTTTACCGCCTTGAAATACATTGATTGTAAGTTGAATGTCAAAACCGGTGAAGAAGCATGCATAACCAGTAGCCAGTTTGGTGTCCCTGGACACCAAACTCACCTTAATGCACTTCGCGCCAGAAAATAACCCGATCATCTCCCCTGAAGCGTCCAAAATAGGCGCTGGATCTGGGATCAAACAAGCCATTGGGTGAGCTGTTGTCCCAATTCCAATACCATTTCAGCCAATCGGGCGTGTTCAAAGGTGCGCTAACCTGGCCACGATACAAGGGGCTGCCCAGCGCCTGCCAGTATAAATCAAGCATACCGGCGCTGAACCGGGCGGGTGTTGCACTGCGCACTATGCTTTGTCCCGCGCTCAGATCCGGCTCGAAAACATAGCCCAGCGCAGAATCATCCATCTGCGGTGCTGGCAAAGCCGGATTAACCAGGGTGCAACTGTCATCGACCGACAAACCCCAGCCGCTGCCCTGCCAAATCTGGGTTCTGGCAGTCATTCGCAGGATTTCATTTTCCGGGCCGTAGGTGTTTTCCAGCACCAGACGGCCATGACGCATCTTGATGGTACCAAGGCGCTGGCCACTGCAGCTATTGGTCAGACTGCAGTCGCCAGCGGTATCCGGCTTCATATCCCGTGGCGAAATCTGAGTATTGTTGCTGTCGTTATCATCCACCCTGAGGCCGATATCCAACAATTCGAAGGGGCCGTCGGCATCCGGCGCTGCTGTGCGGGCAAATTGGAACTGATTGTCAATATCGAAGCCCATGACCCCCGCTTCCCATGCGCCGCCCAGCGCAGACAATCGCCCTGAAAGATCATGACCATCATCATAATGCTCGCCCAGCAGAACCGCGGTTCCCTTGGCAAAACTCCCCTGATAGTTCTGTGTCACCACAGCGCCAAGGTTGTGCGCCTCGATTGTCATGGCAAGCGGTGTTGGCTGATCCATATAGCTGAACCCGCCACAACCCGGGATCAGGGACACATCTTTTACGGCAAAGGTGGCAGGCACAAAACGCCCCAAAGGTGCTGACCAGGCTATGGGTATGGTGAAAGCCGTACTGCCCAAATAACTGCCGACAGCCCCGGTGCCGAAACGGAAAACACCCACCTCGCTGACACTCTGAGTAACCTGATTGGCCCCCGACTGCGGCTGATGGTTATATTGCGTTCTGCCCACATTACCCTGCACACCGGGAACAGGCGCAACCAATTGATGAATAAGCGGTAAGTCAGGCATGGCAAAGTTGGGGGTTGTCTGGGTATTGTCACAATAATCGCTGTCATTATCGGACATCCAGGCGTGGGCGCTGATATTCAGGTTGAACGCCTCACCGGCTTTTTTATATACATTGCAGCTGGCATCTCCGGCTGTGCAAACCGCAGTATCATCCTGCGGCTTGATGCATAACCCCGCCGGAAAACTGACAAAACTATCACTGCCATCGAGCTGCAGGTTACCTTCACTGGCATTACCAAGATATCTGGCATTCAATGCCACCCGCCCGGCATCCGGATAATTCAGGTTAAGGCTCGCACTGCCAGTGGCGTCAAAGTTCAGGGTTACCGCAGCAGCTGTGCTGAGCGAGGTGCCAATATCCCCGGAGTTGACACTGATTCGAGGCGCTCCAGTCACACTGGCTGGGTTGAGAAAGTCACTCCAGAACAGCACATTTTTGGCGGTACTTTGAAAAGTGGGCACACACTTCTGGGATTGCAGGTCTGTTCTGACGGCACTGATGGATACAGTAACAGGCTTGCCAGCCAGCTTGTCTGGCACATCAAATAGCAAACCGCTGTCAGCAAAAGACAGCGTACAGGCTGCAGCGGACGCTGCACCACTGCCGCGCTGGCACTGGGTTGGATTAGCAACAGCCACACTCGCCGAGGCAACACCTATGGTAATCGGTGAGGCGGCAAGGGTATGCCATAGATTTTTGATTGCCACGCCATTGGATAAACTGACCAGATTCCCCCCTTCCCAACCATTCACAGCATTGTTCGCAAACAATTCAGCTACGATGGAGGAAGTTTCCACTGTGCTGCATGACGCATCCTTACAGGCATAAACTGCCACCGGCTCAGCTTTGCAAGTGAGTGGGGAGTCACTGTACCTCAGTAAAAAATGATCAATGCCAGTCGTACCGCCAGGCTCACACATGCCACCAAAATCAGCGTCGCCCAGCACTCCCAAATCAATTATCGGCGTGAAATTGCCCCCGGAGGGCACACTCCCCTGCACTGCAACAGCACCAATGACAGTGGCATTACCACTCATCACTATGCTGCCTTCAACGTAAAGAATGCCGTTAAAGGTATTATGCCCGTTGATATAAAGATTACCGCGCACATACACAATCAAGTCGGCAGCATTGCCACCAATATTGATATCGGAATTTTTAAGGGTCAGAGAATCAAAATAGAGGCGGGTGCTGGCGCCATGGGTGCTGATATAACTGCCTTTATCAAAGCTGCCACTGGCGAAGTTGAAATCGCCGGGGCTAAAGGCGTCGCCCCGGTTACAAAAACTGTTTTTCCCTCTGGTGTTGCAGATAAAATTGCCTGATTTCGACGGTAAATCCGCAGGCGGCTGCATCCCCGGGTTATTCGGCCCCGTGGGTGGTTTGGTAAAAACATCACTGCACTGGGGCACGGCGCTGGCAAGTGGCAACCACAACAGCAATGTAAACAGCAGTGCAATTCTATTCCACATCACGGGCAGTGACCTCCACGGCTCGGCTTACACGCAAATCTCCACTTTGGCACACCGCATTGCTGACTATCCGGTATTGGATTTCGCCATCAACAGCATAGGCATTGCAACTCAGGGTGACTGCACAGCCATGAAAACCCACCACCGCCGGTGGCGTCCAGTTTGCTGAGGCGTTACAGCTGGCAGCACCGCCACCGAGCGGGAAAAGTTGCGCCATTGCCACATCGGCACCGCTGTTTGCTGCCGCAAGCGCCCGCGTGCCCCACACTTCCAGGGTCAGAGCCTCATCACCATCACTGCTGATGCGGATAAGCGCCGCCGCCAGCAGAAACATCACGGTAATAACAAAGATACCAACGATAAGTACGCTGCCCTTTTGCCGGCGATGGGCAGCCAAGCCTGAGCGATTAGGGAACATTGATAGTCTGCACCTGATGTTGATATTCAAAGGTTTGGCCATTAACCGCAAAGCCCATATCCATCTGCACCACGGCATTATTGATAAGAGTGGAGCCATGCAATGCCAAAGGCGCCGCTGATGTGAGGTTTTGCGCCATCAGTGCCGCACGGCCATTCCCTCTCATTACCGCCAAGTCTGGCTGCACTGCATTAAAGCCATAATTGTCATAACGCCACAGACCGATGCCACCACCAACCACTTGCACCACACAGTAACTCACAGGTTGGTTAGCAAAATACATCCGTTGCCTGGGCGACGCCTCTGCAAAACGCACCGCATTGGCAAATTCAAGTTCGATACTGTTTGCTGATGCTGTGACCTTCTGCAGTACAAAACGTTTGCCCAAATTGCCTGGAAAACTGCCGTATACATCGGTTTCTGTCAGCGGGTATACAAACGCCCACTGCCCCTCGGCTACGGCGCTGGCTGGGGCATCACGGAATACGGTTGCCGTTTTTGCTGCAGGCCCCGGCGCTAACCCAAGTGTCAGATAACTGCTGCTGGCGGCAATGGGTACCAGTTCAAGGCACTGCCAGCTTTCACTGCCGGCACTGCCACTTCCAAGCCTGAGGCTCCCTGGCAAAGCGCTGCGGATATCACGGGTCATGCGCTCGATGGCATAGCGGCTCTCACCAGTCGCCTGCTCCACCGCTGATGATTCAACAAAAATCCGGGTGCCGAAAATAATAAAGCTGCTGACGCCCACCGCCAGCACCCCAAGCACCAGGATCACAGTGACCATTTCCACCAGGGTAAAACCCCGTTTTTGACCTATTAGCCTGCGCATCAATAGTTACTCCTCAGCGCATGGTAAGTGATCACTTCGCCAGCCGGAGTAGTGACATTAATGGCAATAAGCTTGTCCACTGCACTGTTGGCGCTGGTTACCTCCACGGACAAACCATAGCCCGGATATCTGTCGCGGTAAGTTTCACTCGAGTTGAGTATTAAAGAGTCCTGAACCAAACCGTGGTAATCATCCACATCGTCAAAATCGTTACGCCCCTCCCCCGCTTCCGGGCCCATAACACTGCTGCAGGCTGGGGCGCCTGTGCTGCCACAGGCTGGAACACCACCATTGATATTGCTGTTGTCATCGTAGCGTTTACCCCAAATTTCATTGAGGATGGCATGGGCAAGCTCAGCACTTCGTACCCGCTGCAACGTCAGCCCGGCCCTGTCGGCCTGAGGAAACAGCATGCTGGAAATCATCACCAGCGCAATGGCCAGCACCAGCATACCCACCACCAGCTCTATCAGGGTAAAGCCTTTGGCTTGCTTGCACTGAACCACGGATGCGTTAAAGGGCATGGATATAACCCTCTGATTCCACTGCCAGCGTCAGGGTTTCATCGGCAATGACCGCGATACAGGCGCCATTACAGCCGGTGGCGGGAAGACGGCCAAGGGCATCAAAATCCAGCTGAAAACTGCCCGCACCCGCCATGCGTAAACGACTGCCCCCCTGAAAGGGTTGCCAGCTCAGCGTTAATGAGGCTGCGCCGCTGCAAAGGTTGCCAACTCTCGCAGGAAAGCGCAGTTGGCGGTAGCCGTTGGCAGGGTCCACTTCGATGCGGATACAGATATCGGTGTTATTCATTGCCAGCAGCTGCGCCTTACGCAGTTCAGCCATAAATTCATTCCTGAGACTGTAGGCGCTGTAGGAGGATGAAGGTATAAGTCGCGGAATAGCCACCACCGCCAGCACTCCTATCAGAATGATGGTGGTTACCAGCTCGACCAGGGTAAATCCCCCAGTGCGGCTGTGCATTGCATGAAACTTGAATCGCTGGCTGTGCATCCCGTGTCCACCGGCCTGGTGTCAGTCCTTCAAGTTTCCAACAACTTGGGCCACAAGGCAAATACACTGCGCCCAAGTATTTGCCGTTAAAGTAAAAAGGCCCGCTAAGCGGGCCTTTTTATCAATACTGTCAGCAACCAGTGGTAGTTACCGTAATGGTTGGCGTTCCACCTTGCGCCGCTTGAACGTATTCAAGCTTGCACGCTGCTGCTGGGGAGGCAACATCTGCCGGAGCACCGCGCTGCCAAATGGTTGCACCGTTTGCAGGCGTTCCAGCCAAGAATACCCACTCACCTGTACCAGCGGCTGTCGGTGAACTGCCAGCATCTAAATCAATGTCCATACCAGCTTCAAAGGCTGCCAAGGTTGGTGCCATATAACCATAAACAACTGCGACATCCGCAGTCCCCCCAATGTCGATATTCGCAGTTGCCTTGCGTTCATCGCCAGCCAGCGCAGCTTTAGAATACACCAGACTGTTTGCACCTTGTATGGCGCCCTTCAGGCCTTGGAGTGCTGATTCTCTTGCATCCGACTGCAGGTTGATAAACTTAGGTGCTGCCGTCACGGCCAGAATACCGAGGATGATGATTACCACCACCAACTCAATCAGGGTAAAGCCTTGTTGCTTTCTCATTAAATTCGCCTATTAACAATCGGTTACTGTCAAAACGTACGTAGGCAGAGTAGTGGAGGTGGCCGGTGTATAATTTAACCGGCACGAATCAGTACCTTTTTTACCTTTTGGCACAATGATAAAAGACGCATCACTTTCATGAATAACACCAAAATCACCAGTCGCAGCGGTTGCTGTACCGGTAATGGCTTCAAACGTCATGTCCATCGCTTTTTCAAGATTTGTTTTGACCGTAGCCGAATCGGTAGCACTATCCAAATACCCATAATCTGTCGTTACTGTAACGCCAGTATCAATAGTGACTGTGTCGCCAACCGTTTTATTCTTGCCAGCAATCGCGGCTTTGGAGTAAATCAGGGTATTGGCCCCCTGAAGTGCAGCCTTTACACCCTCTACCGTGGATTTGCGGGCATCCGATTGCAGGTTGATAAACTTAGGTGCTGCCGTCACTGCCAGAATACCTAAAATGATGATTACCACCACCAACTCAATCAGGGTAAAACCTTGTTGTTTTTTCATGAGAATCTACCTTCTTTTATAACTGAAACCTGATAGTCAGGGGTTGGTAAAGCTGAGCACCTTACCGGTACCCGGATTGTAAGTAATGCCTGAAGCCCCCGGGGTGGAAAGATCCGGTGCAGGATTGGCTATACCTGTGTTGGGGTCAAGCGCCAACGAAGAAACCTGATGATAAACACAGAGATCCAAACCGTTAACCGTTTGACCGGAGAGATCATTACTGCTGCCACCGGCACCGCCAATCACTCTGGTGGTATATCTCTGCTTACGGGCATCTTCTGTGTAAAGTACGTTACGCGGTGTACTTTGCAAAATCAGGTTGAAGACCTGCTGACAACTGCTATCAGTCATGTCCGTGGCCGAAAAATTGCTGTCGCCGGTGGGGTAACCAAAGCGCTTGTCGAGGCCAATCTGGGTACCATCCAGCAGCACATAACTATTGTTGCGACCATCGATTTCCCACTGGGCACGCACAAAACTTACCGCTGTGACCAGGCCACCTGCGACCGCATCAACACTGGCAGCTTCCGCTTCATCGGTGATATTAAGAAATCTCGGAATGGCTGTTGCCGCCAATAGTCCGAGGATCACAATCACAATCACCAGCTCTATCAGAGAGAAACCCTGCTGTTTAGCCTTCATAGATGCCCCCAAGAGTACATTTCTCCATTGTAGCAGCAAAAATCATCTTGAAAAGTCCCATATATTACAGTTAATTAGTCTGCGGTGACCGAGGTCACCTTTCCTGTGTGCGGGTCATAACTCAATCCACTGCCCGCATCGCCGAAATAGTCACAGGTGCTTTTTTTGTCATTGAAAAACACCACCACAGGCTTTAATCCCTCATAGCCCAACAATTGCTGCCACAAACGCAAACAGCCGTCATCTGTTGCAGCAGGTGGTTGAGGCCAACCTGTGTTACTCATGGTGACCAGCTCTGCCTGAGCCGGACTGTGTCGGCCAAGCATTTCCCACTCCAGCTTCAACACCTCACCACGGCCCTGTCCCAGCCACTTTGACCTCGCCATGGACACTATATTCAGCCAGCGAGTTTGCTCCAGCGCCATACGATTGGATGCAATGGAATCGAGGCTGCCGAAATAACGAAAGCCAACAATGGCAAGCAGTAGCATCAGCACTATCACAGCCAGAAGCAATCGGTATGTCCCTATCAGATCACTTTCTACATCACGCTGGGATGGCATTATCCCCCCTTGACCACATTGAGCATGTCCCACATGGGAAGGTAAATCCCCAGCGCCAGCACCAATACGATAGCCGCAACTATACCAATCAAAATCGGCTCCAACTTGGCTGTGAGATTTTTCAGGTCGTAGTCTACTTCGCCTTCATAAAAATCCGCCGCATCATTGAGCAATTGTTCAAGCTGGCCGGTTTCTTCACCTACTGCAACCATTTGCAGTACCAGTGGGGTAAAAAGCTTACTCTGGTTCGACACCCTCAGCATGGATTCACCGGATTCAATCCCCCGACGCATGGCAACAATCTTGTCATGCATATAGGCATTGTCCACCGCATCAGCCACCAGACTCAGCGCCTGGGTCATGGGGACGCCGGCGCCCATCATCATGGCGAAACTGCGACAATATCGGGACAGGGTTGAGCGCTCAAGAATCGAGCCTACTGCCGGCAAGTGCAGTTTCCATTTATCCCACTGCTGCTCACCTTTTTCGGTTCGGTGCCAATAATTAACGCCACCAATCACTGCCACCAACATCAACGCCAGTAACCACCAGTAGTTGACGAAAAAGTTGGACGTGCCAATCAGCAGTTTGGTTGCCCAGGGTAATTCAGCGCCAAACTTGGAGAACATGTCCGCAAATTTGGGGATAACCATGATGTTGAGGATCACCATGGCAAGACCGATGGCTATCAACACAAACACCGGATAGCGCATAGCTGACTTGATGCGACGACGGGTTTCCTGCTCCCGCTCAAGATACCCCGACAATTGAAGGAACACATCTTCCAGCTTGCCGGTGTTTTCCCCCACATGCACCATAGACACAAACAGCGCATCAAATACGTCAGGATGATGGTTCATTGCCGAGGACAATGGCCGCCCCGCAGTCAACTGTACCGAAATATCATCCAGGGCGTCCTTCATTTGTTGCGAATGGGTGGTTTCGCTCAGCCCGGCGATTGCCCTAAGGATCGGGATGCCGGAACGTGTCAGCGAGTACATCTGCCGTGTAAAAATTTGCAACTCTTCAAGGCTGACTTTGCGGCGAAACAGCGAGCTGAAATCCAGGGTGGCTGCGTCTTCTTTGGCTTGCACCAGTTCCAGTGGGATCACGGCCCTTTGCATCAACTGATCGGCAGCCGCATTTTCAGAGGCTGCATCCAGCTTACCGCTGACTTGTTGCCCCTGCGCATTACGCCCCCGGTACTGATACACAGGCATATTCAAACGTCTCCGGTTTCAAATTTCGCCACCTCTTCAGAAAGTGGCAAAGGCGTATCCGACATGTCTTCCACCAGCTTGGCCACCTCCTCGATAGTGGTCATACCCTTTTGCAGATAGTGCAGAGCCGAAACCGTTAGCGGGGTAAAGTTGGGACTGGCATGGGCTGCACGGGCAAAATCCTGCGGATTACCGGTACGCATGGCATCCACCATGGCGTCATCCAGTTCAAGCAGCTCAAAAATACCTATCCGGCCGCGATAACCGGTACCATTGCAGCTTTGGCAACCTGTACCAACACGGAAGCGGGCCGAGGTAAAATCATTGCCCTTACCGATGGTATTAAGCCAGGCACGCTCCTGCGGCACAGGCTGATAATCGACGGCGCAATTCTGACATACACGTCGAACAAGGCGCTGGGCAATGATCACCCTCAGCGCACTGGCAACCAAATAACTGGCCGCCCCCATATCGAGCAAACGCAGCGCAGAGGTTACCGCATCATTGGTGTGCAGTGTAGACAGCACAAAGTGACCGGTCAGCGCCCCCCTGAGGCCGATTTCCACCGTCTCGTGGTCGCGCATCTCACCCACCATGATGATATCGGGATCCTGACGCAAAGTGGTGCGAAGCACATTGGAAAAGTTCAAACCAATCTTATGGTTAACCTGCACCTGATTAATGCGCGGCAGCTGATATTCCACCGGGTCTTCCACCGTAATGATCTTTCTGTCGGCGGTATTAAGCTCACTCAAAATACCGTAAAGCGTGGTGGTTTTACCGCTACCCGTTGGCCCGGTAACCAGCAACATGCCATGGGGGCGTTTAATTTGTTTGCGAACCCGCTCAAGGATGTTCTGCGGCATCCCGGTTTCGTTGAGCGTCAGCAAACCGGCTGACTGATCCAAAAGACGCATCACCACCGACTCGCCGTGATAAATAGGCATGGTAGAAATACGCACATCTATCTTGTGGCCCTTGAGTTCCATATGAAAACGACCATCTTGGGGCAGACGTTTTTCAGAAATATCAAGTCCTGCCATCAGTTTAAGACGCAGTACCAGCGCAGCGGCAATGGTGACTTCATTAAGCACGGTTTCCTGCAAATGGCCATCGACCCGCTGGCGAATACGCAGCGATTTGTCACCGGGCTCTATATGAATATCCGAGGCTCGCATTTGTACTGCATCTTCAAAAATCGACTGCAACAATTTAACCACTGTGGTCTCGTTGTCACTGTCTCCGGCGGTTAACGCTGCAAGGTCGAAGGCTTCATCGGCCGCATATTCTTCTTCCAGCTGGCCGGCCATCTGTGCTATCTGTCCGGTACGTCTATACAGGTTATCGAACGCCTGCATTAACTGCGCTTCCGGTGCAACCGCCAACTCAATGCGCTTGGGCGCCAGCAATACTTCCAGATTATCCAGCGCCTGCAAATCAGCCGGGTCACTCATGGCAACCACCACGGCATCACCGTTGTCTTCAAGTACCAGAGCTCTGTAGCGGCGGGCCTGAACTTCAGGCAACAGATTTACAACCTCCGGCGGCACCGGGCGGCGACTGATGTCGATAAAGGGAATATTCAGCTGCTGAGACAGGAACTGCAGCAACTGGTCTTCACTGATATACCCCAAATCGATAAGTGTGCGCCCCAACTTGCGACCGGTTTTCTTTTGCTCCCCCAACGCTGTGATCAGCTGCTCTTCACCAATGATCTGCTCGGATACCAAGAGATCACCCAGACGCATCTTGAGTTTAGGTTTCATTGGTGCTCTCCCAACTGCATTAATCTGCTCTCCACAAAACGGCGGGCGTCTGCCGACAGCTCCTGCCCCCTGAGTGCCCGGCGATAATGTTCGCCAGCCTCAATAAAACGCCCCTGAGTATCCAGGGCATAGGCCAAACCCAAGCGCCAGGTCGAGCGCTCACTGTCACTTATAAGCAACTGCCGGTATGCCTGCTCAGCCAGTGGGTAATCTTGCGACTCTCTGGCAATATCTGCCTGCAACAGCCATTTATCGGCTGCCAGGGGTGAACCATCAGGAATATCACTGAGCAGGGTTAGCGATTGCTGCCGGTCGCCCTGCTCACGCCAGAGTTTTGCCAACAGCAAAGAAAATGAATATTCGTCGGGGAAACGGCTTTTGCCGGTTTCAAGCACCAGGATGGCGTCACTCATCCGGCCCTGACCATAACGCAGTGCCGCCAATTGCCTGCGAGCCTGATGACGTGCCGGTTCCAGCGACAAAGCTTCACCATAGTGTTCAGCCGCCTCTGTGAGCTTACCGGCATGCTCTGCATTCGCTGCCTTAATCATTGCCCGTTCAGCGCGCTCGGCGATAGACAGCCGCACTTCGGTCACAGCCATGTGACTCTGAGGCTTCGATTCTACAGTGGGCGATGAGCTTCTTACCGGCGATGACACTGCTGGCTCTTTGGTGGCGGCTCCTGTCAGTTGAGAGGTTTGCTCCGGTGCTGAATTGTTCACCGGATTTTGATTGTTACCTGCCGCGGGCACTGCAGAAACAGTGGAAGATACCTCTGGCAGAGGCGACTCCGGAGCCGCATCAGTCTCTATCTGCGGTGCGCTGGGCTTGTTAAGATTCTCATCCCCCGTGCCAAGGGAAATTGCTGCCGCCTCCGACACATTTGCCGGCGGAACACCAATCTGAGCCTGAGGGGCTGCGCCGGTTCCTGTGGGCTGCGCCTGCTGGAACTGCATGGCAATATAAGCAGCTGTGGCAATGAACACCAGCAACAGCAGCATCAGCCATACCAGCACAGAAGACCTCTGTCGCCCGGGCTGAACCGCAACAGCACGTGGCAGTTGCTGCACGCCATGCCCCTGCTGACGCTTATCCAAATCCTTAAGCATTTGATTGATAACGCTCACAACCCACCTCCGCGCCACCAAACACCCAGCGCCACCATACAGGCTACACTCGCCAGGGTTACAAAAGGCAGCCAGTAGGGCAACACAGAGCGGCTGGCATCTTCGGTGTCGGCAATGGCAGCCTTGACCTGGCGTCGACCTATGCGGGACATTCCTTCGCCATAGCCGAGCATCATAGCCTTGTGAGCAAGAATATTGATCAGTCGGGGGATCCCACGGGAAGCCCTTGCAAGGGTGGCAACCGAACCGCTGTCAAACAAGGACTCTCCAGAGTAACCTGCGACTCTGAGCCGGTGCGACAGATAAGCCTGGATTTCCTGTTTATCCAGCGGCCGCAACCTGTAGCTGAACGTGATGCGCTGGCGCAACTGACGCAAATGCGGCTCAGCAAGACGCTCATCCAGCTCAGGCTGACCAAAAAGCACTACCTGCAACAGCTTGCGGCTTTCGGTTTCAAGATTGGTAAACAGTCGCAAGGTCTCAAGACTGGCATCGGGCAATGCCTGAGCTTCGTCCAACACCAGCACCACACTGTGGCCATGAGCAGACAGCGCCAGTAGCTGCTGCTGGATAAGGCAGGTCAGTTGCTGCTGGTCGATATTGGCGGAATATTTAAGTCCCAACTCCAGCGCCAGTGCCCAACGCAGCTCATCCGGCGACAGGCAAGGGTTGGGTAAATAAGCACAACGCAGTGGTGCGGGCAATTCATTGATAAGCTTGCGTAAAATAAGGGTTTTACCCGTACCGACTTCACCGGTAACCTTGATAAAACCTTCACCTGTCTGCAATGCAGTTTGCAACACTTGCAGCGCCTCCACATGGGGCGCCAGCGCAAAAAAGAATCCGGTATTGGGCGTCAGCGCAAAGGGTGCCTCCGCCAAACCGAAGTGCTGCAGATACACGTTAGTTTTCCTCTGGATACCAGCGGTCCAGCAATTGCTTGGAGCGCTGCAGTTCCTTCTGCCAGGTACCGCTGACCACCACAGTAGGTTTGAGCAGGATCACCAGTTCTGTCTTGCGGGTCGCCTTACTGCGATTGGTAAATGCCTCACCCAACAACGGAATATCGCCCAGCAAAGGCACCTTGGACACCAGCTCAAGGTTTTCAGTCTTCATCAGGCCGCCAATCACCACTACATCACCGGAACTGGCTTTAATCACTGTGTCTGACTCACGAATTTCACTCTGGGCCAACGGCAGCTCAAGGTTGCTGTCACTGATCCTGATTTGCTTGGTTTGCTCTTTAACTTCAATCACCGAAGGGTGGACGTGCAGTAACACATTACCTTCAGCGTCAATCTGCGGTGTTACGTCCAGTGCAATCCCCGAGAAAAACGGCGTCAGTTCGACTTCAGGACTGGTGACCGGGGTAGTGCCAGCTACTGTTGTAGACGACACTTCTGTCACGAAGTATTCATCCTTACCTACTTTAATCACCGCCTTTTGATTGTTGGAGGCGGTAACGCGAGGGCTGGAAAGCACATCCACATCCCCTTGGGTATCAAGCAGGGTTATCATGGCACTGAAGTCAGAACCAGCGACTGACAAGGATGTCACACCGCCAAGTACGCCGGTAATCTGATCGGCAAAGTTGCCGCCGCTGGTCGAAAAGTTAAGTTTGGTATTACCGTCAGCCAAAGCACTGCCAGCAATTTCATTCCACTGGATCCCCTGCTGATAACCGTCTGACAACGTCACCTCAAGCACCTTGGCTTCCAGAATTACCTGCCTTTGCAGATGTGTTTCGGCGGTATTTAAAAACTCACGAACCTGACGCAATTCATTTGGCAAAGCTCTGACTGTGACCAATCCGGCCTGAGGAGTAACCACCACATTACGGCCACTGGCAGTTCCACCAATCAGCGTTTCCAGCGTTTCTTTCAACTCACCCCAAAAGTCGGTTTTGGTACGGGACTGGATGAAAGTGCCATTGGTGTTATTGCCATTATTGCCGTTGTTTGTGCCACCGTTATTGTTACCGTTATTGCCGATACCGCTGTTATTACCGTTGTTGTTGCCGTTATTACTGCCATTATTGGTGTTATTGTCCGAAATACGGCCTGACGTCACCGACGTCAGCGAGATCCCCATGCGCTCCATGTACAGATAGTTAAGCGGGAAAGTCTCGGTACGCATACCTGAGGGAAATACCCGCAAAACCTTACCTTCATGACTCACTTCGTATCCATAAAGGTCTTCAACTACCTGCAAAGCTTCGCTCAGGGTGACACCTTTAAGGGACAGCGAAATATTGCCCTGCACATCCGGATGTACTGCCATGCTGAATGGGGTGCCTTTCACCAGACTGGGGAAAAACACCCTTGCATCCACGTTGTTGGCGGCCACATCAAAGCGACGTTCAGGCGGCTGAACAGGCGCAAAAACCTGACTGCGACTATCGAGCTCCCGCGACACTGAGTCAGGCATTTTGGCAGGTGGCACAGTGGCATCAGCTTTAGCCGCGACCACCTCATTCAGGGCACCCTTTGACTCAACAGGCACGGGTCTGCCTGTGGTCTGGCAAGCCATCAGACACAATGCCAATACAGGAGTAAGGTACTTGAAACCGGAATTCACCATATCATTTATCTCTCTGTAATTGTCTGAAACAACTTGAGTGTTTTGCCATCCGACAGCCGGATAGAATCATTGCCGATGGCCACAATGCGAGCACTGCCAATGCTGTCTCCAATCGATAGAAGCTTGTCGCCCACCACGGCGTAATTGCCATTGGGGGATGTGATAATACTTTTTAACTGACTGCCGCCTCTGGCTGCAGCCGGCGCACTGTAATTTCCCGGTTGAGTAGGGTCCTTAAGCCCCTGCCCCGCCAACACTGGACCGACAAAAACACATAGCAGGCTAATGATTCGCCACACGGATAAAGTCCTCATTGATGCTTAAGGTATGCAACAACAGCTGCACTTCAGCCCGGGGATAAGCCTTGACCTGATAGTCAAGACGCTTCCAATAAAGTTGCTGCTCCATGCTCTCGACAGTCTGCACAAACCTGAGCACCGCAAAAAAATCCCCTTCCAGAGTCAAGGACATGCCATGGGAATAGAGATTCAATGTGGTTTGCTCCCCCAGGTCGAGCAGAGGTACAGGAGCAATGGACTCAAAAGAGGTCAGCTTAAGCCCCTGAGCCCCATCCAGCATTGTTGATAACACCGATGGCATCCTGTCTGCTGGCACCATGTCTACCATTTCATCACTCAATGCCTTATCAACTTTGGCATGTTCGGCCAACAACAGCTGCTTGCGCTGCAAATGGTCTCTGTTCGGGTCCTGTGCCAGCTGCTCGCGGTACATGCTGATTTGCTGACCGGACAGTTTGTTAGTCTGTGTGACATCCGCCAGCCGTTGCCTGGTAACGCCGGCCTCTTTCCATAAACTTTCAAGCGGGGTGGACAGCAATAAAAATAACCCCAGCAAACTTGCACCGAAAATAATGCCCCGTTCGCGGGAAGTCAGGGATTCATAGCGTGAGCCCAAAGCAGCAATCCGGCTCATGGGTTAACCTCCCTGAGTGCACCACTGGTAAGGACAAAGCCCAGCGGCCTATCCGGCTCCCGAGCCATGGTCATGGTGGCAAACTGTTTCCCTTTAAGGGTCTGCGTGGCATTCAGTCGCTCCACCCACAAAGGAATGCTTCTGGGATTGCTGGCATAGCCTTCGAAGCGCAACTCACCGTCAGCGACCAGGATCCGGCCAAGCCACACATTGCCATCGGCACTGCGCGCCAAATCGGTCAGCAAGGCGCCATAGCCATCACGGGTAAAGCGCTGCTGCTTGGCAATTTCACCCAACAGCAAGCGTTTGAGTTCCAAGCCGTCCTGCAGCTCTGTCACTTCCGCAACCAAGGCTGCATCAGGTTTATGACTGGCAATGCGCTGCTCCAGCTGCTGCTTCTCTGTATTGAGCTGTTGCTCCATGCTGCGGGCATCAGCCAATTCACTCAGTGCAGCCTGCAGCTGCCAATACACCAGTCCCATGCCAGACAGTATCAGTACCAACACCAGTGACACCGCCAGCTTTAATCTGGCAAAGCTTAACCTCAATCGGGCTGGTAATAAGGATTCATCGTAAAGGTTGATGTGGGTTCTGCTCATACGCGCTCCCCCATAAATTCACGGCAGGCCAGTTGGGCAAAAACATGACCAACGGGCAATGAGGATATTGCCGAAACAGGCTGGTTAAAATTCGCCCCGAGCAGACGAGCCAATGCAGCCACGGCACCTTCGGTAAGCACCTCGATACTGGCTACCGGAGGCTGCCGCAATTGACTTTCGAAGTAATCCATGGAGCGCTGCAGTTCAAGACTTAAGTTATCCGCAGCACCAAAAGCCAAATCCTGTTCATCAATCCGGTTTAGTTCTGCGAAACCACGCACCCGACGTTGCATCCACAGTTCACCACCTTTGACAACAGTCAGCAGCAATTCATTGCCAGGCACATGACTGACCACCATACGAGCCTGAGATTCTGCTTCAAATAAGCGCGCAGTCACCAGCTCTTCAATACCAATGCCCGCAACTTCACATTTTGCTTCGTCTACTGCGTGAACCAACTCTTCCAGAGCGCGGCGTGAAACACTGACCACTGTAATTTTGTTGCTGCTTGAATTGGGGGACTCAAAATAATCAATCTGAAGAGATGTGACAGGTTCAGAAACCATGTCCTTTACAGACCATTTTATGGCGTCCGACAAATCGGCTTCAGGGACCGATGGCTTATCGGTTAGCAGTAGTTGGTAACGACCTGCGCCGAGCACTATGGCCAACCTGCACGGGCCAAAATGACTTACAATGGTCGCCATTAAGTCAGACCAGCCATCACTGCGAAGCGGGATTTCCAGCACAGTTTCATCGCTGCTGTCTGCGGCAGTTACCCAACAGGTATCTGCCGACAGATATAGCCCCAATGCACGCAGTTCAGATTTTTTGTTAAAAAAAGAGAATCGGCCCATTGCACTCATATCCAATTGGTTATGCGGGTTGCCGTATGCCACTGCCATAAAAAGTTACATCAAGGGAAAGAAGCGGCGTTATTAAACTAATTATCTATTTTTAATAGTTATTATGCAGGGAATACATTGCATAAGATAGGCTTCAGCCCCGTGTTTCACAAGGGCTTTTATTACTTTTGCCACTCAGGTCTGCTGAGGATCACCGAAATAACTGCCCTGGGCGGCGCTCACCCCCAAAATTTGCAGGGTTTGCCATTCTTCAAATGACCCCACCCCCTCGGCAAACACCTGCACTTCTGTCCGATATAAGCTGCCGATTAAACTGCGAACAAACAGTTGATTTTCTGGCCGTAAATCAATTTGACGCACCACAGAACGATGCAGCTTAATAAAATGAAAGCCCAATTCACGAATATATTGAGTACTGACTACCTGTTGCCCCACATGGTCAACACAAATCCGCGCCCCCATTTTACGCAGCATATTCAACTGAGGCTCAAGTTGCGCTCTGTGCTTTATGACCACATCCTCAGTCACCTCAAACACTAACCTTGACGCCAGATGGCGATACTCCAGCAATGTGGTTTGCAGCCAGCGCACAAAAGCACGGCTGGTAAGCGAATCAAAACTCAGATTAATACTGTAGTGCTTGGTTTGGTTGGCGCTGTCTGACATCAACTCAAACAAAGTTCGCTCCACCACCTGACGCTCAATTTGTGGCATCAGGCCACATTTTACTGCCATGGGAATAAACAGGGTCGCCCTCACAAGACTGCCCATGGGGTCTTTTACCCGGGTAAAAATTTCGTAATGATGGCGAGTACCATCACCTTCAGATACCGGCTGGGCAAAGGCCACAAACCGACGCTGAACCAACGCATTTTCCAAAAACGCCCGCCAACGGACAGAGCCTTTGGCAAACTCCTGATCCACTGCACCTTTATCGTACATAAACCAACTACTGGTTCCCTGTAGTTGTGCTGCGCGCAAAGCCATATCGGCTTCGTCCAGAAGCTGTTCAGTGGCATCGCCCTCTTTAAAATATGCGCCGCCAAGGTGAAAGAAATTGTCGGCCTCTTCCACCTTGGGTAAAGGCTGAGCCAGACAAATCTTCAACAGTTTATCAGCCAGGGCATCGGCTTCTGCGAGGGAAATTTGCGGCACCACAATGGCCAGTTGATTGTGAGAACGGCGGGCAAAGATGCTATTGGCCTGGGTTTGCAACACCAGATTGATTGCATTGATAGTGCCGTGAAGCAGCTCCAACACAGGCTCATCACCCAGCTCCTGTTGCAGAATGTCCAGATCTTCCATTTCAAGCAGATAAAGCACCCCGGGAGCCATCATGCCCTGTTCGCCGGACAATGCGTTAAGACGATTCTGTAAAAACAGTCGGTTACCTATGCGGGTTTGGGGGTCTAAGAAAGTATTGGAGCGAATGAATTTATCGAACCTGGCCCGTTCTTTATGGGCATCGGCCAATTCGGCCAACAACCGGCTCAGGGCGCGGTTAATCATTCGGGGCTTACCGTTGCCCGGTGCCTTGGCCGCCTGTTCCAGCTTGCCATCGAGAATGAGTTTACTGCGCTGTGCCAGGGCCTCAATGCCTTCCAATTCAGCAGAAAACCACAGGTAACCAAAACGCACAAAACCGCCCACCGCAGAAACACCCACCAGCAGGATCATAATTTCCCGCCAACCAAGCTCATGGCTTGAAAAGGGTCTGGGCAGTTCCAGACGCATCTTCAGCGCCTCATGCTCTTTGAGTACCTGTTCATAGAGCACCTTTTGCTGCTCTAAACCTGTATTACCCTGATATTCAAATACCAGTTCATCATTTTCAGTCAGGCGGAAATTGATGGCGTTGTAAGCAAGCAGCAACGGAGGCAGCCAGGAATCCAGCTCCCATGTACTGCCATTCTGATAATGGTTGATGAGCATGGTTTCCAGCTCAGCGACTTTTTGCTGTTGGAATTTATAGGTAAGCTGTACAAAACTCATCAGCGAGCTGAGCAAAAAAACAAAGGCCACGGCTGCCAGCGACATCATCCAGAAGCTGATGAGTTTTTTGGTCAGCATGCGTGTAAGTTGCATGGGAAAAGCCGTCCTGATTGTCGTTATTATTGTGCGGCATGGTCGGGAACCATTCAAATTGTTAAAAATTATCAGGTACTGAATAACAAAAGGCAACCTTGAAGGTTGCCTTTTGTGGTCTTGTGACACTCTGAGCCAGATTACTCGAAGTAATGCTCCGGCAGTGTAGCTATGGCAGCCACACCTGAATCGATAGCAGCCTGGGCAACAGCACGTGCAACCCGCGGCAACAAACGTGGATCCATGGGTTTAGGCAACACGTATTCGGCACCAAAACTCAGGCTGGTCACCTTGGGATAAGCTGCAAGCACAGTCTCTGGAACAGGCTCTTTGGCCAGTTCGGCAATGGCATGCACGGCAGCAATTTTCATCTCATCGTTAATACGTGAGGCTCGAACATCCAATGCGCCACGGAAGATAAACGGGAAGCACAGTACGTTATTAACTTGGTTAGGGTAATCGCTGCGACCGGTTCCCATAATGATGTCCTTACGGATATCGTGAGCCAGCTCAGGCTTGATCTCCGGATCCGGATTGGAGCAAGCGAAGATCACCGGATTATCCGCCATCAACAGCACGTCCTCAGCACTCAGCACATCAGGACCGGAGAGCCCCAAAAACACATCGGCACCTTTAATCACATCCTGCAGTGTGCGCTTGTCAGTGTTGTTGGCGAACAGCGCCTTGTATTCGTTGAGATCTTCACGGCGGGTATGAATAACGCCCTTGCGATCGAGCATATAAACATTCTCACGCTGGGCACCACACTTCACCAACATGGTCATACAGGCGATAGCAGCGGCGCCGGCACCCATACATACGAATACCGCTTTCTCAATAGATTTACCCTGAATTTCCAACGCATTGATCATGCCTGCTGCGGTCACAATGGCGGTGCCGTGCTGATCATCGTGGAACACAGGAATGGCGCAGCGTTCAATCAGCTCACGCTCAATTTCAAAACACTCCGGTGCCTTGATGTCCTCAAGGTTAATACCACCAAAGGTATCGGCGATAGCTTCAACAGTATTGATAAACTCTTCGGTGGTCCGGTGCTTCACCTGAATGTCGGTGGCATCAATATTGGCAAAATGCTTAAAAAGCAGCGCCTTTCCTTCCATTACCGGTTTGGACGCCAACGGCCCCAGATTGCCCAAACCCAAAATCGCGGTACCGTTGGAAATCACCGCAACCGTGTTTCCCTTGGCGGTATAGCGGTAGGCGTCGGCAGGATTGGACGCAATTTCACGCACAGGCTCAGCCACGCCCGGGCTGTAAGCAAGAGCCAAGTCCATGCTGGTTTGAGCCGGTTTGGTAAGACATACGGCCATTTTCCCAGGGACAGGAAATTCGTGATAATCGAGTGCTTGTTGACGGAGGTCTGCCATTTTTTAATCCTGAACGACGTTTTTTTGTTGGAAGTGCCCGGGAAAAGGACCTGACTCAGGCCAGGTTCGGAGCCCCTTAACCGAGGTCATTTAGATTACGCGAATTACCAGGGCTTTGAAACCGACTATCAACAAATTTCACTGACTTGGCACGCCAAGAGAAACCAAACCGTCATTTTCACAAGTTAACTCAATAAAACATTCGCAAAACCTGCCATTAACTTTGTAGTTTAAATACCTAACCTTCTCAAAAAACAACAGCAGCAGAGCGGATTTACAGCACATTGTGTAGAAAAATTACCAAATTAAATTCCAGTTTGGCGTTATTGCCCGCAGTTATAGGTTAAGCAAAGGAAAAAATAGCTTTCAGCACCAACTGCTCTGACCTCAGCTGCTTTGATACATTTTCTTTTCATGGTGCCCGGAATTGCCGAATAAAACATTGTCCCCATAAACAAAGAGGGCACCCCGCAGGGTGCCCTCTTTTAGAAATTCATTGCTGTTGCAATTACTTCTTGCCAAGCATACCGAAACGCTTGTTGAACTTGTCGATACGACCGCCGGTATCAACTACTTTCTGGGTGCCGGTGTAGAATGGGTGACAAGCACCACACACGTCCAGGTGCAGGTCTTTACCTACAGTAGAGTTGATCTTGATAACGTTACCACAAGTACAGGTGGCAGTGATCTGGGCGTATTCAGGATGGATACCTGGTTTCATCTGGGATTACCTCAAAGTATAAGGCCATGTCGCTCTTCCAACCCGAAGTCGGACACCACATGCTGTTAATAACAAGTATGTTAGGGCGCAGAATAGTACAGGAAGTCACCACCACTGACAAGCTGAATGTCACGGTATACGCCGCCGCGGTTACTCTTCACTGGCTTCAAAAACCAGCTTGGCATCTGTGATGTCAGGATAACGGGCGAGCAGCGCTGGCGACGGGCAATCGAGCTTGGCGTTTTGCTTCAGCCCCCCTATTTTCCCTTTATTAAACGCCTTTGGATTGGCATCAAACAAGGCAAGCATGGTGGCATAAACATTGGTGTTCCAGCGCGGGGCGTAACGGCTGGCTATGCGCCACAAGGTTTCCCCTTGCTGATAGTCCACTGAGCAGCTTTCCTCAGGCTCATTATCCGTAACTGGAGCAGACTTAATCTGAGGTGTCTGCGTGTTGGAAGCTGATGCTGAAAGATTGCCCGAAACCGCTGCGACCTTGACTGGCACTTGTGCCTGAGGCCGAGGTTTGGGTGTCAATGGCACCAAGCCCTTAGCTTCGCTGAACAGGGGTATTACCTTAGCCTCTCGCCATTGATTAACCACATACTCGCGAACAACCAGCTGCGCAGCGCTGTCGGAGACATTTTCAACCCCGGTCAACAGCAACATAAAGTTATTCAGCGGTTCGACCATCAGCTTTTCTTCACCCTTGCTCTGACGCACTACAAATTCGAGTCGGGAGAAATCGCTGCGCTCGGAAACGATATTGACTCTGAGACGCGGATGTTCACCCAAAGTAAACTGGCTTTTATTTATGCTGACATGGGATAAGCGTGCCTCGGCCGACGGCAACAGGCCGCCAAGCAGCAATGCGAGGATAAGGAGTCTGATCATTATTATTCCTGCTCTGGATTACGGCTGGCTGAGTTTGGACGCTGCCGTTACACTAGGGGCAACTCAAGCCAGATGTTCCTGATTATGCCACAGTTTGTTGAAGTTGCCCTGCCCGTTCCCATGCGCAGGAGCTACAGCTATCGACTTTCGCCAGACCTGCCACCACCTCGCCCCGGTGTGCGGGTGCGGGTGCCCTTTGGCAGGCAGCAATTAATAGGACTGGTGACTGCGGTAACCGACAGTTGCAGTCTGGCAGAGAACCAACTCAAAGATATTATTGAGCTTATTGATACTGAGCCCGCCCTTCCCGAACCACTCTATAAACTGACACTGTGGGCCGCAAGGTATTATTTCTGTAGCCAGGGACAGATGCTGACCCAGGCACTGCCGGTAGCTCTGAGAAAAGGTGCCGACGCAGCTCCCAAAAGCCGGATGATGCTAAGTCTCACCGACAAGGCGCATGAGGCTGGATTACCGGCCCTGAAAAGGGCGCCAGCCCAGCAAAAACTGGCTGAAATGCTGCTTGCCGCTTCCATGAGTATGGATGAATTCAATGCCCAGGAGCTCAGCAAGGCCGCGCTAAAAGGACTGGAAGATAAAGGTTGGCTCAAACGTGAAGAAGTGGCAGTTGAGGTTAACCTTGGCTGGCGCGGGCAACTTGAACTCGGCGAAGCGCCACACAAACTCAATAAAGAACAGGCCATTGCCGTTGCCGCCATTAACGGCAGTAGCGGCTACAGCACTACACTGCTGGAAGGCATTACCGGCTCAGGCAAAACAGAGGTGTATCTTGCCGTGCTGGAAAAGGTGCTGGGCGAAGGCAAACAGGCGCTGATCCTGGTGCCAGAAATTGGCCTGACACCGCAAACCATCGACCGCTTTCGTCGCCGCTTTAAGGTAGAAGTGGCGGTGATTCATTCGAATCTCACCGACAACCAACGGCTCGACGCCTGGCGCGCCGGACGCAGCGGCGAGGCTGCCATCATCATTGGCACCCGCTCAGCACTCTTTACCCCCATGGCCTTCCCCGGGGTAATAATTCTCGACGAAGAGCACGACAGCTCATTCAAACAGCAGGAGGGTGTGGGCTATCACGCCCGGGATCTGGCAGTAATGCGCGGCCATTTGGAAGAGATCCCTGTGCTGCTGGGCTCGGCCACCCCGTCACTGGAATCGCTGCAAAATGCCCTGTCTGGCCGCTATCACCATCTGCATCTTGGGGAGCGCGCCGGTAACGCCAAAAAAGTGCGTCAGGGCATTATCGACATCCGCAATCAGCCCCTTAAAGCGGGCATGTCAGCGGCGCTGCTCAATGAAATGCGGCTGCATCTGGACGCTGGCAATCAGGTACTGCTGTTTTTGAACCGTCGTGGCTTCGCCCCAGCGCTATTGTGCCACGAGTGCGGCCACCTCCATGAATGCGATCGCTGCGATGCCTTCTTTACCGTGCATCAAAAGCTTGGCGAAATCCGCTGCCATCACTGCGGTAACCAATATGCCATTCCACGTCAGTGCCACAATTGTGGCTCTACCATGTTAATGGGTCAGGGCATAGGTACAGAGCAGCTCGAGCAAGTACTAAAAGAAGAGTTTCCCAAATACCCGGTGGTGCGCATCGACCGCGACACAACCCGCCTTAAGGGCTCACTGGAAAACCACTTAAAGGCCATTCATCGCGGCGACTATAAGATTCTGGTGGGCACCCAGATGCTGGCCAAAGGCCATCACTTTCCGGATGTGACTCTGGTGGGCCTGCTGGATGTGGACGGTGCCCTGTTCAGCGCCGATTTCCGCGCCCCGGAACGCTTTGGCCAGCTTTATACCCAGGTGGCAGGTCGCGCTGGCCGTGCCGCCAAGCCCGGCACTGTGCTGTTGCAAACCCACCAGAGCGATAACCCCATTCTCAGGGAACTGATGCACAAGGGCTATGGCGACTTTGCCCGTAACCAGCTTGAAGAGCGCAAGCAAGCTGCCCTGCCACCCGCCTGGCATATGGTGCTGGCCCGCGCCGAAGCCCACAGAGCAGAAGATGCAGAAGCCTTTTTGGGTGCCATTGCCGCCATGTTGCCAAGGGACAAAGGCTTTGAAGTGATAGGCCCCCTGCCCGCCCCCATGGACAGAAAGGCCGGCAAACACAGACGCCAGTTGATGTTTCAGGCCGAGCAGCGCCAGGGCTTGCAACAGGCGCTGGAAGCCATTTTGCCCGCTATCGACCTGCTGCCCGAAGCCAAGCGCTGCCGCTGGAGCCTCGACCGCGACCCTCAGGACTTACTGTAAAAAAACGCGGCCTTGGCCGCGTTTTTCAGTTGGTTCACTCAGCGAAACAGCGCCAGTTGGCCTGTATCAAGGTGCACCTGATTAGGGAACAAATCCACCAGCAGAAATGGGCTTAAACCAAACCAGCTCGCCAATTGGGCAAAGTATTGCTGAAACCGATTTTCAGGGAAGGCCATAGGTCTTTAATTGTTAGCGAGTCAGTTGTAGATATTGGCGACAGGTATTTGTACATATGATGACAGAAGCGTTTTGAAAACCATCAGAAAAACCACGAAAAACGGTCAAATCTGCCACTGAGACCGACCCTTCTAGCTTGTCATAAGCATTTGTTTTAAAAGCATTCAAAACTTTTCAAAAAGAATCACATCCAACTTTTGTTGGTCCTTCTTATGCTGTGCAATACCCAGTCCCCTGCCGGGACAACACGGAAGCTCATACATTAAGGACTCAATCATGGAAAACTCCCTCTTTAGTTACCGCGGACTCTTGTTGCCACTGGCACTGTGTCTGACTGCCTGCGGTGGCAGCAGCGATGACGACACCAGCCCGGAACCCACAACCCCGGCCCAGTTAGCCATCGGCGGCAGCATCAGTGGCCTTGGCAGCACTATAGGCCTGACCCTGACTGCAGGTTCCACCCAAACCCAAAACTTTACCGGGAACAGTTTTCAATTTTCCACCAGCGTGACCGAGGGCAGCAGTTTCAGCATCAGCATCAGCGCCCAACCCGACGGCCAGGTGTGCACTATCACAGGCGCCAGCGGCACTCTGAGCAACAGCAATGCCAACGCGGCCCAGATCAGCTGCGCCAGCGTGCAGGCGGGACTCTTTCTCGACAGCCCCGTGGCCGGCATTGGCTACCGCACCGAGACCCAAAGCGGCGTCACCGATGCCATGGGCCATTACCAGTATTTGCCGGGCGAAACCGTGGTGTTCTTTATTGGCGATCTGACCTTTCCTTCGGTTGCCGCCACTGGGCTGCTGACCCCCAATGATTTTGCCGAAGGTGACGCCACCACAGTGTCGAACATCGCCCGCATCCTGCAAACACTGGATGAGGACAAGGACCCCAGCAACGGCATTACCCTAACCCAAGCCAGCACCGATGCCTTTACCGGCACAGCGCTTGATATCGGCAGCACTGGCTTTGCCAACGCCGTTGCCCCAGTGCTCACCACCCTGGATAACCGCATCCTGGTGAGTGATGCCGACGCCAAGGCCCACGTTGAAACCTCGCTGCGGCAACAACTAATTGGCAGCTGGCTGTATACGGAAGGCGAAGGCATGCGCAACGTGCTTACCTTCGTAGATGACAGCCACTATGTGATCCTGCACGAGCACACTGATGATGGCGATCAGCAGGCAGGCAGCGCCGAGCTTGGCAGTTACGAGTGGAACCCCCAAACCGGGGACATCAGCCTGACCCTGATTGACGAGTCAGACAACAGCGGCGGCTTTTTCGATGGTGGCAGTCACGAAATCCAATCCATGACCCTCGGCGAATCCCTGACCCTCAGCTTCAGCGAAGGCGAAATTGCCCTTAGCCGTATCGATGACAGCAGCAGCCCGATTTCAGGCTCCTGGAAAGTATGGGAAGAAGAGGATGAAAACCTCACTGTGGTGGTATTTCTGTCCGCCACAGACTACGCGCTGGTGCACACCAACAATCTGGAGAGCTACGGCGAATCCACGCCTCAGGCGCTGTCCGGTGAGTTTGGCAAATACCAGTGGACTGACGCAGGTTTCAGTGTCACAGGCGTGACCGTGGACTCGGACGGTCCGGGCGGTCTTTTTGATGCCGACAGCAGTACCAGCGGCGACACCCTTACCCTGAAATCCTTTGGTGAGATCTGGTTTACTGACGCTGAAGATGGCCGCTTCAGCCTGCCAAAACTCGAGCGTTTCAGCGCCATGTTGCAAGACTACGGCAGCGACAAGCCTCTCGGGCAGGTCAGTCTGGTTCGCAGCAGCGAAGGCTTTAGTGATACAGATGTGCTATCACAGCAATTCAGTATGAATTTCAAACTGTTCGAAGGGGAAACTGGCACCTTCCACGTGTACTTCGGTGCCGATGGCGTGGGCAGTGTCTGGGAAGGTGACGAGCCCAGTCTGGCCATGAGCTGGCGCATCAATATGGCAGGCTCCATCGAGATAAACTACACAGACAGCAGCGAAACCCAGTTCGAGATGGTGCTGGCCCCCATCGAAGGCAAAGCCAATGCGGTGCTTATCTCGCTGACATCGTCAGAAGATGAAGACTCGCTGTGGCAAAGCCAAATGCTTGCCGAGTCCGTCAACTAAGCTCGCAGCAACGCCACAAAAACCGCAACACCACGAAAAATGCAGCCATTTGGCTGCATTTTTTCTTAATCGGCCAACAAAAAAATCGCGGCTAAAAAAGCCGCGCAAGCAGGGATGTCGATGATAACTGGGAAATCAGTGGTAAATGCTCGCCAGATAAGCAAACAGCAGCGCAAATCCTGTGAAGAAAATAAGCGCTACAGCAAATACATACGCCAGAGTGCTATCTTGTTCCGGTCGCTCATCCGCATCATAGACGATGGGAGAAACGAATCCCGCGAACAAACTCAGGATATCCAACATGTGTAACCTCCTTGTCCAACCAACCTTGGGCGACTATGCAACAACCATGATGAAACCAGTCTTTGCTGTGCGTGAAGACTTATTTATTCAGTGCCAGCCAGCACGGCAAGCAGTGTGAGTACATCAGATAAAAAAATCGCGGCTAAAAAGCCGCGCAAGGTGGGATGTCAATGATAAATGTTCGCCAGGTAAGCAAACAGGAGTGAGAAACAGGTTAAAAAAGTGAGGCCTCCGAGTACAAAATAAAGCAGGCTCTTGTCTCGCCTTACCGACTCGAGGAGGCCAGCTGGGTAGATCAGCGCCAGCAAGATCAATATGTGAATCAACACATCCAGCAGAATAAACATCCATGTCTAACGAACCATGGTCTTCACTATGCAACAGTGACCATGAACTCCCCCTTGGCCAGGCATGAATTAATGTTCATCTATCGCACGGCCACCCAAGCCTTGTGTTTTTGCTCAAAAACTTCTTTCTACCAATAGCCAGTGAAGACACCAACGGCTAGAATACGCGGTTACTCCGTTAAATCTTGCAGTCAACAGATACAGGCCGATGAAAGAACTCATTCAATCCTTGCTCGAACAAACCCTTGAATCCTTGAAAGCCCAGGGCATAGTGCCCGCCGACTTTGAAGCGCGCATTCAGGTCGACCGAACCAAGGACAAGAGCCATGGCGATCTGGCCACCAATCTGGCCATGATGCTGACCAAGGTCGCCGGTAAGCCGCCAAGGGTGTTGGCGCAGCTGATTATCGACAATCTGCCAGCCTCGGCGCAGGTAGCCAAGGTCGAGATTGCCGGCCCCGGTTTTATCAACTTCTTTATCGACGACAACGCTTTGGCCAACCAGCTCAAGGCCGCCATCGGCGATGCCATGCTGGGCGTAAAAGCAGCCGCCGCTCAAACCGTGGTGGTGGACTACTCCTCCCCCAATCTCGCCAAGGAAATGCACGTAGGTCACCTGCGTTCCACCATCATTGGTGACAGCGTGGTGCGCGCGCTGGAATTCCTCGGCCACAATGTCATCCGTCAAAACCACGTAGGTGACTGGGGTACCCAGTTCGGCATGCTGCTGGCCTACATGGAAGAGCTGCGCGCCCAGGGCGACGACAAGGCCAATCTGGAACTGTCAGATCTTGAAAGCTTCTACCGCGCGGCCAAGCTGCGCTTTGACGAATCCGACGACTTCGCCACCCGCGCCCGCCGCTTGGTGGTTGAGCTGCAAAGCGGCGATGAGTACTGCAACAAGCTGTGGCGCGAATTCAACGATATCTCCCTGAGCCACTGCCACGACGTATACGCCCGCCTGGGCGTGAGCCTGACCCGCAAAGACGTACACGGTGAGAGCGCCTACAACGCAGACCTCGCTCAGGTTGTGGCCGATCTGGATGCCAAAGGCCTGCTCGCCATCAGCGACGGCGCCAAGGTGGTATTCCAGGAAGAGTTCCGTAACAAAGACGGCGAGCCACTGCCGGTGATCATCCAGAAGGCCGATGGCGGCTTCCTGTATGCCACCACTGACATGGCCGCCATGCGCTACCGCTCAGGTGTGCTGAATGCCGACCGCGTGCTCTATTTTGTAGATTTGCGTCAGGCGCTGCACTTCCAGCAGGTGTTCAGCCTGGCCCGCACCGCCGGTTTCGTGCGTGACAACATGACCCTCGAACACATGGGCTTTGGCACCATGAATGGCGAAGACGGCCGTCCCTTCAAGACCCGCTCCGGCGGCGTGGTGAAGCTGGTTGACCTGCTCGATGAAGCCGTTGAGCGTGCTGAGCAGCTGGTTCGCAGCAAGAACCCGGATATGGATGAGGCTGAAGTCAAAGAAATCGCCCGCGTGGTTGGCATTGCCTCGGTGAAATACGCCGACCTGTCCAAGAACCGCAGCAGCGATTACATCTTCAGCTTCGAGCAGATGCTGAGCTTCGAAGGCAACACAGCTCCCTACCTGCTGTACGCCTACACCCGCGTTGCCGGTATCTTCAAGAAAGCCGAGGACATTGATTTGTCCGCCGCCGAGCTGGTGCTGGATCACGACAAAGAGAAAGAACTGGGTAACAAGCTGGCCCAGTTCGGCGAAATCCTTGCCCGTATGGTGGACAAGGGCCAGCCGCACATTCTCTGTGGTTACCTGTACGAACTTGCCGGCGCCTTCTCCAGCTTCTATGAGGCCTGCCCTGTGCTTAACGCCGACAGCGAAGCTGCCCGTGACAGCCGTCTGCTGCTGTCCCGTCTGACCGCCGACACCCTCAGGCAGGGCCTGTCACTGCTGGGCATAGAAACACTGGAGCGCATGTAATCCATGAGTCGCGATTACGCCAATCGAGCGCCACGGGGTAAAGGCCGTGGCGGCCGCAAGGGGGGGGCCGCGCCCCGGCGTATGCCTTGGGTTGCGCTGACTGTGGTACTGGCGCTGCTGCTGGGTTTCGGCTATTTCCTGTGGACCATCAAGGGCAGCGCCGACCGAGAAGAGCCCACAGCAGAAGCCAGAGCCGAAACCAAAACCAGCAAGCCCAAAAAAGATCCCAACGCCCTGCCGCCCAAGCCGCAGGAAGAGTGGACCTATCTGCAGGAGCTTGAAAACAAGCAGGTTGAAGTGGATGTACCGGCACAGGATACCCTGCGCGCCACCGGCCCATACCAGATGCAATGCGGCTCATTCCGCGAAGAATCCCAGGCCGAGAAGATGAAGGCAGTTATCGCCTTCCAGGGCATGGAAGCACAAATTCGCAAGTCACAGGGCAGCAATGGTGCCTGGTACAAGGTGGTAATTGGCCCCTATGAGCGCAAGCGCGATGCCGAGCGCGCCCGCCATAAATTGCAGGCCATCGGCATGAACACCTGCCAAATCTGGCTTTGGCAATAAGGGTTGTTGTAATCAACCGCTACGCTGTCACAAAAGCAAGGTCGCCTCGGGCGGCCTTTCTTTTTCGCCCCCGAAAACGCTTGCTCACTTGAAAAAAAAGGTCACGGCCCCATATAAGCTCTATCCGTCCCCGAAGGCCTATCCTTCGGACGCTAAAAGAGGATCCATTGTGACTACTATCGTATCCGTCCGCCGTAACAATCAGGTGGTCATCGCAGGTGATGGCCAGGTCTCCCTCGGCAATACCGTGATGAAGGGCAATGCCCGTAAGGTACGCCGCCTGTACCACGGCAAGGTATTGGCCGGATTTGCCGGTGGCACCGCCGATGCTTTCACCCTGTTCGAGCGCTTTGAAGCCAAGCTGGAAATGCACCAGGGCCATTTGATGCGCGCCGCGGTGGAGCTGGCAAAAGACTGGCGCACCGACCGCATGCTGAGAAAACTCGAGGCCCTGCTGGCCGTGGCCGATGCCGAAAGCTCACTCATCATTACCGGTAACGGCGACGTGGTGCAGCCCGAAAACGATCTGATTGCCATCGGCTCCGGCGGTAACTTCGCCCAGGCCGCCGCCACTGCACTCTTGGAAAACACCGACCTTGGCGCCCTCGAAATTGCCGAAAAGTCACTGACCATCGCCGGCGATATTTGCGTATTCACCAACCAGTTCAAGACCATCGAAGAACTGAGTTACTGAGGAATCATCATGTCTGAAATGACTCCCCGCGAGATTGTTCACGAGCTGGATGCCCATATCATTGGTCAACAGAAAGCCAAACGCAGCGTGGCCGTAGCCCTGCGTAACCGCTGGCGCCGCATGCAGCTGGACGCCGCCCTGCGTCACGAAGTGACCCCCAAGAATATCCTGATGATTGGCCCTACCGGTGTGGGGAAAACCGAAATTGCCCGCCGCCTGGCCAAGCTCGCCAACGCGCCCTTTATCAAGGTGGAAGCCACCAAGTTCACCGAAGTGGGCTATGTGGGTAAGGAAGTGGAGCAGATCATTCGCGATCTGACCGACACCGCCATTAAGCTCACCCGCGAAGTGGAAATGAAAAAATGCCGCACCCGCGCCGAAGAGGCCGCCGAGGAGCGGGTACTGGACGCGCTGTTGCCCCGCCCGAAAAACGATTGGGACAACAGTGGCGACGACAATTCTTCCAGCCGTCAAATCTTCCGCAAAAAGCTGCGTGAAGGTCAGCTGGACGATAAAGAAATCGAAATCGATATTGCAGGCCCGCAAATTGGTGTGGAAATCATGTCGCCACCCGGCATGGAGGAAATGACCAACCAGCTGCAGAGCCTGTTCCAGAACATGGGTCAGGCACCGGCCAAGCGCAAAAAGATGAAGATCAAAGATGCCCTCAAGCAACTGGTGGATGAAGAAGCTGCCAAGCTTGTGAATCAGGAAGATCTGAAAGAAAAGGCCATCGAACTGGTGGAGCAGCACGGTATCGTCTTTATCGATGAAATCGACAAAATCTGTAAGCGCGGCGAAACCTCAGGCCCCGATGTATCCCGCGAAGGGGTACAGCGCGACCTGCTGCCTCTGGTAGAAGGCTGCACAGTTAACACCAAGCACGGCATGGTGAAAACCGACCATATCCTGTTTATCGCGTCGGGCGCGTTCCAGATGTCCAAACCATCGGATCTTATTCCCGAGCTGCAGGGGCGTTTGCCAATTCGGGTTGAGCTGGATGCCCTCACCGCTTCCGACTTCAAGCGTATTCTCACCGAGCCCCATGCCTCGCTCACCGAGCAATATGTGGCGCTGATGGCCACCGAAGGCGTGACTATCGAGTTTACCGAGACCGGCATAGACCGTATCGCCCAGGCCGCCTGGCAGGTAAACGAGCGCACCGAAAACATCGGTGCCCGCCGTCTGCACACGGTAATGGAAAGGTTGATGGAAGATATTTCCTTCGAGGCCAGCGACAAGTCCGGCAGCAAGTTCACCATAGATGCCGAATACGTGAATGCGCACCTGGACAACCTGGTGCAGGATGAAGACTTAAGCCGCTTTATCCTCTAATTATCTCGATTTCCAATACCTAAAAACCGGGCGCTGGCCCGGTTTTTTAACATCAGCTCAAACGTATCTGACACCGCTCTGACGACAACTTCAGCCGCCGTCCCGCATCAGGGTGCGTAATCACATTTACAGAACAAAGCCTGATTGCTATAGTGCCCGCGCCTGAATTGGCATCACATAATAAATCAAGGAATATCAATGAAAAGGAACATCTCTGCACTGGCAATTGCCGCCCTGCTGTCCACCTCCGCCTTTGCCGACGAATCAACCGACAATGGCTTAAGCTACCGCCATGCCGGCATAGGTTACACTCAGCTTGAAGTCGATGGTTTCAACGAAGACTTCAGCGGTTTCAAAGGTCATCTGGTACAAAGCTTCGGCTCAAGCAACTTTTATGTCACGCTGAAGCACAGCTACACCAGTGCCACTGTTGACACCTGGATTGGCGATGTCGATGTTGATATGACTCTGGGTGATTATGGTGTGGGCTACGCGTTCAACCTTAACCCGAGTCTGGATCTGGGTATCGAGGCTGCACTGGTACGCATTAAAGGCGAAGTGGAAAACGCCTCCGCCAGCGATGATGGCTACCGTGTTGGTGCGCTGCTGCGCTATGCCACTACTCCGGCACTGGAACTCTATGCCGGACTCGATTATGTCGACCTGAGCGATGCAGACGACAGCGAAACCGCTTACCGTGTTGGCGCAAAATACGCGTTCACCAAGATGTTTGCAGTCACCGCCGAGCTGAACGAATTCGCCGATGCCAGCGCCTGGGTTGTTGGCGCCGAATTCCGCTGGTAATAAAGCTGGAATACCCCATAAAAGGAAGGCATTGCCTTCCTTTTATCTTTTTTGACTCACATTAAGCGTTGATATCTGAGGCGCTGCCAGCAGTATTATCCCTTTGCTGACCAGCAAGCGCTCCAGTCCCAGCATGAACAAGATGGCAGGTAACCCCAGCAGAACTCGCACAGGAAAATTTGCCAGCAAACTCAGTTCGCTATCTAAAACAGCGGGATACAAATCCGGCAGGGCCAAAAATGGCAACATGATCAAGCACCCAAGGCCAAACACCCAAAAGCCCGCGCGGGTTAGATGCCAGTTCCCACGCAGTTTAACTTGCGTTGCTTCCTCTTGTTTTGTCTTCAATTTTCTTCCCTGTTCTGTTTGGCTGAATAAAGGCAGCCACCAAGCCCAATGTAGCAAGGGCTCTGTTGTGCCACATGCACGCTGCGGCGCGGTGATTGTGATACACTGCCGCCACCCGTTTTAGTGTATGAAAGCCCAATAGTCCCCATGGTTTCAGAACTCTTTATCCTTCGTCACGGCCAAACCGAATTTAATGCCCAGCGGCGCTTGCAGGGGCACTGTAACTCACCTCTGACTGCGCAGGGTGAAGCCCAGGCACTGGCCTATGGCAACACCTTAAAGAGCCTTACCGGACAACTGAACACTGCCGAACTGAACGACTTTGCCATAGTATCCAGCCCCCTTGGCCGTGCCATGCAAACTGCTGCCATAGTGGCGGGCGCGCTTGGCCGCGAGCCTGGCTCTGTGATAGCCGATGACAGGGTTAAGGAAGCAGGGCTTGGGGAGTGGGAGCATGGCCATATTCCCGATATTCACGCCGCTAATCCCGGCCTTGCAGACAAGCCAGGCTGGTATCTGGATGGTCCGGGCGCTGAGTCGCTTGGTGCTATTCAGGCAAGACTGCAAGGCTGGCTCAGCGATCCGGCCACCCCTTCACGAGTGATTGTGGTTTCCCACGGCGTGACCGGCGTGGTTCTGCGCGGATTGCTGTTGGGGCTCGAAACCCAAGCCATGTGGGCTCAGGACAAACCTCAGGACGCCTTTTACTACTTTTCACAGGGCAGGCTCAGTCGCGTCCCCTGCATCTGACATATTTTTATACAAGTTAGTCTGAACTGAGGCGGATTTGACCTGGCTCGGCCGTTGTTCCCTCAGCGGGGCTGGGATATGCTCACAAGTCGTTTTAAGGCATTTTATACAATAACAATCAAAAGAGCGTCCCATGCACAAAACTCGTCCCCATGCGCCCGGGCAGCGTTTATCCCTGTTCAGCCTGTCGTTAATCACAGCCCTATCCCCCCTGTCTGCCCTTGCAGCCACTTATCTGAGCGCCGATGCGCTGCTGGATGTCAAAACCGGTAAACTGGTGGCAAATCCAGTGCTGAAAATTGAAGACGGCCGTATCCTCGAAGTTGGTACCCAGGGCACACTCGCCGTGCCAGAAGGCAGCGAGCTGATTGAACTCAAAGGTAAAACCCTGTTGCCGGGGCTGATGGACATGCACGTACACCTTGGCAGCGATGCCGAGGATAACTTCCTTGAGTCGATGAATTACTCGGTGCCACGGCAAACGGTGAAGGCGGTGAAAAACGCCAAAAAGACCCTCGAAGCAGGCTTCACCACGGTGCGGGATTTGGGGGATTCAGGCTACAGCACGATAGCGGTGCGTGATGGCATCAATGCAGGTGAAATCCCCGGTCCGCGCATCTGGAGTGCAGGCCACGCGCTGTCAATTACCGGCGGCCACTGCGACGATAACTTCAGCGCCCCCGAAATGCATTCGGTGGCAGGCGGGGTGGCCGATGGCCCGTGGGCGGTACGTGCCAAGGCACGGGAAAATATCAAATACGGCGCCAACACCTTAAAGATTTGCGCCACCGGCGGCGTGTTCTCCAAAGGCACCAAGGTGGGCGTGCAGCAGTACACAGAGGATGAACTCAAAGCCGCAGCCGAAGAGGCCCACCAGCGCGGACTGATTATTGCCGCTCATGCCCACGGCACCAGTGGCATCAAGGCGGCCATTCGCGCCGGTATCGACAGCATTGAACATTGCAGCTTCCTCGATGACGAAGCCATTAAGCTTGCACTGAAAAACGGCACCTATCTGAGCTGCGATATCTACAACACCGAATACACCCTCGCCTTCGGTGCCGCCAACGGGGTGCCGGAAGAAAACATCAACAAAGAGAAACAGGTATCCAAGGCTCAGCGCGAGAGTTTCCGCAAGGCCACCAAGGCTGGCGCAAAAATGGTGTTTGGCTCCGATGCCGCCATTTATCCCCATGGCGACAACGGCAAGCAGTTTGCCACCATGGTGGAATTTGGCATGACACCACTGCAAGCCATTCAGGCCGCCACCCTGACCAGTGCAGCGCTGCTCAAGCAGCCGGATCTCGGTGAACTTAAGTCAGGCTATCTTGCTGATATTATTGCTGTTGATGGCAATCCGCTGGACAATATCCGCCTGTTGGAAAACGTCAGCTTTGTGATGAAAGACGGTGCTGTGTTCAAGAATTAATATACGGCGCCAGAGCCACCACCTGCTGCCCCGAGGACAGGGTGTCAAAGTGATCAAGCATAGATGTGAGATAGCTACGGTCACGGGGCGGCAGCAACTCATGATGCAACACCTGCTTTAAGTCATCCACAAGGCGCCGGGCCAACGGCTCGGTGCATACCCCTTTCCACAATGCCAGCGCTGCCTGTTCAGGTGCCCGACCGTAGCGTTTGCGTTGTAAATACACAAAGGTGTCAGCACGCTGCCTGGGGGTTGCCAACACTGAAATAATCGACCAATTCATGATGTTATCTCCCGAAATCCGTTTCAGTCCGACAAAATGATTTTGTTCCTGCCTTCCCGCTTGGCGCGGTAGAGCGCAGTATCGGCTCCCTGTAACATGGCATCGGCAGTGCGGAACTGGCCACAGGTTTCGCTGGCTATGCCCTGACTCACGGTCAACAGCGCCCCAGCGGGCAAGCCCATGGCGGCAACATCTATGGCGGCAATGGCCTGTGATACCTGCTGCGCAATCAGCTCAGCCATGGCAGCATTAAAGCCCGGCAGTATCAGCACAAACTCTTCACCGCCAAACCGCGCGGCCAGACACTGGGGAGAGGGTAAGACCGACGCCAGCGCAGCGGCTATCAGCTTTAAGCATTCATCCCCCTTAAGATGACCATAAAGATCGTTGAATTGCTTGAAAAAATCCACATCCACCAGCACCACACTCACCGGATGCCTGCGGGCAACACACAACTGCCACTGCTTTTCCAGGGTTTCCATCAGGGTGCGGCGATTGGCAAGGCCGGTTAAATAGTCGGTTGCAGCCAGGGATGCCAAACGGCGCACCTCGGCTTTGTGCGGCGACAAGTCTTCTATCCCTACCAGAAACAGCGGCAGCAAACCCTGCACAAAAGAGAGTGTCAGCTTCACCGACAAGAGTGCACCATCTACCCTCCTGAGCTGCATTTCCCTGGCCTGGTGCTGCAGCGGCCGGCATTCACCAAGCACATTCTCAAACATTTGTTGATACTGCGGCAGATAGCCGCTCTCCAGCCAACTGGGCCAGTGCTCACCCACAAAGGTTTCCGGCTCATCACCCAGTAAACCGGCGGCGGCCTGATTGACACACAGCACCTTGCCATTGCCATCGGCCAGCACCATCGGCTGATTCAGACAGTGGATAACCTCGGCAACGGCTTCAAAATCGCAGTAACTTTCACGGATGGCGTACATGGCTGGCTCCTGACGGTGTGTCCTGTGCCAACTACTTTAGAATGTGTCGTCAACTTTAACCTTCCCACAAGCTTACGACGCAAAGCATTGATATTAAGAAATAAAAAACACACCTTACGAAGGATGATTTCCACTGTGTAGCTATTTTTTACCACCAAAACGTCCAAGCCTGTTTTTCTACCCGTCGTTACAGCAGCCTAAAACAAACACACCCGGCACTGGGCCGGGTGTGTTTGCGTACCAAATTACTTCACGTCTTTATTGATGACCTGAGGGTCGGAGCTGCAAAGCTGCAGCGTACTGCCGGCAATGTTGAACACCAGCCTGAAACCAGTCTCGCCAACAATCGCATCCGTGTCATACAGAGCCAGGGTGGTTTTATTCAATAACTCAACCGCATCTATGACCTGATCGAACGGGGTTACAAAGGCCGCACCGGCAAAACTCAAGCCTTTGCCGGTGTTGTCCTGCAGCGAATAAATAATCTGGGTGCCTGGTTCAGTCACCAAAACAGGCCCTGTGGGCACATAGTTAAAAACCGGGCTGTTATTGGTATCGAGAGATACTGTGACCTGAATATTCTGTACTGACATGGGTTCTCCTTTATTTTCTGTCCATGTGCCCCCACCATGGGAGCCGCCAGCGCCATACTAACAAATTTGCCGGATGGCACCTTTCGACAAACTTGCGAAGTAATTAATTGATTTTATTTAAAGTCTTCGCTAAAAGGGTCGAAACTTAACGCCCTGAGCGGAAAGCGGGCCTTTGAGAGAATCTGCTGCATCCGTCTGCCCCAGACATTCCAATGCCATTACATAGGGACGCACAAAGTGTGGTGCCCGTGACACAGCGATAACAGGGTCGAGGCGTGTTCTCACCGACTGGCACATAGCCAACCTTGCCTCACCTTTGCCTTGCGCCGACCGGCTCTGCGCCAACAGTAACTCGGCATCCGCCATACGGGCCTTATCTTCCCAGTCATCGGACTCCTGCGCAGCCCCTGCCGACAGCACAGTGATTGCCTGCTCGGCCATGACTTCAGCGGCAGCAAAATGCCCAAGTTGCAACAGCCTTCTGCCAGCCGCGAGCGGATACAGCTCGGCAAATTTTTGCTGGCGCTGGGCCGACAGGGACTCAGCCTCGGCGCTAAGTGCCTGCTTTCGGGCATCCAGTTCGGTTTCCGAGCTGGATGCTATGCCGAGTTCAATCTCGTGCAGGCCGATAATCAGCAAATCAAAGCGCCAGGATTGATTACCCGGATCTTTAGCCAGGGTCTGCTCGCGAATGGCCTTAGCCCTGAGGATGGCGTCCCTGGCAGCATCGTTATTGCCAAGCCACTCGTACAAACGGGCAAGATTGGCCTGACTGTGGGATAGACGGTCGAGGGCATAAGCCTCATTGGTACGGCCAAGCACAGAGGCGATATCCTCATGCAGTGCCAGCGCTTTTTTCACATCGCCCTGTGCCAGCGCTGAGCTGGCAAGCCAGGATTGGGTATCGGCCACATCGGCCAGCAACTGCCCATCGGTGGGGTTTGCCACCAAAAGCCGCTGCTTGAGCAGCAGTGACGCCTCAAACATAGCCATGGCGCGCGGATAATCCTGCAGTTTCATCGCCAGGCTGCCGAGGGAGTTTTCGGCGTAAGAGAGTTCCAATAAAGCATCAAAATCATCTGGTGCCAAAGAAACCATGGCTTCGCTGTGCTCCAGGTAGGCACTGAACCAGATTTTTACCTCTTGCCAGTTACTATTGTCGTACTCAATCTGCCCCAGCCAGAATGCGTTGGCACCCAGGGTTTTGTACAATTCGAGCTGTGGCACATCACGCCCCCGCAGCGGCAATAGCTTATCCCGCGCTGCCAGCAGCGCCGCCCGCGCCTCATCGGGCTTCTCACGGCTATAGGCTACCTCACCCATGGCCTCCAGGGTTTGTCCGTGGCGAAACAGGGCTGCGACCGACAAACTGACGTCTGGGGCGCTGAAATAATCCAGCGCCTTGTTGCTGACGCCGTCGAGCAAATCCATACGGCCGATGCTGCGAAGCCGGTCGGCAAACTGGCCCACCATAAAACCGAGTAAATCTTCGGCCGCAAGACGCCGCTCGGTGGCCTGACGCTCGGCCTGCATGCTTTTAATTCCCATCACCACAGAGACAAAAGTAAGTAAGGCCAGCAGCGCCACTGTGCCGCGTTTTATCCAACCCCGGCGTACGTCCCGCGCCAACGAGGCCTGAATATAATCGCGGCTTTGCTCATCCAGCATCAGCTGGTTATCGGCCAGTAACTGGCGCGCCTCCAGCACGGGCTTGCCAGAGCCCAGCAGATAATCCCGCTCGCGGCCCGAGCGCTGCCAGCGCAGCGCCTGATGGAATACCCGGGCTTTGAGCGCCAGCAAGCGGCGGTGTTCTTCAATCCAGCTGGCGGCCCGGCGCCAACGCCGCAGCAAGGCTTCGTGGGCGACGCTGAAGCTGGGCTCGGCGCCGTCGAGGTGGGAGACAAACAGTCGACTGTCCACCAGCGCCTGCACCAGTTGCCGCTCGGCATCGGTTGCAAGCTCGCGGTAACGGGCACTGCGGCTGGTCACCGAAAGTTCGTCTTCCTTGAGGGTGACCAGCCGTGCCAGCACCCCGGGCAGCGCCTCGCGGGTGGAAGCGCTGAGCTCGGCAATGGCCTCATCGGCGGCGCGGCCAATGGCACCTTCAATGCCACCAAGGCGTTGATACACTTCAAGTTTGAGCTGATCATCATCCCGGGCAAGGTAAAGTGCCTGCAGCAGGTATTGCAGCATCGGCAGCGCATCTGGGCTGGCCGCCGCTTCGCGGCAGAGAATTTCATCGAGGCCGAGGGCGCTGTCGCTATCAAACTCCCAGCTAAGACCGGCAGCCGCCGCTGGCAGACGGATCATCTGCAGCAGCGCCTGGCGGCTGGGGGGCTCAAGGTCGAAGTGGGCACCATTGCCCTTGCCCGCCATCAGCACATTGCGGCTGACCACCTGCGGGTAAAAGTCGTTTCGACAGGCGCACAGTACCAGTACCGCCCCACTGCGGGACAGGGTATCGAGCAGCGCCAGAAACTGGCTACGGTCGGCTTCATCAAACGCCGGGGAAGACAACAACACTTCCAGTCTGTCCACCACCAGCGCAAAACGGGGCTTTTCCCAGCGGCCGCCCGGCAGCGCCGTTTGCAGTGTCAGAACAATAGCGCCGGCCCCCTCAGCCAGTCTCGCAGCCAGAGTCTCAGCACTGTCGCCATCGAACACGGGTTTATCGTCACTCTCCCAATCGAGCATGGCCGACGCCAGCTCCAGCAGCAAAGCGCCGGGTGCCACATCGGCCATATCCATGGCGGCACTGGACACCACACCAATGCCATGCATCCCCTGGGGCGTGCTGAGATTGGGCAGAATACCGGCGTGGATTAACGAGGTTTTGCCGCTGCCACTGGGGCCAAGCAGCAAACACAGGCCACGGCCGCTGCGCACCTGCCGCTGGATATTGTCAAGGACGCCATTGATTTGTTCACGGCGACCAAAGAAGACCCCGGCATCTTTGGCGCTGAAGGGGCGCAGCCCCGGAAAAGGCGAGCCGGACTGCCACACCACCTCGTCCACGCTCTGTTCATCCCCCGAGGGAAAACTGACCTGGGCCAGGGTGCGGTAGCCGCGGCGGCGAATGGTTTCGATAAATTGCGGCGCGGTGGCACTGTCGTCCAATGCGCGGCGCAGCTGGGCGATGGTTTTGTGCAGCGGATTGTCGCCGGTTTCCAGCCCCTGCCAGCAGGCATCGAGCAGGTCGTCACTGCTGACCACATCCCCAGGGCGATGGCACAGATACAGCAACACCTCCATGGCCTTGGGTTCGAGTTGGCGGCTGATACTGCCGCGACTCAGGCGATTACTTTGGGGCGAGACCTGCCATTCGCCGAAGAAAAAAATTGTATCTGTCATTCCCTGCCGTACCTTTTGTGGCCTTGGCTGTATCAGCCTCACCTTTTTCCATTTACGGGGTTCACAAGCACAGCAAAGCAAGCGACCATGTCCGGGTTATTTCACTTTCAGGAGTTCCCATGAGCCATCCCCAGGTTGTATCCCTTAAGCTGAAACGCAAATCACGGCTATTGGAAATTGGCTTTGATGACGGCAGCCAGTACCAACTGAGCTGTGAGTTCCTGCGGGTGTATTCCCCCTCGGCAGAGGTGCACGGCCATGGCAACCCGGTCCTGGTTACCAATAAGAAAGCCGTGAACATCACTGCAATTGAACCTGTAGGTAACTACGCGGTTAAATTGGTGTTTGATGATGGCCATGATACCGGACTTTATTCCTGGCAGGTATTGCACCAACTGGCAACCAACCAATTAAGCTTATGGGAGCAGTATCTGGCGCGACTGCGTGCCGAAAAGGGCTCCAGAGAAGCCGTCATCCCCATGAATATCCGTTATAGCTAACAAATGACTATCCGGCTGACTTTCAGCAATTTATTCCGAATTCTGACCAGACATCGGGATTGAGTACTGGTCTGATAACCCATAATAGTGCATTAGTTTGATTGCTCATAAATTAACAATTTAATAACATAAGTCTTTCCTGGGTTTGTCGCTTTTTAAAAGCATGAACCCGATTCATGTAGTTGTGCGCCATCGTATGGCCAGCGCCTGCGATGGACTGATGGTAGTGCTTTGCGGCAGCCACGCCGCCAGACCACAAGGACAAGTCACTTATGCGCAAGCAACAACTTTCACTGTTATTTATCGCCATTTCCGCAACCCTGGGGACATCAGCTTACGCCGCCAACATAGTGGACGTGGAGCAAAAACGCCAGGCTGCTTCCGGCAGCATCGCCAGTGTGCTGCAACTGACCCCCGGCCATGAGTTCCGTACCGCCAAACAACTCAATCTGGGCAAGGGCCTGAAAAAAGAGCGACTGCAGCAATACTTCCACGGTGTGCCAGTTTATGGCTTTACCGTTGCCGCTGACCGCTCTGAAATGGGCTTCTACAGCAACCTTAAAGGTCAAATGCTGGCCAACATAGACAAGGATGCAACCTTTACCAAACCGACGCTGAGCAAGCCACAGGCACTGAACATCGCCAAGGCTGCCAAAAGTGGTCATGGCCTCAAGGCAGGTAAGACCCGGAATGACAACGCCGATATCTGGATTATCCTCCATGGCAAAGCCCGGGAGCCACGCCTGGTGTATATCACCTCTTACGTGGTTGATGGCGATGCCCCAAGCCGTCCATTCACCATAGTAGACGCTCATTCAGGTGAAGTACTGCAACGCTGGGAAGGCTTAAACCATGCCGATATAGGTACAGGTGCCGGTGGTAACATCAAGACAGGTCAATACGAGTACGGGACTGACTACGGTAATTTGGATGTGGCTGTAAGCGGTGACACCTGCACCATGAACAATGCCAACGTGAAAACCGTGAACCTGAACCACGGCACCAGCGGCAACACCGCCTTCAGCTACGCCTGCCCGCGCAATACAGTGAAAGAAATCAACGGTGCTTACTCTCCGCTGAACGATGCGCACTACTTCGGCGGCGTTGTGTACGACATGTACGATCAGTGGTATGGCACGGCGCCGCTGAGCTTTCAGCTGACCATGCGGGTTCACTACAGTAACAACTACGAAAACGCCTTCTGGGACGGTAGCGCCATGACCTTCGGTGATGGTCAGAACTACTTCTACCCGCTGGTGTCTCTGGACGTTTCTGCCCACGAAGTAAGCCACGGATTCACCGAGCAGAACTCAGGTCTTGTGTATGCCAACCAGTCTGGCGGTATGAACGAAGCCTTCTCTGATATGGCCGGTGAAGCCGCCGAATTCTTTATGAAAGGCAGCAATGACTGGCTGGTCGGCGCGGATATCTTCAAAGGCAGTGGTGCCCTGCGTTACATGGCCGACCCGACCCAGGACGGCAAGTCCATCGGCCACATCGACGACTACTATGACGGTCTGGATGTACACTACAGCTCTGGAGTATTCAACAAGGCTTTCTATACCCTGGCCACAACCGCAGGCTGGGACACCCGCAAAGCCTTCGAAGTGTTCGTGATTGCCAACCAAATCTACTGGACACCCAACAGCCTGATGCATGAAGGAGCCTGCGGCGTCAGGAACGCCGCCACAGATAAGGGCTACAGCACTGCAGACGTAGAAGCCGCTTTCGCGGCCGTCGGCATCACCCCTTGTGAAGTTCCACCACCACCACCGCCGCCAGAAGCAGACGTGCTGCAAAACGGCGTGGCCGTGACTGACATCAGCGGCGGCTCAGGCAGTAATCAGTACTGGACACTGGAAGTACCCGCCGGTGCGAGCAATCTGGTGTTCAGCCTGTCAGGTGGCTCAGGCGATGCGGATCTCTACGTTAAATTTGGCAGTGCCCCAACCAGCACTGACTACAACTGCCGCCCCTATGCCGCAGGAAACAATGAAAACTGCGCCATGGAACCTGCTCAGGAAGGCACCTATTGGGTGATGCTGAACGGCTACAGTGCATACAGCGGCACCACGCTGAAAGGCAGTTTTGACGGTGGAACTCCGGTACCTAATCAAGCTCCGGTTGCAAGCTTTACCGCAGCAAATACCGACGCCATGTACAACTTCAGCAGCACTTCTACCGATGCCGACGGCAGTGTAGTGGCCTGGAGCTGGGACTTCGGTGATGGCGATACCGGCAGCGGCGAAAGTGCCAGCCATCAGTATCTGATGAGCGGCAGTTACACCGTGACCCTGACCGTAACCGACGATGACGGCGCCACCAGCTCAGTGTCTCAGGTATACGATGTGGAAGTACCAACAGTGCAAATGGAGCTGACGGTGACCAAGGTTAACCGGTCACGCCGCGGCAGCGCCCGGGTGAGTCTGGAATGGACCGGTAACAGCAGCTCCTATACGGTACTGCGTGATGGCGCTCAGGTTGGCTCCACGTCTGCCAACAGCTTCGTTGACCGTTTCAGCACCCCAACCGGCGTAAGCTACAGCTATCAGGTATGTAACGCTGACGGTGGCTGCTCTGACATAGAAACCGTAAGCTTCTGATAAGCAATACGGTTTAAACTGAAAACGCCGTCCAGTGGACGGCGTTTTTTTATTTACTCTCGCTTGCAGGCGCCAGCGGCATATAGCGTTGGGTCGTCCAGTCGAAACTGTATCTTTGCCCCTGCCATTCATACTGCGGCTTACCATCCACCATAATAACCCGCGCGTTTTGCGGTAACGCTGACAGGCCTTCAACCTTCTCTTCGCTGCGGCTGACCATGGCTGGCGGCACCACCCTTGGCTGGGTCAGCAACCGCTGGCGCTCACGCTCGGCACGCTCTTCCCGCCGTGCCTGACGTTCCCGCTCCCAGACCCTTTGTTGCCAATACCAGCTGTCGTTATAGCGCCAGAAGGGATCCCGGTAAAAGGGATCGCGCCAGCCCCAACCGATGCCTGTGTTCCAATAAGCCCCCGGATAGCGCCAGTGACCATAGCCACCGCTGGAATAACTCACCCCCAGACCATTGTGGTTCCCCAGCCATACCGAGGTGCTGAGGTTGCCGTCAGCCTGCGCCGTCGACATACCGCCAAGCAGAGCCGCGCTAAGCAGCGCCGCCAAATGCCAATGTGTTGCCATACCCCCTCCTGCTGCAGGCGCTTTTAATTCCGCCCAAGGGCCAATAGTGGTATAGTGCGCGCCACGACGGATGTTTGCAAACCGAGGCATTTCCATATGAGTTTTAAGGATTTACGCAGCTTTATCAGCCACCTCGAAGAGTGCGGCGAGCTTAAGCGCGTCGACTATCCGGTTGATCCTTATCTTGAAATGACAGAAATCGCTGACCGCGTACTGCGCGCGGGCGGCCCGGCGCTGCTGTTTGAAAACCCCAAGGGGCACAGCATGCCGGTACTGGCAAACCTGTTTGGTACGCCTAAACGCGTGGCCATGGCACTGGGTAAAGAAGATCCGCTGGCACTGCGGGATGTGGGCGAGCTGCTGGCGTTTCTCAAAGAGCCTGAGCCACCACGCGGCTTTAAAGATGCCATCGCCAAAATCCCCATGTTCAAACAGGCCCTGAATATGCCGCCCAAGACAGTGAGCCGCGCGCCCTGTCAGGAAGTGGTAATGACGGGGGATGATGTTGACCTGACCAAGCTGCCCATTCAACACTGCTGGCCCGGCGATGTAGCACCGCTGGTGACCTGGGGCCTGACCATCACCAAGGGGCCACGCCAGAAGCGTCAGAACCTCGGCATCTACCGTCAGCAGTTATTGGGCAAGAACAAGCTGATTATGCGCTGGCTGTCCCACCGCGGCGGCGCGCTGGATTTCCGCGATTTTCAGGAAAAACACCCCGGCGAGAACTATCCGGTTGTTGTGGCGCTGGGCTCAGATCCCGTGACCATTCTTGGCGCAGTAACCCCTGTGCCTGACTCCATGAGCGAGTACGCCTTTGCCGGCCTCTTGCGCGGTGAGCGCACCGAAGTGGTCAAAGCGCTGTCCTGCGATCTTGAAGTGCCGGCCACCAGCGAAATCATCCTCGAGGGTTATATCGCCCCCGGTGAAATGGCCGAAGAAGGCCCTTATGGCGACCATACCGGTTATTACAACGAAACCGACAGCTTCCCTGTGTTTACCGTGACTCACATAACCCACAGGAAAGATGCCATCTACCACAGCACCTACACCGGCCGTCCACCGGATGAGCCTGCGATGCTGGGGGTGGCATTGAACGAAGTGTTCGTGCCGATTTTGCGCAAGCAATACCCTGAAATTGTTGATTTTTATCTGCCGCCCGAAGGCTGTTCCTATCGGATGGCGGTGATCTCCATCCGCAAACAGTACCCCGGCCACGCCAAACGGGTGATGATGGGTGCCTGGTCGTTCCTGCGCCAGTTTATGTACACCAAGTTTATTGTGGTGGTGGATGAAGACGTTAACTGCCGCGACTGGCAGGACGTGATTTGGGCCATCACCACCCGCATGGATCCGACCCGCGATACCGTGATGATAGACAACACCCCCATCGACTATCTCGACTTCGCCTCGCCAGTGGCAGGGTTGGGCTCCAAGATGGGTCTGGATGCCACCAACAAGTGGGAAGGGGAAACCAGCCGCGAATGGGGTACGCCCATAGTGATGGACGAAGCGGTTAAACAAAAGGTAGACAGCATCTGGGACGAGCTTGGCATAGATCAGGCCCCCACGCTGTAACCATAAGCAAAGCGGGTTCAGCACAAGCCCGCCGGCCGCACTTGCCCTTCAGGGTATGGCGGCAATACTTAATAACATTGAAAGCAACCCTTCAGCAGAAAGGGATCCTAAAAGCACAGAGGTTTTAAAGAACATCGATGAACAACATCCGCTGTAAGGTTCTCAGTATCCAGCCGTTTAACGACGCCGTGTATCAGGTCAAGCTGGCCCCGGAAACCCCATTCGAGTTTCAGGCCGGCCAATACCTGTGCGTGGTGATGGGCGAGAAAGACAAGCGCCCCTTCTCCATCGCATCGGCTCCCGGCAGTGAGATTATCGAGCTGCACATAGGTGCTGCGGTCAGTGAAAGCTACCCGATGCAGGTGGTTGAACGTCTGAAAACCGAGACCCATATCGATATCGAAGCACCCGGTGGCGACGCCTTTCTGCGTGCAGACAGCCACAGACCACGACTGCTGATTGCAGGTGGCACCGGCTTTTCTTACATAAAAAGCATAGTCGAGCAGCAAATTGCCCTTGGTCAGCAAGTGGAAACCAGCCTCTACTGGGGCTGCCGCACCCAGGACGCCATGTATTACGAATCCATCGCCCACCAGTGGCACGATACTCACCCCTGGCTGCACTTTGTGCCTGTGGTGGAAGAAGCGCCCGCAGGCTGGACTGGCAAGACCAACAACCTGCTGGAGCAAATCAAGGCTGACTTTATCAGTCTGGTGGGCTACGACATCTACATCGCCGGTCGCTTCAACATGGTGGGTGCAGCCCGGGAAGTGTTCCGTGAAATGGGTGTGGATGAGCCTCATTTGTATGGTGATGCTTTTGCCTTTATCAAGTAATAACGGTTGAATCATATAAAAGCCCGGCTCCTGCCGGGCTTTTTTTTACCCCAGTCCACAGGACTACTACACTGAAAAGACACCCATCCCTGAGGGTTAAGCCATGACAGTTGCCACCAGAATATCACGGCGGATCCTGTTGATATTGGCAGTGCTTGCAACAGCCTGTCCCGTGAGTGCTGCGGAGCAACTCAGTGAACTGCATGTAATGACAGAGGAATACCCTCCATTTAATTTCACCCGCAATGGCCAGTTACAGGGCTTGGCGGTGGATCTGCTATTAAAGGCGTCCGCTCAAAGTGGATCGAGCATCAAATCAGCCGATATAAGGGTGTTCCCCTGGACCCGAGCCTATACGCTCGCCCTGCATGGCAAAAATAATGTCCTGTTTTCCACTACCCGCACACCGGAGCGAGAACAGCTGTTTCACTGGGTAGGGCCAATCTCTCCAATCCGGCTGGTACTCATTGCCCGCAAAGAGAGTGGTATTCGCATCGAACAGGCTTCCCAGCTGCCATCGTACCGAATAGGCGTAGTGAGAGATGATATAGGGGAAGTGACTCTGACCAGCATGGGACTGGAGGATAAACTGCAAAGCAACGCCAGTACCGATCTGCTGCTGAAAATGATGACACGGGGTCGCATAGATTTGTGGGCCTACGAAGAAACCGTTGCCCGCTGGCTGATAAAAGAAGCCGGTATGAATTTTGATGACTTTGAAGTGGTGTACGTGCTTAAAGAAGCTGAGCTTTACTACGCCTTCAGCCGAGATGTGTCTGACAGCATTATAAAAAGGCTTCAGCAGTCTATAGATGACATTAAAACTGAGGACAGTGCCGGTAACAGCCGGTGGAACAGCATCCGCAGTCGCTATCTCAACTGATTGATATGCTTAGCCAACGCCAATCAGGCGTTGGCAATCTATTACCGAAATCCACACGCCAACATCGACTGCCGGGCCCATCAAAGGTGTCCATAACGCCGCTTTCGCAGTTCTGTGTAATCCCACCATGGCCTGGGGTCATCCCCCTCACTGAAAGCCACCAACGACATAAACACATCAAGTACACAAGGGTCGTGCCTTTGCCCTGTGAGATCGCAAAGCCGCCAATAGAGTGCCAGCGGATCCTGTCCCTTGAGGCCATCAACATGGGTAATCCCAAGTAATACAAGGTCTTTGGCCGTGGCTGGCCCCACATTGGGTAAATCAGTGAGCTTATTAAGCTTGTTACGGTCGACCTTGGCGGGATGCATTCGGACTCCTTGGGTTGAATGGTTTTTGCCTCCGGCGAGGCAATTCTTTATTATCCCGAGTCTCACGTAATTTGCGCAACAAGGCGAGCCATGAAACTGACCATGCTGACACCGGCACTCTATGAAAAACTGTACCGGGACATTCACGAATTCCGTACCACCTTCGATTTACCGGTGGAAGACGCCGCCAGCCTGGATGACAAAGCCGACACCCTGCATTCTTCGCTGATTATCGAAGAGCTGACCGAGCTTGCCGAAGCTGACTGCAAGGTCGAGCAGGCCGATGCCATTGTGGACAGTGTTTATGTACTCATGGGCCGTGCGGTGCATCTGGGTGCCAAAGACGCCAATGCCCATGTAGAAATCAGCTACTTTATCGATGTGTTGCTGCACGTGGCCGCAAACCGTGGCATTAACTTCGAAGTCTGCTGGGATGAAGTGCACTCGAGCAATATGAGCAAGGTGTGCCGCACAGAGGCAGAGCTTAACGACACCATAGCCCACTATGCCAAGCAAGGTGTGGAGATTGTCGGCAGCCGTCAGGGCGATTTTTTAATTGCCAAGTGTGCCAAAGATGTTGAGCTGGAAGGTAAAACCGTGCGCCAGGGCAAGGTGCTCAAATCTGTGTATTACCGTCCGGCCAACCTGGCCGCGCTGGTGTAATTACCAGTCGGTTATCTGCATTAAAAAAGCAGGCCTTGGCCTGCTTTTTTGTCTTTTAAGTTCAGTCTCAGAACTTCACCAGAGTGCCTTTAAGCGCCACGCCCGCCATAATGGCACCGGCACCACATTCGTACTCGGTATTACTGGCAAAATCGCGTTTTTTGTACCAGGACTGAATATTCACCACCGCATCCATGCCTTCACGCTGGGCTCGCTCCTGCAGGGCTTTAAGCGCACTCAACATCACCCACTCACAGGCTTCCTCATCAGACTTGCCAAAGGCATTGGTTTTCTTGTTGGAGACCACCTCACCGAAGCTGGACTTCACTTCAGGATGGGGTTGGCTGCCAAAATACAGTGGCACATCCAACAATGCCTCTTTCGCCTTACTGCTGGCAAGTAAAGCCTCTATCGGGTATTGGTCAATAGTGTCCCTGGCCTGAGCGGCCCCCATACATCCCATGCCAAGCAGTGCCAATAAAATCACTTTCTTCATCTTAATTTCCCTATTTCAGACGGGTAAACCCTGTGTTTAATTAAAACCACATCATAATAACGTCAGTATGCTTTGTGGCAATATTCGGGTATTAAAACAACCTTTTGCCTGATATTTGTGTGCTGACGGCTTCTACCCGGTACTCAAAGCCACCCCTGCCACGCAGGAGAGTTACAGCGCAGATATTCCGTAATCTGCACCCAGCGCCAAAAACAGAGTAAGTCCGGCATAGTTGTTGTTCAAAAACGCCTTGAAGCAATCGGCACGATCGCGACCATGGATAAGCCGCTGCTGGTACACCGAAAAGCCGATAAAGGTGGCAATGCCCAGGGCATAGAGCAGGCCACGTTCGGCACTCCAGCCCGCCGCGATAAAGCAGCCCAGCGCCGCAAGCTGAAATAAGCCAATGATTTCTCTGTCAAACCGGCCGAACAAAATCGCCGTCGACTTGATACCAACCTTAAGGTCATCATCCCTGTCGACCATGGCGTACATGGTGTCGTAGGCGACAGTCCAGAACCAGTTGGCGGCAAAAAGCCACCAGGCGCTGGCGGGCACTTCACCGGTTTGAGCGGCATAAGCCATGGGGATAGACCAGCTCCAGACCACACCGAGGAACATCTGCGGCATATTGGTCCAGCGCTTGGTAAAGGGATAGATGATGGTGAGAATAATGCCCACCACCGACAGCTTCACCACCAGCGGATTGAGCATCAGCACCAGAGTAAAGGCAAACAGTCCCAGCACTACAAACAGGGTGAGAGCCTCGCGCACCGACACTTCGCCGCTGGCCAGCGGACGGCTCTTGGTGCGGGCCACATGACCATCGAGATCCCGGTCGGCATAGTCGTTGATAATGCAGCCGCAGGCACGCATCACCACCACACCGACAATAAACACCAGTAGCACCTTGATGTCGGGCATGCCACCGGCCGCAAGCAGCAGTGCCATCAGGCAAGGCCACAGCAGCAGCAGAGTGCCGATCGGGCGGTCGAGCCGCATCAGGCGGGAGTATGCGTCCCATTTTCGTGCAAGTTTGCTCATGTGACTTCCTTTTGGGGTTCGCGACCGATTATGCCAAAGGCCGTGATGACCTTAAATCAGATATTTTCCAGCTTGGCATAACTGACCACCAGCCATTTGCTGCCGAAGTCATCGAAATGCACCTGCACCCGCGCCTGAGGACCGCTGCCCTCGTAGTTGGTGACTGTGCCTTCCCCAAACTTGAAGTGCATGACCCGGCCGCCAACCCTATAGCCAGAATCGTTAAATGACTGCTGGGCATGGGCAAAACGGTTGGCCGCCATCGGCGCCGATACCTGCGCCTTGAGGCGAATTTCCTCCACGTACTGTGGCGGGATTTCGCGGATAAAGCGCGAAGGGCGGGCATAGTCTTCACGGCCATAGATGCGGCGCGACTCGGCATAGGTAATGTAGAGTTTTTCCATGGCGCGGGTCATGCCCACGTAACACAGGCGGCGCTCTTCTTCGAGCCTGTCGCCTTCTTCCAGCGCCAGCTTGCTTGGGAAAATCCCCTCTTCCACCCCGGCCATAAACACCAGCGGGAACTCGAGGCCCTTGGCAGAGTGCAGGGTCATCAGCTGCACCGCATCCGTGTGGGCATCGGCCTGGCCTTCACCTGCTTCCAGCGCCGCATGCGACAGGAAGGCGTCCAGCTCTGGCATGTCATCCAGCTCTTCGGGCATCTCAAAACTGCGGGCAGCAGTGACCAATTCTTCAAGGTTTTCTACCCGCGCCTGAGCATTTTCACCCTTTTCAGCCTCGTACATGGCCTTAAGGCCCGAGTGCTGAATAACATGGTCGGCTACCCGGTACAGTGGCAGCTCGTCGGTGTCACTTCGCAGCTGCACTATCAAATCCAAAAAGCCCTTCACCGCATTGGCGGCGCGGCCTGACAGTACCTTTTCTTCCATCAGTCGCAGACTGGTCTGCCACAGGGTCAGCTGT
>NZ_JBFKLW010000024.1:0-55475 GCF_041630135.1 Shewanella sp.
ATGTCGCTCCAAATTTTCAGGCGTTTCGGCCTTAAAACGAAAATGCGACATTAGCTCAGTTGGTAGAGCGATACCTTGCCAAGGTATAGGTCATCGGTTCGAACCCGATATGTCGCTCCAAATTTTCAGGCGTTTCGGCCTTAAAACGAAAATGCGACATTAGCTCAGTTGGTAGAGCGATACCTTGCCAAGGTATAGGTCATCGGTTCGAACCCGATATGTCGCTCCAATCTCTACCCCCCTCTATTTAATCAACACCTATAGTTATTGATTTTCACTGACGCTTTATTCGTCGTGCTTTCGTTGGCGTATTCTTGCCAATTGATGTGAAGCTCAGCACAGAGTCTTCAAAGAGGGTGATCCCCTGCAAAAAACTGCCAAAAGCCCACCCAGACTGGATTTCGCCAGTGCTGAATTATGATGCATTTCAAAAAAAACGGTTTGAATAACTTCCATAATGCCTGCAGACAAAGTTCATTTTTGACCGTTAAGCGGTCACCCCAAAAGGAGGCAGTCCTATGCGTATTCAACAATTGCGTGAGCTTCTGGAGTATTTGGCTACATGCCGGCTGGAGATGGCGCAGCTGTATGGCAGACTGCATGCTCAGGCGGATTCGTCCAGAGTTAAGCTGATGCTCGAGTACTTTCAACAACAGCAAAAACACGTAGCCCAAACCTTGGAAGACTATGTGGATGATGCGCCGGCAAGGCTGTTGGACACTTGGTACAAAGATCTGATTTTTGAAGATTTTGTAAAGCGCTGCCAACGTACAATGTTGCCGGCTAATATGCAGGAAGATGATGTATTGAGCTTACATCTGGATCTGGAGAATCGATTGATTGGTTTGCTGGAGAAAACGGTGGAAACTTCGCAAACCGAAGAGATCCGCAGCGCGCTGGCAGATTTAGTCCGGGTTGAGAAAATTCAGCAACAACGATTGGTGCACAGCACTATCCGCATGGATGATATTTAAGCCTAGCTCCTGACGCTCAAGGCCGGCACAAGTTGCCGGCTTTTTTATGCGTAATTTAGTTAATTACGATTTAAATGATGTAAGTCATGGTTCGCTATACCTTGGGGCTGCTACCTTTCGATTGAGTTTGCCCTCAGGACTTGTCGTTGTCTTTATCCTGCAGGGGGAGAGTGATGGCTTTATAAAGGCCTAAAGCGACCAGTAGTACGCAGAGCAGCAGCAAGGCTTGGATAAGAATATTTGAAGACAAAGGAAGACTGATCAAGAGTACTGAAAGTACCAAGATCAACAAGGTGAGCAGCATCGTCCTTGTGCCAGTCATTGGTGTTCTCCGACTTAGATTCAGGCCAACCCAAAGTGCCCATTCCCAAGTGTATAAAGTAATCCAGTCGGTCGCCAGTTATGTCCACGAATTTAAGTCTTTAAGAGATTGATATCTCATTGTTATAAGGTAAAAACGGAGTCATGGCATGAGCGCGCTCACTATCACCTTGCCACAATCACTATACACCGCGGCTCAGATTAGGGAGGCTGAACACGAGGCCATCCATAGAGGTCAGTGTTCCCAGTACGATTTGGTGGAACAGGCGGGGTCTGCGGCCATGGCGATTCTTGACTCTCTGGAGAAAAGTGATTGCCGCACTCTGGTTCTGGTCGGTAAAGGCAATAATGGCGCTGATGCTTTAGTGTTATCGAGATTGCTATTGGCTCGTGGTAACACCCCAAGGGTTGCCCTTTTGGCCGCAGGGAAAACGCCGGAGCATGCACAGGCACTCAAGGCTTATGTCAATGCAGGTGGGGAAATTGAAAACTTTGACGAAGACCTGCTTGCAGAAGCCGAAGTCATAGTGGATGGAATGCTCGGAACTGGTGTAGCAGGCGAATTATCTGAGCCCTTAAAGCAATGCATTGAGGCCGTAAATGAACAGCGTGCCTGGGTATTGAGCCTGGATTTGCCTTCTGGCGTAAATGCCAACACAGGAAATATTATTCCTGTGGCTATTGAGGCAGATGTTACTCTCTGTTTTGGTGGCTTGAAGCAGGGACTTTTCACTTCCCGGGCTCGTCATTTTGCCGGTACTGTCATGTATGCCTCAGTTGGGTTGGGGGAGATATTGGCTGAAACCCAGCCTGCCGCACAACGGGTGGATGGTGGATTTCTTAAAGATCTGCTTGGGAGACGCGCCCGAGACAGCCATAAAGGTAAGTCCGGTAAGGTAACCGTGATGGGAGGCAACTATGGTATGGCCGGTGCCGTTCGTCTCGCGGGTGAGGCATGCCTGAGGGCCGGAGCCGGTTTGGTCACGGTAATAAGCCGGCCTGAGCATCAGCTGACTGTGAATGCCAACCGCCCGGAACTGATGTTTTGGGGCTGCGAACTGGTCGATATGGAAGTGTATTTGCGACTCGGTTGGGCTGACGTGCTGGTATTGGGGCCTGGGTTAGGCAAGGATGACTGGGCATACAACCTTTATAAGGCTGTAGGTTTGTCGGATAAGCCGTGTGTACTGGACGCAGACGCACTTAACTTGCTTTCGAAAGAGCCATGCCGACAGGTCAATCGTGTGTTGACACCGCATCCCGGAGAGGCTGCCCGCTTATTGGGCGTTACTATTACTGAAGTGGAGGCCAACCGTTTTGATGCCGTGCGCAAATTGCATCAAATTTTTGGTGGCGTGGTGTTACTAAAAGGCGCTGGGACACTGATTTATGACGGTAATATGCTGATTGTTGCGCCAGTGGGTAATCCGGGCCTTGCCAGTGGTGGATGTGGTGATGTTTTATCGGGTATTATCGCAGCGTTGATGGCACAGGGGCTTGAGACTATGACGGCGACAGTTGCCGGTGTAGTTATACATGGAGAAGCAGCCGATTTGGCCGCAAAAGACGGTGAGCGTGGCATGTTGGCCAGCGATCTGATGCCTTTTATTCGCCAATTGGTCAATAGTGATTTAATCTAGGCCACAATGATGACGCCAGTACCGGCATACGGTGCCGGTACTGCTGTATTTATTGAAGAGCCGGGATGAAAGACCTTAAGATTTTTCTCGAAGACGAAGCCAACACTGTAGCGCTTGGCAAGAAGCTTGCCCAAGTTATACATCCCCCGTTAACTATTTACCTCACCGGAGAACTGGGTGCTGGAAAGACCACGTTCAGTCGAGGTCTCATTCAGTCACTGGGTCATGATGGGGCGGTTAAAAGCCCGACTTATACCCTGGTGGAACCCTATGAGCTTCCAGGTATAGAAATATATCATTTTGACCTTTATCGCTTGGCCGATCCGGAAGAGCTGGAGTTTATGGGGATCCGGGATTATTTTTCTGACACCAGTCTATGTATAGTAGAGTGGCCTGAAAGAGGGCAGGGCTTATTACCAGAGGCTGACCTCCATCTTCATTTAAATTACGCTGGATTGGGACGTGAGCTGAAGCTTCATGCCGGTTCAGATGCAGGTGTGACAGTACTGAAATATCTTGCCGAATGAATATAACTATAAATCGCGTTTTATGTATTTTGGGCCTGTTTTTATCCTTTGGCAGTTTGGCTGCCAACAAGCTTGAAGGGGTAAGAATTTGGGCTGCACCGGAATCTACCCGGGTGGTGTTCGATCTCACCGCCAAGCCTTCGTACACCCAGTCGACTCTGGTTGCGCCGGATCGTTTGGTCGTGGATCTGGATGACTCCCAAACCAAGCTGGCGCTGGATAAGATTGCCAATAATTCTAAGTTGGTTAAACGGATCCGCTTAAGTAAACCGCCGAAAAAAGGCGTGTTGCGGCTTGTGATAGATTTAAACAGGCCGGTCAATGCCAATTTGTTTTCATTGCCTCCCACCGAACCCTATGGCAACCGACTGGTTGTCGATTTGGAGGAAAAAGGCAAAGAAACTCGTACCATAGCGGCTCCGAGTGAGTCAGCGAGAGATATTATTGTGGCCATAGATGCCGGCCACGGCGGTGATGATCCGGGTTCTATTGGCCCCTCTGGTCTTTATGAGAAAAAGGTCGCTTTTGAAATCGCCAAGCGGGTTCAGGCCAAGCTTGATGCCACACCAGGGATGAAAGCGGTGCTGACAAGAACCGGCGACTACTACATTCATCCAAATAAGCGTTCTGAGTTGGCTCGTAAGCACAGGGCTGATTTGCTGGTTTCCATTCACGCTGATGCTTTTACATCACCAGAGCCCCGTGGTGCATCTGTGTGGGTGCTGTCCATGCGCAGAGCAAATACCGAGATTGGTCGTTGGCTTGAACAAAAGGAAAAGCACTCCGAACTTTTGGGCGGCGCCGGCGAAATTATTCAAAACGCAGATAATGAGCAGTACCTGGCGATGACATTGCTTGATATGTCGATGGACCGCTCCATGGCGATTAGTCACAGCATTGCCGGTGATGTACTCAAGGAATTGGGAAAGGTTACGCCACTACATAAAAATCTGCCCGAGTCAGCAAGCCTTGCGGCACTTAAATCACCGGATATTCCTTCTATTTTGGTGGAAACCGGCTTTATCTCCAATCCCAAAGAGGAAAGCCAGCTGAAGAACGCGACCCATCAAGATAAGTTGGCGCGCGCGATACACTCAGGGGTGCTGCGTTATTTCGAAGCCAATGCCCCAGCAGATTCTTTATTGGCAAAGCGCAGTGGCAGTAGCAAGCATAAAGTGAGCCGCGGTGAGTCTCTTTCTGTTATTGCCGCTCAATATGGCATTTCAATAACGGCCTTGCGTCAAGCCAATAACCTTAAGTCCGATACCCTCCGTATTGGTCAGCAGTTGGTTATTCCCAAAGGTTAAACAAGGATTTTTATGGCAATTCAGGTATTGCCCCCCCAGTTGGCAAACCAGATTGCAGCCGGCGAGGTGGTGGAGCGGCCAGCCTCTGTCATCAAAGAGCTGGTGGAAAACAGTCTGGACGCCGGTGCTACCCGGGTCGATATCGATATCGACAAAGGCGGCAGCAAGCTTATTCGCATTCGCGATAATGGTGGTGGCATCCCCAAGGATGAGCTGGCATTGGCGCTGGCCCGTCATGCCACCTCCAAGGTGCAAACTCTGGAAGACCTGGAAGCCATTCTGAGTTTTGGTTTTCGCGGTGAAGCGCTGGCGAGTATCAGCTCAGTGTCCCGTCTTACCTTAACCTCCCGTACCGCCGAGCAGGCCGAAGCTTGGCAGGCCTATGCGGAAGGCTCGGAAGTTGCACTTAAGGTCATGCCTGCCGCCCATCCGGTGGGCACCACTATTGAAGTGGCCGACCTTTTCTTTAACACCCCGGCCCGCAGGCGTTTTTTAAAGAGCGACAAAACCGAATTCACCCATATTGATGAGTGGCTTAAGCGTATAGCTCTGGTACGCTCTGATGTGCATTTTTCCCTGACTCACAACGGTAAACCCGTACGACAGTTCCGCGCGGCCTCCACCGAAGTTCAGTATCTGCAGCGGTTGGGGCAGGTTGCCGGACGCGCCTTTGCTGACACAGCAATTAAGGTAGATTGTCGTCATGATGGGATGCATCTTGGCGGATATCTGCAGTCTCCTGTGTTGAATGATACTGTTGAATGTCATTACTTTTATGTGAATGGACGCCTGGTGCGTGACCGTCTGGTGAACCACGCTGTACGTCAGGCGTTTGCTGAATGCGGTGCGTTGGAGCAGGGCGGGTTTGTACTGCGGCTGGATGTAGATCCCCATCAGGTGGATGTGAATGTGCACCCGGCAAAGCACGAAGTTCGTTTTCATCAGGCTCGTTATGTTCATGATTTTATTCTGCAGGTGCTGCAATCGGCCTTGAGTCAAATGCGCGACTTGCCACTGACTGCGAATGCACCGAAGGATGGCATTGGCAGCTTCCAGCATAACGATGGTGAGCCGGAATCAGGTCAAAAGGCAGTGGCAGAGTCTCACGCCAGTTATCGGGCCGAGAGCGCTGAATACGCCGAAGCCTTTACGCTGGGTGGCGGCCAACAGTCGAAATCAGCAAACTTTGCCAGCGCGAGCGTGCGGGGCGCCGCTCCGGCTTCGGCTGGATTGGGGCAGGCTGCATCCGAGCACAAAGGCTATGGTGCCAGTTCAGGCCAGGGCAGCCGTTATGTGCGGGACCACCTTGCTCAACCGGGTTTTGGTGACAAAAGTGGCCGAGACAGGCAAATTGCCGCGCAGCGCTACGGCGAGCTGTTAAGTACGCCCGCCAGTACCATTCCGTTAAGTCAGGCGCAGGGATTTGCCGCTCCGGGTGCTGAGCGGCAGTCGAGCCTGATACCCATGCCGCCATTACTTGATGGCCAGTATTGGGTTGTGTGTGAAGGTGATAGCCTCAGGTTGCTTTCACTGACTCAGGTTGCAAAAGATCTGTTAAGGCAAGAGCTTATTGGCAGGTTGCCAACAGGGCTGATTGGTCAGCCGCTGCTGATGCCGGTATCGGTGCAGGCAGACTCAGATTGGGCCGATATATTGCAAAGCCGTGATGCGCTGCTGCGGAAAATGGGGCTGGAACTGACAATTCGCTATCAGCAGTTGATAATCAAAAAAGTGCCCCCATATCTGAGGGACAGTCAGTTAGCGCGGCTTATTCCGGAATTATTGGCCTGGATACAGCACGAACCTCCAGCTGATGAAGCGCTTGCCAGTTGGCTTGCCGCCCAGGTCAGCAGCTTTGAGGCGGCACCCAGGCTGTGGCAGCGGCTGCAGGCACTGGATACTGACGCACAGCAACGCATTTTAGAGAGTGCCCGGGAGTTACCCTGGCGGACATGGCTTGATGAACACAAACACTGAGCAAACAGACCTGCCCAAGGTGCTGTTTTTGATGGGGCCAACCGCTTCGGGTAAGACCGCCTTGGCTCTGGAGCTTGCCGAGCACCACAACTGCGAAATCATCTCGGTTGATTCGGCGCTGATTTATCGCGGTATGGATATAGGTACCGCCAAACCCACGGCCGCTGAACTGGCCCGTGGACCACATAGGTTGATTGATATTCTCGATCCGCTTGAGAGCTACTCGGCAGCGGATTTCCGCGCCGATGCGGTACGGGAAATCGAAGAGATTCTATCCCGTGGTAGAACCCCACTGTTGGTTGGGGGAACTATGATGTATTTCAAGACCTTACTCGATGGCTTGTCGCCGCTGCCCAGTGCCGATGACGCTGTCAGAGCCGGGATTGCTGCGGATGTGGAAGCAAAAGGCTGGCAGGCGCTTCATGATGAGTTGAAGCAGATTGACCCGGTTGCCGCCGAGCGTATTCATCCCAATGATCCCCAGCGTCTGTCGAGGGCGATTGAGGTCTATCGGATCACCGGTAAGACATTGACTGAGCTCACTCAAACTAAAGCTGAGTCTCTGCCTTATCGGATGGTGCAATTTGCCATTGCACCCAAGGAGCGCAAAACCCTGCACCAGCTTATCGGGCAGCGGTTTGAAGCCATGCTTGAGCAGGGCTTTATCGATGAAGTGGCAAGACTTAAAGACAGGGGCGACCTGCACCTTGAGTTACCCTCGATGCGCTGTGTGGGCTACCGACAGGTATGGCAGTATCTGGAGGGGCAGTATGACCATGATACTATGGTCGAAAAAGCTGTTGCCGCCACTAGGCAATTGGCCAAGCGTCAATTAACATGGTTGCGGGGATGGCCTGATTTGCAATGGCTGATTAGCGGCGACGAAGGGAATTTGGAGAAACTTGTACAGCAATCCCGCTAGCGTGTCCGCATTTTGCTGTATACTACTCAATTCAAACAGAAAAGGTTTGCGTTGAATTTTTATAATTTAAAAAGGAAATAAAAATGGCTAAGGGGCAATCTTTACAAGACCCGTTTTTGAACGCACTACGCCGTGAGCGTGTTCCTGTTTCAATTTATTTGGTTAACGGCATCAAACTCCAGGGTCAGGTTGAGTCTTTTGACCAATTCGTAATCCTGCTGAAAAATACTGTGAGTCAGATGGTTTACAAGCACGCCATTTCTACTGTTGTTCCATCACGTCCCTTTAACGTGGGTAACCATCAGGGTGGCGGCAACGGTTATAACGCCCAGCAGGAAGACAGTGCTGGCGAACAGTAATCATAGCAGTCTGAATTTGAGAGGTTTGCTTCTTGTTTGATCGTTATGAGGCGGGAGAAACAGCGGTTCTTGTCCATATCGATTTTACCGACGAAGGCAGTCGGGAAGATCTCGCCGAATTGCAGTTATTGGTGGAATCGGCGGGTGCCCGTGCCGTTGGTGTAATCACAGGAAGTCGCCGAGCTCCGGATCGCAAGTTTTTTGTAGGTTCCGGTAAGGCAGAAGAGCTGGCCGCCATGGTGGCCGCCACTGATGCCAATGTGGTTATATTCAATCACGCTCTGAGTCCTGCTCAGGAGCGAAATCTGGAACAGGTGTGCCACTGTCGTGTCCTCGACCGTACCACACTGATTCTGGACATATTTGCTCAGCGTGCCAGAACGCACGAAGGTAAGTTGCAAGTGGAGCTAGCGCAATTGCGCCACATGTCGACTCGCCTTGTACGGGGCTGGACTCACCTTGAACGTCAGAAGGGTGGTATCGGTCTTCGCGGTCCGGGTGAGACTCAGTTGGAAACCGACAGACGTCTGCTGCGCGGTCGGATCAAGACGATTAACCGTCGTCTGGATAAGGTGGACAAACAACGTGAACAGAGTCGTCGGGCGCGTCAACGCAGTGATATGCCAGCGGTGTCTCTGGTTGGTTATACCAACGCTGGCAAGTCGACTCTGTTCAATACGTTGACCAGCTCTGAGGTTTATGCGGCTGATCAGTTGTTTGCGACTCTGGATCCTACCCTTCGCAAGTTGGACTTGCCCGATGGCGCAGCCATTCTTGCCGATACCGTAGGATTTATCCGTCATCTTCCTCACGATCTGGTTGCTGCCTTTAAGGCGACACTGCAGGAAACGCGTGAGGCCGACCTCTTGCTGCACGTGATTGATTGCGCAGATGAAAAGATGCGTGACAACATAGAGCAGGTGCAGGCGGTTCTCAAGGAAATTGAAGCTGACGAGATCCCTCAGCTTATCGTGTGTAACAAAATTGACCTGGTCGAAGGCATGCAAGCTGCCATAGACCGAGATGACACCGGAAAGCCTTTCCGGGTCTGGTTATCTGCGCAGCAGAGTCAGGGATTGGATTTACTGCGCCAGGCAATTCAGGAGCTGGTTGGCAATGTGATTGCCGAACTGACCCTGAAAATTCCGGCCACGGCCGGGCATTATCTTGGCCAGTTTTACCGACTGGATGCGATACAGCAGAAAGAGTATGACGATCTGGGGAACTGTATCTTGTCTGTTCGTATGTCTGATGCCGATTGGCGCAGGCTTGCTAAACAGAGTCAAGGTGAGTTGGAAACCTTTATTGTCGATACAGCGACTGATAGGGTAGTTTGTTAACTATTAATATCATCCACTTATGGAGTATTAAATGGCTTGGAACGAGCCCGGTAACAAGGGGCAGGACCCTTGGGGAAACAAGGGTGGCAACGATAAGGGGCCACCGGATCTGGACGAAGTCTTTCGTAATATTTCCAAACGCTTTGGTGGCAAGGGTAATGGCAATGGCGTCGGTTTCGGCGGCTTGGGCATTATTTTTGCGCTGGGTGCTGCTGTGTGGTTCCTGTCTGGTTTTTATACCATCAAGACAGCAGAACGTGGCGTCCACCTGCGATTTGGTGAGTATATAGGTGAAGTTGGTCCCGGCCTGCGCTGGAAAGCCACCTTTATTGATGAAGTGTTCCCGGTGGATGTGGAAGCTTTCCGCACCATTCCCGCTGCGGGCAGCATTCTGACGTCCGATGAAAACGTAGTGCAGGTAGAACTGGCTGTGCAGTACAAGGTCACTGATGCTTACCAGTACCTGTTCAGTGCCGTCGATGCAAACTCGTCTTTGCGTGAAGCCACTGACAGCGCCCTGCGCTATATTGTGGGTCATTCGCGCATGGATGACATCCTCACCACTGGTCGTGACAAAATCCGTACTGACACCTGGGCTGAGCTTGAGCGTATTATCGAGCCTTACAAGCTGGGCTTGACCATTGTTGACGTGAACTTCCTGCCGGCCCGTCCGCCGGAAGAAGTCAAAGATGCATTCGATGACGCCATTGCGGCACAGGAAGACGAACAGCGCTATATCCGTGAAGCCGAAGCCTATCAACGTGAAGTTGAACCTCGCGCCCGAGGTCAGGAGCAACGTATTGCCGAAGATGCCCGAGCCTATAAGGAGCAGGTAGTTCAGCAGGCTCAGGGTGCCGTGGCACGCTTTGATAAGATGCTGCCTGAATACAAGGCTGCCCCTGAAGTCACCCGCCAGCGTCTGTATATCGAAGCGATGGAAGAGGTGCTTTCCGGCAATAATAAGGTGCTTATCGATGCTAAAAACAACGGTAATCTGATGTACCTGCCATTGGATAAGCTGATGAGCCCTGCTGTTGGTGCAACTAACAGTGATGATTCGGGTATGCCTACCCAAAACCATGTGGACTCAAACACTTCCAGCCGCTCTACTGGCCTGCCGGTAAGTGGTCGTCCGTCCCGTGAAGATCGTGTTCGTCAGGGGAGGGAATAAGAAATGAGTCGTTTATTACTGGTTATCCTGGCGGTAGTTGTTGCGGTGCTGAGTTCATCACTGATGGTAGTTAATGAAGGTGAACGGGCCATTGTGTCTCGCTTTAACGCCATCGTGAAAGAAAATGTGGACGGTGTTGAGCGTACCAAGGTGTTTGGTCCCGGCCTGCACTTTAAATTGCCATTTATCGACACAGTCCGTAATCTCGACGCCCGGGTGCAGACCCTGGATGGTGCCGCAGATCGCTTCGTAACTTCCGAGAAGAAAGACCTGATGGTGGATTCTTATGTGAAGTGGCGCATTCATGATTTTGAGAAGTACTACCTGTCTACCAACGGTGGTATCAAGTCCAATGCCGAAGCCCTATTGCAGCGTAAAGTCAACAGTGACCTGCGCACCGAGTTCGGTCAGCGTACCATCAAGGAAATTGTTTCCGGCATCCGCGAGGGTGAGAAGGTAGATAAGGAAAACAGTGGCCGTGATGAACTGCAGCGCAATGCGCTGGAGAATGTACGCAAGAGTGCCGAAGATCTGGGTATCGAAGTGGTTGATGTGCGGGTGAAGCAGATTAATCTGCCAACCAACGTCAGCTCATCGATTTTTCAGCGTATGCGCGCCGAGCGTCAGGCCGTGGCGAAAGAACACCGTGCTCAGGGTCGTGAGGAAGCTGAAAAAATTCGTGCGACCGCCGATGCCAACGTGGTAGTTCGTCTATCCAATGCTCAGCGTAATGCTCAGGTCCTGCGCGGTGAAGGAGATGCGGTTGCTGCCAAGATCTACGCCGATGCGTACAAGAAGGATCCTGAGTTCTATGCCTTTATGCGTAGCCTGGACGCTTATCGAGCCAGCTTTGCCGGCAGTGGCAACGTCATGGTGCTTGAGCCTGACAGCGAATTTTTCCGCTATATGAAGGAAGCCAAGCCTAAATAAGTGACTGAATCAGAGAAAAGCCCAACAAAAGTTGGGCTTTTTTTGGCTTAATATTATTACTAAATACTAATTTAGCTTTTGTGGTTGTTTTGTTGTCACCGGTTTTTCCGTGCAGGATCTCCTCCAAGTCTCCAGTGTGTCGATTAGTGAATGAAAAAAAACACTATCTCCATAACTTAGTTGCGTGTTTTCACTATGATCCGCCTCCACTTTTTGGCTATAATGAGCCCCGCCTCAAACTTTGATTTTGCTTCGGGATGTGCTATCTCAAGGCAACTTCTTGAATAACAAAAAATTCCAACCCCCGCTGGGAGATATGTGGATGAGCAATGCGCCAGTCGATACCGGACGTCGCAGATTCCTGACAGCCGCAACCGCTGTAGTTGGCGGTGCTGGTGCCGTCGCTGTAGCGGTTCCTTTTATCAAGTCATGGAATCCGAGCGCCAAGGCGAAAGCTGCAGGTGCGCCGGTAGAAGTTAATATCAGTAAGCTGGAACCAGGTCAGTTGATCCGTGTAGAGTGGCGCGGTAAGCCCGTTTGGGTTGTACGCCGCACCGAGGAAGTGCTTAAGCAACTTCCTGAACTCGATGGTCAGCTGCGTGATCCTTCTTCTGATGAATTACAGCAACCTGAGTATGCCAAAAACGGTGTACGTTCTATTAAGCCTGAGTACTTTATCGCTGTTGGTATCTGTACTCACCTGGGCTGTTCTCCTACCTATCTGCCAGAGTCATTCGGCGAGCAGGTTGAGGGCGTAAGCTCCGGCTTCTTCTGTCCTTGCCACGGCTCTAAGTTTGATATGGCCGGCCGCGTATTCCAGGGCGTTCCTGCGCCACTGAACCTGGTGATCCCTCCGCATAAGTACCTTGATGATGCGAATGTGATCATTGGTGTCGACGGGGAGACTGCATAATGGTTAAGAACATTATCGATTGGATCGATGCACGTATCCCAATGACGGCCACTTATAACCGTCATGTGGGTCAGTATGCGACCCCAAAAAACTTTAACTTCTGGTACTTCTTTGGCTCTCTTGCCATGTTGGTGCTGGTAAACCAGATCCTTACCGGTATCTGGCTGACCATGAACTACGTACCTACCGCAGAAGGCGCTTTTGCTTCCATCGAATACATCATGCGTGATGTAGAGTATGGCTGGCTGCTGCGTTATATGCACTCCACCGGCGCCTCGGCCTTCTTCGTGGTGATTTATCTGCACATGTTCCGTGGTCTTATCTACGGTTCATACCAGAAGCCACGTGAGCTGCTGTGGCTGTTTGGTATGCTGATCTTCCTCGTGCTGATGGCCGAAGCCTTCATGGGCTACCTGCTGCCATGGGGTCAGATGTCATACTGGGGTGCTCAGGTAATTATCTCTCTGTTCGGTGCCATCCCTGTTATCGGTGATGACCTGACGCTGTGGATCCGTGGTGACTATGTGGTATCGGGCGCAACCCTGAACCGCTTCTTCGCCCTGCACGTGATTGCACTGCCGCTGGTACTGGTTGTTCTGGTGTTCCTGCACCTGATTGCCCTGCACGAAGTGGGTTCAAACAACCCAGACGGTATCGAAATCAAGAAGAACAAAGACGAAAACGGCTGGCCTGTTGACGGTATCCCATTCCACCCTTACTACACTGTGAAAGACATTGTAGGTGTGGCGGGCTTCCTGATTGTGTTCTGCTACGTGCTGTTCTTTATGCCTGAGGGCGGTGGTTACTTCCTCGAAAAGCCTAACTTCGAGGCTGCTAACCCAATGAAGACCCCAGAGCACATTGCACCTGTGTGGTACTTCACCCCGTTCTATGCCATTTTGCGTGCTGTTCCACACAAGCTGGGTGGCGTTATCATGATGGGTCTGTCCATCGCGGTACTGTTCCTGTTGCCATGGCTGGATCGCTGTAAGGTGAAATCTGTTCGCTACAGAAGCTTCATTCATAAGCTGAACATTGCTCAGTTCTCTGTGTCCTTCATCGTACTGGGTTACCTCGGTGCCGTGCCTGCGACCCCGGCTCTGACCATTGCTGCTCAGGTGTTCACCATTACCTACTTCGGCTTCTTCGTCGCTTTGTGGGTATACAGCAAGAACGAGAAAACCAAGCCAGTTCCAGCGAGGTTGACTAAATAATGAAAAAGTTACTCATTGCTTTGGTTGCTCTGGTGCCGACTCTTGGCTTCGCCGCTGGCGGCCACAACGTGCACCTGGAAAAGGCCAATATCGATCTGAAGGATAAAGAGTCTCTGGTTCGTGGTCTGGATCTGTTTCAACACTACTGCTCCGGCTGTCACAGCACTCAGTACCAGCGTTACGAGCGTGTAGCGACTGACTTGGGTGTGTCTATCGATGATATGCGCAGTAAGTTCATCTTCACCGACGCCAAAGTGGGTGAACTGATGGAGAATGCCATTCCTGAGAAAGATGCGGCCAAGTGGTTTGGTGCTGCACCACCTGATCTGACCTTGGTTGCCCGTGTGCGTGGTGAGGACTGGGTATACTCCTACCTCAAGGGTTTCTACAAAGACCCAAGCCGTCCATTTGGGGTGAATAACACAGTGTTCCCATCAGTGGGTATGCCACATGTTCTTGAAGGTTTGCAGGGTATTGCAGTGAAGCAGGCAGACGGTAGTCTGGTTGCCACCGGCGGTAAACTGAATGCTGAAGAGTACGATCAAGCTGCCCGTGACATCACCGGCTTCCTGGTATACTCAGCTGAGCCCGTCAAACTTGAGCGCGAAGCTCTGGGTGTTTGGGTTCTTGGCTTCCTGTTCATCTTCTTTATTGTGGCCTTCCTCCTGAAGAAAGAATACTGGAAGGATGTACACTGATAGCCAATAGCGGGTAAAATACTCTATCCGCGTATTGAAACGGGGGGCATTAGCCCCTCGTTTATTTTATTTGTTTCGATTCTGGAGGGTATCAATGGCTCTTGCTGCCAACAAACGCTCTATCATGACTCTGTTTTCCGGCGCCGACGATCTCTACAGCCATCAGGTGCGTATTGTACTGGCTGAAAAAGGCGTTACCGTTGATGTTTTACAGGTCGATCCTAATGACATGCCTGAAGATCTGCTGGAGCTGAATCCTTATAATTCAGTCCCTACTCTGGTGGACCGTGAACTGGTGCTGTATGAATCACGCATCATCATGGAGTATCTCGACGAGCGCTTTCCACATCCGCCACTGATGCCAGTTTACCCGGTTTCCCGTGGTCAGAGCCGTCTGATGATGCATCGTATCGATACTGACTGGTACACCCTGGTTGACCGTATTAAGAAAGGTGACCGAGCCGATGCAGCCCGTAAAGAACTGCGTGAAGGTTTGATTGCCATATCCGCTTTGTTTGGTGAAATGCCTTACTTCATGAGTGAAGAATTCGGTCTGGCTGATTGTTACCTTGGCCCCTTGCTGTGGCGTTTGCCGGTACTGGGGATCCATCTGGATACCGGTGTGGCCAAAGATATTAAAGCTTACATGACCCGTATTTTTGACCGTGAGTCATTCAAGGCCTCTTTGACCGAAGCCGAGCGCGAAATGCGTATGGGTATGTAATGAAGCCGCTGACTCCCAGTCGTCCTTACTTGCTGCGAGCCTATTACGATTGGCTGATGGATAACCAGCTCACTCCCCACGTGGTGGTGGATGCGACTGTTCCCGGTACTGAAGTGCCGCAGCAATATGTGCGGGATGGTCAGATAGTGCTTAATATTGCCACAGGTGCCGTTGGTAATCTGGAACTTGGTAATGAGGCCGTGATGTTTAATGCCCGCTTTGGTGGTGTTCCGCATCAGCTGGTGTTGCCTATGGCGTCTATTGTCGCCATCTATGCCCGTGAAAACGGCGCCGGTACCGTGTTCGATGCTGAAGATGCCTATCTGCTCGATGACAGTGAAGAAGAGCTCTTCAGTGTGGTCGAGTCTGAAGTATCGGATCTGCCAGCAACTGATATTGAAGATGTCAGCACTGTTAAGCAGGAGCCGAGCGATACTCCAAAGCGTCGTGGCCATCTTACCGTGGTGAAATAGCACTGGGGTGAAATACCTTTATCTTCAAATTAAAACCGGCAATGCTGCCGGTTTTTTTATGCGCTGAAATTATTGTAAATATTGCACAAAGTGTTCGTTTGGGAATGCGCTGGATAGGGGGATCAGCGGCTGCAAAAGCTCTTCACCACCTCAACTCGGTTGCGGCCTCGACTCTTGGCTTCATATAGGGCAGCATCCGCCAGCGTGAGAATATTAAGTGAGTTCGCCGGGGGCTTTACCTGGCAGGCACCAATGCTCACCGTGAGTGTCACCCTTTTTTTATTCAGCTCCAGCGATTTTGCGGCGATATCGTTGCATACCTTTTCCGTACGGAGAACATTGTCAGCTGGCGACGGTGTATAAAGCACCATGGCAAATTCTTCGCCTCCGATCCGTCCTATCAATTCATTCGACCGCATATGCAGTTTCAGTTCATTGGCAATGAACTTCAGCGCCTTATCTCCGGCAAGATGCCCGTGAGAATCATTGATGCGCTTAAAGTAATCAACATCAATGATCAACAGACAAAAGGGGCGGCTCTCTTTAATTGCATGTTCCAGACGTTCGATAAAGGCGCGCCGATTGGGTAATCCGGTCAATCCATCGGTATCGGCCAGATGCTGCAGTTGGCGTTCATTCGCTGTCGAGTAATATTCGCTTATCAGGATCAGCAACAGTATGGTGACAACACAGGATCCAATCATCAAGATGCGCAATGGATTTAGCACCAGTTCGGGTATTTCGGCCACCGCCGGATGTGCATGCCAGCCAAAGTTTTCGAAATAGCTGAATAACAAGAGGTTGAAAACAGAGACACTAATGCTGGTCAACCATCGATGAGCATCAAAAAACGAAGCAGGCAGAATTGCAAACAGAACAAAATAATAATGTAAGCCAATGCTGACACCCTGGGCCATGGTAAGCGCAGTCAGGGCATCTGCCGTGACCAAGATAAACAATAAAATAGTGGCTTGATATCTTAAGCCTCGATGGTTTAACCACAGCACAGAGGGCATTAACAGCAGGTAAGGAAGTTGTACCAGGCCAGAATATATAAGACCCAGGTTACCATTTATAATAAAAGCGAGGTTAAAAGCGGCTATGGTAGACATGGCGACATAGACGCCGGCATTGCACTGGATGAGCTTACGTTCTTCAGTTTTCCCCTTGCAGTGTTGTATGCCAATCGTTATGGCACGAACCAGCCCGGCTTCCCAATCAGTCATAGGCGTGCGGCGTTATTTGTCATTGTTGTCAGATAAGTATAGACAAAATAAGTTATGCCGGATGACCGTGGCGTATCACTGTGCTAGCATTCGCCGCCAATCAAGCCACGCGCAAAAATCGGACGGGCAATCGCAATTATGCTGCTGATGATAGACAACTACGACTCCTTTACCTTCAACCTGGTGCAGTATTTTCAGCAACTGGGACAGGAAGTCGTGGTGCGCCGTCATGATGACATTGAACTGGCTCAAATCGAGGCCTTGGCCCCCGACCATCTGGTGATTTCTCCCGGCCCTTGTACGCCGGACGATGCCGGTATTTCGCTGGCGGCCATCGAGCACTTTGCCGGTAAATTGCCAATTCTCGGGGTGTGTCTTGGTCATCAGGCGATGGCGCAGGTGTTTGGCGCCAGAGTGATCCGCGCAGGCCGTGTGATGCACGGCAAAACCAGCGACATCGACCACAATCAGCAGCGGCTGTTCCGTGGGCTTGATAACCCGCTCAGGGTGACCCGCTATCACTCGTTGCTGGTTGAGTCTGTGCCCAGCGAGTTTGTTCTCGATGCCTGGTTCGATGATCCTGTGCACGGCCGTGAGATCATGGCCATCAGCCATCAAACCCTGCCCCTGTACGGCGTTCAGTTTCATCCCGAGTCCATTCTGACCGCCCAGGGCCATGAACTGCTGGACAACTTCCTTAAACAGCCCCGCTGATCCTTCCTTCGTTTGACGTTCTGTTACAAGTTTTCGCGGCCTTGATGGCGGCGGTTTTCGTCGTTCCGTTGGCAAATATGGTATAACAGGCACCACTACGAGACGAGGCACCGCCCATAAAGCCCCGCCCATATAACAACAAAGGAAGCATGATGAACCCAATTACCAGACACTTTGCCGTGAGTGCCCTGGCGCTTGCCATTTTGGCGGGCTGCAGTGCCACCGAGCAGCCATCGGCCGCCCCCGCAGAAATCAATCAAACCCAGTCAGTCCAGCCAGTGCTTGCTATGCCGGTGACCGCCGGAGAAAAGCTGACCATGAAGCAAATCATGGCCAATCCTGATTGGATGGGAGTTTTTGCCCGCAACGCTTACTGGAGCGATGATGGCAGCAGCGTCTATTTCGAACGCATGCCAAGCGCCGCTGCGGTGAAAAACTATTATGTGCAGCCGCTGAATGGCGCGGCCAGAGAGCTTGGTTTGGCTGAGCTGAATCAAGCATCCCAGCGCAACGGCGTCCTCGACGCAGAAGCAAAGCGCAAAGCCTATGTTTATCAGGGCAATCTGTTTGTAAAGCAGCTGCAAACAGGTGACATCACCCAGCTCACCCGCACCAATACGCCGGTGGATGGTGTGCGTTTCCTCAATAATGGTGACATCGCCTTCTGGCAGGGCAACGCAGTATTCCGTCTTCACAGCAATGGCCTGGTAGAGCAGATTGCTGATGTACGCATGAGCAAGGCGCCCAAAGGTGTGGCCGCTCCTGATACTTATCTTGCCAAAGAGCAGGCACGTCTTATTCAATACGTTGCTGCCCAACACGAGAAAGCCAAGGCGAGAGAAGCCTTCAAAGCCGACTTGGAGAAAGCCGACGCCACCATGAGTGCTGAGCCCTGGTATCTGGGTGACGCTGAGCTGGTGACCGAGCTGTCGTTGTCGGCCGATGGTCGTTATTTGTTGCTGGCTTTGCAGGATAAAAGCTATCAGGGCCGCAGTGAGCACGACATCATGCCCAATTACCTGGGTAAAGACGGATATGTGGATGCAGTGCCAGCCCGCGCCCGGGTGGCCGAAGATAATCCCCCAGGCCAACGCCTGGTGCTGATTGACCTTGAAGAGCGTCAAAAACACGAAATCAGCATCGAAGGCCTTACCGGCTTTGATGAGGATGTGCTGGCATCGGTGAAAGCCGAAAACGCCAAGGCCCGCGGTGAAGAATACCGCAGCGAAAAAGCCGCCCGTAAACTGCAATTGATGCAGGACTGGGGCTGGAGCCAGAGCGCCATTCAGTGGAGCGACGATGGCAAGCTGCTCGTGATGCTGGAAGCCGTGGACAACAAAGACCGCTGGATTGCCTCGGTTAACCTCGACTCAGGCAAGCTCAGCACCGAGCATCGTCTTCATGACGATGCCTGGGTAAACTACGACTACAACCAGTTTGGCTGGCTCAACGATGGCCGCTTCTACTTCCTGTCGGAAGAGTCCGGCTACTCGCAGCTGTATATCAAGGCTCCCGGCCAGGCGCATAAGGCGCTGACCAAGGGCCGCTTTGTGGTCAGCGACGTGACCCTGAGCAAAGACGGTAACTTCATTTACTACAAGGCCAACAAGGACCACCCCGGGATCTACAATGTGTACCGTGTGTCTGTGGCCGATGGCAGCGATGAGCAGCTTACCTGGTGGGAAGGTACTCTGGATTACAGCTTAAGCCCTGATGAGAGCAAGCTGCTGCTGACGGCCTCCAGTCGTATTCAGCCGGATGAGCTGTACGTGCAGGAGATTGGCGGCAAGCTTACCCGCCTGACTCACTACACCTCAGATGCCTTCAAGAACTACGCCTGGCAGGCACCAAACGTGGTGGCCGTGTCATCAAACCACGGCGCCGGTGTGGTTTATGCGCGGGTGTATCTGCCCGAGGGCTATGATGCGTCCAAGGCCGATAAGTATCCTGCGGTCATCTTCAACCACGGTGCCGGCTACCTGCAAAACGCCCATTTTGGTTTCTCGGGTTACTTCCGCGAATTCATGTTCCACAACCTGTTGGCCCAGCAAGGCTACGTGGTGATGGATATGGATTACCGTGGCTCCAAGGGCTATGGCCGTGACTGGCGCACCGCCATTTACCGTCAGATGGGCCACCCTGAAGTGGAAGATCTGAAAGACGGCGTGGCCTGGATGGTGAACAACGCCAATGTCGATGGCAAGCGTGTGGGCACCTACGGCGGCTCCTACGGTGGCTTCCTCACCTTTATGGCGCTGTTCCGCGAACCTGAGCTGTTCCAGGCCGGTGCTGCACTGCGCCCTGTGACCGACTGGGCCCACTACAATGCGCCTTACACCTCCAACATCCTCAATACCCCGGATGTGGACGCCATCGCCTTTGAGCGCAGCTCGCCGATTTACCATGCCGAAGGCTTGAACAAGCCGCTGCTTATTATGAGTGGGGTGCTGGATGACAACGTGTTCTTCCAGGACAGCGTGCGTTTGGTGCAGCGTCTGATTGAGCTTGAAAAGTCCATGTTCGAAACCGCCATCTATCCGGTTGAGCCCCATGGCTTCCGTGAGCCTTCGAGCTGGCTCGACGAATACCGGCGGATTTATAAGCTGTTTGAATCCGAACTTAAGTAACCGGCTGACCGGTTGTTGATAACAGGGCCATATGGCCCTGTTTTATTTTTAAAAACTGATAGTTTGTCAGTCAGTTGGGCAAATATCAGTCCCGCATGCGGGGCGAAATGTGCTAATAATGAAGAATAGGAAATCAGAGGTTTACTCCGAGGGAGCAAGATAGGGTGGTTATCAGTGCGGTAGGCGGTGTAAAGCCTGGCAAAGTCCTGGAGCTAGAACGACGTTTATTCCGGCAACTTATCGTTGGCCGGCAGAAAGCGTCAAAGATGGCTGACGAATTGGATCAGGAGCTCGAGTCCATTGCCTTCAAGCTCGATATAGAGCGTGCAGCTGTATTGGAGCGAATTGAACGTCAGCAAAAATCCCGGGAAACTTTTCAGGCGGTATCAGCCCAACTTACAGATACCATCATGGATGAAATAGCTATCACCTTGTCGGATATGGATAGGCTGATTCAGCGCTCACATCTTACGGAAACCCAGTTGGCGTTGTTTGAGCAGCTGTGTAAAGCCAGTCCTGATATGGGCCGGATCCGGTTGCTGATGAATGGTGTGGGATGGTTGTCACGTGACTTGACCAATGTAGTCAACAGCACATCATTTCGCCAACGTCACCCACAACGTGCTGATGTGCAGGTGACGGATATCAAGTTAGTTCTCAACTTTATCGGCGTTGAAAATCTGCGCCAGTTGGTGCCTTATTACAGTATGCGTAACTGGTTACCGACCGGGCATTCCTGTTTGCTTTGGACCAATCGTAAACTGTGGCAATACTCGTTGATGTGTGCCACAGCGGCCCGGGCGCTAGCCAGACTTCACCAACGTAATGAGACCCTTGCTTTTGTCAGTGCCATGTTGGAGCAGTTCGGGATCACTATGGTGCTTGGAAGCGCCGCAGCCATCTATGAAAAAAATTGGGGTAATTGGCTCAGAGAAGCCAGTGCCAGCCGTGACAAGGAACTCTATGATGCTGTGATGGCAACCGAGTTTCCTGCTGAGCAAGTGCTGAAGCTGGTATTCGAACACTCATCCAAATTGGCCTGGGCGATACCGGCCAGGCTTAAATTTGACAATCATGAGATGGTGCAAAGTTTAAAGGCATTGGATGAAACCCTGACTATCTCCGAGTTGCCCTTGGATGCGCAAATTCTAGCCAAAGCGTCATGCTATGCTCAGGTCACTACCCTTGAGGAAGCCCGGTTACTGGAACCCCAGGAAGCCAGACTGATGTACCGATATTACGGTCTCTCGGAGCAGGAAGTTATCCGCCTCAGTGCCCAAAATTACCGAAAGATGGATCTCTTCTGAGGCCGCATCGTGGCAAGTTGGCAGGCGAAGGTTCTCAATAGCATTCTTTCCTACATTGCCAAGCCCGGCATGAACGCCCGTGGTGTTCGCATGTCGCTGGCAGATATCCGTGTGCGTCTTTTAACCCTTGATTGTCGATATCTGCCCTGGCCGGAGGACTTGGTAACAGAAGCATTGTCCTTGTCACACAGCCAGCTGTTGCATTACCGCTTGGCGGGTAACCCCCAGAAGGGGGCTGAGCATACAGCAAAGCCAGCTCTTTTTTATGTTCGTGGCGGTGGCTTTTGTTTCAAAACCCCCCATGCTCACGGTCGCTATATTGCCACCCTTTGTGGCCAGCTTGGTGCTGAGGCTTTTGTACCTGATTACCGCTTGGCACCTGAGTATCCCTTTCCTGCACCATTTGAGGACGTGCTGGAAGGGTTCAGTGCATTTCTGGACAGGTGGCAGGGGCCGTTTGTGATTATGGGTGACAGCGCAGGTGGTAATTTGGGTATGGCCTTGCTGCTGAAAGCACGGGATCTGGGATTGCGGTTGCCACAGAGCTGTGTACTCCTGAGCCCGGCATTGGATTTGGCGATTACCGGTGACAGTGAGCGCTTATTGTCGGCGGACGACCCCTTTTTTACCCCGGAGTCACTGCTCAGATTACGGGGAGCTTACCTCCGGGGCGCCAATCCCATGATGCCGGAAGTCAGTCCGCTCCATGGTGACTTGCATGGACTGCCGCCGGTACTGTTATTGGCGGGAAGGCGCGAGTTGCTGCTTGAGGATTCTGAGCGCATGGCCGTACGGCTGGCAGCGGCGGGAAATCTAGTGGAAAGCCATTTTATCGCCAATATGCCCCATGTATTTCCATTGTTTGAGCTTGTGCCTGAAGCCAAGGAAGGGCGGCAGATAGTCGTGGATTTTATTCATCGTTATCTGCGGTGAGCCAGATGTGTAGTTATGCATATTTGCTGCATAGTCTAAAAAAATGCGGGTTAATAAGTTTTTTTATGACTAAATATGCCAAAATTCCCCGCATTAGGTGCTTTTCTACTGTTATATGGCAAATCTTTATGCAGCGACAGGTGCGGGTTTGTGGCAGTTGATTGTGAAAAACTGGTATTTTGATCACATTTTGGCTAATAATGACATCCAGCCAAAACAAGCATACGCTGCCAACTCAAGCATAATAACAGTCAGGCAGCGGCGGAACAGGTAATCTCAAGGGTTGCCAAACATACGAAGGATGAACAGGAATGACTGACAACATGAATCTGACACGTGCCCAGTTTGATGAAGTTATGGTGCCTAACTATGCGCCTGCTGCCGTAATTCCCGTGCGCGGTGAAGGAAGCCGAGTCTGGGACCAGCAGGGTAACGAGTATGTCGACTTTGCCGGTGGTATTGCTGTTAACTGTCTCGGTCACTGTCATCCCGCGCTGGTTTCTGCACTGAAAGAGCAAGGCGAAAAGTTGTGGCACCTGTCCAATACCATGACCAACGAACCAGCATTGGCGCTGGCCACCAAGCTGGTTGAGTCCACTTTTGCTGAGCGTGTTTATTTCGCCAACTCAGGCGCCGAAGCCAACGAAGCGGCCCTGAAACTGGCCCGTCGTTATGCCATCGAAAACTTCGGTGAGCACAAGGTTGAAGTCATTGCCTTTGACAAGGCTTTCCACGGCCGTACTTTCTTTACCGTTTCTGTGGGCGGTCAGGCCGCGTATTCTGATGGTTTCGGCCCTAAGCCAGCAGCCATTACCCACCTGCCATTTAACGATATTGCTGCGCTTGAAGCTGCCGTATCTGACAATACCTGTGCCATCATGCTTGAGCCGCTGCAGGGCGAGGGTGGCATCATCAACGGTGATCCTGAGTTCCTGCGCGCGGTTCGCCGTTTGGCTGACAAGCACAATGCGCTGGTGATTTTCGATGAAGTCCAGACCGGTATTGGCCGCACCGGTGAGCTGTATGCCTATATGGGCACCGACATAGTTCCCGATATCCTCACTTCCGCAAAGGCATTGGGCGGTGGCTTCCCGATAGCAGCCATGCTGACCACGGCCAAGATAGCCGCTCATCTGAAAGTAGGTACTCACGGCTCAACATACGGTGGCAACCCGCTGGCCTGTGCTATCGGTAATGCCGTTATGGATGTGGTGAACACCACAGACGTGTTGGAAGGCGTGAAACATCGCGAGCAATTACTGCGCGATGGCCTGGCCCTTATCAATGAAAAATACCATGTATTCTCTGAAGTGCGTGGTAAGGGATTGCTGCTGGGGGCCGTGCTGAACGAGCAATATGCCGGTCGCAGCCGCGACTTCCTTAACGCTTCCATTGCCGAAGGTTTACTGAGCCTGATGGCGGGCGCCAACGTGGTTCGTTTCACCCCTTCATTGGTGATCTCTGAGGCAGATATTGCTGAAGGTCTGGCTCGCTTTGAGCGTGCTGTAGCCAAGGTTACTGCGGCCTGATAAGTCCGGGGCGATCGTTTCGTTATCGCCCCAAAAATCTGCGAAGTCCTGCCAATCGCCAGAGGTGATTACATTGACAGAATTTCTGTCGATGGCTATTGCACCTTGAAAAGGCAAAATTAAAGAAAAAACGGCGGGCGGGACCGGGAGGAGAAACAACGATGTTAATCATACGTCCAATCCGATCCAGTGACTTCGATTCTCTGTACCGCATTGCAGTGGAATCAGGCCATGGTTTCACCTCATTGCCTGTTAACGAAGAACTGCTCAAACGCAAAATTGCACGCTCTGAAGCATCCTTTCAGAAAGCGGTCGATAAGCCTTTTGATGAAGGCTATCTGATGGTGCTGGAAGATACAGCTAACGGTAAGGTAGTGGGCACCTGTGCTCTGGAAGCTGCCGTGGGCATGGAGGATGCGTTTTATCACTATCGTCTCGGTACAGAGGTTTATCACTCCGAACAAATCCAGGTTCGTAATGAGGTCGAAACCCTGACCCTGTGTCACGACTACACAGGCGCAGCCGAACTTTGCACCTTGTTTTTGCAGGCAGATTACCGCAAAGGCAACAACGGCAGAATGTTATCACGCAGTCGGTTCCTGTTTTTGGCGCAACATGCGGCCCGTTTTGGTGAGACTGTTATTGCCGAAATGCGTGGCGTCAGCGATGAAAATGGCAATTCGCCATTCTACTCCTGGCTGCAGAAACACTTCTTGGGTATCGATTTTGTTGAGGCGGACTATCTGTCTGGCCTGGGGCAAAAGGCCTTTATGGCAGAGATGATGCCCAGAAACCCTGTTTACGTATGCCTGTTGCCCGAAGACGCACAAAAAGTCATTGGTGAAGTACATACCAATACCCGACCTGCGATCAGTTTGCTGCGTGCCGAAGGTTTCCGATGCCGTGGTTATGTTGACATCTTTGATGCTGGCCCAACGGTTGAATGTAACCTGCAGGATATTCGTGGGGTCCGTGAAAGTCGGGTGTTAACCGTACGAATTGGTGACATGCCAGCCTCTGAGGACAGCTTTATTATCTCCAATACCAAGTTGGCCGATTACCGTGCCAGCTGCGCCGAACTGCAAGTAAGCAAAGATGGCGATGACGTTGTTTTAAGCCCGGAACTCGCCGCTGGCCTGATGGTTACAGAGGGTGAGCTGGTGCGCGTACTGGCAATATAGGATTTCGATATGACGCAATTTATTAATGGTCAGTGGCTTGCTGGCGAAGGCAAAGAGATGCAGTCAAAGAACCCCGCCAATGGCGAGGTGATTTGGCAGGGCAAGGCGGCGGTACCCGCTCAGGTTGAAGCCGCGGTCATGGCAGCACGCAACGCCCAGTTTGATTGGTTTATGCTGGGCTTCGAAAGGCGTCAGGCCATTGTTGAGGCTTACAGAGCCCAACTTGAAGCGCACAAGTCTGAGCTTGCCGATGTAATAGCGCAGGAAACAGGCAAGCCGTTGTGGGAAACCGCGACCGAAGCGGGCGCTATGATAGGCAAGATTGGTTTGTCGATTGCTGCTTACCATAAGCGTACTGGTACCGAGATTAATGACGGGGCTGCCGGCCGGGCGGTGCTGCGTCATAAGCCGCATGGGGTTGTAGCGGTATTCGGCCCATATAACTTCCCCGGTCATTTGCCAAATGGCCACATAGTGCCTGCGCTGCTGGCGGGTAACGCTGTGGTGTTCAAGCCTTCTGAGCTGACCCCAAAAGTGGCCGAAGAGATGCTGAAACTCTGGGACAAGGCCGGTCTGCCCAAGGGCGTGATTAACCTGGTACAGGGCGAAGTGGAAACAGGTAAGGCGCTTGCTTCTCACCCGCAACTCGACGGCCTGTTCTTTACCGGCAGCTCGCGCACAGGTCATCTGCTGCATCAGCAGTATGCCGGTCATCCGGGTAAAATCCTGGCGCTGGAAATGGGCGGCAATAATCCGCTAATTATCAAGGGCGTCAGTGATACCCGCGCAGCGATACACGACATTATTCAGTCGGCCTTTATCTCTTCCGGTCAGCGCTGTACCTGTGCCCGCCGTTTGTACGTAGAGAAAGGCACTGATGGCGACAAGTTGCTCGCCGGACTGGTTGATGCCGTTAAGGCTATCAAGGTTGGGCCATGGAATGCCGAGCCGCAGCCATTTATGGGCTCAATGATTTCAGAAACCGCCGCCAAGGGGATGCTGGATGCACAGCGTAACCTGCAAAATCTGGGCGGAAAATCACTGGTGGAACTGACTCATCTTAAAGCAGGTACAGGGCTGGTTTCTCCGGGGGTTATTGATGTGACCGATGTGATTGAGTTACCTGACGAAGAATACTTTGGCCCCCTGTTGCAGGTAGTGCGTTACAGCAGCTTTGATGAAGCCATTCGTCTGGCCAACGACACCCGCTATGGCCTGTCTGCCGGTATTCTGGCTGACGACAAAGCCGACTACGAGTACTTCCTCGATCGTATCCGCGCCGGTATTGTGAACTGGAACAAGCAGATCACCGGTGCCTCTGGCTCAGCTCCGTTCGGTGGGGTAGGCGCTTCAGGTAACCACCGCGCCAGCGCTTTCTATGCTGCCGACTACTGCGCTTATCCGGTGGCATCCATGGAGTCCGACAGCGTGACCATGCCAGCCAGCCTGAGTCCGGGTCTGTCGATATAACCTCTGACGGCGCGTTCCATTTGGGCGCGCCGTTTTGTATTCCCCGTATCTGTAGTAACCACTGACGTACTGAACACCCGTAATACCGGGCGCAGCAGGACACCACAAGCACACTGGTTCCCGCTGCTGTTAAGGAGTGATTGATGCACACTGATGTAAATGCCTTGTTTGCCGCCCTCTGGCAGGACTATATCGACATGACCCCTTCCGCCGCCAAAGTACATACGCTGCTTGGTAAGGGTGAAGCCATTATCAATGATCATATTGCCCTTCGAACTTTTAACCTGGAAAAGGTAAATCTGGACGTACTGGCGGCACATTTTGAAGCCTTGGGTTACAGGGCGTGCGCCGACTATAACTTTGAAAAGAAGAAGCTGCGTGCAAAGCATTTCGAGCATCCCGATACTACCCAGCCAAAGGTGTTTATTTCCGAGCTGCTGGTGGAAGAATTCAGCCCTGAACTGCAAGCCATTGTGAAAGAGATGGTGGCACAGGTAGATGAGTCGGCCACAACAGCTGAGAACTTCCTCTATTCAGGTCGCCACTGGAAAGTGGATTTTGCCACCTATCAAAAACTGTTGGCTGAGAGTGAATACGCCGCCTGGGTCGCTGCCTTTGGTTATCGCGCCAACCACTTTACTGTGTCTATCAACCATTTGCCCGGCTACAGCAGTATCCTTGAGGTGAATGATGCCCTCAAGCAGGGTGACTTTGTGCTGAACGCAGTCGGCGGAGAAGTAAAAGGCTCGCCTGCGGAGCTGCTGGAGCAGTCATCTACCATGGCTGACCGTATTGCAGTGGCCTTTGACGATCAAACCGTTGAACTGCCCAGCTGTTTTTACGAGTTTGCCCTGCGCTATCCCAAGGTTGATGGTGAGCTTTACACAGGTTTTGTGGCCGCATCGGCCGACAAGATTTTTGAGAGCACCAATGTTAACTGATCCTCTGTGATCTCGCAGCTGCCAGCGGGCAGATGAAAAATGCAGCAAACAAAAATCCCGGCCAAGGCCGGGATTTTTGTATCGCGGAGCAGATGATTAGCTGAGTCTGAAGCCGATGCTGACCTTAAGGCCACCCAAGCGTTCGCTGCGGGAAAAATCCAACATGAGTTCGTATTGCTCGCAGATTTCCTTCACAATCGACAGCCCCAGTCCGTGCCCCATTACAGCTTCATCCAGACGTTTGCCGCGCTCAGTAAGCTGAGACAAGGCCTCCGGTGCCACTCCCGGACCATCGTCTTCAATCTCCAGCCATAGACTGTTTTCCGAAGGGAAAATACGCAGGGATACATCACCTGCAGCCCATTTGCAGGCATTGTCCAGCAGATTGCCAAGCAGCTCCATGCCATCTTCACGGTGAATAGGCATGCGGTTGATACCTTTGGCAATATCCACCGCAAAGCGAATTTCTTTGCTGCGATGCACCTTCTCCAGGGTGCCGGTAAGGCTGTCGATATCCCTTGGGATCTGCATTTGCGCTGCCGGCAGCATGTCGCCGGTGATGCGCGCCGCGGCGAGCTTGCGCTCAATCATCTTACGGATCATATCCAGCTGTTGCTGCATCGCTTCGGCCATCTCTGGATCGCTCAGCCCTAAGGTTTCCACTTGTTGCTGCATTACCGCCAGCGGAGTTTTAAGACCATGGCTCAAATTGCCCAAATTATTGCGGCTACGGGCAATCTGCTTGCTGGTGTAATCCAAAAGCTCGTTGTAGGTGGAGGCCAGTGGGTGCAGCTCGGCAGGAATGGTGTCCAGCGCCAGACGGTCAGTTTCACCGTCCCTGAGACGGAACAACGCTTCTTTTATTTTGCTCAGTGGCTGGAATGATTGGCGCAGCACCAAAAATATGCCAGTGATCATTGCCAATAACATGCCGAGATTCACCATCAGCTTGGTGCCATAGATTTCACTGAACACCTGGCGGCCGATACTTAAGTCCTGAGCCACCGTCAGCGTGGCCTGAATTTTACTACTTTGGGATTTGAGTCCGACGCTGAGCAGTTGCATATCGTGATTTTTCGGCCCTTTGGCCTGCCATACCCGGGTTTCACCGGGGGAGAGAGCCAAAATGTCCAGCTGTTGGTCCCATAGCGAGCGGGAGCGAATGACGTCTTCGGGCAGGTTCAGCTGATAGTAGCGTCCGGAATAGGCGGGTTTATAAAAGCCGGATAGCATCGATTGTTCTATGCCAATATCGCCGTCCTGTATGTGGGTGGCGAGGATAACATGCTCTAAATCTTCTTCGAGTCGGTTGATAATGGAGTCGTGAAAGGCCTGTCTGAGCATGGATTCAAACAAAAACAGGCCGACTATGGTGCCCACAATCACAAGCCCGGTCAGCCATAGACTGAGCTTGGCGCGAATCGAGATCATACTTCCACGCCGTGGAAGATATATCCCTGACCGCGACGGGTTTCAATGGCGGTCTTGCCGAGCTTCTTGCGCAGGTGGGTTACGTACACTTCCACCACGTTGCTCTCTTTTTCATCGTCAAACTGGTACAGCTTGTCGGTGAGCTGTGACTTGGACAGGAGTTTTTTGGGTGACAGCAGAAAGATTTTCAGCAGGCGGAATTCCATGGCAGTAAGCTCATGAGTTTGCTCGCCAACCTGCACGGTTTGCTGGGATTCATCCAGGGTGACGCCGCCATAGCTGAGCTGCTTGCCGGGGCTGGCCGGACGGCCGTGGGCGCGGTTAATCAATGCGTGAATACGTGCCAGCAGTTCCTGGGCATGGAAGGGTTTGCCCAGATAGTCATCGGCACCTGCATTGAAACCTTCGACTTTTTCGTGCCACTGGCTGCGGGCAGTGAGCATGATGACCGGGGTGGTAACACCCGCATTGCGCCATGTTTCAAGCAGAGTAAGCCCATTGCCGTCGGGCAGACCGATGTCGAGGATCACGCAGTCATATTGGGTTTCTTTAATAAGGTAGTCGGCGTCTACCGCCTTGTCGGTCACATCGGTTACAAAGCCGGCCTGTTTAAGCTGCTTTTGCAGCTCTTTGACCAGCATCGCATTGTCTTCAACGAGTAGCAGTTTCATGGGTTTGGCATTCGTCCGGCAGTTCTGAATCGGGACTGAGCTTCCCGCTCGATGCGTCAACGCTCAGATGAGTTATCTCACCACGTTGAAAGCCAAACTGCAAATCGTAACGCCATGAGTCTCCATCCTGATACAGGTGGGCGTCGAGCAGTTTTCCCTGGCAAAAGGCCGCGACCCTTTTGAGGGTGGCATCAAGGGATAAGATCTGCCCTTCACTGACCAGGCGTTTAGCCTCGTAGTGCTCCAGCTCAATGGCAGAAGCAGCCACTTTCCCCTGTAGAAGAACGGATGTAATGAGGATGCCCAAAGGCAGTCGTCGCGACATGCATACTCCTAAAAGAAAAAGTGGCTCCGGATAGATCGAGAGCCACTTTACGTGAGCAGACTTAAGTCAAGCTGAATGCTATATCAACGGGTGCCGTACACCACGATGGTTTTGCCGTGAGCCTGAATAAGGTTCTGCTCCTCCAGCATTTTAAGGATGCGACCCACAGTCTCGCGTGAACAACCTACGATTTGACCGATTTCCTGACGGGTGATCTTGATTTGCATGCCATCAGGGTGAGTCATGGCATCTGGCTGGCGTGCCAGGTGCAGCAGCGTCTGGGCAATGCGACCTGCTACATCGAGGAAGGCCAGGTCGCCTACTTTTTGGCTGGTGCTCTGCAGGCGCACAGACATTTGTGCGGCAAGCTTCATCAGGATTTCTGGGTTTACCTGAATCAGTTGCTTGAATTTCTTGTAAGAAATTTCAGCAATTTCACAGGCCTGCTTGGCGCGAACCCAGGCCGTACGTTCGGCTTGTTCTTCAAACAGACCCAGCTCACCGATAAAGTCCCCCTGATTGAGGTAAGACAGGATCATCTCCTTGCCTTCTTCGTCTTTAATCAGAACGGCAACGGAGCCCTTAACGATGTAATAGAGGGTATCAGAGTCTTCACCGGCGTGGATCAAGGTGCTCTTGGCCGGATACTTATGAATGTGACAGTGGGATAAAAACCATTCCAAAGTTGGATCAGGTTTTGGTTTGCCAATCAGTGCCATGCCCGTATTCCTCGCATGTAAAAACTTAACTAAGGTCGTTCTAAATAAGTATTCTACGCCAATGTATCTGGTCAAACCATGATGCAGATCGAAGTTCAGAACAACAGAATGTACGCAATTACGCATCAAAATTAATGATTTATTTTGGTGTTTTGGTGATGTATGTCAACCAATACCGTAAGTGGATCTCACTCAAAGCGCCAGTATGCAGTCTATGTCACACGCCCAAATCTTTCGGTTTGGATCGATGTCATCCTTTAATGGCATGCTGTAGCGATTAGTGGTGTTATTCTTCCATTTGGTAAAGTGGGGCGCCATGGTACCTTTTGATACTCGACATAGTTGGTGTTTTCTGGCTAACTCATGAAACTGATGCAACAGGGAGCCAAGATGTGAAGTACTGGCAAGGTATTACTGCAGCAATAGTTCTATTGATGAATGTGGGTGCGGTTCAGGCGTTCTCGCTGCCCCGTCCTGCTGGCGATGAGGCCGCAGGAAAATTACTGCATATAGAAATGCGGGCCGCCAAAGAAGATGCAGATGCACAATTTTTGCTGGGATTGATGCATCTGTCCGGCCGCTATGTTGCCAAAAATGCCGATCTTGGTTTGCAATGGATTGGCCGCGCAGCCAATCAAGGCCATGACAAGGCGCAAAAAGCACTCGCCGATTTGCGTTTTGAAGGCCAGTTGGTAAATCGTAATCTTGCCGAAGCCGAACGTTGGTACTTGCAAATGAGTCTTCGCGGTGAGCGCTGGGCCAATTTCCGTCTCGGCTTTATTTATGCGGCCGGTGGTGATGGCGTTGAACGTAACTGTGGCCGGGCGATTGAGCAATTTCAGCTGGCGGGTGATCAGGTTGCCCTTGGCAATGCCGCCTGGATTCTAGCCACCTGTCCCGAAGCCAAATACCGCGATGGCTCCAAGGCGGTGACCCTGGCATTGAAGCTGCTGTCTGAAAACGCCAACGACCCGACAAATCTGGATAACCTGGCCGCGGCTTATGCCGAACTTGGAGACTTTAACAATGCCGTTGCCGCCCAGCAGCGCGCTATTGCGGCCCTTGAGCATGTTAAGCAAACAGAGGTAAAGGCCGAAGAGTTTCATCAGCGCCTTAAGCATTATCAGCAGGGTAAGCCTTATCGGGAAGTGATCCCTTTGCAGCCGTAAATGCCTCTTAACGCACTAAAGCCCGACTCGTTCGGGTTTTTTGTTGTTTATTTTTTTGGGAGGGGGAGAGGGGGGGCGGGAGTCCAAACAAGGGTGCTGCTTTGGGTGAGGTCGCTGACATACTCAGGGGAGCGAACAGATCAAGATGGGGGAATCCGCTCCCGAGAGTATGTCAACTATCGTAATTTCGCCTGAAATCCCGACGAAACACAGCATAAGCCCTATGACTTAAGAGAAACTGAAATCGCGATTAATAAAGTCACTTTTTGGACTTATTCAGACCCCGTATCTGCATCATGGATTTCTTGGCGTTTTTCCTGCAACTCCCGGATCAGAGGGGTCAGGATAAGCTCCATCGCCAGTGACATCTTGCCACCGGGCACCACCATGGTGTTCATCCGCGACATAAAGCTGCCCTGTAACATCGACAGGTAATAGGGGAAATCCACTTTGTTAAAGCCGCGGAAACGAATTACCACGAAACTTTCATCCAGACTGGGAATAGCCTTGGCAGAGAACGGGTTGGAAGTGTCAACCGTAGGAACTCGCTGAAAGTTGATATGGGTGCGCGAAAACTGCGGCGTCATGTGGTTGATGTAATCGTCCATGGAACGCACGATGGAGTTCATCACTTTTTCACGGCTATGGCCCCGGTCTGAGGTGTCGCGGATAATTTTCTGGATCCATTCCAGATTGACGATAGGCACCATACCAATCAATAAATCCACATGCTGCGCCACATCATGCTCAGCCGTGACTACTCCGCCGTGCAGACCTTCATAAAACAGCATATCGGTATCGCCGGGCAGTTGGCGCCATTGGGTAAAGGTGCCGGGCATCTGGTTATAGGGCACGGCTTCATCGAAGGTGTGCAGGTAACTGCGGGTTTCGCCGGTGCCGGTGGCGCTGTAATCGGCAAAGCATTGTTCCAGGCGGCCAAAATCATTGGCTTCCGGACCGAAGTAGCTGATGTCGCGGTTTTCAGCTTTAGCCTTGCGGATCATCACTTCCATTTCAGCGCGGGTATAACGGTGGAAGCTGTCGCCTTCCACATAGGCCGCATTGATACCAAGCTGGCGGAAAATGTGGTTGAAGGCGGTCGTCGTCGTCGTGGTCCCGGCGCCGGATGAGCCGGTAACCGCAATGATGGGATGCTTGGCAGACATGGCGCTTCCTGAAATGTTAATAAAAGATGAAAAGCTAGCGAAACCCTTTAGTTATACGGGGTTCGGCCCCTGCCGGTCAATAGTGCCCGCGGTTATTCAAGGCCTTTGTAAGCGGCCAGTTCACTCTTTTGACGAATGCCGACACTGTCGTTGTCTTCCGAATATTCCACAACAAGCTCGCCTTTTTTCAGTAAGCCTTTGCAATGGGCGATGGCACATTCAAGCCCGTCATTATCCAGGCTGGCGAAGCTGCCATCCTCCACCTGGGTTAACAGGTATTCGCGGATAAGGTTGTTCAGGGTTTCCGCGGGCAACTGCCCCAGGGCGTCATAGGGGATCAGCATGCAGACCTCCGGTTAAAAACTGCAAAATGCGTCGCTCCAGATAAAAGCGTGGCCGCCAGGGGCTGCCTCCATCGATAAAGCCGACGTGACCACCGTTGCTGTGCAGCTCATACTCCACCGCCGGTGACAGCTCGGCACTTTTGGGGATCACCGCATCCGTCATAAAAGGATCGTCCGCGGCGTGCATTACCAGCGTCGGAGTGGTGATGTTTTTCAGAAACGGCATGCCGCTGGCACGTTGATAATAATCGTACACATTGGCAAAGCCGTGCAATGGCGCCGTGACCTTGTCATCAAACTCAAAGAAAGTTTGCAGTGAATTCACATCCTGGGACAGCACCGGCATAGCCGGTCCCAGCCGGGCATCATTTACTTTAAAAGCAAGTTTGGTCTGCAGCTGGCGGATAAGGTAGCTCTGGTACACCCGTGAGAAGCCCTTCTCCAGTCGCTTGGCGCAGGCCGACAATTGCAGTGGCGCCGAGACCACTACCGCCCGCGTTATCTCACTTTGCTTGCCAAGTTCCCCCAGATATTTACCCAGCACATTGCCACCCAGGCTGTAACCCACTGCCAGTATGGGGCTGTGCGGCAGGCGGTGGCGGATACATTGCAGGGTATGGGCCAGGTCTTGGGTATCGCCGCTGTGGTAGGAACGGGGCAGTCGATTGGGCTCGCCTGAGCAGCTGCGGTGATGGTGAACTACGGCGGCAATGCCGGCCGCCTTACAGCTGTGCAACAAGCGGCTGGCATAGTGGGAGCGGGCACTGCCTTCCAATCCATGGATAGCTAAAATCAGCGGCTTGCCATCTTCTGCTTTACCCAGCCAGTCCAAATCGAGAAAGTCACCGTCGGGCAGCTCCAGCCGCTCACGTGTGAGAGCCGGTGTTGGCCTTTTGGTCAATACCGGCAGTATGGTTTGTACGTGGGGGCTTTTCGCCCACCAGGCGGGTCTGAAATAGCTGGTCATACCTTTGATTTAGTTGCCCGAAAATAAAACGTGTGTTTAAGTTGGGCAATTATAACCATGAGCGGTGGCTGCACAAAGTACCCTGTGCGATGATTGCCGTTTGGTTCTGTCAGGACTTAACCTGCCTTGGCAGGAGGGGAGTCAATGAATAGACGCACATTTTTACTCGCTGCCCTGGGCGGCACTGCAGCGCTGGCGCTGGGTGTGAGCTTGTATCAGCCCGAGTTTGCGCTGGATGAAAGCTACGATGAGGAGCACCGGCTGTTGTTTTCAGTGCTGCTGCCGGTATTGCTTGATGGTGCCTTACCCGAAATGGCGTTGCCAAGGGAAACCGCCATGAATCGCACCTTGGATGCCATTGCCAAAACCGTATCAGTGCTGCCTGCCGATCAGCGTCAGGAGTTGCTGCAGTTGCTCGATTCCCTCGAAAATCGCTTCGGTCTGTTACTGCTTACCGGCAGCATGGCACCGCTGCTGCTGCGCACGCCAGCAGAGCTGAACGCCTTTATTGACGATTGGCGCCAAAGCAGCCTTGCGCTGTTTAATAGCGCCTATTTGGGTCTTCGGGAGCTGGTGCTTGCCAGCTTTTACAGCTGCCCCGAACATTGGGTTGCACTCAACTACGCAAAACCCGAGTTACCCGGGATCGCTGTCCAGGCTTAAGGAGACCGTTATGGCTATTGTGGATCCCATCCGTGAAGGGCTGGCGGCTGGTTGGAAACATCTGGATGGTGCCAGCTACGAAGCGCCCGCCAAGCTGCAAACTCTCGAAGCGGACGTGATTATTGTCGGCACCGGTGCTGGCGGTGGTACAGCTGCTGAAATTCTCACTCAGGCTGGCCTGTCGGTCATCATGGTCGAAAAGGGGCCGCTGCGCTCCTCCAGTGACTTTGATATGGAAGAGCGCACTGCCTACCCCAATCTGTATCAGCAGGCTGCGGCGATGAAAACAGCCGATAAAGCGATTGGGATTTTTCAGGGGCGTGCGGTGGGCGGCTCTACTACAGTGAACTGGACCACCTCGATTCGCACCCCGTCCCATGCGCTGGATTTTTGGGCTGCAGAATATGCTGTAAAGGGTATGTCTGAGGCGGACATGGCCCCCTGGTTTGAGCAAATGGAACAGCGGCTTAATATCAGTCAGTGGACCTTTGATCCCAATCGCAACAATGCCATGCTGCGTAAAGGCTGTGAGCAACTGGGTTGGGATTACACCGTTATCAAGCGCAATGTACTCGGCTGCTGGAACACCGGCTATTGTGGCATGGGTTGTCCGGTCAATGCCAAACAGTCGATGCTGGTTACCACAATTCCGGCGGCGCTCAGTGGTGGCGCGACCCTGCTGAGCCGTTTTGAAGCGGTGAAGATTGAACATCAGGGCGACAAGGTGTTTGGTATTCGGGTTCGGGCCCGGGATGCCGCCCTTAAGCCCCGTGCTGATGAGCTGATGCTCAAGGGCAAGCACTATATTCTGGCTGGTGGCGCAATCCATACTCCGGTGCTGATGATGCGCTCCAAACTTGCCGACCCCATGCAGCTGCTGGGTAAACGTACCCTGCTGCATCCCACCGTGCTCTCGGGGGCTCTGTTCGATGAGGCCATTAATGGCCACAGTGGTGCGCCACAATCAATTTATTCCGACCAGTTTGTCTGGCAAAACGGGGCCGCCGGTGAGCTTGGCTACAAGTTGGAAGTGCCGCCCATTCATCCCGTGCTGATTGCTTCCAAAACCCTCGGGTTTGGAAAGAGCCATGCAGAGCTGATGGCCAACTTTAACCAGTTGCAGGTGGTGATAGCCTTGATCCGCGATGGCTTCCATCCCGACAGCCCCGGTGGCAAGGTGATGCTGACCGACAATGGCTTCACCCTGGATTATCCGCTCAGCGCAGGTTTCTGGCAGGCAGCACGGCGAGCCTTTGCCAGCATGGCCGAGCTGCAATTTGCCGCCGGTGCCCGCAAGGTGTTGCCTATCAGTGAAGGGGTGGGGTATTTAAACTCATGGCAGGAGGCTAAAGCGGCAATTGCCGATATGCCACTGGCGCCACTGAAAACTGTGGTGGCGTCGGCGCATGTGATGGGCGGCTGCCCCATGGGTGAAGATAAGGCCAAAACCATGGTCAACAGCATGGGGCGCAGTCATTATCTGCAAAACCTGTCGGTGATGGATGGCTCGGTTTTCCCAACCAGTCTGGGGGCTAACCCGCAGCTTTCGATTTATGGCATTACCGCCCGTAATGCCACTGCGTTGGCAAAGGAGTTAACGCCGGCAGCGGCACCGGCGTCAGACGTCGTTCTCGATGCCCCGGTGACTGAGGGCTAAGAGCCAGTTTCAACAGTAAGACATTCAAGACATAGAAAAGGCGCCATGGGCGCCTTTTTTATGTGGGTTAAAGTCAGTATCTGAGCTTGGCGGCCACGTCGATTTCAAGGCCAAATTCGGATAAAAGCAGCCTGAGGTTGTCAGCATCGCCTTCGGTGGCTTCAATCTGATTCAGCCGATGCAGCAGCAAGGTTTGCACCTTGCGCTCCATCATCAGTTCCACATCCAGCATCTGCCGGTATTCATTATCGCTGAGACTGGCTTTGGCCAGTTGGCGCAAGCGGCGATAGGGACCTATTAACCGTTCATCCCAGGAGGCTGCATCCCTGATAAGTTGTTGCCATTGCTCTGCCGGCAATCCGATACTCTGTCGGTCGAGTTCGCAGGCCAACAGCAGCAGATTGACGTTGAGATGGTAGTCTTCCTGCAGCGAAAGGCACAGTGCCTCGTGGCTGCTGTAGTGAGCCTCGCAGGCATGCCAAAGCTCAGGGGTGAAGATTTCCTCTGTGGTCAATTTCCGGCTCCTTTCGCCATCAAGCGGCGCCCATGGCCTCAAGTTCGATGGCATCAATTTGTTCCTGTAACTCCAGCCAGGCCATTTCGCTTTCTTCCTGTTGCTGCCCAAGGGTGGTTCGTTCGGCCAGAATTTGGGTCAGCTCGGCCTTGTTGGCTGCGTCGTACAGGCTGGTGTCGGCGAGGCGTTGTTCCAGTACCGACAGGCGCTGTGCCAGCTTTTGCTGTTGTTGTTCCAGTTTGTCCTGCTGCTTTTTCAGCGGTGATAGCTTTTGTCTGAGTTCGGCTTCCAGCCGTTTCTGCTGCTTTTTGTCGACGGTGGGGCGTTCATTGTCGTTGCTGGAGGCGCGGGATGCCGCTGCCTTGGCTGCATCCAGCAGCCACTGATGGTAATCGTCCAAGTCCCCTTCAAAGGTGCTGACTTCGCCGCCATCGACCAGATAATAATCGTTGCAGGTCAACCGTAGCAGATGTCTGTCGTGAGAGACAATTACCATCGCGCCTTCAAAGGTTTGCAGTGCCAGCGTCAGCGCGTGGCGCATCTCAAGATCCAGGTGGTTGGTGGGTTCGTCCAGCAGCAGCAGGTTGGGACGTTGCCACACCAGCAATGCCAGCACCAGACGGGCTTTTTCGCCGCCGGAGAAGGGAGCCACCGGTGACAGCGCCATGTCGCCATTAAAGCCAAAACCACCGAGGAAGTCCCGCAGCTCCTGCTCGCGATGAGTGGGTGCCAGACGCTGCAGGTGCATCAGCGGACTGTCATCCATGTGCAAATACTCCAGCTGATGCTGGGCAAAGTAGCCAATGGTGAGGCCCGGGTTGGGTTCGTATTTGCCGGTGAGTGGTTTGAGTTCACTGGCCAGCAGTTTAATCAGGGTCGATTTACCGGCGCCGTTGCGGCCCAAAAGACCGATACGGGCACCGGGCACCAAGTTTAAATGTACCTTACCGAGGATGGGCGTTTCACTATAACCCACAGACACGTTTTCCATGGCCACCAAGGGGTTTGGCAGACTGGCAGGCTCGCGAAACTCCATATAGAACTGGCTGTCGGCCTTGGCGGGCAGCAGCTCAGTCATCTTTTCCAATGCCTTCAGGCGGCTCTGTGCCTGCTTGGCCTTGCTGGCTTTGTAGCGGAAACGGTCGACGAAGGACTGCATATGAGCGCGCTCCCGCTGCTGGCGCTCAAAGGCCACCTGCTGCTGCGCCATGCGCTCGGCACGGGTGCGCTCGAAGGTGGAGTAGTTACCCTTGTAGTAGTTGAGCTTTTGCTGCTCCACATGGACGATTTCATCGACAATGGCATCGATAAAGTCGCGATCGTGACTTATCAGCACCAGGGTGCCCGGGTAGCTCTTGATCCAATCCTCGAGCCAGAACATGGTGTCCAGATCAAGGTGGTTGGTGGGTTCGTCAAGCAGCAACAATTCTGAACGACAAAGCAGTGCTTGAGCCAGATTCAAACGCATCCGCCAGCCACCGGAGAAACTGCGTACCGGCGATGACTGTTTGTCTTCGCTGAAACCCAGACCCGCCAGCAAGGCACCGGCGCGGGCGCGAATGCTGTAGCCACCAATGGCATCAAGCTTGCCGTGCAGCAGGGCAATGGCATGGCCATCGTTGTCGGCTTCGGCCTGACGCAGGTCCGCTTCCAGCTCCCGAAACTCCACGTCGCCATCAAGCACATATTCCAGTGCCGAGACATCCAGTGCCGGGGTTTCCTGCGCCACCGACGCAATGCGCCATTCGCGCGGTACCTGCAGCTCACCCTTATCCAGCGTCAGCTTGCCCATAATCAGCGCCAAGAGTGACGACTTGCCGGTGCCGTTGGCGCCGACCAGACCAACTTTGTGGCCGGGGTAAATGGTGAGATTGGCCTCATCCAGCAAGACTTTGCTGCCGCGGATAAGCTGGGCCTGGGACAGGGTGATCATGGATATTCAACACGCAGTGGGAAAGGGCTGAATGATAACCAAGTTCGGCGCTGGCATCCAGCGTGAAGCCGGGATTAGGGCAGACTGTGTAAGCTGTGGCACAATAGCGGCGTTTTTTCAGGTGGGTGTTTCCAATGAGTCAGAATAAAAGACGTTTTGTGGCTGGCGCCAAGTGCCCCAAGTGTGGTGCAACCGACAGCATAGTGCTGTTTAAAGACAATGGTGTTGAAACCGTTGAGTGTGTTGAGTGTGATTACCGCGAGCAACAAGCAGATGAAAAGGTTGCTAAAAAGGCCACCGGCGCTGTGATTGGGGTATTTAAACCCGATTGATGGTTATTCGATTTATTCGAAACGTTAGCGTGTAATATTGCGATATTCTTTCGTCTTGAGTCGGAATATGCTGTTCTTCATTAAACTGGAGGAAGCGTCATGAAACTCAAGACCCGTTTATTTTCCCGCCCCGCCATGGATGGAGACGGCGTCAATATCCGCCGGGTGGCCGACTTTAACCGGCTGCTGCTGGATCCGTTTTTGATGGTGGATGAAATCCGTTCTGACGATAAAAGTGACTTTATCGGCGGCTTTCCGCCACATCCTCACCGGGGCATTGAAACCTTTACCTATATCCGCAAGGGTGGATTTGAGCACCGTGACCACATGGGCAATGTGCGCGCTATCCGCGGCGCTGATGTGCAGTGGATGAGCACCGGCTCCGGGGTCATTCACTCAGAAATGCCGCTGGCCGATGCCAACGATGGCCTGCATGGCTTTCAGCTATGGCTCAACATGCCTGCCGCCGACAAAATGCGCCCGGCACGCTATCTGGACAGCACACAAATGGACAAGCCGCGCCATGACAATGGCCGTGGCGCCAGCCTTTATCCGCTCGCAGGCAGTTGGCAGTTTGAAGGGCACCAGCTTGAAGGCTTAATCCAAGGCCTGGCTGCCAATGGTGCTGTGGCAGACTTAAGCCTGCAAGCCAATGGCAGCGCGCGCTGTGCCCTTGGCCATCGCGGTTTTGCCGGTGCCTATATATATCAGGGGACTCTGATAGGGGACGACGGCGAGCGCCATGAACAGGGCGAGTATCTGGTACTGGAGGCCGGTAATATCGAATTTATCGCCGCCGCTGAAGGCGCCGGAGTGCTGCTGTTTGCCGGTGAGCCCATAGGTGAGAAAATCGTGCATATGGGCCCCTTTGTGATGAACACCGAGGAAGAAATCCGGCAGACCATCAATGACTATCAGACGGGGCGTTTCGGCTCCCTGGAATTGCCCAAATAGCCATACACCTTTAAGTCGACTGTTGTGAATATCGAAAAGGGGCCGCTGGGCCCCTTTTTTACAGGTGATTTTTACCGCGGTTTTTTAGAGCGGCTTGGCGGCCCGCTCGAGACGGTTATGCACCGCTTGCCAGTCGCTGCCGTGCGGCGGTTCGGCAATGTAGATGGCGCTTAAGGTTTGGTGGTCGAGCTGATACAAAGCATCATATAGCCCCTGTGCATAGCCTTCAGGCTCGGCGCCAAGGTCAATCAGCTTTCCGGCCACAGGCTGGCCACCACCACAGAAGATCCAGCCAATATCTTCGGCCTGATACAGATGGCTCATATCTGTGTTTGCCCCAAAACGGTAACAGGGCAGGCCGGGGGAGTAATGCCTGTGATGCTGTCCGGGGGCCACTACGCCGCCGCTTTGCTGGGCAACAGGACGACCAAGCACAGCTTCGATGCTGGCCACAGTTACCATGCCGGGTCGCAGCAATCTGGGTTCATCGCCGGGCAGCAGTGCCACAATGGTAGATTCCAGTCCTACTTCGCAGTTGCCACCTTCCAGAATAAGCAGCTCATCATCGGCGAACTGGCGCGCCACATGGTCGCTGCTGGTAGGGCTGATGGACATGTACTTATTGGCTGAAGGGGCCACCAAGGCGCGGCCAAGGCCATTCAGCAGCGCCAGCGCCTGCGGATGCGCCGGCATTCTTAAGGCAACTGTATCCTGCCCAGCGGTTACAGTGCGGGATACCCCGGCTTTTGCCGGTAGTACCAGAGTCAGAGGACCGGGCCAGAAGGCCGCCATCAGCGCTTCGGCGTCGGTACTGATATCGCAGGCCCAGTCATTAATCCAGCTCGCGTCGGCCACATGCACAATGAGTGGATTTGTCGCCGGACGGCCCTTCAAGGTAAATACTTTGGCGACAGCAGCCTCGTTGGCGGCATCGGCGGCAAGGCCGTATACCGTCTCTGTGGGCATAGCCACCAGCTCACCCCGGTTAAGGGTGGTCACGGCAAGGGAAATTTGGTCAGTGATTTGCGCCATAGGCACCTCTGTAAAACTGGCCGCGTATGGTAAAAATTTGACCAGAGTGAGTCAAGCTGAAACTGGCCGCAAAATGATGAATGGCTTTGCCTTTATCCGTGATTTTTGGCATGGTGCGGCAATCTTTACCGCTTTGGAGCCAAAGGTGAAATCAGCCCCGTTTAAATCCGTCAGTTGTCTGCTTCTGGCCACGATTATCAGTGCCTGCGCAAGTCAGCCTGACAAGGAACTTGGTAAGCGTTATCAGGACGGAGAGCTGCCAGAGGCTCTCAATTGGGTGGCCGCTGTGCAGTCTGATGCCGGCCGTAACTACAGCACTTTTGCTGACCAAAGCAGCCTGGTGCTTGCACGCTCACCCAGGCTGGCCGCCAAGTACGCTGCTGTATACCAGCAGCTGTCACAGTGGCTTGAAAGTGGCGGCGATCCAGTGTCTCTGGGAAACTTCGGTATAGAAGCAGCCCAGCTGGGTGGTGCCGACCGTCAGGGGCACGTGCTTTTTACCGGTTATTTCTCCCCCGTGCTGGAAGTACGGCACGAGCCAGACAGCCGCTTTCAATATCCGCTCTATGGCGTGCCTGGGTGCGTAAAACAAAAAACGCCCTGTCCAAGCCGTGAAGCCATTTTACAGGGCGCTCTGGCGGGGCAGGGGCTGGAGCTTGCCTACAGCGACAGCCTTATCGACACCTTTCTGATGGAGGTGCAGGGCTCGGGCTTTGTGCATTATGGCGATGATAACAGCCTGGAATACTTGGGCTACGGTGGCAAAAATGGCCATGCTTATCGCAGCATTGGCAAGGTGCTGATTGAGGCGGGAGAAGTGCCTCGGGAGCAGATGTCTTTAAAGGCCATTAAGAACTGGGCCGACACCAATCCAAAGGAGAAGGTCATCCCGGTGCTGGCGCAAAACCCCTCCTATGTATTCTTCCAGTCCCGCCCCAACCTGGATGTGCTCGGCAGCGCCGGTATTCCGCTGCTGCCGATGGCGGCCGTTGCCGCTGATAAGTTGCTGTTGCCCATGGGCACGCCCCTGTTGGCCGAGGTGCCTGTATTGGATGTTGAAGGAAATTGGACCGGCAAGCATGAGCTGAGGCTGCTGATAGCGCTGGATACCGGCGGCGCCGTGGATGGCGGTCATCTCGACCTTTACCACGGCATGGGCAGTGATGCCGGGCTTGCAGCAGGCCATTACAAGCATTTCGGCCGGGTATGGCGCCTTGGCCTTGGTGCTGGTTCCAGCCTGACTCTTGGTCGCTGAGTTAATGTGGTGCTGTTGGCTTTTTGATAAACAGCACCAGCATAAGCACCATGCCAAGCAGTAACATCAGTGAAGAGATGGCCAGCCCAGGGTCGATGGTTTCCACGGCTATATGCTGGCCATAGAGCAGAAACAATCCCGCCGACATCATCAGTACTCCTACTTGATGCAACCAGAACTGCGCCTGTACCAGGGCGCCTGAAGCCCCAGGCAGCCACAACTTGTGGCACAGGCCATAGATAAAGGACACCACAAAGCCCGCCAGCATGATATGGGCATGGCTGACCCTGTGGCCGTGGTCGCCGGACTTGGCCATGTAAATGCCAAGGCACATGCCGATAATGGCGTAGATGAGGGCGGTGATGATGAATTTTCTGTCCATCGCTGTTTTCTCCAACCTGAGTATGAAGAAGTATAGTAGCTATTGGCATTTGTTGTGTTGGCGCGTCCCGGCGCGGTGCAAGCCTCCGGGGATGCCTGGGATGAGACAGAAAGGGTTATCTATGGCAGTGGATGCGTGCCTCGATGGCGGCGGCAGCTTTGACTACGCGCTTGGGGAGTGCAGTGCCGGATAAGCTATTGGAAATGGCCGCTAAGCCATGCCCGCTCTGGGGCGGGCACAGCGATAAGGGATTCATTGCAGCAACGCCTTGGCGTAAGGCCACAGCAGCGCGGTGGCGATACTGTACATGGTGGCAAAGATAAAGCGGTCCAGATAACGCCAGGCCGCAGGCCTGGCAAACATAGGAGCCATCAGTCTGGCACCAAAACTCAAGGTAAAGAACCACACAAACGAGGCCAGCACGGCGCCTGCACCAAACCACTGGCGGTCGGGGCCGGAAAACTGGGTGCTGATGGAGCCCAGCAACACCACGGTATCCAGATACAGGTGTGGATTCAAAAAGCTGATGGCCAGAGTCGTCATCAGCGCTGCCTTGAGGCTGCCCGCACCTGTGGCTTTGGACAAATCCATTTCCTTATCGCTGAAGGAGGCCTTCAGGGCATTGGTGCCGTACCAGATCAAAAAGGCCGCGCCGCCCAGGCTGGCAGCGTGTTTCAGTATCGGAAACGCCAGCACCAGTGACCCCAGACCTGCCACACCGGCTGCAATCATCAGCGCATCGATAATGGAGCAGGTCAGGGCAATGGGCAGGCTGTGGGCGCGCATTATCCCCTGTTTGAGTACAAAGGCGTTTTGGGCGCCAACGGCGATGATAAGGCTGGCGCCTATGGCCAGCCCCTGAACGAATGCGGTTTCCACTGGGTTTTCCTCGACTCTGTAGCAATTGAGCGCAGCTTATCCAAGAAAAAATAATTAAGATAACTAATGTTTTTTATGGGACATTAGAAACTCTTATAATGTTTTTGCGCTGTTAACAGATGATGGCGACAGGGGATCGGGCATGCTGGATTACACCAATCTGAAAGCATTGGCTGCGGTGGTAGAGGCGGGGGGATTTGAGCGCGCCGCCAAGGTGCTCTGTATCACCCAGTCGGCGGTATCACAGCGCATTCGCCAGCTTGAAGAGCGCATAGGTCAGTCGCTGCTGATCCGCTCGGTGCCGGTTACGCCAACCCCGGCAGGCAAGAGGCTCTTGCGCCACTATCGGCAGGTGGCATTGCTTGAGAGTGAGCTTGGCAGCGAGCTTAACGCAGAAGATCCGGGCAAGCCGACCCAAATTGCCATCGCAGTCAATGCCGATAGCCTCGCCACCTGGTTCTTACCGGCGTTAAGCCCGCTGTTTGCCCGCTACGGCTGGCTGATGAAGCTGATTGTGGATGACGAGTCTTATACCCATAACCTCCTGAAAAATGGCGATGCGGTGGGCTGCGTGACCACCACTGCCGAGCCAATGGCGGGCTGCTCCAGTGAGTTCCTGGGGGTGATGCACTACCGCTGCGTGGCCACGCCTGACTTTGTGGCGCGCTTTTTTGCCGACGGCCTGACCACCGAGGCCCTGAGCCAGGCTCCGGCGGTAATTTTCTCCACCAAAGACAGGCTGCATGAGCGCTTTCTGTCGAGCTATTTCTCCATGCCAGTCAATGGTTTTTATCAGCATACAGTGCCCTCGTCGGAAGGTTTTCTGGATGCCATAGTGCAGCATTTGGGCTATGGTCTGGTGGGGCATCTGCAAGCCGACAAACTCATTGCTGCAGGCACCTTGGTTGACCTGTGCCCCGGGCTTGGCATGGATGTGGCCCTATACTGGCAGCATTGGAATATCAAGGCCAAGCACACCACCATTATCTACCGTGCGTTGGCGGCGGCCGCACGCCAGAGCCTTGGTCAGCAACAGATTTGATTTTAAACTCAGGTAGCTACATGTTAAGACAAGCCACTGATAAAGATATTGCCGCCATGCACCGGATTCGCCTGGCGGTAAAGGAAAACCGTCTCACCAGCAGCGCCATTACCGAAGCCGATTATTTGCCGCAAATTGCGCAAAGTGGCCGGGGCTGGGTGGTGGAGGAAAATGGTCAGATTCAGGCGTTTGCCATTGCCAATCGGGAGCAGGCCAGTGTGTGGGCGTTATTTGTGGCTCCCCACGCTGAAGGTTGTGGCTATGGCCGGAGTCTGCTGCGGACCATGATGGATTACTTTCGTGAGCACCATCTGTGTGAGGTAAAACTGACCACTGAGCCCGGCACCCGTGCCGAAGCCTTTTATATTAAGGCAGGTTGGCAACCGGATGAATTGCTGGAAAATGGTGACAGGCTGCTTTGGTGGCGCTGTGATAAGTGACCCAAACCAATAACACTGCAAACAAAAAGCCCCGCGATTGCGGGGCTTTTTGTTAATGGCAACCGGCTTATTTGGTGCTGAAGGTGTTTTCCACCAGCTCGGTCTTGTTGTCGGCCTGGGCCACGTGACACTGGGTACAGAAGTAGTTCTGACCATTGAGGGTGCCCTTGGCGTCCAGTGTGTGGGACTTGGCCACTGGGGTGGCTTTCATCCGCTCGGCCTTATCCCAGCTGTGACAGTTCATACAGCCATTTTTATTTAAGCTGATGGCGTAGTCGTCCTTGTGGGGAATAAGCGGTGGCTGCTCACTGTAGTTACGCTCGATAGCGGTGCCACGCTTGGGGTAGGTGGGCAGCGCATCGGCAGGGCGCACGTCAGTGATCTGGGCGCTGCCTGCCAGTGATTGGACATTAACCGGCTCATTGTTCACCGGGGCGTTCTGGCCGCTGCAACCGGCGATGGCGACAAACAGCGCAGCTAAGGTGAGTACTCTTTTCATTGTTCGTTCTCCGCCTTCTTGGCAATTCGGGGGCTTTTCTGTAAAGGATTATCCTGGAATGTAAATCGGTTCTTGTACTGGAATACGCCTTTGGCACACACATCGATACAGCGGCCGCACTGGGTGCAGTCCGAGTCTGTAATCATCGGATTTGCGCCCTTGAGAGCAGGTTTGAGCACCTGACGCTCGGGGCAGACCACGAAGCAATCCATGCAGTTGTTGCAGTCTTTGGCGTTCACCGCGGTCATCTTTACCGGGCTTAACTTGCCAAGGAGGGCAAACAGGGCGCCGCTGGGGCACAGGTGCGAGCACCACATCCGCTCGACCAGCAAGAGATCTGCAAGGAAGATAGCGACAAGCAGCCCAAGCCCGGCACCAGCGCCAAACAGCACGGCGCGGTAAAGTACGGGCACGGGATTGAGCCACTCCCAGGCGGCCACGCCCGTCACCACAGGCAACAGCAGCACCAGCGCCAACATAAAGTAGCGCAGCTGGCGCGGCAGCTCCGGGGTTCTTGGCAGGGCAAAGCGTCTGCGAAGGTATGCCGCCAGATCCGTCACCATGTTCACCGGACACACCCAGCTGCAGAACACCCGCCCCCCCATCAGCGCGTAAAACAGGCCGATAATGGCAGCGCCAATCAGCAGGCTGGCCTCTGGCACATGGCCGGAGGTAAGCAGCTGCAGTGTGACCAGCGGATCAGCCATGGGAATGGTGTCGAGCAGCAAGCTGGACGACAGGTTGCCCTTGAGCAGCCACAGACCAAACAGAGGGCCGATGGCAAACAGCGCCAGCACGGTCAGCTGTGTGGCGCGGCGCAGCAGCAAAAAGCGATGCGCCTTCCACCATCCCAGCTCGCGGATGGCATCCTCGGCAAAGCGTGCCTGGTTTACCTTGGCTGTGCTCATAGTTCAAACCCCTTGTTCAGCATTTCAAGGGTGGTGCTTTCGGTATTGAAATAGGTGTCGTGATCGGCGGTTTTACCCATGGCGATATGGGGTGGCAGTACCTTGATGGCCGCCTCGTCCAGCACGCAGGCATGTTCACACTTGCCGCAGCCGGTGCAGGTATCCGGGTTAACGACAGGAATAAACATGGCGTGATGGCCGCTGCGTTCATTGCGTGAACGCTCAAGGGTGATGGCATTATCAATCAGCGGGCAAACCCGATAACAGACATCGCATCTTAGCCCCTTGAAGTTCAGGCAGTTTTTCTCATCAATCAGTACGGCAATGCCCATTTTCGCCTGGTCGATGTCGGTGAGAGCCTGCTCGAGGGCGCCGCTGGGGCAGGCCTTGATGCAGGGGATATCATCACACATCTCGCAGGGCACCTTGCGGGCCTCAAACCAGGGCGTGCCGGTGGGTGCCTGTTCAAACCAGCGGGCGAGTTTCAGGGTATCGTAGGGGCAGGCCTCGACACACAAGCCACAGCGCACGCAGGCCGACAGAAAATCCTGTTCGGCCAGTGCCCCCGGTGGCCTGATGGCCTGGGGACCCAGCGGCTGTGATTTGGCTACTGTGGCAATGCCGCCTCCGGCCAGAGCAACAGCGCAGGACAGCCGGGCCGTCGTCGCCAGGAACTGGCGACGGTTAATGCCTTGGGTCTTACTCTGTTGTCTGGTCATGATAGTGCTCTCCCGTTCACTTTCTTGGCGTACTCCGGCCCTGTCAGGCCTTCATCACTTTCACCGGACACTTCTTGAAGTCTGTCTCTTTTGACAGAGGATCAGTGGCGTCCAGCAGCAGCTTGTTTACCAGCTGACGGGCGTCGAAGAAGGGCATAAACACCACGCCACGGGGTGGCTTGTTGCGGCCCTTGGTTTCGACACGTGTCTTCACTTCACCCCTTGGAGAGGCCACTATTACCTCGTCGCCACGGTTCAGGCCACGGGCCTTGGCGTCTTCAGGGTGCATGAAAATCTGCGCGTCAGGGTAAGCGCGGTACAGCTCAGGTACCCGGGCGGTCATTGAGGCGGTGTGCCAGTGTTCCAGTACCCGGCCTGTGCTCATCCACAGATCGTATTCATCGTTCGGCTCTTCGGCGGCGGGCTCGTAAGGCAGGGCGAAAATCACCGCCTTGCCATCGGGCTTACCGTAGAACTTAAAGCCTTCACCAGCCTTCACATAGGGGTCGGAACCTTCAACGAAGCGGCGCAGGGTTTCTTTGCCATCAACTACAGGCCAGCGCAGACCCCGGTTGGTGTGATAGGTATCAAACGGCGCCAGATCGTGGGCCTTGCCGCGACCGAAGGCAGCATATTCTTCGAAAATACCCTTCTGCACATAGAAGCCGAAGTGCTCGGACTCATCGTTCAGCTCGCCCTTGCAGTCGGAGCTTGGGAACTTGTCGATAACGCCGTTGGCAAACAGCACCTGATACAGGCTCTTACCGGCGTATTCGGGCTTCTTGGCCAGTAGCTCGGTGGGCCAGACTTCATCCACGGTGAAACGCTTGGCAAACTCCATCAGCTGCCACAAATCAGACTTGGCGCCTTCAGGGGCCTTCACCTGCTGATGCCACATATGGGTGCGGCGCTCGGCGTTACCGTAGGCACCTTCTTTTTCCACCCACATGGCGGTTGGCAGAATAAGGTCGGCGGCCATGGCGGTCACTGTTGGATAAGGGTCTGATACCACGATGAAGTTTTCGGGGTTACGGAAGCCCGGATAGATTTCATCGTTGATGTTGGGGCCGGCCTGCATATTGTTGGTACACATGGTCCAGTAACAGTTCAGCTTGCCGTCTTTGAGCATCCGGCTTTGCAGCACGGCGTGGAAGCCGGGCTTGGGCGGAATGGTGCCTTCAGGCAGCTGCCAGAGTTTTTCGGTAATGGCGCGGTGCTTGTCATTGGCCACCACCATGTCGGCGGGCAGACGGTGGGCAAAGGTACCCACTTCACGGGCGGTACCACAGGCCGATGGCTGACCGGTCAGCGAGAAGGGGCTGTTGCCCGGGGTGGCGATTTTGCCGGTCAGCAGGTGAATGTTGTAGATCATGTTGTTGGTCCACACACCACGCACGTGCTGGTTCACACCCATGGTCCACAGGCTCATCACCTTCACGCTTGGGTCGGCATAGGCCTTGGCCAGCTCAACCAGACGCTCTGGTGCTACGCCGCTCATTTCGCTGGCGTATTCCAGGGTATAGGTGCTGACAAACTTGGCGTATTCGTCGAAGGAAATCGGGGTAGACTTGCCGTTACCCGGATTCTTGGCCTTCATCTCCAGCGGATGGTCAGGACGCAGGCCATAACCAATGTCGGTCACACCCAAAGCGAAGTTGGTGTGCTTGCTGACGAAGTCCTTGTTTACCGCCTTGTTCTGGATGATGTAGTTGGCGATAAAGTTCAGGATAATCATGTCCGTTTGTGGACGGAATACCATGGGATTATCGGCCAGATCGAAGGAGCGGTTCTCGAAGGTTGAAAGCACATGCACCTTGCCGTTGGGATTGCTCAGGCGACGGTCAGACAGGCGTGCCCACAGAATCGGGTGCATCTCGGCCATGTTGGCGCCCCAGAGCACAAAGTGGTCGGCGGCTTCGAGGTCGTCATAGCAGCCCATAGGCTCATCGATACCGAAGGTTCGCATAAAGGCGCCTACGGCAGAGGCCATGCAGTGGCGGGCGTTGGGGTCGATGTTATTGGTGAGGAAACCGGCCTTGTGCAGTTTGGCGGCGGCATAGCCTTCCCAGATGGTCCACTGGCCTGAGCCGAACATGCCTACAGAGGTTGGACCCTTGGCCTTGAGGCTGGCTTTCCACTTGTCGGCCATGGTGTCCAGCGCCACATCCCAGCTCACCGGGGTGAATTCGCCGTTCTTGTCGTACTTGCCGTCTTTCATGCGCAAAAGCGGCGTGTCCAGACGGTCTTTGCCGTACATGATTTTCGACAGGAAATAGCCCTTGATACAGTTCAGGCCCTTGTTAACCGGGCTTTCGGGGTCGCCCTTGGTGGCAACCACTTTGCCGCCCCGGGTGCCGACCAGCACTGAACAGCCCACGCCGCAGAAACGGCAGGGGGCCTTGTCCCATTTGATGTTGTCTTTCTGCTCAGCGGCTTCAACCACTTTTACTGGCAGTGTGACACCCACTGCCGTGGCCGCAGCCACGGCGGCATTGGCTTTAAGAAACTCGCGACGGCTTATGCTCATGGTGTTTCCTCACTCACTTGTTGTTCTTGCTCTGATTGGTGATAGATCAGACTGCTGGATAGCACCCCGTTAAGGGCGTTGATGGTCTCGACATTGTCGAGAATGGCTCGCTGGGTTGACCCTTCCAGGGTGACGACCAACTTGCCTTCGGGACTGGTGGCATGAACCTCGGCGCCGGGAAGGGCGGCAATGGCATCATGGATGGCATTGGCCATGCTGGGGGCTGCATGCACCACCAGACTGGTGACGTGATATTCCTTTGTCATGACATTTTGCTCACTTGAACCGGGGTCAATATGACTGGCTGGTGGGCCAATCAGAATAGTTTCGAGTCTAGACCTTGTTATCTTTGTGGGTATACCTCATAGGGGGTATCGGAATGGTTTGTAGATCGAGATCATGTTTTTGACCGTGATCTGCTTCTCAGTTTGAAATTTAACCAAACTGTCGGTGTGTCGCCCTGATTTCAGGTATTTGCCATGCCTCTTAAACTCAGGATTAGTGTCTGAACAGTAAATGAAAGTCATTCCTGCTTTGTTATTGCTTTTTGGGTAGGTGTTGCTGTTTTTGGAAGCTGTTCTTTAGTAACAGCCCAAACTTGTGCTGGCAGGATGCTGTCTTATTTGAGCAGAGGAACTGGTAGCGAAAGAATGGCGATAAGTGGTGTAGCTGGCAAAAGATGCCGTTAAATGAATGGACGCAGACGGAAGGATTGTGAACCTGGCACAAGGAATTGCCGCTCAATGTCTTACAGGTCACGTAACCTTTATTCCGGAATTGAGAGGTTGGTCACCCGGGCTTTTTCGGATTGGCCACCGTTGGCAAGAAATTGTTTTTCACTAAATCCTATGATTTTCAATACAATTATTTAGTGATGCAGATCCCGTTGATTAACCTATCTTAATGTTAAATAAGGTAAATTTAGTAAATTAGGATAATCTGAATTTATGTAATTAAATAACGTAATTGGCAGTTTTTATGCCTTTTTTGCACGTAAACAACGCGATTTAACAGGGTTTTGTTGTTTAATTTCATTTTTTAGCCAATTGTGATGTGGCTGACGGATTTTTATTGCGGCAATGCGTAACATCACCCGCAGTGTATTTTCCGAGAGAGCGACCGCAATCATGGCAGATTATTTCGAAGCGATAATCACAGTGAAAAAGGGCCTGGATGTGCCCATTGCCGGTGCGCCAAGGCAAGAGATTGATCTCGCCGCCAAACCTTCCCAGTTGGCCTTGCTTGGCAAGGAGTATGTAGGGCTTAAGCCTTCCATGCTGGTGGAAGAGGGCGAGCGGGTCATCAAGGGTCAGGCGCTGTTTGAAGACAAGAGCAACCCGGGTGTGCGCTTTACCGCGCCCTGCGCCGGAATTGTTTCTGCTATCCACAGGGGCGAGAAGCGTATGCTGCTGTCGGTGGTCATCGATTGTGATGGCACCGAAGAGGCAATCGACTTCGGCGCCGAGGCAGATCTGGCTGCCCTTTCACGTGAGCAGGTGCAGGACAAACTGCTGCAAAGTGGCCTGTGGACCGCACTTCGCACCCGTCCGTTTTCCCGCGCGCCCAAACCGGGTTCAGTGCCTGCCGGCTTGTTTGTTACCGCAGTGGACACCAATCCTCTGGCCGCCGACCCACGGGTGATAATCAATACCGATACTGAGGCTTTTGCCGCCGGTATGCAGGTACTCACTCACCTGACTGACGGACCGGTATTTTTGTGTCAGGACGGCAATCACGAGCTGCTGCCGGGCGCCGAGCTGCCACAGGTACAGACCCACAGATTCCAGGGCGTGCACCCTGCCGGGTTGGTGGGCACTCACATTCATATGTTGATGCCCGTCAGCATGGAGCGTCAGGCATGGCACATCGGCTATCAGGACGTGATGGCAGTAGGTCGCCTCTTTACCACCGGACAGCTGGATAACCGCCGCATCGTCGCGCTCGCCGGCCCCAATGTGCTTAAGCCAAGGCTGATTGCCACTGTGCTGGGGGCCAAGGTCAGCGATATCGTTAAAGGCGAAATCAAAGATGAGGTGCATTCCAGAGTCGTTTCTGGCTCTGTGCTGTCTGGCCACAGCGCCGAAGGCGCGTTCGACTTCCTCGGCCGCTTCCACCCGCAAATTTCGGTTGTCACTGAAGATGACAGTGAGCACTTCCTGCCCTGGGTACGCCTGGGCCGGGACAAGTTCTCCATTACCCGAACCGTGCTGTCGCGCTTTTTGCCCAAGAAGCTTTACGACATGACCACCCACACCGGCGGTGCCAAGCGCGCCATGATGGCCTTTGGCCAGCTGGATAGGGTGATGCCGCTGGATATTCTGCCCACCTTGCTGGTGCGGGATCTGGTGGTTCGTGACACCGACGAGGCGCAGCTTTTGGGCGCACTGGAGCTGGATGAAGAAGATCTGGCCCTGTGCACCTTCGTCTGCCCCAGTAAGTACGATTTTGGCCAGGAGCTTCGCGCCTGCCTGACGATTATCGAGAGGGAAGGCTAATGAGCAAGCCCATGAAGAAACCCAGTGTCCAGGACGCTTACTACGCTCCCGGACACACGATTAAAGACTATTTCCGTTCGCTGTTTATCGGCCATGGCGCCAGTACCCAGGATACGGTGCACGTACGTGATGCCATTGAAGTGAAGCGCACCATGACCCTGGTGGGTCTGTGTCTGCTGCCTGCTATTTTGTTTGGCATCTACAACACCGGCTTGCAGGCGCAAATTGCGATTCTGGCGGGCAGCGCGCCGCTGGATACCTGGCATCAGAGCTTTTACAACGCCATCTTCGGCGGTTTGACTGAAAGCACCGGCATCTTTGGTCTGATGGCGTACGGCTTTATTTATTACCTGCCGATTTATCTGGCGGCGCTTACCACCACCATCTTCTGGGAAATGGTGTTTGCCCGGGCCAGACGTCAGGAAATGCAGGAAGGCTTCTTTGTTACCGCGCTGCTGTTCAGCCTGTGTTTGCCCGCCAATATCAGCCTGTGGCTGGTGGTGATGGGTATCAGCTTTGGTGTGGTTGTTGCCAAAGAGCTGTTCGGTGGCATGGGTTACAACTTCCTGAATCCGGCACTGGCGGGTCTGGCCTTTATCTATTTTGCCTACCCAAGCGAAGTGACTACCTCGGCGCAGCTGGTAGCGGTAGACGGTTACAGCTCGGCCACTACCCTGGCGCAGGTTGCTGCCAACAAGATGAAGTTTGCCGAATACCCCTGGTACCACGCCTTTAACGACGCCGCCTGGTGGGATGCCTTCTTAGGCTTCGAAGTGGGCGCCATTGGTGAAACCTCGGCGCTGGCGATTTTTGCCGGTGGTCTCTTGCTTATCCTTACCCGTCTCGCCGACTGGCGCATTGTGGTGGGCGTGCTTATTGGCGCCATCGCCACATCCTTGCTGTTCAATGTGTTTGGCGACGGTAAAAATGCCATGGCGGCCATGCCCTGGACCTGGCATCTGGTCACCGGCGGCTTTGCGCTGGGGATGATGTTTATGGCAACCGACCCTGTGACCACCGCCTACACCCGTCCCGGCAAGCTGATGTTCGGCATCCTGGTGGGCGCCATGACCATTCTTATCCGCGTGGCCAACGTTAAGCAGCCCGAGGGCATCATGCTGGCGATTCTGTTCGCCAACCTGTGGGCGCCTGTGTTGGATTCGCTGGTGGCTAGATTCAATATCAAACGGAGGCTGAAGCGCAATGGCCTTTAACAAAGACAGTGTTCTCGGCACCATGACCTTCACGGTCGTCCTGTGCCTGGTTTGCTCCTTTATGATCACCGGCACCGCCGATGTGCTCAAGGAGCGCAAATTGGTGAAAAAGCGCAACGAGCTGATGCAAAACGTGCTGGTGGCGGCCGACATCAAGGATGTCAGTGATGTCAAAGCCACCTTCGAAGCGCGGGTGCGCCCGGTGATGGTGAACCTTGCCAGCGGCGAGATGCATGAGCGTGACAACATCCTCGACTATGACGAGCGTATGGCGGCCATCAACCCGGATACCTCCAGCAAGATTGCCAAAGACACCGCCCGTATCAAGACCCGCGCCAATGAAATCCGCATCTTCAAAGTGCTGGACGACAAGGGCGAGCTGCAGGCGCTGGTGCTGCCGGTGTATGGCAAGGGTTTGTGGTCGATTATCTACGGCTTTGTGGGGATTGAGGCCGACCTCAATACCATCACAGGCGCTGTGTTCTACGAGCACGGTGAAACCCCGGGCATCGGCGACTTTATTAACCACGACGACTGGCTCGCCAAATGGCAGGGCAAGCAAATCTTCAACGCCAAGGGCGATGTGGCCTTCAAGATTGTGAAGGGCGAAGCCAAGGCCGGAGACAAGAGTGCCGTCGATGGTGTAAGTGGTGCCACCCGCACAGGTGCGGGCGTGGCCAAGGCGGTGCAGTTCTGGTTTGGTCCTGAAGGCTTTGATGCCTTTATCGACAAGCTGAAAGCGGCGGGGGTGTGAGATGAGCGCAGTATTATCCAATCGTGAACTCCTGATGCGCCCGGTGTTTGCCAATAACCCGGTGGCCATGCAGGTGCTGGGGGTCTGTTCGGCCCTGGCGGTGAGTAACTCCATGCAAACCGCGCTGGTGATGACACTGGCGGTGACCTTTGTGTTGGTGTGCTCCAACTTCTTTATCTCGCTTATTCGCGCCTTTATCCCCAACAGCGTGCGTATCATCGCCCAGATGACCATTATCGCCTCGCTGGTGATTGTGGTGGATATGGTGCTTCAGGACGTGGCGCCGGACTTATCCAAGCAGCTGTCGGTGTTTGTGAGTCTGATTATCACCAACTGTATCGTGATGGGCCGTGCCGAAGCCTTTGCCATGAAAGAGCCGCCACACCTGTCGGTGATGGATGCCATCGGCAATGCCGCCGGTTACGGCTTTATCCTGCTGAGCGTCGCCTTTGTGCGTGAACTTTTGGGTTCTGGCACCCTGTTTGGTCACAGCATTCTGAAGACCATAGAGCAGGGCGGCTGGTATCTGCCCAATGAGATGTTCAAGCTGCCCCCCAGCGCCTTCTTCCTGATTGGCGTCATCATCTGGGTGGTTAACATAGCCCAGCGCAAGCGCGCCAAGGCCTGAGGATAACGTCATGGAACACTACATTAATCTGTTTATCCAGGCGTCATTTATCGACAACATGGCGCTGTCTTTCTTCCTGGGCATGTGTACCTTCCTCGCGGTTTCGAAGAAGGTGTCGACGTCACTCGGTCTCGGCATTGCCGTGATTGTGGTAATGGTGCTGGCGGTGCCGCTCAATCAGCTGATTTACGTGGCCGTGCTTAAGCCGGGTGCCCTGGCGTGGGCCGGCTTCCCTGAGCTGGATTTGTCCTACCTTCAGCTCATCACCTTTATCGGGGTGATTGCGGCGCTGGTGCAAATCCTCGAAATGGTGCTCGACCGCTTTATGCCGGTGCTGTACCAGACCCTGGGGATCTTCCTGCCACTGTTGACGGTAAACTGCGCCATCTTCGCCGGGGTGATTTTTATGGCCAACCGCGACTACACCCTGACCGAGTC
>NZ_JBFKLW010000025.1:0-54131 GCF_041630135.1 Shewanella sp.
AACGAAGAGATAATTCGCCGATATGTGAGACATCAAGAGAAAGCGGAAAGGCAAGAGCAAGCTCAGCTTGCTCTGGAATAGAAGGCCCCCTTTTAGGGGGTTAACGCAAAGCCACCTTCTTCAGAAGGTGGATTATTTACTGTCTTTCGGTTTAATTTGAACTCACGTACCACATATGTATTGATAAATACAGTACGGAGTCTTGAATAGTTGGTGGCAATGTGTGATCTGTATCACACATATTGGTTCTGATTGCGTCTGGCGGTGGTGTGATGTTGCAAAAAATGGGTCAGGGTGTAGAGTTTCGGCCTTTCTTGATACTTTTGTAGCATTTTGTATCAAGTATGACCTTATTGGTTCCCTGGACCTTCTGATTGCGTATGTCGCCCGATGCAGCTAACAGCAGTTTTGTTAGCTGTTTTTTTTGCTGAATAATCCCGCCTGATCACAGCTTCAAACTGTCACACCTGTTCCTGTGTCCTATGCTTTTTTAATAAAGGTCGCGCAGGAAGATATTATGAGGCGTGTATTGGTGCGGGTTAAAGGTAAGGTGCAAGGGGTATGCTATCGTCGCTTTGCACTTGAGAAGGCCCGTGAACTTGGGGTTACGGGTTATGTTACCAACATGGACGATGGCACGGTGCAGCTGTTGGTGCAGGGCAGTATTCCCATGGTGGAGAAGTTGATTGATTGGTGCTGGGAGGGATCGCCAGCGGCCAATGTGACCGCCGTTGAGGTGAATGAAGACGAGGCAGATGAAATCTACCTCGACTTTTCCATCACTCAGTCCTGAGGTTGGTTCCGGGCTTCGGGCTGAAGCTCATTTTGTTGATTGATCACATCACCTTCAGGCGTATCATCACCTTCCTGCTCGCTGGCAGGCTCTTCAACATCCACAGCACCGGTCGGTTGCGCCATTTTGCGAATTTGAATAATAAGTCCGAACTTGGGGTGATCAAAATAATGGATTTGGCCACTGCGTACCCTGCGATTTTGCGTCAGTGGGATTGAGTAGAGAAACGGTTGCTCTTCCATTACCACCTGAGAGCCCTGACTTTCCTGAATTGGTTCGCTGGTGGCCATTAGCGGGATTGGGCGTTGCGCCGCTGGCTGAGTATCTGGCTCGCCCTGGACTGCCAATTCCACGCTTGTATCCAACAGCTCCACTTTGCGGCTGCCCGGGGTTCTGAGCATCAAATCAGTTTCAATATACAGGTAGTGGTTGAGGTAGATGTTCAATAAGCCATCGAGCTGCCAAACCGGTGATGGTTTCTCTGTGCGCAGAGCTGGCAGGTTTGCCGGTTCGCCGCCGAGCAGGGCGGTGAGGTTATTAACCTGTGGCTGTTCGAGACTGCCTGTACTCTCTGGTTCCAGGCTCTGAGTGTCAGCACTGCCGTCATTGCTCAGCGCCACTTCGGGATAGGGCTGAAGTGGAGGCACCCTGGTGCCGGCCGCAACAAAGCGGTCAGAGAAGTCTTCGCCCGCAAACAAGCGTACCGGCACCGACGTATGGCGTGGCTGCATCGCCTGTTGCCAGCTCATGTGCAACAAAGGCTTGACCCCGTTTTCACGGCTGAGTTGGCGAACGGCATCGTTAAACCTGAGCTGACTTTTGTCCAGCAGTACTGCAGAAGCACCCTGAGCCGCAATCTTGGGGCTGGCAGATGCCACAGTGACCGGAAAAGGTTTCGGATATTCGGGTGCATAGGCTGCAATTTGCAAGTCCAGTCCATCACAGCGCAGAGGATCAACCACACGCTCGTCATCGCTGCATGGCTGAATATCGGGCACAGCTACCAGTGCCGGAGTGATAAGATCGAGCCCTTTGGCGATATTGGGCTGTTTCGGCGTTTCAGGCCACACCTCGGTGCTGGGCTGATTTCGTTCAAACAGAAAAACTTCCACTTCAAACCAGGATTCAGCTGAGGCCTGAGTCAGTGGCAATAGACATAACGCTGCCAAAAGTGCGGTTTTGCGGAACATGATTATTCTTCTCCAACGCTGTGTTGTTCCAGCTGCGACAGCAGCAGATCCACCAGCTCCAGCCGCTCTTTTGCGGATTCACAAGGCATGGTGAACTTAAGTTTGTTCGGGCCGTCCATACGATAGACTTGTGGCTGTGATGAAAGCAAGCCGATGATAAAACCCGGGTCGATTTTATGGTCCTCACCAAACTCGATGCTGCCGCCCCTGGCATGCATCTCGATTTTGGTGGCACCAAGACGGGTGGCTCGGTGTTTACCGACTGTCATGGTCAATAGATTGCGGGTAGCGTCCGGCAGTAAACCAAAGCGGTCAATAAGCTCAACCTTCATTTCATCCACTGCCTGCTCGGTGTCGCAGCCGGCGATGCGCTTATACAGCGACAGGCGCATATTGACATCGCCCACGTAATCTTCCGGCAGCAGCGCCGGAATACGCAGGTCGATTTCACACTGACTGCCGAGCATCTGCTTCAGCGATGGCTCCTTGCCTTGCTTAAGCGCTTTTACCGCGCCCTCCAGCATCTCCATATAGAGGCTGAAGCCGATTTTGCTGATATGACCGCTTTGCTCATCGCCAAGCAGCTCACCGGCACCGCGGATTTCCAGATCCTGTGTGGCCAGCATAAAGCCGGCACCTAAATCTTCCAGTGCATCAATGGCCTCGAGGCGTTTCCTGGCATCCACCGTCATCAGTTTAGGGTGGGGTGTCATCAGATAGGCATAGGCCTGGTGATGGGAGCGGCCCACCCGGCCCCGGAGCTGATGTAACTGCGCCAGCCCGAAATGGTCGGCGCGGTCAATCAGGATGGTGTTGGCGCTCGGCACATCGATACCGGTTTCTATGATGGTGGTGCATACCAGCACATTGAAGCGCTGATGGTAGAAGTCCGACATCACCCGCTCAAGTTCGCGCTCACGCATCTGGCCATGGGCCGTTACAACCCGCGCCTCAGGCAGCAATTCGCGAATATCCTGAGCGGTCTTTTCGATGGTTTCCACCTGATTATGCAGGTAGTACACCTGACCGCCACGAAGGATTTCACGCAAAATTGCTTCGCGCACCGTGGCTTTATCGTACTCACGCACAAAGGTTTTTACCGCCAGACGCTTGGCGGGCGGGGTGGCGATAATCGATAAATCGCGCATACCTGACATGGCCATGTTCAGGGTGCGGGGGATAGGGGTTGCTGTAAGCGTGAGAATGTCCACATTGGCCCGTATCGATTTGATACGCTCTTTCTGGCGCACACCGAATCTGTGCTCTTCATCTATGACAAGCAGCCCGAGCGCATCGAAATTAAGCTCGGTATTCAATAGCTTGTGTGTGCCAATAACGATATCTACCTTACCTTCTCCCATGGCGGAAAGCACGGCTTGCTGCTCTTTGGCGGTGCGAAAGCGGGACATGACCTCGATACGCACCGGCCAGTCGGCAAATCTGTCTTTGAAGTTCTCAAAATGCTGCTGTGCCAACAGTGTGGTAGGCACCAGCACCACCACCTGCTTGCCGCTGGACACCGCCAGAAAAGCGGCGCGCATGGCCACTTCGGTTTTACCAAAGCCCACATCGCCGCACACCAATCTGTCCATGGCCTTTGGCTGACACATGTCACTGATAACGGCTTCAATGGCCACTTCCTGATCCACGGTTTCCTCAAACGGGAACCCCTGTACAAAGAGGGCGTATTCCTCTTCATCCAGCTTGCAGGGCTCGCCGGGGCGTGCTTCGCGGCGGGCGTACACATCCAGAAGCTCGGCGGCCACATCACGGATTTTCTCAATCGCTTTGCGCTTGGCCTTGCTCCAGCTTTCATTACCGAGACGGTTGAGACTGGCGTCATCGTCGCTGCCAACGGCGTAGCGGCTGATGAGATGAAGTGAAGACACGGGCACATAAAGCTTATCGCCACCGGCGTATTCAAGCTTCAGGTATTCGGCCACCAAGCCGCCGGTGTCCAGGGTTTCGAGGCCCTGGTACAGGCCAACACCGTGCTCAAGGTGTACCACAGGCTGGCCCACTTTGAGCTCAGCCAGGTTTTTAATCAGTACATCCTGACTGAGCTGGCGCTGCTTGTCGCGGCGGCGCTGCTGGGATACCCGCTCACCAAAGAGTTCAGTTTCACAGACAATCGCCAGCTGCTTTTTGCCAATGCGGATATCTATGCCCTGCGCCAGCGGAGCCACTATCAGCCCGTGGGGGCTGCCGGAATCGATAAACTCCTGCAAATGACCGTAGAGTTTGGGCTTGATGCCTGCCTTGGACAACAGCTCCAGCAGTGCCTCACGGCGGCCCTCGGATTCGGCCACAAACAGAATGCGCTGAGTATTCGCCGCCCACAGACTTAAGGCCTCCAGCGGCTGCTTGAGTTTGTGGTTGGCGCGAATGTCCGGCAGTGGCGTGCAGTCCAGCTCCTTGTCGCCCTCGGCCGTGCTGAGCTGAATGCGGGGATATTGCTTGAATTTACCAAACAGCTCTTCGGTGGTTTGATAAAGCACCTTGGGCGGCAGCAATGGCCGCATGGGGTCAACCCGGCGGTCTTCATAGCGGGCGTGAATTTCGCCAAGGTGGTGCTCGGCGGCCTGATGCAGCTCACCTGTAGTGATGATTTGCAGTTCATCGGGCAAATAATCAAACAGGGTGGCGGTGTCGTCAAAAAACAGCGGTAAATAGTTTTCAATGCCCGCCGGCATCAGATTGCGGCTCACCAGCTGGTAAACAGACTCAGGGGCGTTGGTGATGGTATCAAAGGCGCGGCGATAGCGCTGGCGAAAACCTTCGATGGCCTGGCTGTCGGTGGGGAATTCCCGTGCCGGCAGCATCCGGATGCTGTCTACCTCGGCACTGGAGCGCTGGGTTTCAGGGTCGAAGTGACGGATAGACTCCACTTCGTCATCAAACAGCTCTATGCGCAGCGGTTCAGTTGCGCCACTGGGGAAGATGTCCAGAATCGAGCCGCGGATGGCAAATTCGCCATGCTCATATACCTGCTCCACCAGATGATAGCCAGTGTCGGTCAGCAGTTGCCGCATCTGCTGCAACTGGTAGCGGTCACCTTTCTTGAGGATCAGCACATTGGCGGCCAGAAACGCCTTTGGCGACAGGCGCACCATCAAGGTGGTGAGCGGCACAATCACCAGCCTGCCTTTGCCGCGTTCCAGATTGGAAAGGGTTTCAAGGCGGCTTGAGATCAAGTCCTGATGGGGTGAAAAGCTGTCATAGGGCAGGGTCTCCCGATCGGGAAACAGGCAGATATCAATGCCTTCATGGCCGAGCAGATAGCTCAGTTCAGTTTCCAGGATAAGCGCCGTTGGGGTATCGCTGGTGACTATCAGGGTGGTGCCCGTATAGTCGCGGGTCATTTGGGCCAGCGTCATTGCCCGGGCGACACCGCCGGGCAGTCTGACCGATGACACCCGGCCCTTGGCCGGTGTCTTGGGAAGACGGTCTACCGTAAAAGAGGTCATTCGGTTTGGATTGCCGGTTTTTCACGAAAAATCAGTCGCCCATTGTAGAGGCAACCGTGCCGCAGTGCCAATACCAGAGCGGGGATATCGGCAGCTTAAGCGCCATCAATACATCATTCGGCTGATGCTCAGCTCTGGCGGGGGCATTCAGCTGGCCCGATAGGCGAGTCAGGCGTTGGCTCAGTTGTGGGTGTTTTGCTGCTTGCGTGCCTTGAGCTGCTTTTGTTGCACACTGAGGCTGGCCTTTACCAGTTGCTCCACATCCGGCTCAAGAATGCACTCAAAGCTGAGTTCTGTCAGCAGATGCTCACCTTCCTGCATCACCTGAGTCACCTTGGCAATACACACCAGCGCAATCAACTCATCACGGATATACAAGGTGGCCTTAAACACTTGCCCAATTTTGAAAGGCGTTTTGCTTTCGATCACAAAGCTGCTGCCGCCAAAGCGCCTGCCGAGGTAACGGTTGCCATCACGGCATTCATTTTCAAGTACATAGTGCAGCACCATGTCCACTTTTCGTGACTGTAGCTTAAGAAAATCCACTACCGCTTTGGCTTCATTATCCAGCTGGCGCAGCTGAAGCAGGCAACCGGCTTCCAATGCCTTAACGTCACTGAGTAGCTGCAGGCCGACACTGCGCATCATCGACAGCTGCGCATCATCGGGCAGAGGACCGTCAAAGGGTTGAAGGTAGGCATTGAAATCGTGCACCACACTGAAATAGGCGTTGGGATCGGCTAACAAGGATATGCCTCTTTATTTATAGGTGAGATACCCCTATTATCGTGCCCACTCAAACAAATACGCAAGGGAAGGTTCGAGCGGGCAGTATGCTTGCAGTGCAGGTATATTGGCACCCCTTCCCAATTCAGCCAGGGCCGACAGCGCGCACATGTTTTCATCCTCCGCTTTTCTTATTGGATTTCGCTATTGGCGGGCTCGTAAAGCCAACGCCTTTGCGTCATTTATCACCCTGTTTGCCGTAAGTGGCATTTTTCTGGGTGTTGCCGCCCTAATCGTGGTCAGCTCGGTGATGAATGGACTGGAAGGTCAGCTCAAGAGCCGTATTCTGGGAGCTGTGCCGCAATTGGTGCTGGAAGATGCCAACGGGTTTGCCGACTGGCAGGCGAGCGCCGCGCAGATAGAAGCCAATATACCGGCTGTGCTGGGAAGCAGCCCGTCGGCCTCAACCCAGGCGATGCTGCAGTCCAGCGCCAATATTGCCGCCGTACAGTTGCAGGGGATTTTTCCGCAGCAGGAAGCCAGGTTATCAAAGTTGACCACCACCGTTTGGTCGCCAGCTTTTGATACCCTGAACGCGGGTGAGTATCACATTATTCTGGGGACTCAGGTTGCCTCTGAGCTGGATGTCGCTGTGGGGGATACTATCAGAGTATTGAGCGGCGAAGGCGTTGTGTACTCACCTCTGGGTCCTGTACCGAGTCAGCGTAAGTTTGTCGTTTCCGGATTGTTTCAGATGGGCTCTCAGGTCGATGCTCAGCTGGCTTTTATTCATTATGACGATGCCCGCAGGCTGATGCGCAAAACGCCGGGACAGGTGGATATGCTGCGGCTTTATCTGGACGACCCCTTTAAAGCTGAGCAGATTGGCCCCAAATTGCCCGCGCTGGTGGCCCCTGACGCCAAAGACAGTCTGGTGGTACACGATTGGCGTGACACCTTTGGCCATTTGTTCGGTGCGGTCAAAATGGAAAAGAATATGATGTCGCTGATGTTGAGTCTGATTGTGGCTGTCGCGGCCTTTAATATCGTCTCGGCGCTGGTGATGATGGTGGTAGACAAAACCACAGACGTTGCCGTGTTGATGACCCAGGGGCTGACGCGTACAGAAGTGATGGGTATTTTTGTCGTTCAGGGCTCAATGAACGCCTTCCTTGGATTGCTGCTTGGACTGACAGTTGGCACTGTGCTGACACTGAACCTGAACCCGATATTGAGTGGCCTGGGTATTTCAATTCTGGGCGCAGGACAACAGTTGCCTGTCATGGTATCGGGGCAGCAATTGGGGTTGATAGTCACGGGCACTGTGGTGATTACTTTGCTGGCAACCCTGTATCCGGCGCTGAAGGCCTCAAGGGTTGAGCCTGCCGCCGCCCTCAGATACGAGTAACACAGATCCGGATAGTACGAGAGTGCTTCATTCAAGCTGATTAAACGCCTGCTAAGGCACAGAGAGAAAAAATTCATGCAAGAGATCCTGCTCAGAGCGGAAAATGTCAGTAAGACCTACCGCGAAGGCAAGCTTGAAACCCCGGTGCTGAGTGGCGTAAGCCTCTCGGTCAGACGTGGCGAGCAACTGGCTATCGTTGGCAGCTCTGGTTCGGGTAAGAGCACATTACTGCACATATTGGGTACCCTTGATAAGCCCAGCGAAGGCAAGGTGTTTCTCGACGGAGAAGATTTATATGCCATGTCGGCGGCCCGTCAGGCCAGGGTGCGAAACGAAAGCCTGGGATTTATTTACCAGTTTCATCACTTGTTGCCGGAATTCAGTGCAATCGAAAACGTCGCCATGCCGGCTCGTATTGCGGGGATTGATAAGCAAACTGCCTTTGGCCGTGCCGAAGCACTGCTGGAGCGGGTAGGGCTCAGCCATCGTTTGAGTCATGCACCCTCTGAGCTTTCCGGTGGTGAGCGCCAGCGGGTGGCCATTGCCAGGGCACTGATTAACGAGCCCAAGCTGGTGTTGGCTGATGAGCCAACCGGTAACCTGGATGCCAAAAGCGGCGATGCTGTTTATGGTCTTATCCGTGAGCTGGCGTCGTCACTTGGCACCGCCTTTGTGGTCGTGACCCATGATAATGGCCTGGCGGCGCGTATGGACAGACAAGTGTCGATGAAGAGTGGCAAGTTGTCGGCAGGGGCGGCCAACTGATGAGTCGTGAGCATCTGTTGCCGCTGTGGCTGGGGTTTCGCTTTTATCGGGCGAGGCAATCCAACAGCTTTATCAGCTTTATCTCCTTTGCCTCTACCGCCGGTATCGCGCTCGGTGTTGCGGTACTTATCATAGTGCTGTCGGCCATGAATGGATTTGAGCGGGAGTTGAGGCAGCGTTTTCTGGATGTAGTGCCCCATGCTGAACTGGTTGGAGTCAACAATCCGGTGATGGATTGGCAGGCCATGGTAGCCGATGCCCAAAAAATCCCGGGGATTTATGCTGCAGCGCCATTTATCCGTTTGCAGGGGCTGGTACAGCGTCAGGGCGGTTTTCAGGGCGTAAGCCTGGTGGGAATTGACACAACACTTGAAGAGTCTGTTTCCGGTATCCGGCAGTACATGTCACAAAACGCCTGGCAGCAGCTTGGCGGCAGTGAAAATACCATTGTGCTGGGGCAGGCGTTACTGGATAAACTTGGCCTCAGGGAAGGTGATGCCCTGCTGTTATATGTGCCGGACGTGTCTGGCCGGGAGGCCGGTAAACTCGGCGCGGCCCGCAGCCACAGATTTGTGGTGCGAGGTGCCTATAAGCTCGGGGGGGAGCTTGAGCTCACCACAGCCTATGCGTCCATGAGTCATCTTGCCGAATTACTCGGAATGGGAGCTGACGTCAGCGGTGTGCGCATCGCTGTAAATGATGTATTTGCTGCACCAAGGCTTATCCGTGAGCTTGGGTATACCCAAACCCAATACCTTTATATGAGTGACTGGACCCGAACCCAGGGACATCTTTATCAGGACATTCAACTGGTTCGCACTTTGATGTATCTGGTGTTGGCGCTGGTGATTGCGGTGGCCTGTTTTAATATTGTGTCCACATTGGTCATGGCGGTAAGGGATAAAACCTCTGAAATTGCCATTTTGATGACCATGGGGCTTAAACGCGGTGCCATTGTGCTGGTATTTATGGTGCATGGTGCCATCAGCGGTCTGTTGGGCACGCTCATAGGTACATTGGCTGGCGTGCTGGTGGCAGCGAATCTGTCGACTCTGGCGGCAGCGCTTGAGCAGGCACTGGGTATTCGCCTCCTTTCAGCCGATGTGTACTTTATTGATTTTCTGCCTTCAGAGCTTCACTCACAGGATGTGGTTATTGTCAGTATCATGGCTTTTGCCATGAGTCTGATTGCAACCCTGTATCCGGCATACAAGGCGAGTCTGACCGAGCCGGCTCCGGCACTGGCTGGCCGCTGAACGCCATAGCGGTGTCGGGCACCAGATAACAAAAAACGCGCTTAATGCGCGTTTTTTGTTATCTGCCACTTCGGCTTTTCCATTTGAAAAGTACCGAGTATTTCCAAAGGTTACTGATAATGAAGTAACCCACACCGGCACTGAGACACCCAAGTACCACACATCCCAGCAGGAAGGGTGGACCTATGGTGGCAAGGGACGATTCCAGCCACTGCCAGCTGGCCTCAAAATTAAAGGGTTGGGGGGCATGGCCGAGAATTTTGGTACCGACCATGTAGGCCATATAAAACAGTATTGGCATAGTGACCGGATTGGTTATCCATACCAGTGCCACAGAGACGGGCAGGTTCACGTTGAAAAATATTGCCATTGCCGCTGCAGCCACCATCTGAAATGGCATCGGCATCCAGGCCATAAACAGCCCAACAGCAAATGCACCCGGTGCCGAGCGGCGATTCAGGTGCCACAGGTTTGGCTTATGCAGCAGGGTACCGAACATCTTCAGATGCTTATGATCTTTAAGGCTGTCCGGGTGTGGCATAAACCTTTTGATGAGCTTTTTTGGCATAGGCGGATAATGCTGTCTTAACTTACTGCTGTGAAGAACCCATTTCTGCTGGGCTTTTGTGCCCTTAACATTTCGTCGCTGCTCTGGCCGGCGCTTTTGCCCTGGCCATGGAGCCTGCTGTTGCTGTTTGGCGCCGTCTTGCTGTATAAGCCTCAGCCGCTGCTTGCAGGAGGCATGCTGGGCATAGCCTGGGTCTGTTTGTATGCCACGCTGATATTTGATTATCGTCAGCCTGAGCACAATGAACAAAACTGGTTACGCGCCGAGATAATAGCATCTGTCACAAATGGCAGCGACTGGCTGAGTATAGATATACGCTATGTTAAACCAAAATTAATCTCACCCTTTGCCCCGCAAATGCGGCTTAACTGGCGAACGAATGAACAAATACGCCCGGGAGAGGTGTGGGAGTTTCGTATTGACAGGCGCAGCATCAGCTCAAATCTCAATCAGGGGGCATTTAATGCCCAGCGCTATCTGCTGTCGAAGCATATAGGACTCAGGGGGCGGGTGATTGAAGCCAGACCCGTGTCAAGAGCGCCCGGGTTACGCTTCTCATTGATTGAGCGCATTCGGCTGGCGTTGGAGTCTCAGGAATCATTAAATCCGGGGACGGGTATGCTGCTCGCGCTGCTTGGCGGGGAGCAGGGACTGATTACCAGCTCACAATGGCAACAGCTGCGCCAGACCGGAACTGGCCACCTGATGGCTATTTCCGGGTTACATATGTCGGTGCTGGCACTGTGGCTCTATGGGGGAACAAGATTACTATTGCTGCGGTTTCGTCCAAGGCCGGATCGGCAAAACCTGCTGATAGCCATGATAGTGGCCGCCTGTGGTTGCTTATTATATGGGCTGCTTGCTGGCATGGGCATCCCCACCCGACGCGCCTTTATTATGTTGGCCATGGTAGCTGTACTCACCGCAAGCCGCCGCTTTGCGTCACCATGGGAGCGATTACTGTACGCACTCAGTGCAGTTTTGGTGCTCGATCCTTTATCGCCTCTGTCTGCCGGTTTTTGGTTATCGTTCGGCGCCATCGGCATCATTCTGCTGGTGGTTTCGAACTCAGAAAGCAGGCAGGCTGCGTCCGCTGACACTGTTGCTGGTCGCTTTCGGGCGTATGCACTGCAATATGGTGTGTCGCTGATAAAAGTCCAGCTGGCTCTGTCGCTCGGCTTGGGGTTGGTGCAGCTGCTGTTGTTTGGCGGTGTCAGTGTGCATAGCATCTGGATAAATTTATTGATGGTGCCCTGGTTTTCACTGCTGGTGATCCCGCTTGCGCTGCTGGGTTTATTGGTGTTTTTGCTGGTCTTGCCCTTTGGTTTTGCGCCCGGGGCGCTGTTTCTGCCAGCTCTTTATGCCTTATTGCCGTTTAACGTGTTGCTTGAGCAAAGTGATCGTTTACCCCTTGCCTGGGTGAGTCTTGCCGATCAATTGATTGCACCGTTAATTTTTGCCCTCGTCGCGGTGCTGCTCCTTTGGATGCCGGTTTCCCGCAGCTTCAGGATTGTAAGTACCTGCTTACTCTTGCCTTTTGCGCTGTCTTTTATGCCACGGAGCCAACCAGTGGCAGAACTGCATCTGCTGGATGTTGGTCAGGGCCTGGCCGCTGTGGTGTTTGATGGTGACAAAACGCTGGTGTATGACACCGGCAGTGCCTATGGCGGTTTCTCCCACGGTGAACGCACCCTGACGCCATTTCTCAGAGCCAGGGGACGAAGTCGCATCGATGTGCTGATTATCAGCCATGAAGACAAGGATCATGCCGGTGGCGCCGAGGGGCTGGCAAAGCATTTTCCCGTATCGCTGCTCATCAGTGACACCAAAGTGGCATCGATGATTGCTGCCGATGTACACACGGGATGCCGACCCGCATCATTCCAGCTTAATAGTCTGAGTTTCAGTGTGTTGGCACCGCCACGCCTGCCGGCTGGCCGGGTAGGCAATGACAGCTCCTGTGTGGTACGTATCACCGGTGATGCCGGCGTTGGCCAAATGTCACTGCTGCTGCCCGGCGATATCGAGGCAATCAGTGAGCTGCGACTGTTGCAGTCGGCAACGAATGTCACTGCCAAGGTTCTGATTGCCCCGCACCACGGCAGCCTCACATCCTCGACAGATGCCTTTATCAAGGCTGTATCGCCTGCTTTGGTGTTGTTCGCCGCCGGGGCTGACAATCGCTATGGATTTCCCAAAAAAGAAGTGGTGGAGCGCTATCAAAGCCGGGGTATCAGCGGTCTTTCCACCGCCAGTGAAGGCCAGATAAGTCTGTACTTTACCGAGCCACTGGCGGTGAAAAGTTATCGGCATGATCTGGCGCCTTTTTGGTACAACAGGGTGTTTGGAGTTGGTGACTGGCCGATTACAGAGTAGAATGGCGCCTTTGTCATACTGTCAGATTAATCAATGACTACAGTTCACAATCAGGAAGTCTCAGCGGTTTTTAAACGCCTGCTCGGCTACCTTAAGCCTATGAAGGGCATTGCCATCCTGTCGGTGCTGGCGCTGATACTTTACGGCGCGGTGGATGCCGCCTTTATCGCATTTATTCAACCTTTTATCGACAAAGGGTTTTCCTCTGGCGGCGTTTCCGGTTCCCTCGATATGGGCACCTCATCGGGATTCAACTCCAATAATCAGGTGATGTTCTGGGCGCCTTTTGTGGTAGTGGGGTTGTTTACCCTGCGTGGCCTGGCCAATTTTGTGTCCACTTACGGCATTTCCTATATGAGTGCCAGGCTGATTATGGACATGCGCCAGCAGGTATTTGAACACTACCTGACCCTGCCGGTAAGCTATATCGACCGTGAAAATTCAGGCAATCTTATTTCCCGCGTCACCTTTGACACCGAACAAATTGCCCGCGCGTCCGGCAGTGCACTTATCTCAATCGTGCGCGATGGTATTACCGTTATCGCCATGCTGGGATTAATGTTTTACAACTCCTGGAAGTTGTCTCTGTGTATTTTGATTGTCGGCCCGGTGATAGGCGTGGTGATCACTGTGGTCAGCCGCCGTTTCCGTAAGATTTCCCGTCAAATTCAAAGTGCCATGGGCGGGGTGACGGCTGTAACCGAACAGATGATCAAGGGGCACAAAAATGTGCTGGCATTTGGCGGCCAGGAAACCGAGGCCGGACGATTTGCCAGGGTGAACGACCAAAACCGCCATCAGAATATGAAACTGGCCGTGGCCCAGGCCATCAGCCAGCCCACCATTATGATTATTGGCTCCTTTGCACTGGCCTTCGTGCTTTATGCCGCCAGTTTTGACTCACTTAAAAATGAGCTGACTGCAGGTACCTTTGCCACTGTACTGGCCGCCATGCTCGCCATGTTGCAGCCCATCAAAAGCCTGACCCGTGTGAATGCGGAGTTTCAGCGCGGTATTGCTGCCTGCAGTACCGTGTTTGAGTTGTTGGACACGGCACCGGAAGAAGACAAAGGCAAGTTCGAGGCTGAGCGGGTTGAAGGGCATGTCAGCTTTAAAAATGTGGCATTTCGTTACCCCGGTCAGGACAACCGCGCGCTCGATGGCATCAATTTCGATGTACCACCGGGCAAAACCCTGGCACTGGTAGGGCGCTCCGGCTCCGGCAAATCTACCATTGCCAGCCTGGTAAACCGTTTTTACACCGGGTTGGAACAGGGTGCTATTGAACTGGATGGTGTGAATGTGGATGACTACCGGCTTAAAAACCTGCGCAGCCAGGTTGCACTGGTGAGCCAGCAGGTAACCCTGTTCAACGACACCATTGCCAACAACATTGCTTATGCTTGCCCGTGGGAAGTGACCCGTGAGCAGATTGTTGAGGCGGCAACCCTGGCCCATGCCATGGAGTTTATCAATAAGCTGCCGGATGGTCTTGATACCCAGGTGGGCGAAAACGGTGTACTGCTATCCGGTGGCCAGCGCCAGCGGATCGCCATTGCCCGCGCCATGCTCAGAAATGCCCCCGTGCTCATTCTTGACGAAGCCACTTCGGCGCTGGATACAGAGTCAGAAAAAGCCATTCAGGAAGGGCTTGAGAATTTGCGTCAAAACCGTACCTCAATCGTGATCGCCCACAGGTTGTCAACCATCGAGAGTGCGGATGAAATTCTGGTTATCGAACAGGGCCACATTGTGGAGCGTGGTAACCATAAATCCCTGCTGGCGCAGGATGGCATGTACGCCAAGCTTTACCAGATGCAGTTTACCGGCTGATGCAGAATTTTGTTCATAAGCTCTGGTATCAGGGGCATTGGGCTGCGTGGTTGCTGTTGCCGCTGTCTATGCTGTTTTGGCTGATAAGCGGCCTCAGGCGGCTTGGCTTCAGATTTGGTCTTAAGCGGCAAACACACTTGCCTGTGCCGGTTATCGTCGTCGGTAACATCACCGCCGGTGGCAGTGGCAAAACCCCCACAGTGCTCTATTTAATCGAGTTGCTGCGCCAACATGGCTGGCGACCCGGCGTCGTGAGTCGTGGCTATGGGGCCAGGATTGAAGGGGAACGCGAGGTACGCCCCGGTATGACGCCCGCCGAAGTCGGTGATGAGCCCGCCATGATAGCCCTGCGCACCGGTATCCCTATGGTGGTGGGCGCAAGCCGTGTCAAGGCAGCCCATCAGTTGCTGGCCTGCCACGACGTCAATGTCATTCTTTGTGACGATGGCCTGCAGCATTATCAGCTTGGGCGCGATATCGAGATTCTGGTCATCGATGGTGAGCGCCGTTTCGGCAATGGCTTGCTTATACCGTCAGGGCCGCTGCGCGAAGGCCTGTGGCGTAAAAGCCGTGTCGATTTCAGTATCTGCAATGGTCAAAGCGCCGAAGCAGGGGAGTTTGCCATGACATTGCAGCCCAGCGGGCTGCTGCCGGTCTTGCCAGGCGCTGACGCAACTCCGCCTTCAGTTGGTGATGAAGTCAATGCCATGGCCGGTATAGGCAATCCACAGCGCTTCTTCTCAGCACTGAACGTTCAGGGCTATAAGCTCAATGCAGCGCATGAATTTGCCGATCACATGGCCTATCAGGCCAGCGATATTGCGGCCATCGACAATGGCCTGCCGCTGCTGATGACCGAAAAAGATGCGGTTAAATGTCGCGAATTTGCCAAACAACACTGGTGGTATGTTGCTGTTGATGCGAACCTATCGCCACAATTCTCAACACAGCTGCTGGAGAAGCTCTCCCGGGCAGCCAATGCCAAGCAAGGAACATCCCATGGCCTTTGATAAAAAACTTCTGGATATCGTTGCCTGCCCGGTATGCAAGGGCAAACTGGAATACGACAAAGCTGCAGAGCTGCTTATCTGCAAGGCTGATCGCCTGGCTTATCCCATCACTGAAGGTATTCCGGTACTGCTGGAAAACCGGGCTCAGCCATGGCAGGAACACAGCGCCGATTAATGTTGCGCTAACTGTAGAAGGCCTCCCAGAGAGGCCTTTTGCTTTTCTGGTGTACCGCTTAGTGCGTACCCTATCGTGCATCAGCGCAGTAAACAGCAGCCGTATCAGCGCCAACCTGCATTGAAATTGCCCCAGCCTGCGGGGATAATGCTGGCCCAAAGCCACAGGGAATGACGATGACACAGCACACAGCAGCAAGATCACAGCCGGATATGATTGAGTTTGAAGCCAGGGTTGCCACGTTGCGCCAGACTCATCCCGATAGCCGCATTCAGTCTTTTGAATTCGCCGGTCACAAATACTGGCTGAAACAGCCGGAACGGCTTGCAGGTGCGATGAAACTGTTAAAAGACGACCCCAGGCGGGCACTGCAGACGGAGATTCAAGTGCTGACTGGCCTGGCTGGCAAAGGTGCGCCTGTTCCCCGTGTGATGCTGAGCGGAGATGATTTCTTTGTGGTGGAAGATGCCGGCAAGACGGTCAGCAGCTGGTTACATGCGTCCAAATCCGATAGCTCAGTGCCTTTCATGGATGTCCTGAATGACAGCGCCAAAGCACTTGCTGATTTGCATGCACTCGGACTTTCCCATGGTCGCCCGGCGCTGCGGGATATTGGTTGGCAGCAAGGTAACGTCAAATTTATTGACTTTGAAGCGGCTCAGCAAAGCCGGCCCCTGCGTTATCAGCAGCAGCGCGATCTGCTGGTGTACCTGCACAGTCTTTACCGCTATATGGGTACTGAACATGCTCAAATAGACGCTGCCATTGCAAGTTATCGTCGTAGTGGTGGCGAGCAAAACTGGCTTGAGACTCAGCAGCGGATGCGTCGCTGGCAGTGGCTGCGGCCGTTACTGAAACCCTTGCGCAATATAGGCGGTAAAGACCTGAAGCCTGTCTATTGGGTTCTGTGGCACTTTCAGCGCCATCGTTAGCGGCTGTTGATCTTTGGAAGAGGGTGTTTGCAGCTTTTGTCGCTGTTTTACACCAGGCAGCGCAGTTATGGTGTTACTGCGCTGCGGCAACAAGCGCATTACTCCTTGTAGAACTGTATTTGCAGGTATTCCTTGAGTCGCGAATAGAGCTTGTCCGCAATGGGCAGACTTAGCAGCTTCGCTCAATAACTTGTATTCAATGGATTTTATGCTCTTACTCGTGTTGCGTATTTGTGACTTGTGTTAACAAAGTATACAAAATGCTACATCGAAGTACTGACACCAACAGCATCCATGGTGGTTAGATTGGTCTCGTCTCGCGCGCAAACATTGCGCGCAGCAGGTCAAGAAATCTAACTATAAGTGGAGAAAACCTCTTGAAACTTAACCTTATCACCAGTGCTGTGGTGGCTACCCTTTATGGGGCCGGCAGTATGTATGCTGCGGCTTCGATGCAACAGCAACACCAGCTCGAAGGGCTGAAACTCACCCCCGAACAAATCGCAAAATTGCAGGCACCTGCCCCGATCAATGACGACTCACTGGGGCAGGGTGAAGGTCTTAATGTTCAGATCTCGCCACAACATCGCAAGTTTGAGTTTGAAGAGGGTCTGACCGGTGAGCATGTTTATATCGTCAGTTTGGTAGACAAACCGCTGGCGCGTTCCAACGAAGCCAGACAGATTCGCACATCTTCGGGTTCTCAAGGCAAACTCTTTGTCGCCGGCAGGCCGGTAGCAAATGAAGTCAACGCCTATCAGGCACACCTGCTTGGCAAGCAACAGCAGGTACTTAATGAAGCCGCATTGGTCGTTGGCCAGCGTGAAGTACGCCATCAGTTTACCAATGCCGTCAACGGTTTCTCTATGAGTCTGACTCAGGATGAAGCAAAGCGTATGTCGGAAATTGCCGGTGTGGCTTCTGTAAGACGCGCAAAAACTTATGAGTTGCTGTCAGATGCCGGGCCACAATTGATACAGGCGGACAAGATCTGGCAGGGGACTGTCACTCAGTCAATACCCTATCAGGGGGAAGGTGTTATTGTCGGTATCGTTGACACTGGCGTAAACACTGACCATCCATCATTTGCTGATGTTGGCGGTGATGGTTATGACCATGTAAACCCCTGGGGAGCGGGCAGCTACGTAGGTGATTGCACCAAAGAGGGCTTTGAGAGCCTGTGTAACGACAAGCTTATCGGTGTGCGCTCTTATGATGTGATTACCGACAATTTTACCAGCGGTATTTTTGGTGATACCCGTCCCGCCATCGGTGAAGATTACCAGGGACACGGTTCACACGTAGCCTCCACCGCTGCGGGTAACGTGCTTGATGATGTCGCTTTTTCCAGTCCCGTCGCGGAAAAGGTGTCAGATGGTGCTTTGATAAAGGAAGCCCTGTTCCCACGTATCAGTGGTGTGGCTCCCCACGCCAACATTGTGTCCTATCAGGTTTGTCATCCAAGTAATGACGTGTTCGCCGGATGCCCGGGTGAAGCATTAATTGCCGGTATTGAAGATGCCATCAGCGATGGTGTGGACGTCATCAACTTCTCTATTGGTGGTCAGGATTCCCACCCCTGGTCCGACGATGTTGAAATGGCCTTTCTGGCAGCCCGTGAGGCAGGTATTTCTGTAGCAGCGGCCGCCGGTAATTCCGGTCAGGCCGGTGGCTATTCCGAATATATGGGCGCCATCGACCATGCCTCTCCCTGGCTTTTGAACGTGGCTGCCACTACCCATGGTCGTGATGTCGAGATTGAAACCAAGTTGATCGATCCCATGGGCGGCGCTGAAGCGCCCAGATGGATGGAAATCATCGGTGGTGCAGTAAATAAAGAATCTGTTACCGGTATGGTGGTTCAGGCCAAAAATTTTGGTGATGAGTACTGTGCCAGTCCGTTCCCGGTCGGGACGTTCGATTTGACCGACAGCGGCGGTAACCCTGTTGATGTTATCGTGGTGTGTCGGCGTAACAGTCTTACTGACCCCAATGCTGTTGCCCGCAGTGCCAAGGCCGATAACATCAAGGCCGGTGGCGCCGATGGTATGATTATGTACAACTATGGTAATGCCGATGCCATAGTGCCTACTGCGTCCTACTCCCTGCCGAGTATTCATATCACCAAACAGGAATGGGATGGCCGTTACGATAACGGCATGGCTGGATACGGATTAAGCGATTGGCTGGTGAAGGGAACAGGTCATATGCTCACCATCAGTGCCACCGCGATTGATCGGGTGATTGACCCGGCCAAGGCTGACTGGTTGGCGGCTTTTTCGTCCCGTGGCCCAAGCCCTTCCACACCTGAAGCGCTGATCCCGGCTGTAGCAGCACCCGGCGTTGACATTTATGCCGCCTTTGCTGATGAGCATCCCTTTACTTCAGCACCTGCTTCGGGCGATTACGCATTCTTAAGCGGTACGTCCATGGCTTCTCCTCATGCAGCAGGCTCCATGGCATTGCTTAAGCAGGCTCAGCCAGAGTGGACAGCGACCGAAATTCAATCAGCGCTGGCCATGACTGCTGATAATCAGGTGCAATACCGCCGACTGAACCAAGCAACGGGAAATATTGGCCTGGCGTCTACTTACCGCGCAGGCACCGGCCGTATAAACGTGGCCAATGCAGTGCAGGCGGGTCTCATCATGGATGAGACTGCCGATAATTTCCGTGCGGCCGACCCACTCAATGGTGGTATGGTGCACAAGCTGAACATTCCGCAACTGGTAAATTTCAGCTGTAAGCCCAAGTGTCAGTGGATCCGTACCGTCAAAGCCACCAAGGACGGCAGCTGGTCTGTCACCCATGATGATGTGCTTAACTGGCATCCCGATATGAATTCGCAGATGAAACAGAACGGGGTAAACATTACCGTCAGCCCCAGCGAATTTACTCTCGAAGCCGGTGAAACCCAGTCCATAGTGATTGAAGCGTCCATTATGGACACTCAGGAGTGGTTCTCCAATTCGGAAGTTGAACTTCACTCCAACCTGATTTTCACCGAGAGCAGCGGAAAATCACCAGAGGCACACTGGCCGGTCGTGTTTAAGTACGACAAAAATGGAATGCCTGGCCGTTTGGCTGCCACGGCTCACCGAAACAAAGGCAACGCGGTAATAAAAGGCATTAGTCTTCCTGAAGGGGATAGCATTCACGGCCGAATTTTTGCCCCCGTGAAAGCCGATGTACAATCTATCACCCTGCCAAAAGATGATGACCGGTATTTCCCTTGGGACTCTCAGGCTGATCAGACAATTCCGGTGGAAAGCCGGTTGGATGAAGCCACGGCAACCGTAATGATAAACGTTCCAGCAAATGCCAAGCGTTTGATTGTAGAGTCTTTTGGTACCACAGAATCGCCACTTGAAGGCTCGCTGGATAAGGGTAATCTGTTGGTTTATGTAGGTAAAGACTACAACGGCAACGGCCAGCCTGATCCGTTTGAGGAGTTGCTGTGCGTTTCCAATCATATTAATTACAACAACTTCTGCAATATCAACCAGCCAGATGAAGGAATGTACTGGGCGGTTTTCTATAACTCCCGTAAAGGTTCCGCGCAGAACAATTACTATGATTCACCGGAGGAAACCTTCGAGTATGCCGCAACCGTAGTGACTGACGAACTGGCAACTGATATGAGCGTTGATGTGCCTGCCAGCACAGGTAAGGAGCCTGTGGATCTTCAGGTGAACTGGAATATGACCGAAATGGCCGAAGGGGATGTGTATTACTCTCTCATCGACTTTGGTACTTCAGCTGTTAATGCCGGTAATATTGGTAAAACGGCGTTCAAACTGAGCCGTGGCAAAGACGATGTGAGCCTGGATGTGCCACAGACCTCTGCCCGTGAAGGTGATGAAATTCCGTTTACTTTCACTGTACTGCCTAACGATTCGGGTGCAGACCGTGCTTTCAGTATCTCGGCAGATGTGCCAGCGGACTTAAGTCTGTATGTGGAAGATGTATTGACCTCATCCAGTGCCATGGTGACCGACATTAAACTGGAAAACGGCAAGCTGACCATCAGCGGTGTCCAGCCGGATACCCGCGATATGGAACCTTCATACAAGGTTACAACCAACCTTGATGATGCCATGTGCCGAACTCCTGACTTTGGCAATAAAAACCCCGGTGGCTATGTAGACCTGGAAGAGTTCCGTATTTATCCGATGTTCGGTGGTTTTTCTCCGGTGGAATACGGTGCAAACGGCAGAGCCCTTTACGGTAAAGACAATATGATCCTTTACCGTAACGGTATTGTACTGCCCATTGATTTGATTTTCGGTGGTCGATACGACAGCTTCCACCTTTACAACAACGCCGATGATCTGAACGCCGGTAAGCAAAACGCCATCGACATTCACGCACACGGAGTTGTATCTCTTTGGGCCGGTCAGCCGTTTTTCTTCCCGTTCCACGATGTATTCCCTTACAACGGCTTCCCTTATGAAAGTTTGGGTATGCTGTGGCGTGGATACGGTTTGGGTGCCGGTGCTACCCAGGCAATTATGACGGCTCCGCTGATTAACACCTATTCAGAGCGTGCCGGTATCACTGTAGCCAGCACTCAAACCGGTTGGGCAATCGTTGAATTTGACAATGCCCGTTCATACAAATACGCAGGGATGGATGCCAGTCGTGTAAATCAATGGGAGGCGTTGAACGACAGATTCGACTTCGAACTGATTTTTAACGTTAATACACGTTTTGGTGATGGCGAATATGAAATGATGATGGCCTACGACAACATCGATTTTGCCGGTGAAGACGGCCGTGGTTCCATCGGTGTGCAGGGGTTCCGTGGTGGTATATATAGCTATGGTCCGCTGGAGAAATACCGTGGTGAGCGTGTAGCCTTCGATAACCTCGATGAGAAACTGTCCGATGGTCTGGTTATTTGTTATGACTATCAGGGCCCTGAGTCATCACAGTTTGAAGTGACTGCCTGGACCAGGGTGAAGCCATCTGCCGCCGGCAAGACTCTGGCAGTCAATGCAGTAAGCCAGGTTGAAGGTATGGCTGATATCGAAATTAACCACGAAATCACTGTGCCAGCCAACATCAAAATGGGCGCTATTGCCGACCAGAGTATGGATGAAAACACCACCCTGGAAGGCATTGAAGTGCTGTACGCAGATGAGCAAAACAGTGTTAACCAGATTACGGTGACCGGTGAACACATCACCGCCAACGTATCCGGTAGCAGCTCAGGCAGCACCTTCAGCATCACGCCGGAAAAAGATTTCCATGGTGAAGTGGAAGTGACAGTCACAGTAAGCGATGTGGAAAACCCAAGCGATGCCGCTTCCACAAGCTTTATGCTGACGATTGTCTCTGATGGCGTAGAGCCGGTTGCCACAACGCCGACGCCTGAACCGGAACCGCTCAAGAAGTCCAGCGGCGGTAGCACAGCACCTGTGTCGCTGCTGCTACTGGGGCTGATAGCGGCACTGCGTCGTCGTGCCTAATCAGTATCAGTAATAGCTAAAACGGGCTCAGTAATGAGCCGGTTTTTATTTGGTAATAATCGGCAATGTACTTCAAATATTATTATGGTAATGGCCTTGGTTTATGAAAGGGCTGTGTTCATAAGGCCACAACCCTCAATGCCACTGAGATGCGCTGGATCAGTTGGAAGCCAAATGGGGCGACAAATATCCTGTGGTCATCAAGTCCTGTTGCAACAAAAGGGCGCTGTTATCAACCTATTTAGAGTACCTTGAATATGTGCGTAAGCTAATCTACACCACGAACGCGGTTGAGGCATTGCATCGTCAGTTTCGTAAACTGAAGAAAACCAAGGAGGGCAACGAGAACAGCTTACTCAAACTGCGCTACGCAGGTATATTGAAGGCTCAGGAGTGCTGGTCACACCCGATTAAAAACTGGAAATTACCGCTATCTCAGTTGTCCTTCTATTTTGAAGGACGATTGGATGCTCATATCGTTCTGTGACTTTTAATATGACACCGAATGTTGAACACACTCGTGTTCGGAACTGCTGTTTAAAAAAATCTTACCATTAAGTATTGGGTTTACTCATTTTTGACAACCTGATGAATACAATGCCAAGCCATAAAAACCAAACTATTTGAGTAACACCGAATATTTCAGTCAGAGCTTCAGCAGGATATATCGTCGATATGCCAGCAACACCAACAAATATGCCAAGATAATTGAGATAACGCGACAACTTTTGGAGCTTCAAAGCAGCTAAACTGATTAGCAACACCCAAAGCCCACCAACTAATTCGTTGCCACCTCCTAAACTCTCTACGACAATACTTACAATATTCCATACATCAAGGGCTTTTTCGGGGCTTTCAGTTGATATGTTGAGCGCGGCATTCAAGCCGATATTTGAAATCATTCCACTGGCTATTACCAGTCCAACCCATACAGCGCCGAAGATAGACGCAACTTGTACGAGTGGAGAGCCAGTTTTACCCAGCTGATTATGGAGGCCAACAACCAACAGACCAAGTAAGCAGCCAAAAAGAATATACATGGCGAACGTTACAATTGTGAGGCTGAGTTGGTTCTCTGTAAGAAAATTAACGGCTTCTACGGCATCTGTCCCGTGTGGAAAGTTAAAGAACAGGCCAAAATAAATGAATGCGGACATATAAATAATGGCCTCACTTATTGAGGCGACACCAGCGAACATCTGTAATTTTTTCATATTATCTCACTTAACTTATTCCGAATACTACCTAGACCTTAGAAAATGCCCAGCGCAGTGGTGTTCATGGAGAAGCAGTCTTGATTTGTTATGAGTTGACTCGAGTTTCTTTAGCCTTTTTAGCTTAGTTTGATTACGGTAATTAAATATGCGATTACCAAAGAATATGCAAAAGAGAGTGCGCTTAAAAATTACGACCAATAATGTTGGTGTGAAATTGGTATTAGTGGTTTTTTGAATAAAACGCCATAAATAGTCCGTAAGAATAAAACGCGGGAGAGACTATTGCTTTAATTATAATACCGATAAAACCCCATAAAAACATATCTGGTTCATTTTGCAATTGCCAAGGTTCTTCGAAATTGATCGTAAATATGATGCTTAAAGTATTTATAATTATAGAAGCGAGTGCGACGTAAATTGCCTTCCGATAGTTTGCTTCAAATTGTATTTTTATGTTCCACAATTACTCCTGATTCTCTGTTAACGGAGGATGAAAAGTGTAGTTAAGTGATTCTGATCCGACAAGCTGACGCAGACGAGACGGTCGGAACGTCCCATGATAGCGGGCTATGAATCGGAATGACGCCGCTGTTCCTCGGCCTGAAACCGTGGCCACTTTTTTAGCAGATCATTCTCCGACTCCATTTCACCGATACACCGAGTTAATTTGCTGACGTCATCATGTTCGGCAATCGGCTTAGGCTACTTTTTTGTCTTGTTGCCCATGCCCCATTTACCATCTCGGTATTGTTTGCGCCAACGAGCCAACATAAACGGATGAATGTCCAGAGCGTGCGCGACGTCCACTCGACACTGTACTGCTGAGTACGTTTTCCTGTTTTATAAGTTGGCATATCGACACCTTCATCAAACGATTTAGATGTCCACTAAAACGGGTCAAGTTCAGTGCTATGCTGACTTACCTTGTTATGTGAGTTAAAACTGATCTTCATTAAAAACTATAACAATAGGGGAAATGCTTTTTAGTGACTTACTTTCAAAATGCTTATGCTCCCAATCCGCGTCATTGGTTTCAATTTCGTCAGCGCACTTATTTAAAAATAAAGATAACTCTCGAAGGGTTTTTGGTGAAGTTGATATAGTGACTTCACTAAGCTCAGATAGTATCTCTGAATTTTGCTTTGTATATCCGTATATTTTCATCTTTCAGAAATTCACATAACGCCGCGTTAAGTATTGGGCTGCACATATACTTCAATGCCTTTGCCAGAAATAACCCAGCCAGTTTTTTCGCCTTGACTTATTTTTACCGCCACAAAATCTTTACCGTAGCGAATACGTTCGACCTGAAGTGTTTGAACAGGAGCAACTTCAAACACATTGGTGCAACCCACTTGTGATTGATAACCGCATTCCCAGTCATTATATGCCGTGACTCTTTCGCTGATTTTAATTGCCTTACTGCGATCATTCGCAATATCCGCTTGCCAGATACCTACCGAAACTACTATTGCGACAATAAGTATACCAATGCTCAACTTCATAGTAACACTTAACTTCTGAATACGGGGCGAAGACACTTTTTTAATAATGGCGAAGCCGCGCACATGTTTGCGCCCCAACGAGTGCCATAATTTGTTTGTTATGTGTACGCTATTCGCACTCCGTAGCTGCCTGTTGTTTACACATTGAAATAGATTCTTCCTCTGTACTACCTCCCATACAGAAATCTAGCCTCAATAGCTTTTCTTCGCGGATTGGGGATTTGCCGTCAGCCAACATCCAATCCCAATCTTTAATAACTTTCGTTACTGGTTTAAAAATAACCTTTTCAGGAACTGAACTAATAAGATCGATGCTTTCGGTTGAACCCCTTTCGTCGACTATTACCTTAAATATTCCGCAGCCAGCGATTCCCTTCATTGCCAACTCAACGGGGTAGCGTGGCATAAATTGCTTCTCTCTAAGCCAAGTGCTTTCAGTTTTTGTTGGTTCCAAATGCGTTAATTCTACCGATGCGTAGTTACTTGCAGCAAGTGCTCCGGTGGACAAAAAACAGAGAGGTAAAAGTGCATTCTTGTAGTTCATAATACCTTCCTTAGTGAGTTCACATAACGCCTTGCTCACCGGCACATACTGCGGAGAGCGTTTTTGTGTAAAATGGAGCGCAGCGACACACACAAAAACGAGCGTAGCAGTATGTGTCCGAGTGCAGCAACTTGTTATGCCTTACCCACACCAAACCACGATTTGAGCTTTGTACCCCATTTTTTCTCGTAGAATGGCTTAGTTTGATTTATAAAGTACTGGCTCAAACCAAAATCATTTTCATTGACCACGTAGAGATCAACAGGCTCGCCTTTAGGCGCGGTATCACCAGCCACGTTGCCAGCCTCTCTCATTACCTTCTCAATATCACCATCTGCCTCTATGCCAACTATTAGATGTGGTTTCTCATCAACAGATGTGTCATGCATGAGTGCCAGATAAGCTTTTTTAACATTGCCATGCTTTGCCAATAGCTGTGTAAGTGAGTCAACCATTTGTGATGGGTAATTAGAAGGCTGCCCAAGAAGAACTTTGGTTTCTTTCTCTACCACTCTCTGAGATGGAGCCTGACTGATACCGATAGATAACAAGTGCGCAACTTCCTCAGGAACAAACTCTTTACCATAATCTGATTTGGGGTTAAGAAATAGCGTAGCTCCTTGTGTCATTTCAAACAAAGAACGTACTGGTAGGGCCAAATATGATTCTTCGTTATTGATTGATTTTTGCAACACTTCAAGCGACGAAAAGAAAGGAATTACAGGTGAGCCATCTGGCTTTTCCCAATGCTGGATTTGAATTTTACTACCAGCTTCGAGATTCACTTCTCCATCCGTGCCTGGTACTCCAGTTGTACCAAGCAAAAATACCTGAGAGCTTAGTAGGACCTCACAGAATTGTGGTCGATGGGCTGGTTCGTTAGCAGCCAACCTTAAAATTTCTTCTAGTTTATTTTCTTCGGATATTTCCACGATTCTTCCTTTAGGCATAACGCCTGCGTAAAGTGCGCCGCCAGGCGTCATCTTTGACGCACTTGTTAAGCCAACGACTCTGATAGTGGATAACCAATTTCGTTGGCAAATTCTATAGCTTGATTGATACTTATATCCTTATTGAGAGTTTCAATCATTACTGCTGATAAAGGCTCTAGATCATAAATCTTTTTTATGGTTTCAATTGGAATTTCGAGCTCATAATACCATCCAACAAACTCATGATATGCCGTTTCATTATCGATCAGTATGTTTAGTAGATCTGAAGATCCGTCATTATCATCTTCGTATTTCGAGGCGGTATTTTCAACCTTTTGCCACTCAGACGTTTCCGGTTCTAACCAATAACAAAAACTAACCCAGTCCCAAGAGAAAGACGGCTCTTTGTAGAAAGAGGAGAAGCTGGCTGGTAGCTGCCCCGCTATCTCCTCTCTAAACTCATCATCCGCTGCAATCTCAGTTTCGTGATCCAGACCTTTTATGCCTATCCCAAAAGAAGCGAACAAAATAAACCATTCATCTCCGCACCCGTTGCGCATGGAAGCCATTTGTTCATTCTCGTCCCATTTCTGATCGAAGCTATAGTATCGATCTTCCCATTCCGGACAGATAATTGCATCCAACATTGCCAGAGCTTTGGCGCGCTTTTTAAGTGATTCTTTATCTGGCAATCTGCTTGGTTTCAAATTCATGTTGATACTCTGAACTTTAGGGCTTAACGCCGTTATAACCGGCGAATTGTAGTTGCTTGGATTTTTGTGCTAATAAGCACAAAAACCAAGCGACGGAAATGGAGTCCGGTTGATAACCTTGTTATGTTGGTATTCTTTGGATGAGTTTTCTTAAGTTTTCATTCGTTTAAATTCATCATACTCGACAGCTTTCTCCATATATTTCAAGGCGTAGGAGCAGGACAAACACTGATGATTGTGTTTCTGATAGCAGTCAGGAAATTGTTTTCCATTCCGGACAAAATCGGTGGCCATTGCTCCTGTGTGCGGGGACCAAGATGATCGTATTCATCGACAATAGGGGCCTCGAACTGGGTCTTTGCGATGAGTCGACAGGCAAGAGCTTCTTCGCCACTCTCAGTAATGCTCGCGCCGACGCATTGCGAGTCAGCGAGACAGCTGGCCAGACAGTTTTCCCATCCGAATGAATCATCTGTTGGGTCATCCGGAGTATTGGCAGAATTAAAATCTTGTAATATTTGAACTGAATACTGGTAACCGCGACTGGCCTTTAGATAACGGCTCCCAGTCAAATCTTCCGGCCCGTCCGCCCAATACCAAAGTCCACAAGGGTCGGGAACCGGATCCGCGACGCAGAGCGGATCAATATTCAACAGACAGTTAGCTGAATTATCATACAGCGGCAATCGACGCGCAGGGTCTGCCCACGGCCCGTCAGGGTCTGCCTGTGTTGAAGCGAATAGAAGGGCCCCAGAGGCAACATACCAAGTTCTCTCCACGGTTTGCTGATGGACCACAGCCGGGCGGCAGTCAGCGACATTCACAATTCCGTCTTGGTTTACGTCCTCAGCAGAGTCTTTGATATTGTTTTCATTAAGATCCCAACAGCTGATGCCAGAAGGGCCAACCGAGCCGGCTGGACCAACAGGACCAGTAGCACCAACGGATCCTTTCTCACCTTTGTCACCATCTAAGGGACAGCCAGATAATAATATCGTCAATGCAAGAACCGCAAAGATTTTTGTATGTTGTATTCTGACTTTCATGCTCACTCCTCATTTGAATAATCTAAACAGTATAGACCTTGTAAACATAACATTTGTATAGTGCGCATGCGCATAATCTCCCCTCCGACCACTTGGCAAGAACTCACGCAACACGCTGTTTTTAAATTTGATTTTTTAATTAGCAAAAATCATCCTGGGTGGAAAGTGCGCATGCGCATGATTCGCGCTCGCTTTGTTTCGTGCACCATTTTTAAGCTTGTGAATTTGTTGAAATTATAAAAAGTGTTTCAGAAATAGTGCGCACATTTTTTACCATTTGGGGTGGCGAAATCGTCTGTTTTGAAATCATACTGTGTGTACATACAGTTTTGTGGTTTTTTGGCATGGCCACTCAAAGTCCGTTTCTGCAGGGCATTCGCGAAGAGATGCGGATGCGTGGTTACAGTATCCGTACAGAAAAAACCTATCTGTATTGGATAAAGACCTTTATCCGCTTTCACCACAAAAGGCACCCGGCAGAGATGGGACAAGCAGAGGTCGCACAGTTTTTGACCTTTATCGCCAATCAACGCAATGTGGCAATAAATACCCAAAAGACGGCGTTAAACGCCCTGGTCTACCTTTATCATAAGCACTTGCATCAGGAACTTGGCAGCCTTGGTTTTCATTACGCCAGCAAACAGCGATTCTTGCCTGTAGTACTGACTGTTGATGAAGTAAAGCGCATCCTCAATTGTCTGGAAGGGCGTAGCCGGCTGATTGTCGAAATGCTTTACGGTAGTGGCTTGCGGATCTCCGAATGCCTTAGACTCAGGATCCAGGACGTTGATCTTGAACATCTGTCTTTAACAGTGCGGGACGGTAAAGGCCGTAAAGATCGCAAAACACTGCTTAGCCAACATTGTGCGACGGCATTGCAATCTTACATAACCTGCGCCACAGCCCTTCAGCAGAAAGATAATCTACAAGGCCTTGGGCCATCACTGCCCTATGCACTTGGGCGCAAATATCCAAACGCGTTCAGAAAATCTATCTGGATGTTTGTCTTCCCATCACATGCAATCTGCCATCATCCCATTACCGGGGCGTTATGTCGGCATCATCTTCATCAGAGTGTTGTGCGTAAAGCGCTGGCGGTTGCTGTTGCTAAATCAGGGGTCAACAAGCGGGTGAGTTGCCACACTTTCCGTCACAGCTTTATAAAATACCTCCCTGTATTTTCCCCTTCGGGCCAGCGGAGCTGTTCAAATTCAGTCCGGCTGAATTTGTGCGACCCACTTACTTCAGGCCGGATACGATATCCGTACCGTGCAGGAATTGCTTGGCCACAATGATGTAAAAACGACGCAGATTTATACCCATGTGCTGGGACAACATTACGCCGGAACAGTCAGCCCCCTCGATCGGCTGTGACTATGCCATCCCGACCGACCACCCCCGATTCACCATTCCCGATTCACGACTCATCATTCCCGATTCACCATTCCCAATTCACCATTCACTATTCCCGACTCCCCATTGTGGCTGCCGGAAAACGCCATGGCTACCGCATGACGCCCTTCATTTGAAAGGGCATCTAATGATGATATCTGAGCGGTTTGAGTCAGAGCCGAAAGGCCAGGGCGGTAGTGGAGAGAATGGTGAGCTTATCCTTAGTCTCTACAGATTATGCGCTTCCCTGGCTGTTTTTCTTTGCTGAAGACTCAATACAAGTTGTTATCAGCTGACTATCAGTGTGACGCCTGTAATTATCATGACAAATTCGCACCTTATTGACGCTTAAGATACATAAATAACAACAGCTTAACAAGCGGAATGATGTCACAAGTTTGGATTGGCAAACAGCAGCAGGCTATACATATAAAAACACCCGCAGATGCGGGTGTTTTTGTGGACTGTTCTGAAAGCGCTGGGCCGTTTAGAACTGCATCTCAGGTACGTGCTCGGGCACGATAAGCTTACCTGCGGTCTTCCCGACGATTTCTTCCACGGTCACGCCTGGGGCGCGCTCCAGCAGGTGGAAGGCGCCGTCTTTGATTTCGATGAACGCCAGATCGGTAAGCACGCGTTTGATACAGCCAAAGCCGGTGAGCGGCAGCTCGCACTTGGGCAGCAGCTTGGAGTTACCGTATTTATCGGCGTGCATCATGGTAACGATAATATTGTCGGCACCGGCCACCAAATCCATGGCGCCGCCCATGCCTTTTACCAGCTTGCCGGGGATCATCCAGGAGGCGATAGAGCCTTCCACGTCCACCTCGAAGGCACCGAGCACGGTTAAGTCCACATGGCCGCCGCGGATCATGGCGAAGCTCTCGGCGCTGGAGAAGAAGGACGCGCCTTTTACCGCGGTAACGGTTTGCTTACCGGCGTTAATCAGGTCCGGGTCGATAGTCTCTTCGGTGGGGAATTCACCCATGCCCAGCAGGCCATTTTCCGATTGCAGCATCACCTGCATGCCGTCGGGGATATAGTTGGCCACAAGGGTAGGGATGCCGATGCCTAAGTTTACGTAGTAGCCGTCTTTCAGCTCTTTGGCGACGCGCTGGGCCAGTTGTTCTCTTGAAAGTGCCATGGCGGTCTCCTTATGCCTTTTTCACGGTGCGCTGTTCGATACGCTTCTCAAAGCTGCCTTTGATGATGCGATCCACATATATACCCGGGGTGTGGATATGGTCCGGGTCAAGTTCGCCCGGCTCAACGATTTCTTCCACTTCCACCACAGTGATTTTTCCGGCGGTGGCCATCATGGGGTTGAAGTTGGCGGCGGTTTTACGGAACACCAGGTTACCCATGGTATCGGCCTTCCAGGCGCGGATAAGGGCAAAATCGGCGGTCAGGGACTCTTCCAGCACATAGTGGCGACCCTTGATTTCGCGGGTTTCTTTACCCTCGGCAACCGGCGTGCCGTAGCCTGTGGCGGTAAAGAACGCAGGAATACCGGCGCCGCCGGCACGGATTTTTTCAGCAAGTGTGCCCTGTGGGGTGAGGATAACGTTCAGCTCGCCGCTCAGCATCTGGCGCTCGAAGGTGGCGTTTTCACCCACGTAGGAGGCTATCATGGTGCTGATTTGCTTGTTTTGCAGCAACAGCCCCAGACCAAAGTCATCAACGCCTGCGTTGTTGGAAATGGCTGTAAGCCCCTTGGTGCCAAGTTTTACCATTTGGTTAATCAGGCCTTCCGGGATGCCACACAGGCCAAATCCGCCCACCATAATGGTCATATTGTCAGTTAGGCCCGCCAGGGCCTGGTCGTAACTGTCGACGACCTTGTAGAGTCCAGCCATCTTGTCTTCCTTTTGTTCTTAACCTGCTGTGATGTCAGGTCGTGTGCTGTGCTTTGTTCACCTGCCCGCTGTGGGGCAGGAGATAGTTATTGTTATCTTGCAGTGGCTAGGTCAGAGCCCGAGCCACTTTGGCGCCGCTGTGCCGACCAAGGGCGGCACTGATGCGGTTTCCGGCCTCAATCAGTTTGCCAAGGTCTATGCCTGTGTCTATGCCCATACCGTGGAGCATATACACCAAATCTTCGCTGGCAAGGTTACCCGACGCACCCTTGGCGTAGGGGCAGCCGCCGAGGCCCGCCACCGAGGTATCCACGGTGCGGATGCCAGTTTCAATGCAGGCCAGAATATTGGCCAGCGCCTGGCCATAGGTGTCGTGAAAGTGCAGCGCAAGCTTGTCTGCCGGCACGTTGGCCGCCACGGCCTCGACCATTTTACGGGCCTTTAGCGGAGTGCCAACGCCTATGGTGTCACCCAACGAAATTTCATAGCAGCCGAGTTTGTACAGAATTTCAGACACCCGCGCCACTTCGCTTACAGCTATCTCGCCATCGTAGGGGCAACCGAGCACACAGGAAACATAACCCCGTACCGGCAGGTTATGCTCTTTTGCTTTTTCTATCAGTGGGATAAACCGCTCAATTGACTCTTCAACCGAGCAGTTGATGTTCTTCTGGCTAAAGCCCTCGCTGGCGGCAGCAAATACCGCCACCTCAGAGGCGTTGGCGTCAAGCGCCAGTTCCAGCCCCTTGAGATTGGGGGTGAGGGCGCTGTATCGCACCCCGGCCACGCGGGAAATACCTTTGAGTACTTCGCCGGAGTCGGCCATTTGCGGCACCCACTTTGGCGACACGAAACTGGCTGCTTCGATGCGCTTAACCCCTGCGGCGGCAAGGCTTTCGACCAGCAAAATTTTGTCGGCCGTGGTGACCTGCTTTTCGTTTTGCAGGCCGTCACGGGGGCCGACTTCAAACAGGCTGATGGAGCTTGGCAGTGCCATCTCAGGCCTCCGTTGCTTTACTGTCGGCTGCGGTGTCGGCCATTTCCAGCGCCAGCAGCAGGGTGCCGTCGGATACCAGCTCGCCCGGGGCGAAGAAGAACTCGCTCACCACCCCATCAAAGGGTGCTTCTATGGTGTATTCCATCTTCATGGCTTCCATGACCAGCAGGCCCTGACCGGCACTGACTTTATCGCCCACAGCCACCAGATGGGTCACCACGGTGCCGTTCATCGGTGCCTTGAGTTTATCTTCAGAGCTGGCCGTTTCTTCCAGCACCTGGCCGAGCACTTCACGGAAGTGGTAACTGCCGCTTGAGAGGAACACGGTGAGGCCGCCTTCTTCCAGCGATACCGTTACCTTCATCTTGTGGCCGTTGATTTCGCACTTAAGCTCGCTGTCTTCAATGCTGCCGCTTAGCTCAATCAGCTTGTCGTTGAGGCTTAGCTGATAGCGGCCGTTAGCCTCAGTCAGTTCGGCACTGCGGCTTTGGTGAGCGTCATCCAGCAGGGTTACGCTGTGGCGTCTTGGGCTGCTTAAGCGAAAGCCCTTAAGGCTCGACCAGGGGCTGAAGGGGTCGTGTCCAGCCACGTCCTGAGACACAGCCTCGCGTAAACGCAGCTGAGTGAGCACGGCCAGCACAAAGGCGGTGTCGGCTTCATCGCGGCTGTCGCCAATCAGCGCATCACCATAACGGCCAATAAAGTCGGTGGAAAAGTTCGCCTGTGCAAACGCCGGATGCTCGGCGATGTTGGCGAGAAACTCGATATTGTGCTTAAGGCCACCCACGCGGTAATCGCCAAGGGCACGGGTAAGGCGGGCCAACGCCCGGGGGCGTGACTCGTCCCACACAATCAGCTTGGCAATCATGGGGTCATAGTAGTTTGAAATTACATCGTTTTCGCGCACGCCTGAGTCGATGCGCACATGGCGGCTTGGCTCGGGTTCACGCAAAAAGGTGAGCTTGCCACTGGCAGGCAAAAACTCGTTATTGGGATCTTCGGCGTAAATCCGCACCTCAAAGGCGTGGCCATGAATTTGGATTTCCTGCTGCTCCAGTGGCAGCTCGGCGCCAGCGGCAACCAGCAGCTGCCATTTCACCAAATCCTGACCTGTGACCATTTCGGTTACCGGGTGCTCTACCTGCAGACGGGTGTTCATCTCCATAAAGAAGAAACTCATATCGACGTCAAGCAGGAACTCCACGGTACCGGCGCCACGATAATCGATGGCCTTGGCAGCGGCAACGGCGGCTTCACCCATTTGCTTGCGCAGGCTGTCCGGCAGGCCCGGGGCCGGAGCTTCTTCCACCACCTTTTGGTGGCGGCGCTGGATAGAGCAATCGCGGTCAGACAGATACACGCAGTTGCCCTGTGAGTCGGCAAACACCTGTACCTCAACGTGGCGCGGCTGACGCAGATAGCGCTCCATCAGGAGCTTATCGTTGCCAAAGCTTGAGGCGGCCTCGCGGCGGGCCGAGTCGATGGCCGCTTTAAGCTCGCTCTCACCCTCGACAATACGCATGCCCTTACCGCCGCCACCGTAGGCGGCCTTGATAAGCAGGGGATAGCCAATTTTTTTGGCTTCAGCAAGCAGGGTGGCATCACTCTGGTCGTCGCCGTGGTAACCGGGTACCAGTGGCACACCGGCCTTTTCCATAATCAGTTTGGCGGCGCTTTTACTGCCCATGGCGTCGATGGCGTCTGAGCCCGGACCCACAAAGGCAATGCCGCTTGCCTCGCAGGCGCGGGCAAACTCGGCGTTTTCCGACAAAAAGCCGTAACCGGGGTGAATGGCCTCGGCGCCGCATTTTTTGGCGATATCGATAATCAGCTCACCGCGCAGGTACGAGCTTGCCGGGGCACTTTCACCCAGATAAAAAGACTCATCCGCCAGCGCCACATGGCGGGCGTCGCGGTCGGCGTCGGAGTAGACGGCCACGGTTTTAATGCCCATGTCGCGGGCGGTGCGGATAACGCGGCAGGCGATTTCACCGCGATTGGCAATTAAGAGTTTGTTAAACATGAAAAATCCCTTAGTCCTTGCTGCCGGTATCATTAACCCACGCTGGGCTGCGCTTATCGAAAAAGGCGTTGAGGCCTTCCTGTCCTTCGGCTGACACCCGAATGCGGGCAATGCGCTCGCTGGTGTAGTCACGGGTGTGCTCATCAATCACGCCGCTTTGCAAACGGGCGATAAGCGACTTGCACCACCCCAGCGCCTGGGGGCTGCCACTGAGCAGATTTTGGATAATGGGCGCGGCTGCGGCGTCCAAATCGTCTGCGATTTCATGCACTACGCCCAAGGCAAGTGCCATGCTGGCATCGAAGCGCTCAGCCGTGAGCATATAGCGGCGGCTCTGGCGTGGCCCCATGGCACGTACCACATACGGGCTGATGACCGCCGGAATAAGGCCAAGTTTGACCTCAGAAAGGCAGAAACTGGCTTTGTGGCTGGAAATCGCAATATCGCAGCAGCAAACCAGTCCCAGCGCACCGCCGAAGGCCGCGCCGTTAACCAGGGCAATGGAGGGCTTGGGGAAGCGATCCAGGGTATCCATCAGGTTGGCAAGCTCGCGGGCATCTTTGAGATTGTCGTCAAAGTCCATGGCGGCTTGCTTGCGCATCCAGTTCAAATCGGCGCCGGCGCTGAAGTGCTTGCCGTCGCTTTTCATGACCATCACAGCGCAGTCGCTTTCATGGGCGAAGGCGTTGATGGCCTGGGTCATCTCGCTGATCATCACCTCATCGAAGGCGTTGTGTACCTCGGGGCGATTTAAGATGAGATAACCCACCCTGCCGTTAAGCTCCAGGCGGATGCGGCTGAAGGAGGCAGACAGCTCGGCAATGGAAGTCATGGTTGTCATAGCCTTCTCCTTACATGCGGAACACGCCGAAGCGGGTCTCTTCGATGGGAGCATTGAGGGCGGCGGAAATGGCCAGCCCCAGTACGTCACGGGTTTGCGCCGGGTCGATAATGCCGTCATCCCACAGGCGCGCGCTGGCATGGTATGGATGACCTTCTTTATCGTACTGGGCGATGATGGGTGCCTTGAATTTGGCTTCTTCTTCGGCGCTCATGGTTTCCCCTTTACGGGCCAGACCATCTTTACGCACAGTCGCCAGTACCCCAGCGGCCTGCTCGCCACCCATTACAGAGATGCGGGCATTGGGCCACATCCACATCAGGGTCGGCTCAAAGGCGCGGCCGCACATGCCGTAGTTACCGGCGCCGTAGCTGCCGCCAATCAGCACGGTGAACTTGGGCACAGTGGCGCAGGAGACCGCTGTCACCATCTTGGCGCCGTGCTTGGCAATGCCTTCGTGCTCGTATTTTTTACCCACCATAAAGCCGGTGATGTTTTGTAAAAATACCAGTGGGATTTTGCGCTGGCAGCACAGCTCGATAAAGTGGGCGCCTTTCTGGGCCGACTCAGAGAACAGAATGCCGTTGTTGGCGACAATACCCACCGGATAACCATGGATACGGGCAAATCCGCACACCAGGGTGGTGCCGTAGTTGGCCTTGAACTCGTCAAAGTCTGAGTCATCCACGATGCGGGCAATCACTTCCTTCACATCGAAGGGCTTTTTAAGGTCGGTACCGACTATGCCGTACAGTTCGTTGATGTCGTACTTGGGCGGTTTCACTTTCGAAAGTTGCAGTTCAACCTGCTTTTGGTGGTTGAGGCGCGATACTGCCTTGCGGGCCAGCTCCAGCGCGTGCTCGTCGTTTTGCGCCAGATGGTCGGCCACGCCACTGATTTTGGTGTGTACATCGCCGCCGCCAAGCTCCTCGGCGCTCACTTCTTCGCCGGTGGCGGCTTTTACCAGTGGCGGGCCTGCCAAAAAGATGGTGCCCTGTTCACGCACGATAATCGACTCGTCCGCCATGGCTGGCACATAGGCGCCGCCTGCGGTACACAAACCCATTACCACCGCGATTTGCGGAATGCCCTTGGCGGACATACGTGCCTGATTGAAGAAGATCCGGCCGAAGTGGTCGCGGTCGGGGAAGACTTCGTCCTGACGGGGCAGGTTGGCACCGCCCGAATCCACCAGATAGATGCAGGGCAGGTGGCAGCGCTCGGCAATGGCCTGGGCGCGCAGGTGCTTTTTCACCGTGATCGGGTAGTAGGTGCCGCCTTTTACGGTGGCATCGTTGGCGATAATCATGCACTCCACGCCGCTGACCCGGCCGATACCGGCAATGATGCCCGCAGCCGGTACGTCTTCATCGTAGACTTCGAAAGCGGCAAACTGGCTCAGCTCCAAAAAGGGCGAGCCGGGGTCTAAGAGTTTTTCAACCCGGGCGCGGGGCGCTAGCTTGCCACGGGATAAGTGGCGCTCCATGGCCACCGGGCCGCCGCCCTGTTCGATATGGCCGAGCTTGTCCCTGAGGTCAGCTACCAGAGCTGCCATGGCATCGTATTTTTGCTTAAATTCATCGCTGCGTGGATTCACGCGGGAGGCGAGTTGAGTCACGTCTTGTGTCCTCCATAGGGCAGGCTCTTTGCCTGCCGCTGTGTCCTTAATCCCCGGCGTTTTTCCGGGGAGTGGATGTGTGGTGTCGGGCTTATTGGCCAGGCTTATTGGCGTGAGTTATTTAGTCTCGTTAAACAGCTCGCGGCCAATCAGCATGCGGCGAATTTCCGAGGTGCCGGCACCGATTTCGTAAAGCTTGGCGTCACGCAGCAAACGGCCGGTGGCGTATTCATTCACATAACCGTTACCGCCCAGCAGCTGAATCGCATCCAGCGCCATCTTGGTGGCCAGCTCGGCGGCGTACAGGATGACACCGGCGGCGTCTTTACGGGTGGTCTCGCCTCTGTCACAGGCGCGGGCCACGTTGTACACGTAGGACTTGGCCGCGTTCATGCCGGTGTACATATCGGCCAGCTTGCCCTGTACCAGCTGGAACTCGCCGATAGACTTGCCAAACTGCACCCGCTCGTGCACATAAGGCACGACGATATCCATACAGGCGGTCATGATGCCCAGTGGGCCGCCGGAGAGCACCACGCGCTCGTAATCGAGACCGCTCATCAGCACTTTCACGCCGTTATTGAGGCCACCGAGGATGTTTTCTTCCGGTACTTCACAGTCTTCAAACACCAGTTCACAGGTGTTGGAGCCGCGCATGCCCAGCTTGTCGAGCTTCTGCGCCTGGGAGAAACCCTTGAAACCACGCTCAACGATGAAGGCGGTGATGCCGTGCGGGCCCTTATCAAGGTCAGTCTTGGCGTAAATCACATAGGTATGGGCGTCGGGGCCGTTGGTGATCCACATTTTGTTACCATTGAGGATATAGCGGTCGCCTTGCTTGCGGGCATTAAGCTTCATGGACACCACGTCGGAACCGGCATTGGGCTCACTCATGGCGAGCGCACCTATGTGCTCACCGCTGATGAGCTTTGGCAGGTACTTGGCACGCTGGGCATCGTTGCCATTACGGTAAATCTGATTCACGCACAGGTTGGAATGGGCGCCGTAAGACAGGCCAATGGAGGCCGAGGCGCGGCTGATTTCTTCCATGGCGACCACATGGGCGAGGTAGCCCATGTTGACGCCGCCGTATTCTTCGGCCACGGTAACGCCCAGCAGGCCCATATCACCGAATTTGGCCCACAGCTCATTGGGGAAGGCGTTGTCGCGATCAACTTTTTCAGCCAGCGGTGCAATTTCACCTTTGGCAAACTCGTATACCGCGTCACGCAGCATATCCACGTCTTCGCCAAGACCGAAGTTGAGTGTAGAGTACAGGTGGCTCATGTGCTTGTGTCCTTAAATCTGCTTGTTGTCTTGTTATCTTTGTTATTGTGTTGAATGAGTTCAGCTAACGCGCTGGCAACAGGCGACGGTTATGCCTTTTGCTGGCCATCCAGTGCAGTGCGGCACTGGGCCTCTGCACTGGTCAGTTCCATCAATACCACCTTGATGTCATCCATCTGCTGCTGCAAAGAGGCTTTTTTCTCTTCAATGAGTGCAAGCATGGTATTAAGCTGGGTCACACTGCTCTTGTCGGCATCGTACAGTTCAAACAAACGGCGGGTTTCGGCCAGTGAGAAGCCCAGACGCTTGCCGCGCAAGATAAGCTTCAGGCGTACCCTGTCTTTGAGACTGTAGATACGGGTTTGCCCCCGACGCTTTGGCTTGAGCAGTCCCTGATCCTCGTAGAAGCGGATAGAGCGGGTGGTGATGTCGAACTCTTTCGACAAGTCACTGATGGAATAGCTGGTTTGTGCGTTACTGTTTGCGCTCATTTCGACACCGGATAAATCTTATTTCAATTGCATGCAAGATATATGAAGTTTACGTAAAGGTAAAGCTGGCGGGTGCGCTGTCGGTGGCTTTTTGCGGGCAGAGTGTCAGGCATAGCTTACAAATGGTATTCCGTTTTCCGGCCTAGGCTTTTGTCTAATGGGTAAGCAGAGGGCTTGGAGCAATAATGGTCTTGATAAGGAAGGGACCTTACGGCGAAGCCCCGCCACTCCAATTCGGAGGAAAAACAATGACAACAACTATAAGCACAAGCACTCAGATACACGATCCGGCCGATACACTGCGCAGGGCGGCCAAAGAGGATCCGGTTGGTTACTGGAAAGAAGCTGCGGCTCTGGTGAACTGGCATAAGCATCCTGACATTATTCTTGATGATGCCAGCGCGCCCCTGTATCGCTGGTACACAGATGGTGAAATCAACACCTGCTATAACGCCCTCGACCGTCATGTTGCTGCCGGCCGTGGCAGTCAGGCCGCCTTTCACTACGTTAGCCCCGTGACCGATACCGAGTATTCAATCAGTTATGATGAATGCCTGGCACAGGTAAAGCGGCTGGCGGGTCTGTTATCCGACCAAGGGGTGAAGGCCGGTGACAGGGTCGTTATTTACATGCCTATGGTGCCTGAAACTGCTTATGCCATGCTGGCCTGTGCCCGCATTGGCGCCATTCATTCGGTGGTATTCGGTGGTTTTGCGGCCAATGAGCTGGCCAGCCGCATCAACGATGCCAAGCCTGTGATGGTGCTGTCGGCCTCATGCGGTATTGAACCCTCAGGTGTGGTTGCCTATAAGCCGTTGCTGGATGCTGCATTGGAGCAGGCCAGCCACAAAGTGGATAAATGTCTGATCCTGCAACGTCCACAGTACGAAGCGGCCATGCAGAATGGGCGTGATCTCGACTGGCAGCAGTCGGTGGCCAGTGCGCCACATGCCGATTGGGTGCCGGTTAAAGCGACCGACCCACTTTATGTGCTCTATACCTCGGGAACCACCGGCCAGCCCAAAGGGGTGGTGCGTGATAATGGTGGCCACGCAGTCGCGTTGGCCTGGTCGATGCGCAATATCTATGACATCGAACCCGGTGATACTTTTTGGGCAGCATCGGATGTCGGCTGGGTGGTGGGACACTCTTACATTGTCTATGGTCCTCTGCTCGCCGGGGCGACCTCGATTCTTTACGAAGGAAAACCCGTGGGGACACCGGATGCAGCTGCGTTCTGGAAAGTCATCAATAAATATCGCGTGAAAAGTTTTTTCACTGCCCCAACCGCAATTCGTGCCATCAAACGGGAGGACCCGCAAGGGCTGCTTTGCCGCTCTGTCGATTTGGGGTGTCTTAAGCAGATGTTCCTCGCCGGAGAGCGTTGTGATCCCGATACCTTGCTGTGGGCGCAGGAAATCTTGGGTAAACCTGTGATTGACCATTGGTGGCAAACCGAAACCGGCTGGCCGGTGGCTGCCAACCTGATGGGGATCGCACAAACGCCTATTAAGCCAGGGTCGCCTGCGCGGCCTGTGCCCGGCTATCTGGTGGATGTGGTGGATGAAGCTGGTAACAGTGTTGGCGCCGGAGAGTACGGTAATGTGGTTATTCGTCTGCCATTGCCGCCCGGTACATTGCCGACCCTGTGGCAAAATGACCAGCGCTATATCGACAGCTACCTTTCCATGTATCCCGGATGCTATCTCACCGGTGATGCGGGCTATATGGATGAAGATGGCTATCTGTATATTATGAGCCGCATCGACGATGTGATTAACGTTGCCGGTCACCGTTTGTCTACCGGACGATTTGAAGAGGTGCTGTGCCAGCATCCGGCTGTTGCCGAAGCGGCAGTCATTGGCGTGGAAGACAAACTTAAAGGGCAGGTGCCGCTGGGTTTGGTGGTGCTTAAAAACGGTGTGGATATTACTGAAGATCAGCTCAACAAGGAATTGGTTGCGCTGGTGCGCAGTGAAATCGGCCCGGTGGCCGCCTTTAAACTGGTGAGTGCTATTCCCAAACTGCCCAAAACCCGCTCAGGCAAAATCTTGCGCGCCACCATGCGCAAGATTGCCGACAATCAGGAGTACGCTGTGCCGGCAACCATTGAAGATCCGGCGACACTGGAGCTGGTGCGTAATACCCTGACCCGTATGGGCTATGGTGACGCCAGAGTCTGACCTTTCATTTATCGGAAAAGCCCCGGACATCTTCTGGGGCTTTTTTCTGGGTTAACTTCGTCATTTTGCAACGGATTCTGGCTGCAATCCTATGCATTGTTGCCAGTAGCTGTAATTCAGTTACCAAAGTAGCTATAATCCGCGGCGAATTAGCCTCTTTCTGTACCCGTGGAATAAAAATATGCAAAACCACACCCAATTGCACGACATCGGGGTCATTGGCCTGGGTGTCATGGGCAAGAATCTTGCCCTTAATATTGCTGACAACGGCTATCGTGTGGCCGCCTTTGATTTGGATGGCGCCAAGATGCGTGCCGCTGTAAGCCAGTCCGCTACCGAAGTTGCGGCCAGACCTGCCCACAGTAAAGCCACAGAGATAACCGGCGTTGACAGCCTCAAATCCATGCTGGCAAGTTTGAAGTCGCCGCGCTTACTGCTGTTGTCAGTGCCTGCAGGCGCGCCGGTTGACGGTGTCTGCTCGGCGTTGATGGATGCCGGTATCAAGCCACAAGACATTGTTATCGACACCGGTAATAGTCTGTGGACCGATACAGTTAAGCGTGAGCAGGACTACGCTGGCCGCTTTGTGTTTTTCTCTTCTGCCGTATCCGGCGGTGAAGTGGGGGCCCGTTTTGGCCCCTCTTTGATGCCGTCCGGCAAAAAAGAAGCCTGGGATAGAGTGGCGCCTATCTGGCGTGCCATTGCAGCTAAGGTCGATAATGCCACCGGCTTGCCGATTGAGCGTTTCGAACCGGGAAATCCTGTGCTGGAAGGCGAGCCTTGCGCCGTTTATATAGGTCCTGCTGGCAGCGGCCATTACGTAAAGATGGTGCACAACGGTATTGAATACGCCGACATGCAGTTGATTTGCGAAGCTTATCATTTGCTTTCGGACGTGCTGGCGTTGTCGGCACAGGACATTGCCGCCATTTTCGAGAGATGGAATGACGGCAAGCTCAACAGTTACCTGATGGGCATTAGCGCCGAGGTGCTGCGTCAGAGTGACCCCATCACTGGCAAACCGCTGGTGGAAATGATTTTGGATAAGGCCGGTCAGAAGGGCACCGGCTTGTGGACAGCCGTCAGCAGCCTGCAAATAGGCACGCCTGCGCCAACGATTGCTGAAGCCGTTTATGCCCGCGCACTGTCGAATCAAAAGGCGCTGCGCACTGAGCTTGCCAGCCGTCTTGGCGGTGCCGAGCCGCTTGAGGGTGTTGATGCAGCCAGCTTTATCGAGGAGCTGGAGCAGGCGCTTTATTGCGCTAAAATCTGCTGTTACGCCCAGGGCTTTCAGCTGATGGCCATGAATGCCGCCGAGCAGGGCTGGGAGCTGGATTTTGCCGGTATTGCCCGTATCTGGCGCGCCGGTTGTATTATTCGCGCTACCTTCCTGCAATCGATCACCGAAGCGTATGAAAAAGAGCCGAAGCTTGCCAATCTGCTGATGGCTGACAGTTTTGCCAGCGCTTTGGGTGAGGCGCAGCAGTCATGGCGCCGGTTGGTGTCCAAAGCGGTGCTGGCAGGCGTGCCTTCGCCCTGCATTACCTCGGCGCTGGCCTATTACGATGGTTATCGCCGCGAAACCCTGCCTGCTAATCTGCTGCAGGGCCAGCGTGACTATTTTGGCGCCCACAGCTTTGAGCGTATCGATACGCCCGCAGGCGAGAAGTACCACCTTAACTGGAGCAGCACACAGCGCGATTTAATCAAGCTTTGAGCCGCGAACAGACAAACAAAAAAGGCTTCCCTCGGGAAGCCTTTTTAATGCCTGTGCACCGGGGCTTGTCAGGCCTGAGCCGGAATAAGCAGTCCGACGGAAAAAAGAACGCTGAATACCAGAGTCAATCTGGCGGTACGGCCAAGGAGCGGATTTAACGCGCCGCCGCTGATTTCACTGAACTCCCGCGACAGGCGTCTGGCGACCACAATCGACAACCCCGCCAGCAGCACCGGCCATCCCGGCAGAATACCCATTAAAAAGCTGCCAATGATCAGGCCAAAAGGAAGATAAACCAGTGCCTGATACAGCACCCGTGACTGAGCTTCCCCTATTCGCACCGCTAAGGTGCGTTTGCCGGCCTTGGTGTCGGTGCTGATATCGCGGGTGTTATTCACCAGCATGATAGCGGCATTGAAAAGCCCGATGGCGGCACCCAGAATCCAGGCGTCCACAGAGGTAGAACCTGCCTGCAAATAGAAACTGCCCACCACGGCCACCAGACCGAAAAATACAAAGGCTGCCACTTCGCCAAGTCCGTGAGATGCCAGCGGGTAGGGGCCGCCACTGTAGCAAAGCGCACCCAAAATGGATGCTGCCGCCAGAATGGCAATCGGCCAGCCGCCATGCCAAATCAGTACTGAGCCTACCGTGAGCGCTGCCAGCAGCGAGGCTATCATGGCTGCCTTAACCCTGGCTGGGGCAATCAGGCCGCTCTGGGTAACCCTGACCGGGCCGAGACGCTCTTCGGTATCCACACCGCTTTTGAAATCGAAATAATCGTTGGCCAGATTGACTGCGATTTGCAGCAGAAGGGCGCACATCATAGATGCTATAGCAATAGTCACGCTGAAGCTGATAAGGCCGAATGCCAGCGTGTTTCCTACCAATAATGGACCGATGGCGGCTGGCAAAGTACGGGGACGGATAGCAAGTAACCAGGGATTCATGGTGTCCTTAGAAAGAGAAATCCAAACACCGCATAAGGATACCAAGAAATGCCACGAAAGTTAGCACAATCGAAATCATGCATTTAGCAGACTGAGAGTGACCGCACAGCCGTGCCGTGAGCAATGTGTGATTTTGCCAGTGTTGTCAAAGTTTTCCCGCGTCCACTGTGCTTTATTTGGACGGGCCTGCCGGTAAAAAGCACTGTGGGGGAAAGCCAAAAATGCGATTCGATAATCAGTCAGCCCTGATCTCGGGAGCCGCTACCGGGCTTGGGCGGGCCTATGCGTTAGCCTTGGCGGAACGCGGTGCCAGGGTGTTTATGGTTGATACGCTGCCACAGGATTCACCTGCGGTGATTGAGCTGCTGCGCGCCCTGGCCGCAGCCGGTGCCAACGTGACTTACTTGTCTGTTGATATCAGTGATGAAGGTGAGTTATGCAGTCTGTTTGCGGATATCGAACGCCTTACCGGCGGCATAGATTTGCTGATAAACAATGCAGGCATTCATACCTATGGTGCCTTTGAGCACTTAAGTGCGGCAGAATTTCATCGTCAGCTGCAGGTTGATTTGTGTGGCAGTTTTGCTCTGACCCATGGTCTTTGGCGCGGCATGATGGACCGGGGCTATGGCAGGATAGTCATGACCACAGGCGTCAGTGCTCTCTATGGTGACTTGCATCAAAGTGCGTTTGCCTGCGCCAAAATGGCCTTGGTGGGGCTGGTCAATGGCCTCGCTATGGAAGGCCTTCCCCGTAATGTGTTGGTTAACTCTCTGTGCCCTCTGGCGCATACATCCATGACAGAGGTTCACCTGGCACCTCAGGTAAAACCGCTGTTTTCCAAAGAAATGATAACTGCGACTCTGTTGTTTTTGCTAAGTCCCAAGGCGCCTTGCGGCCGTCATTTACTGGCAGCCGGAGGCAGCGTCAGTGAGCTTTGTATCGGTGAGCACAGCCACAGGTATTTTGATTCCGATTCCCGCACCCCTGAGGCCATCGCTGCTCATTGGGGCGAGATTGCTTCGGCCTTGCCCATCATAAAACATGCCAATGGTGAAGATCAGATCCTTGCCTGGGCGAGGCGCAGCGCCCATGAGCAGGGGGTCAAGCTCGACTGAATCCCTCAGACCGGACTCGCAGCTGACAGGGCTTTTTGTTACTCTGTGCCAATGATTTTTTAAATCAGTGAGATAACATGAGCCAGGTTTTGAATGACCTACTGTCGTTACTGACATTGGAACCCCTTGAAATTGGTCTTTACCGTGGCCAGAGCCAGGATTTGGGCTTTGGTCATGTGTTTGGTGGCCAGGTCATGGGGCAGGCGCTCAGTGCTGCCCGCGAAACAGTTGAATCCAGCCGGAAGGTGCATTCACTTCACAGCTATTTTCTGCGGGCCGGGGATGAGTCGCTGCCCATAGTTTACGACGTCGAAATTATGCGCGATGGTGGCTCTTTCAGTGCCCGTCGGGTCAAGGCGGTGCAAAAGGGCAGGCCGATTTTTTACATGACCTGTTCGTTTCAGGCTGAAGAAGACGGTTTTTCCCACCAGATTACCATGCCCGACGTGCCGGGCCCTGAGGGGCTTTTGAACCAGCAGGAGCTGGCGGTGACATTAAGGGACAAGATCCCGGCTAAAATGCTGGAAAAATTCATGGCAGATGCGCCCATTGAAATGCGTATTGTTGACCCTGTAAGCCCGGTGGCACCGCGATCCCGTGAGCCGGTGCGTCATGTCTGGCTGCGTGCCAACGGAAAGGTGGAGGGAGGCAGTCATGTTCATGATGCGCTGCTGGCTTATGCTTCCGATTTTAACTTTCTGGTCACTGCGGCTCAGCCACATGGGGTCTCTTTCTTAACACCGGGTATGCGCATGGCCACCATAGATCATGCCATGTGGTTTCACCGGCCCTTGGATATGAACGATTGGCTGCTGTACAGTATCGACAGCCCCAACGCCAGTGGCGGCCGGGGTTTTGTAAAAGGGCATTTTTTCAATCGCCACGGTGAGCTGGTGGCATCGGCAACCCAGGAAGGGCTGATGCGTATGAAACAGGATACAAAGTGATGTTTAAGTCGATGTTGAAGTCTGAACTGCCGGGTGCCATCAGATGGGTGTCAGTGATGGTAATGTTGTTGCTGTCGCTTACAAGCCTGAGCGGCTGTGTGACCGTGGAGGAACCCAAGCCGGTGATTATCAATGGCGCGGCGGGTTATCTTGAGCGGGTTGCTTTGCCGCCAAACAGCGCCATTACCATAGCCGTCATCGATTTGGACACTCCCGGGGTTATTTTCGCCCAGAAGACCTTTAATATTGTGCGCGCCCCCGTGCCTTTTAAATTTATTCTGCCGCCGGAAACCATAGACCCCAACGTCAACTATGGTGTGGTGGCACTTATCAAGCATAACAATCTGGTGATTTTTCAGACCTACGAGCGGTTCCCGGTTATCAATAACCGCAAGTTTACCACTGAGGTCCTCATGAAGCAGGTAGATAACTGAGGTGCATTCAGGCTCCCTTGATAGCCGTCTGGCGGCCATATTGGTGGATGACCCCATCCGCAGACGATGCCTCGAGGTTGCCCATGAGGTATGTGCCGGCGTTGGTGTTGGTCAATATCTGTTGGCGGCAGGCTTTGTGCGAAATGCCGTATGGGATTATTTGCACGAGCAGTCGCCAGCAGCGCTTAATGATGTTGATCTTATCTATATGGGGCCACAGATTTCCGCCCAAGCGGCTCAAAAAGACTCAGATTGGCTGACACAAGCCAGGGAAGTTGAGCGGTATATTTGTTCTGCGCTGTCTGAGCGTATGCCCGAGGTAAATTGGGAGGTAAGGGATCAGCGCCGCATGCATCTTAAGCACGGCGATGCGCCCTATACCAATCTGCCTGAAGCCATGGCAGCCTGGCCTGAAAAAGAGACCGCCATAGGTGTCAGACATGCTGCCGATGGGCAACTTGACGTGGTCAGCAGCTGGGGGCTTGAGTCGCTTTTTGCGCTAAAGCTTACTCCTTCCGCTGCCCATAAATTGCACTCGTTCCAGCAGCGGGTACATAGCAAGCAATGGCTGCAGCGCTATCCCAGGCTCAGTCTCTCATAAGATCCCCGACCCAATTCATTTCGCACCTGCCTCAGCCTTCTCTATACATAGTCCTGTTTTCACAGTGGATGCTTTGCGTTGGCTGACCGTCTCATATGCTTACACACGTTGGTAATTAACGGTTTTTCATACTGTAAATGGGGCGTTTATCTCGAATTTATTGCCAGCAGTAATAACAAAACAGGGTTGAATTGTGAGCTGGATCCCGCTGGCGCTACCTCAAACGGGGTATTGAATGGGGCGTTGATTTGGATCAAGAACGTTAAAGCAATCGTCTGGCAGGCTAGGCCGCAATTGTTACGGATGTAACTGAAAATAACAAAGCCCACGAGGTTAATGGAGTAAATGATGAACAAATCTCTGCTGTCTGGTCTGATTGCCGCATCCCTGCTGTCTGTAGTTTCTGTTTCTGCCATGGCGCATCAGGCCGGTGATATCATTGTACGTGCCGGTGCCGTGACTGTTGCCCCTGACGAGTCCAGCCCTGACGTGGTGCCAGGTGCTCAATTTGGAGTGAGCAATAATACTCAGCTGGGTCTGAACTTTGGCTACATGCTGACCGACAACTGGGCCATTGAGCTGCTGGCCGCTACCCCATTCAGCCATGATGTGTCTCTGGGTGCTCTGGGCAAAATCGCTGAAACCAAGCATCTGCCACCCACTCTGGTTGCCCAGTACTACTTCGGCAATGCCAACTCTGCTTTCCGTCCTTACGTGGGTGTGGGTGTGAACTACACCAACTTCTTTGATAACGAATTCACCAATGATCTGGAAGGCGCTCTGACCGATCTGAGTCTGTCCACTTCCATTGGTTGGGCAGCTCAGGCCGGTTTTGATTACAGCTTCAACAAGAACTGGATGCTGAACGCTTCTGTTTGGTATGCCGATATCAGCACCGACGTGAAATTTAACCTTGGCGGTGAAGCTCAGTCAGTGAAGACTGATATCAACCCATGGGTTTACATGGTGAGCGTGGGTTACAAGTTCTGAGCCCTGCAAACGCTGAAATAAAAAAGGCGCCGTTGGCGCCTTTTTTATGTTTGTTTTTCAGAGGGTAAACACTATTAGTGTTTGCCCTTTTTCTTCCAGTGGCGGGTGTTGTAGATATATTCAGGTAACAGCCGGGTAAGCCAGGCGACCAGAGCCCAGCGGCGGGTGATATAGGCCCGTCGCTTGCCTTTTTTCAGTGCCCGGATGATTTGCGCCGCAACCTTGGGCAGCGGTGGCAGCCAAAACTGGCTTTGCTGCATGGCAGCCTTGTCCAGCAGCCCCATTTGCAGATCTGTAATGGTAATCGGCAACTTCAGGCGCTGAGCATGCATCGACAGGCCCTCAAGGTAATTTTGCGCAAAGGCCTTGGAGGCGTGGTAGGCCACCGCCGGGCCACCGCGCTGTCCCGCAATGGAGTTAATCGCGCCAAGTTGGCCATAGCCCTGTTCGCGCAGTAATCGAAAGGCGGTATTGCAAATAGCCGCAAAGCCCTGCACGTTTACCCTGATGATATCGGCTTCCATTTGCCAGGGCAGATCCGGGTGATAGCTGTTAAGACCGGTATTGACCAGCACCAGATGGGCGCCGCCCAAATGTTGCCAAAGAGATTCTATCGACTGGATGGCCGCTTCTGGCTCTGTGATTGGCAGGGCGGCTACTGTGATATTGGCCTGGTTTTGCTCATCAAGTGAAGCAATAAAGTCGTTCATGGCGTCTGGGTCGGGCACCAACAGACCGAGGCGGGTACCTTCCTGTGTGAGTTGGATCACCAATTCGCGTCCGAGTTGTGAGCTGGCACCCACAATTATCGCAGTTGCTTGAGTCATATAGTATTTTTGCCGTGAACCGAGGCTAACATGATAGAGCTAAAGCCGCAGGTGAACAAGATTCAACAGCGGATGTATAGACATCTGGAAGTCTTGATGTATGATTCGGGAGGATCTACTGATGAAGAAATGGTTACTGAGTGCCGCCTTGCCGATGGCCGCCATGATAGGGGCTGCGGCAATGACAGCTTGCACCTCCACCGAAGACAATGTGGAGATCAGTGGCAGTGTGTGGTTTCGCGAGCGTATTGCTTTGCCACCGGAGTCTTTACTCAAGGTGCAGGTGCAGGATGTGTCCCGGATGGACGTGGCTGCCGAAATGCTGGGTGAGATGACAGTAGCTGTGCAGGCCTTGCCTAAGGATTTTCTGTTCGTGTTCAAACGCGACCAGTTTAAGCCCGGACACACTTACGCCATAGGTGCGCGAATAACCAAAGACGATAAACTTTTGTTTATCAATACCCAAAGCTACACAGTGGATCTCAATCAGCCCACCGGTATGTCGGTGATGCTGGAAAAAGCTGGGCGCTGAGCTGGGATAACCGGCAGTGGCACCCCGGGTTTAATCAATCGAGAGGCGCGGTATGCCGGTTAAGATCCCAGATAACCTGCCGGCGGCAGAAATTCTGCTCGCTGAAAATATCTTTGTGATGTCCGAGACTCGGGCGGCTCATCAGGACATACGTCCGATGAAGGTGCTTATTCTCAATCTGATGCCCAATAAGATTGAGACTGAAACACAGCTGCTGCGGCTGCTTGGTAATACTCCGTTGCAGGTGGATGTGGATTTGCTGCGTATTCACGACAAAGAGTCCCGTCACACCTCAATTGATCATATGAACACCTTCTATCGCGATTTCGAAGATGTTCGTCATAAGAATTACGACGGCCTGATTATCACCGGTGCCCCCCTCGGGCAAATGGATTTTGAAGAGGTGACCTACTGGGACCATATTCGTGAAATCATTGACTGGTCTCAACGCCATGTGACCTCTGTGTTGTTCCTGTGCTGGGCAGCCCATGCGGGTTTGTATCACCTGTATGGGGTAAAGCGGCAACTGCTGGAAACCAAACGCTCCGGCGTCTATGTACATACCCGCAGCTGTGAGCATCATCCGCTGCTGCGCGGCTTCGACGAGGAGTTTTTTGCGCCCCATTCACGTTATGCTGAAATTCCGGTGGCAGAGTTGCATGCCCATCCTGGCTTACAGGTATTGGCTGAATCTGATGAGGCCGGGGCTTATCTGGTGCTCAGTCGCAATAACCGCAACCTGTTTGTAATCGGTCATCCCGAATACCAGAAATCTACCTTGAGTGATGAGTATCATCGGGATTTGGCTGCCGGTATTGAGCCGCAAGTGCCCAAAAATTACTTCCGCGATGACGATCCGGCCCAGGCGCCGGTGGCCCGCTGGCATGGCCATGGCAGCCTGTTGGTCAGTAACTGGCTCAATTACTACGTGTACCAGTTGACGCCTTATGACTTATCCGACATGAGCGCCATCACTCCATGGGAAGGCGGAACCAGTAGCTGAATTGCAATAATTGGCTGATTAATTAATAAAAAAGCTGGCAAACGCCAGCTTTTTTATTGTATTTGCCATTCCGCTGACTGTCTGGCCGCCGGGGGTGTAAATCCAGAGTGACAAAGCACCGGCCATAAATGCACCTTATTAGACCAATTTCCACTTGCTTTACGTTCGCGTAAACGTCACATTCAATGCATCGGGTCGCAAACTGCGACAGCAATCACATTTGCCCGTTGTTTTTGAACAGGGCACGACAAGCAATTGGAGTCAAAAATGAGCGTATCGGATATCGTCATTGTCGCGGCAAAGCGCACTGCCATGGGCGGTTTTCAGGGCAGTCTGTCAGAGGTGCCTTCACCAAAACTGGCCGCCACCGCAGTGAAAGCCCTGCTGGATGACACTGGCCTTGACGGTGCTAAAGTTGACGAGCTGCTGATGGGCTGTGTTCTGCCCGCAGGTCTGGGTCAGGCGCCAGCCCGTCAGGCGACGCTGGGTGCCGGTCTGCCGTTGTCTGTTGGAGCCACAACAGTGAATAAAGTCTGTGGTTCCGGCATGAAAACCGTGATGATGGCCCATGACCTCATTAAAGCTGGCAGCGCCAAGGTGGTGATTGCCGGTGGTATGGAAAGCATGAGTCAGGCGCCATATCTGCTGGATAAAGCCCGTGGCGGTATGCGCATGGGTCACGGCAAAGTGATGGACCACATGTTTCTCGATGGCCTTGAAGACGCCTACACAGGTGGCGCAATGGGTACTTTCGCCCAGAAAACCGCCGATGATTATGGCCTTACCCGCGAGTCTATGGATGCCTTCGCTTTAAGCTCACTGGAAAAAGCCAACGCTGCCATTAACTCAGGTGCCTTTGAAGCCGAAATCGTGCCCGTGACTGTGTCCAGCCGCAAAGGCGATGTGGAAGTAAAAGTTGACGAGCAGCCTGGCAACGCCCGCCCTGAAAAAATTCCGACATTGCGTCCTGCCTTCGCCAAAGACGGCACCATCACAGCCGCCAATTCATCCTCAATCTCCGACGGCGCCGCCGCGCTGATGCTGATGAGTCGCGACCAGGCCGATGCGCTGGGGCTGAGCGTGCTCGCCACCATTAAGGGGCACAGCACCCATGCCCAGGAGCCAGCCATGTTCACCACCGCGCCTGTGGGGGCTATGAACAAGCTGCTGGCCAATGTGGGCTGGAGCAAGGATGACGTGGATCTGTTTGAAATCAATGAAGCCTTCGCCATGGTGACCATGCTGGCTATCAGCGAACTTAAGCTGGATGCCGCCAAGGTGAACGTCAATGGCGGCGCCTGTGCCCTGGGTCATCCCATCGGCTGCTCCGGCGCCCGCGTGCTGGTAACCCTTATTCACGCCCTCAAGGCCCGTGGTCTTAAGCGCGGTGTTGCTTCTTTGTGCATCGGCGGCGGCGAAGCCACTGCCATGGCCATTGAAGTCTGAGTATTTGGGAATACTGCAAGCAGCAATCAACAAGACAACAAGCAGAACGTGAGCGCAGCCATTCATAAATCTTATAGCAGGCGCGCCACGACCTCTGACCCTCAAAAGGAAGCGATATGACTACACAAGTTAAGCATTACATCGATGGTGAGTTTACTCTGGGGCAAGGTGAGCGCGTTATCACGGTAACCAATCCGGCCAACAATCTGCCAATTGCTCAGGTACGCTGTGCCAGTGATGATGAAGTTCATGGTGCCATTGCCAGTGCCAAGGCGGCGTTCCAGAGCTGGAAAGAAGTGCCTGTGTCTGAACGTGCCCGAGTGATGTTGCGCTATCAGGCGCTGCTGAAAGAGCATCATGATGAGCTGGCAACCATTCTGGCCAAGGAAACCGGCAAGACCTTCGAAGATGCCAAGGGCGATGTGTGGCGTGGCATTGAAGTGGCTGAACATGCCTGCAATATTGCTTCCCTGCTGATGGGCGAAACCGTTGAGAACGTGGCCCGTAAAATCGACACCTATTCCTACACCCAGCCTCTGGGCGTGTGCGCCGGTATTACCCCATTCAACTTCCCGGCGATGATCCCGTTGTGGATGTTCCCACTGGCCATTGCCTGCGGTAATACCTTCGTGCTCAAGCCCTCCGAGCAAGACCCCATGACTCCGCAACGTCTGGCCGAGCTGTTTGAACAGGCCGGCGCACCAAAGGGCGTACTGCAGCTGGTGCATGGTGATAAGAGCGCGGTGGATATTCTGCTGACTCATCCTGATATCAAGGCCATCTCTTTTGTCGGCTCAGTGGGCGTGGGTCAGTATGTGTACAAGACAGGTACCGACAACCTAAAGCGCGTTCAGGCCTTCGCCGGTGCCAAAAACCACTGCGTTATCATGCCCGATGCCAACAAGCAGCAGGTGATCAATAACCTGGTGGGAGCGTCAGTGGGCGCCGCCGGTCAGCGTTGTATGGCCATTTCAGTTGCCGTATTCGTGGGCGCCGCCAAAGAGTGGATCCCAGAGCTTAAAGAGGCGCTTGCCAAAGTTCGTCCGGGTCTGTGGGACGACAAAGATGCAGGTTACGGCCCGCTTATCAGTCCTGCTGCCAAAGAGCGGGTACTCAAGTTGATTGCTCAGGGCAAGGCTGAAGGCGCCGAGTGTCTGCTGGATGGCTCCGATTTCACCGTTGAAGGTTATGAGTCCGGCAACTGGGTTGGTCCGACCATGTTTGACAAGGTCACCACTGACATGAGCATCTACAAAGAAGAAATCTTCGGTCCAGTGCTGTGCTGTATGGAAGTGGATGAGCTGGAACAGGCCATTGAGCTGGTAAACAAGTCACCCTATGGCAACGGCACCTCTATCTTTACTGCCAGCGGCGCCGCTGCACGTAAATATCAGCACGAAATCGAAGTGGGTCAGGTTGGTATTAACGTACCAATCCCTGTGCCACTGCCGTTCTTCTCCTTCACCGGCTGGAAGGGCAGCTTCTACGGTGACCAGCACGCTTATGGTAAGCAGGCGGTGCGTTTCTTCACCGAGACCAAGACCATCACCTGTCGCTGGTTTGAAGACGATATCCCCCATGGTCCCAACATGACCATTGCCCTGCGCTGATAGCGAGCCAAGGCAGCAATACATCAAGGTAAAGCCTGACAGGCCGGCGTAATCGCCGGCCATTACATGAAGTGACCCCAGAGTCACGGGAGCAGTCAAGATGGATTTCAATTTAAACGAAGATCAACGCCAGTTCGCTGAACTTGCACGCCAGTTCGCCGCAGATGAGCTTACCCCCTTCGCCGCCAAGTGGGATGAAGAACACCACTTTCCGAAAGATGTGATTCAAAAAGCCGGTGAGCTGGGCTTTTGCTCGCTCTACAGTCCGGAGTCCGAAGGTGGCATGGGGCTGTCACGCCTGGACAGCTCCATTATTTTTGAAGAGCTTTCCAAAGGCTGTACCGCCACCACGGCGATGCTGACCATTCACAACATGGCCACCTGGATGGTCACCACCTGGGGCACAGAAGTGTTTCGCGCCGAGTGGTCTGAGGCGCTGACTACGGGTGCCAAACTTGCCTCCTACTGCCTCACTGAACCCGGTGCAGGCAGCGACGCCGCGTCACTTACCACCAAGGCGGTGCGTGAGGGCGATGAGTACGTGATTAACGGCAGCAAGATGTTTATCTCCGGCGCAGGTGCCACTGAGCTTCTGGTGGTGATGTGCCGTACCGGTGAAGCTGGTCCCAAGGGTATCTCCGCCATCGCCATTCCCGCGGACGCCGAAGGGGTGATTTACGGTAAGGCCGAAGACAAGATGGGCTGGAATGCCCAGCCAACCCGCCTTATTACCTTTGAAAACGTGCGCGTGCCGGTCCAAAACCTGCTGGGCGACGAAGGTCAGGGCTTTACCTTCGCTATGAAGGGCCTGGATGGCGGCCGTATCAATATCGCCACCTGCTCAGTGGGAACGGCTCAGGCAGCCCTTGAGCGTTCAATCGCGTACATGAACGAGCGTAAGCAGTTCGGTAAACCGCTGGCAGCCTTCCAGGCGCTGCAGTTCAAGCTTGCGGATATGGCCACCGAGCTGGTGGCTGCCCGTCAAATGGTGCGTCTGGCTGCGTTTAAACTCGACAGCAAAGACCCGGAAGCCACCGCATATTGTGCCATGGCCAAGCGTTTTGCCACCGATATCGGCTTTGCCGTGTGCGATGCTGCACTGCAAATTCATGGCGGCTATGGTTATATCCGGGAATATCCGCTGGAACGTCATTTCCGTGATGTACGGGTACATCAAATTCTGGAAGGCACCAACGAGATCATGCGCCTTATTATCTCCCGTCGCCTGCTGGACGAAAACGCCCACGACATTCTCTGATTTGCCAGTGATTTCGATTGAATAGAGACTTCGACAGAATAAGGAATTATTGCCATGGCTTTTTTGATTGAACGTATCGAAGG
>NZ_JBFKLW010000026.1:0-53495 GCF_041630135.1 Shewanella sp.
CAAGGTTAGCCACTGGCTTTGCAAGTCCCGGAAGTGCAAGTCTGATAATACTCTAGACCGAAATGCCGATGTTGGCTGTCTATTGCTTGCAATAAAGCAAATCAATCTGAAGGGATTAATCCAATCCTGGGACTCACTAGAGAAGTAACTAATGTCGGCAGATCAGAAAATGGCCAAAATATAATAGTTTAACACTGACAGGAACTTACACTTTTTATGCTGCGAGGATGAAACGAAGGTGTTCATCCTCGCAGCATCTACACTCGCGGCGCTCCATCATACAAAAAAGGTCTGCTTGCCGGAAACATCACACCAATGTATACCGAAGCCCCCCTTAGGGCGCCAGCCGGTCAATCAGCCAGCCATTGCTGTTTTTGCTATACAGAAAGCGGTCATGAAGCCGGTGTTCGCCCCCCTGCCAGAACTCAATGCTGTTAGGGCGAACCAAATAACCGCCCCAGAATGATGGCAAAGGGACTTCACCAGTGGAGAACTTTTGCTTCATTTCCATAAACTTGGCCTCAAGCACCTGACGAGCACTGAGTTTAGATGACTGCGCCGATACCCAGGCCGCAATTTGGCTGTCTTTCGGACGAGTCATGAAGTACTTAAGCACGTCGGCCGTTGAAAGCTGCTCGGCAACGCCGGTCACCGCGACCTGCCGTTCCAAAGGATGCCAGGGAAACAGCAAGCTGATGTGGGCGTTTTGTTTAAGCTGGGTGGCTTTGCGGCTGCCGAGGTTGGTGAAAAACACAAATCCCTGCTCATCGAACCGCTTCAGCAGTACAATCCGCTGATACGGTTGACCATACTCATCCACCGTGGCCACACACATGGCGGTGGGATCTGACAGCTGCGCCTCCTTCGCCTGCTCCATCCAACGCTCAAAAAGTGCCATGGGCTCGATGGGCAGCTCGCTGCGCCTGAGTCCCCCTTTGGTGTATTCACGGCGGATGTCGCTGAGATCTGTCATGGTAAATCCTTATGGGCACAGTATCGTTTGAGGCATTCTAGCCGCTCGACGCGCAACAAAAAAGCCGACACTGATGTCGGCTTTTGTTTTTTATCCCGCCTGATACGCACTTGGTAATTATTTAAGCAATCACTGAGATACGGCGGCAAAGGACAATAGCAAAATATCACATGGCTTCCGGGATCAGCACTTCATGACACAACTGCTGATAGTGGCTGAATTCAACCTTGTAACCCTGCGCCATGGATAAACTGCAGCTGCCCAGACACAAGTGCGCCGGATAGTTTTCCGTATGGCGCTCGGCATTAAATCCAATCTCATCCCAGCTGCCGGGGTTCAAAATACCCAACAGTCGCGAGAAAATCTGCCGATAGTCACCTTCCAGCGGCAAGTTGGTTTCAAAGCTCACGTAGGAGCTATTTTCCTGCGGCGTAATATGAATGGTCATATAGCGATCGCCACGAATGCCGTTGATGGAATAACCGAATGGCTCAAAAAGGAAGTCATCGAATTCAAATCCCGGCAGCATAGCTTCAAGGTGCAACAAACGACGGATCTCGGTGGCGCTTTGCTGTTCACTGCGCAAGTAATCGGCAGCTTCACCACGGATGTGATACATCAGCAGCTCACTGGTGTGGTCGTTTGGCGCAGCTGCATAAGGCTGGCTACTGGTAAATATGTAATGATGGTGCGAATCCAGGTGGCCTATGCGGAATGCATCCCCGGGAAGCAATGCACGAATGGCTTTCAAATCATCGCTGAAAGCACTGCACTGCAAGTGTGACAGGTACTCGTTTTTACGCTGATAACTGGCGAAAGCGATATGGTCAGCACCAACACGTTCGATAAAACGCACCACGGCATTTGCCAGTGTAGTGGTACCGCAGGTAAGCATCAGGAATCGGTCGTGCCAGACAAATAAGCTTGATTCACTGAGCAGGTATGCATCGCATTGTTCATTGCTGATACTGGAGAGTATTTCGGCATTTGCGCAAGCTACCATTTCTGTCCAGAATTCGCGCCCAAGCGCCCGCAGAGAGCCAAGCTGTGACCTAACAATTACTTCTATTTTTTTTTCTGAGCCTTCAAAAAACATCTTCACTCTTTTAGAGGGCCGGAAAGGGTCACGCCCTGTATTTCCGGCCTTTCTTCACCTTGCCTTATCTGTCATCAAAAATCTTCGAGGTAGGTATATCCCTTGAGACCAACCTGAAGTTCATCAAGGATCATCGCCCGCTCATCTTCAACGATATGGGTGTTGACCAGCTCCTCATATGTATTCATGAAAGACACAGCATCAAGGTTTACATAACGCAACACATCAGCGACTGTATCCCCTGCCAGTACAGATTCGATAAAGGTCTCACCTTCTTCATCGATACGCACCACTGCAGAGTTGGTATCACCGAAGAGGTTGTGCAAATCGCCCAGAATTTCCTGATACGCCCCTACCAGGAAGAAACCAATCAGGTAAGGGTCTTCTGCTGACCAGGCCGGTACAGGTAATGTCGTTTCAATGCCCTGACCGTCTACGTATTGGTCAACAATACCATCTGAGTCACAAGTGATATCCAGCATCACAGCACGGCGCTCAGGCACCTTGTCCAGACCTGACAGCGGCAACACTGGGAACACCTGATCGATACCCCAGGCATCCGGCAGCGACTGGAACAATGAGAAGTTGACGAAGAATTTATCGGCCAGCTTTTCATTCAGATCATCAATGATCGGGCGCTGATAACGGTTACGGGCATTCATCAGCCCCTGCAGCTCGTGGCATACCGCCAGATGGCACTGTTCTGCCCAGGCGCGATCTTCCAGGCTAAGCTGACCAAGCGCAAACAGTGAATGGGCTTCAGCCATGTCTGATTGGGTATCGTGATAAATTTCAATCAGCGCCCGCTGATCCAGACGCGAGCTGATTTCATTCCAGCTGCTCCACATGTTATGCAGCAACTGCGGCGCTTCATCTGCTGGTGCCGGGATAACTTCAGGACTGTAGACTTCGGTACCAATCACATCTGTGATGAGCACTGCGTGGTGAGCAGTCAGATAACGACCGGACTCTGAAATAATCCGTGGCATTGGCTGCTCATTTTCATTACATACGTCGGTCAGCACAGACACGATATTGTTTGCGTATTCGGCCAGCGCATAGTTCATCGAGTTGTTTGATTGACTGCGGGTACCGTCGTAGTCAACGGCAAGGCCACCACCCACATCGAAGCAGTTCACCTTGGCACCAAGCTTACGCAGCTCGCAATAAAAACGAGCGGCTTCCCCTACGCCATGACGGATATCACGGATGTTGGCGATTTGCGAGCCCAGATGGAAGTGCAGCAGTTGCAGCGATTCCAGCATGTCTTCGTCTTTCAGACGATCGACCACTTTAAGAATTTGTGATGCAGAAAGGCCAAACTTGGACTTCTCACCGCCACTCGCCTGCCACTTGCCCTTGCCCTGGAACGCCAGACGGGCACGCAGACCCAGACGTGGTGTAACACCAAGCTTCTTGGACTCATCCAGCACCATCTGCAGCTCGGACATTTTCTCGAGCACAATGTAAACACTGTGCCCCAGCTTCTCACCAATGAGCGCCAGACGAATGTATTCTTTGTCCTTGTAACCGTTACAGACAATCACAGAGCTGGCCTTTTGCGCCATGGCAAGTACCGCCATCAGCTCTGGCTTACTGCCGGCTTCCAGACCCAGCTGAGGCACGGTTTTGCTCACCTGACTGGCCAGAATTTCTTCAACCACTGTCTGCTGTTGGTTCACCTTAATGGGATACACCAGCAGATAATCCGCCTGATATTCGTATTTCTGAATGGCCTGATTGAACATCTGGCACAGGTGATCCACTCTGTGGTGCAGAATTTGTGGGAAGCGCACCAGCACAGGCAGGCTCACACCGGCTTTCACCATGTCTTTGGCCAGCGCATTCAAACCAATCTTGTGAGAGGGATTTTTAGGATCCGGCGAGACAGTGACCTCACCCTCGTCGCTAATCCCGTAAAAACCCTGGCTCCAGTGGGCAACGTTGTACCCGGCGCGGGCGTCATCAATAGACCATTCGTTCATCTCAATTGTGCCTATAAAAAGAGAGAGTTTATGCGGTCACGGTCATGGCTGACCGGATCGCCTGTTCGACATATTTTGGCAAAACGAAGCTTGCCTGATGCAAAGCCGGCGTGTAGTAACGGGTACTGATGCCAGACTCGTTAAAACGCGCCTCGAGGGTTGCAAGCTCAAGCTTACGCGCCTCCAGATTGTCGGTAGCCCACGCAAACGCCATGGTTCCACCAATGTAAGTGGGAACAGCAGCAGTATAAAACCAGCACTCCCGGGAATAACTGCTCATGCGACGCACAGTGTCCTGCAAGGATTCAACCTGCATAAAAGGCACACCATTCTGGGCCACAAAAATACCGCCATCATTTAAGCAGCGCTTGCAGCCTGCGTAAAAATCAGAGCTGAACAGCACCTCACCGGGGCCAACCGGATCGGTACAGTCGGAAATAATCACATCAAAGCAAGCCTCAGTTGTGGCAACGTAGTCCATGCCATCGGCGATAACCAGCTCAACACGCGGGTCATCGTAAGCTCCAGCCGAGTGGTTTGGCAGCCAGGATTTACACATATCCACCACGGCACCATCAATCTCAACCATCACGATACGCTCAATAGCTTTGTGTTTCACCACTTCGCGCAATATACCACCATCACCACCACCAATGATAAGCAGGCTTTTTACCTTGCCATGGGCCAAAACCGGCACGTGGGTCAGCATTTCGTGATAGACAAATTCATCTGCTTCCGTGGTTTGAATAGCGCCATTGAGCGCCATCACCCGGCCAAAGCGGGCGTTTTCAAAAATCGACAGGTGCCACTGGTCGGTTTTCTGTTCGTAAAGCAATTTATCTATCTCGAAATATTGGCCATAACTGCTGTGCAGTGTTTCGAAATAAAGCGTATTGTCTTGCATGTATCAAGGTTCCGATTGTGTCGGTATAACAAGTGTAGAATGCGCTCAACCGGCCATTTCGATGGAAACGCCGGAAACGACAAGCCGAATGGTCAAAAAAACCGGCTTACTGGAGACTATTGGCCTCTTCGCGGCCGGAATTGATGCGGATGAGTGTAAGGTGTTTCACGTCAGTATCAACGTTAACCAAATCCTGGGTCAGGCAGGATGCCAATTTTAGGCAATGTGCAGACAGCAAATGATAGTACATAAGCCAACTCCCTAACCGCCGCAACCGCCTTCTTGTGGGCGCTGCGGTGTAGATCCATTCAAACACCTTCGTTGAAGAAAAGACCTGTTAGATAACAGGCAATAAAGCTCGGGCTATTAGCCGAAAACGGCGCAATTAAACCCTGCAAAAACCAAGATTGCAAGCAAGAATTGGGATTTGTGAACGCAGTTACAGAATATACTACATCCGCACTGACAAAGCGGGTAATAAAACACTAGAATATTTAGCAGATTCAGCTAGATAACCTTAAAAATCCATAAAGGAGCCTATATGGGTGTTCAATATTTTTTAATAGCAAATGTATCAAAAATAATCGCGGGACAAGCCTAAAGTCCGGCAAGCCAAATCACGACGATTGGGATATAATCAGCCGGCAAGATAATTCATAGTCAGATTTTAGGTACTTCATGATCCAGTTAGGAAAAACCTGCCGCCTGCCGGTAGTTAAACAGGTCAATTTCGGCTTTTACCTTAACGCAGGAGAACTTGGCCAGGTTCTCCTGCCCAACAAGTTCGCCCCCGCCGGCCTGGAAGTAGGTCAGGAGCTGGAGGTATTTCTGTATCTGGACTCCGAAGATACCCCCATCGCCACCACCCAAAAGCCACTGGCGCAGGTGGGCGAATTTGCCAACCTGAAAATTGTTTCGGTGAGCCGTGTCGGTGCCTTCCTCGATTGGGGACTGGATAAAGATTTGCTGCTGCCCTTTGCCGAGCAAACCAGGCCACCGGAAGAAGGCAAATATCAGTTGGTGCATCTGCACATCAACCGCGCCGACGATCGCATTGTTGCCTCGGCTAAGCTGGACAAATTCCTTGATAAAACCCCAGCGTTCTATAAACCAGGCCAGGAAGTGAAGCTGACTATCGCCGGACGCACCGATTTGGGCTACAAGGCGATTATCGAAAACCGCCACTGGGGCCTTATCCATCAAAGCGATGTGTTCAAGCCATTGCGTGCCGGGAACAAAATCAAAGGCTTCATTAAGCAGGTTCGCCAAGACGGAAAAATAGATCTCGTGCTTAACAAAGGTACTAAAGATGAGCTCGATGCCCACTCAGCGCATATTCTGAAAAAACTCGCTGCTGCCGGAGGGTTCCTGCCACTTGGTGACAAGACCGATGCCGATGTGATTTATGCTGAGCTCGGTATGAGCAAAAAGGCCTTTAAAAAGAGCATTGGTGGCCTGTTTAAACAAGGCAAGCTCCGTATCGAGAATAACGGCATCTATTTAAGTTAACGCCGATGTTTGCCGGGTCAGAAAATATGCGGTGACTATTCACCGCATTTTTTATCTGGTAACAAAATGCGTTGCCTATGGGCAAGCTCCGGTGTCTTTGATATAACAGGTCAAAGATTTACAAGGAGATTTGCATGCTACTCAGCGCTATCGAAGCCAGAATAATCGGATGTCTTTTAGAAAAAGAAGTCACCACACCAGATCAATACCCCCTGTCACTTAATGCACTTACCTTGGCCTGCAATCAAAAAACCAGCCGCGATCCCGTTATGGACCTGTCTGAATCCGATGTGCAGGCAGGTCTGGACAATCTCGCGAAAAAGCGGCTGGTAAGCGATCAGTCCGGCTTTGGCAGCCGCGTAATGAAATACAAGCACAGATTCTGCAACACCGAATTTTCTGATCTGCAGCTAAGTAAAGCCGAAACCGCCGTGGTGGCCCTGTTGCTGCTTCGCGGCCCTCAAACACCAGGCGAACTGCGCACCCGCGCCGGGCGTCAGCACGAATTCAAAGATATTCAGGAAGTAGAACGCACCCTCGCAGCCCTCGCTGGTCGGGACACGCCCTTGATGACGCAACTTGCCCGTGAACCCGGTAAACGTGAAAGTCGGTTTGCTCTGCTTATTCTGGAAGAGAGCGAGGCAATTGTTACCAGCGCTGGCAGTGCCCCCTTTTCCGTGGCCAGTTCATCCCAAGCAGCCAGCACCGACAATGATGAACGAATTGCCGCCCTCGAAGCGCGCATCGCCGCCCTCGAGTCGCGTCTCGATGCACTCGAAAACTAGTACTTTACATAAAAACAGGACGTTACCATGTCATCCAATGCCCCCGCTCAGCCGGGCGCCCTGACCCATGTGTGGCTCATTGCCAGACAGGAAGTCATTAAGGGCTTTTTTAACTTTCGGGGGCTGATAGCCCTTATCGCCTACTGTTTGGTGTGGGGGCTTATTCTGTATTACCCCATTCGCGGCGCCGCCAAGTATCTGGCCGATCCGCATATGCGCAGTATGTTGACCGACTTGCTTGGGGTTGTCAGTCCCAAATACCTGCTGAATTGGGATGTAGCGGAACTTGCGCTTTTTTGGGTGATAAGCCTCTACTGGTTCCCGTTATTTGCCATTTTAAGCAGTGCTGATCAGTTCGCCTCGGATAAAAGCCGCAAAACCTTCCGCTTTTTGGTGCAGCGCAGCGGACGCGACGCGCTGTTCTTTGGCAGGGTGTTGGGGCAAACCTTACTGCAAAGCGCATATATCATCACTGCGGGCGTGGCGACCTTGCTGCTGACCATGGTTCGCGACACCGATCTGGTGGGCGTAGCCATTACCGATGGGGTGCTGGTCCTGCTCAACCTGCTGATTGTGATCCTGCCCTACGTCGCCATGATGGCACTGTTGTCGCTGTATGCGTCCAGCGCCAGACAGGCTACGCTGTTTGCCGTGTTGATTTGGTGTGTGATTAAAATCGCTGCCGCCCTGGTGGCTTATTACGTACCGGGATTGCCTGCCATTGACTGGCTGTTGCCAGGCAGTCAGATTGACAACCTGGTAGACAATACCCCCGCAGGCGCCCTGCTTCACTCGCCACTGCCACTTATCCAAACCGCAGTGCTGCTCGGACTGGGACTGGTGTATATGAGAAGGAGCGCACTGTGAACCTGATTGTGACCGACAAGCTGACCAAACACTATGGCAGCAAGACCGCGCTGGACGCGGTCACACTTGAAGTTAGCGCCGGCGCCCCGGTAGCACTGGTAGGCCCAAATGGCGCCGGTAAAACGACCCTGATGAGCCTGATGTGTGGCTACATTCAGCCAGACGCAGGCAGTATTCATATTCTTGGCCTGCCACCGGGTCATCGCGGCTTGCTTGGCAGGGTTAGTGCTCTGCCACAGGATGCGCTGCTCGACCCTAACTTTACCGTGGGCCAGCAGCTGAGCTTCTTTGCCAAATTGCAGGGCTTCAGCGCGAAATCCGCGAAAATGGAAACCCAGCGGGTGCTTGAGTTGGTACAACTTGTGGAAGCCAGCAATCACAAGCCCACTGCGCTAAGCCATGGTATGGGTAAACGCGTTGCCATCGCTCAGGCGCTGATTGGCAGCCCTGAACTGGTATTGCTGGATGAACCCACGGCCGGCCTGGACCCCGCCAACGCCCGTGGCATTCGAGAGCTTATCGCCCACGCAGGAGACAAGACCACCTTTCTTATCTCATCCCATAACCTTGAAGAACTGGAAAGACTTTGCGATACAGTGCTCTACCTCGACAAAGGCAAGCTCAGCCAGTCGCTGTCGATTAAATCCGACACTGACGAGCGCTACCTTACCCTCAGTCTGCAAAATGGCGCCGATGAGGCATTCGCAGGCAAATTGGCAGCGCTTGCCGGCGTAGCCAATGTAAAATCACAGCAGAATGGACGAGAGTTCATTATTGGTTATCAGGTGGCTGCTGAGACGCCTTACCAACTGGAACAGGCGCTGCTGGGCCTTATGGCCACTGAAGGGGTGAAGTACAGGCAGCTGTTGAATGGCAAAAGCCTTGAGGACAAGCTTTTCTCATAATGCATAGAATTGCAGAATCGCTGGCATTCATCAAATGACACTTTTCCTGGATAAAAAGGCACCCTGCAGGGTGCTTTTTTTGTGTTTGAGAAACACCCTTGAGCAAGACTTTGATCCGGTATACCTGAGGATATTAATTTAAGGAGAAGAAAAAAGACCAAAAGACTGTATCGCTGATAACCAGACTGACAAAGCTATTCAACACATCCAAGCATTACCAATCAGACAAACATTAAGCCATACAGGACACAAACCCTTCCTCAGATAATCGACGGCAACCGATAACCAAGACCATCGAACACAACAATCTTGAAAATCCAGATACAAAAAAGCCGCGGCAATTGCCACGGCTTTATTACATCTCTTTGGAGAATTAACCGATAACGGTTACGTTCTCAGCCTGAGGACCTTTCTGACCCTGAGTCACGGTGAAAGACACCTTCTGACCTTCGTCCAGAGTCTTGAAACCGTCAGTGTTGATGGCGCGGAAGTGAACAAACACATCTGGGCCAGCTTCCTGAGCGATGAAACCAAAACCCTTGTCGGCGTTGAACCACTTAACTACACCAGTCACTTGAGACATATGCGTATCCTGTAACATTAAATATTTAAACAATTGCCAATTATGGCGGTGGAGCGGGAAAAGCCGGTATTACTTAATGTTTACAGGACTAACGGGTCGTGCGGAACACAAAATAAATCCAACCTTCAAGCTTCATCGACTATAAACTATCTAGGGTATAAGTCAACATACCAATGAGCCTGATGCACCGATTTTTTACTTAAATTTCTTAAATTTGCCCGAATACCGCACACCATACCATTGGTGAGATAGTTCAAGCCCATGGCAAGCCATTCTATTTACAGGTTTTGTGTAATTCGCCGCTGTAAATTTATCCGAAAATCCAACTCACAGGAAAAAGGCTTGGCTGCAAGCGCGATTTTTGCCTCTGGAGTAAATTTCCAGGCGTAGGGAGTCATTTCCAGAAACGCTAAAATGTGCTCAGGTTCCGTCAATTCAAGCTGCCATTGTAATCTCTCACTGTGGACAGGCTCAAAGCCAGCAAGCCATTCATTCTTGTCTTCATGTAGCCGAGGCGTCTCATAAATCCGCTTTTTTACGGCAAAGTGATGCATAGGACCAGCCGACACTGTCAGCAGATAGCCACCCGGAGCTACTATTCTGGCCAGTTCCTCACTCTTTGATGGTGCATAGATTCGTAAAACAAAATCGAAAAAACCACTGTTAAATGGTGTATCAAAACTGCTGGCCACGCAAAAACGAATATCAGGATATTGTTTGGCTGCCACCCTGAGCGCTGCGCGGGAAATATCCAGCCCATAGGTTTGAATACCAACGGCATCAGTGACTAACTCTTCCCTAAAAGCATTCGCAAGTCTCGCCGTGTAATAACCTTCTCCACAGCCCAAATCCAATAATCGTTTTACTGGTTGTGCCAAGGAAGTAGCAAGTGCATTTACCCGGTCACTCAGGGGTTGATAAAAACCAGCCTCAAGAAATCGCCTTCGGGCCTGCATCATTTCTTTGTTGTCACCCGGATCTCTGGAGCGCTTTTTCTGTACCGGCAACAGGTTAACGTAACCTTCTTTCGCCCTGTCGAAACGATGATTTTTGTCGCATACCAGAGAGTTTGCCTCGGCTTTCAATGGCAGAGAACACAAAGGACAAATAAAACCGCTGTTATGCTGTGATGGATCCAAAAGCTGTGACTGTTGTTCTGGCAAAACACACTCCGCAATTATTCTTCCGCAGCGATGGCATGCACCATGGCATTTACATCTGGCGGTGACAGTAGTTCATAGCAAGTGAGCAGACGTTTTAGTTTCTCGGTATCACAGCCTACGTCATTTGCACTCACTCCCAGAGGGTGACGCTCCTGGCTGGATGCGTATTGTCGAAGCAGCCACTGACGCCGCTGAGCAAGCATGGGCTCCAGCCTCAGCGCCTCAGCGGTCAATCCCGGATGCTTGTCAGAACCGCTAAGATATTCATGCAGTTCACGACGAGCCTGTTCAAGTTCGGTAATCAATATCGCTAGTGAGGCACTATGGACTCCGTATTCCGGTTCCCGTGCCAGTACCGATTTGGCGGTTTGCAGTACCTCAGGGTCTTGCGACAACCTGAGATCAGTTTCTAATTTCACCAGCTCAAAGTCACCATCAGTTTCCAACCAGATAGTCAGTTTATTGTCATTGGCGGGTGCAAAAGAAATTAAAAGACCACGCCTGAGCCTTTCAATCAATCGAGCTGGCGCTCTTGAACTACAAGTATAAAGCCTTACACCCTGTCCAACAGTTCGTTCCAGCACAGATGCCTGATCAGGGCGATTACCGGTGACACAGGTCTCTGCGTAGGGTGAACAGTTGAATCCAGCCTGAAGCCTTAGCAGCCACTCGCCCTTTACCCCGGCGTTTACAACAACAAGTTCAAGCAGCGGCGCACGAATCGCCTGCATCAGCACATAATCGCTGACATCTTTTGACAAACTGATAATGACCCGGGAAGACTGACTGACATCAAGTATTTCTGGCAGGCGGTAAAACTGACTAAACATACATAAATCCTTTTGCTGGCGATGCATTTTACTCCCGATAACATCTGCATTCATCCCCTTTCAGCGCCGAATACTGCGAAAGCTCAAACTTTGGCGTATATTCAGCCAACAAGCACGCTTAATCCGGTACAGGACGTGATTATGCTTCAACAGGTGATAAGATACGGGTTCAATGAATAAGGACAGAGACCTCCCGATGGAGCATTACATCCAGCCTTCAATTTTTTGGCACGACTACGAAACTTTTGGAGCCACTCCAGCCAAGGACAGACCCGCACAATTCGCCGGTGTCAGAACGGACCTGGATCTGAATATCATCGAGGAACCCGAAACCTTTTATTGCCGCGTCGCCCCTGACTACCTGCCTTCGCCTGAAGCCATTCTTATTACAGGTATCACGCCGCAACTTACCAACCGACAAGGTTTGCCTGAAACCGAATTTATGGGTCGCATCCACGGAATTTTCAGCAGACCCAATACCTGCGTAGCCGGTTATAACTCGTTGCGGTTTGACGATGAAGTGACCCGATATGGCTTTTACCGTAACTTTATCGACCCCTACGCCCGCGAGTGGCAACAGGGTAACTCCCGCTGGGATATTATCGACCTGGTACGAGCCTGCTATGCCCTGCGCCCTGAAGGCATTGAATGGCCAACCAAGGAAGATGGGTCACCAAGTTTTAAGCTTGAGCATCTGACCGCTGCCAATGGACTTGGCCACGACAAAGCCCACGATGCCATGTCCGACGTCTATGCAACCATTGCGCTGGCCAGGCTAATCAAAGAGAAGCAGCCCAAACTGTACGACTACTATTTTCGCCTGCGGCGCAAGCAAGCGGTTGCGGAACAAATAGACGTGCTAGGCATGCAACCCTTGGTGCATGTCAGTTCCAAAATTCCCGCAACTCAGGGCTGTGCAACCCTCATAGCCCCCGTCGCCCATAACATGCGCAATAAAAACGCGGTGATTTGTGTAAACCTGGCCATGGACATTCAACCCTTGATTGAACTGGATGTGGACGCGCTGCGCACCCGTCTGTACACCAAACGGGAAGATCTTTCTCCTGATGAACTGCCAGTACCAGTTAAACAAATTCACCTTAACAAATGCCCTTTTATAGCCACGGCCAAAACCCTGGATGACGCCAACGCTGAGAGGCTCGGCATAGATAAAGGCTTCGCCCGCGAGCAATACAAGCGCTTAAAACAGCATCCGGAAATTCGAGAAAAACTGACGTTACTGTTTGACGATGAGTCGGAATTGCGAAACTCAGACCCAGACTACATGCTTTACTCTGGCGGCTTTTTCAGTCCAGCCGATCGCGCCAAAATGGACATAATCCGCGCCACGGCCCCGGAACATCTGGCGGCACTTGAATTACAATTCGATGATCAGCGACTGCCCGAAATGCTGTTTCGTTACCGCGCCCGCAACTACCCTCTCACCTTGTCCTATGATGAAAGTCTGCGCTGGCGTGAATTTTGTCAGAGCCGCCTGAGCTCCCCGGATTACGTTATCCGACTGGAAAACCTGCTTGAAGAAACTGCCAAGGATGAAAAAAAACAAAAATTGCTTGGCGCTTTGTGTCAATACCTGCAGTCACTTTAAGGTCAGCGTCGGTGGATTTGGGACTCATATCCCATTTTAGTTGTAACAGAATGACTAAACTGTCAGTCAGCAAAATTAACAATGAAGGAAACGGCCATGCAAGACAGATTTGTCCGCCGGATTAATGAACTGCCCAAGACGCTTGCCGATGCGCTTATCCCTATGTTGGGAGAGCATTTTTGCGGTCATTTGGATGCACAGCAAGTAAAACATCTGAGTGACATTTCCGGTCTCGATAGTCATGGGCTGGGATTGGCATTACTGCCTATCGCGGCTGCACTGGCAAAACCACCTGTGAGTGATTTTTATGTGGGTGCCATTGCAGTAGGCAGCGGCGGCGACTTTTACATGGGCGCCAACCTTGAGCTTCAGGGTGAAGCGCTGTTCCATTCAGTCCATGCAGAACAAAGCGCCATCAGTCATGCCTGGTTATCCGGTGAGACCCACATCAGCGACATCATTGTAAACGCAAGCCCCTGTGGCCACTGCCGACAATTTATGAACGAGCTTATTGACGGTCAGGCCATTCGTATTCACCTGCCCGGACAAGACACCGCCGCCTTATCACATTATTTACCGTATGCTTTTGGACCTGCAGATTTAAACATCCAAACTCCCCTGCTGGCAAAGCAGCAGACAGAACTTGAGCTGGAAAGTGATGACCCTCTGCTGATTGAAGCTCTCGATCATGCAAGCTTATCATACGCGCCTTACAGCCAGTGCCATGCTGCGGTATTACTGGAAACCGAAGATGGTGCCAGCTTTTGTGGTCGTTATGCAGAAAATGCTGCCTTTAATCCCTCGATGCTGCCCATGCAAATGGCTTTATCGGCATTGGTTCGACACAATCGAGATTTCTCTGACATCAGGCGGGCAATTTTGATTGAATCCTCTCAGGGCAAAATTTCCCTTGTTGGTGCCACAATGGACGCGCTGCACGCAGTCGCCGCCGTTGAGCTTGAGCACTTGGTTGTTGACCCTGTTTAGTATCAGAATAGATATCGATAAAAAGCCCGCCATCGGCGGGCTTTTCTTATTGGGATAGCGGGCTATTTACGGTTTTTCTCAAGCCGTGCCATGAGGCTTGATGTATCCCAACGATTACCGCCCATGGCCTGCACCTCTGAGTAGAACTGATCCACCAAAGCTGTCAGCGGAAGGTGGGAGCCATTACGGCGTGCTTCTTCCAGCGCAATGCCCAAATCTTTGCGCATCCAATCGATGGCAAAACCAAAGTTATACTCACCGGCCCACATGGATTTGTAGCGGTTTTCCATTTGCCAGCTCTGGGCCGCGCCTTTACTGATAACTTCCACCACCTTTTCGCCATCAAGGCCTGCACTGCGGGCAAAGTGCAGCGCTTCGGCCAGTCCCTGCACCACACCGGCGATACAGATTTGATTAACCATCTTAGTGAGCTGACCAGCGCCGGTTTCGCCCAAACGCTCGGCGCAGCGGGCATAGCTCATGATGATGTCTTTCACCTGATTAAACACGGCTTCATCGCCACCTGCCATCACGGTCAGCACGCCATTTTCGGCGCCGGCCTGACCGCCGGAGACTGGGGCATCGATAAAGCCAAAACCTTGAGCGTTCAGCGCAGAGCCTATCTCACGGGCTATGTCGGCCGATGCTGTGGTGTGGTCAACGAGCACTGCGCCGACCTTGAGACCATGGATAACACCATCATCGCCCAGCACCACTTGATGCAAGTCCTTATCATTGCCAACACAGGTAAAAACAATATCCTGCCCCTCTGCAGCCAATTTGGGTGTAAGCGCCATGGCACCGCCAAATTGCTTTATCCAGGCTTCAGCCTTGGCGGAAGTCCGGTTATATACAGTCACCTGGTGACCGGCCTTGACTAAATGTCCGGCCATGGGATAACCCATCACCCCCAAGCCGAGAAATGCCACTTTTGCCATTGTTCTTCCCTTCGTGTCTCGCTTTCAGCGTGTTTTGAATAATGATTTTAGCGCCGGGTACAGGCGTTGATGTCGTTTTGATAGTTGCCGGTAGCACTCTACATTGGCCGGGTCTGGCTCAAAACGACGGGCTGATTTTGCCATATTCAACCTGGCACTGGCGAGGTCTGGATAGTCGCCCATGGCCACGGCTGCACACATGGCGGCTCCCAGACCAGAGCCTTCCCGCACGTTTAAGCGCTCGGTTGGGCAGTTGAAAATATCAGCCGCAAGCTGCATGACCAAGTCAGACTGACTTCCACCGCCACTTACCCGAATTAAGCTCACAGGTATACCCGATTTAGCCACAAGCCTTTTTGCACCCCGCTCAAGAGTCATCAACACCCCTTCTATTAACGCCCGGTAAAGATGAGCCCGGGTGTGATCAGGTCGAAATCCCGCCATGATCCCGCTTGCCTCTGGCCCCGGATAAATCACCCCTTGGGCCCAATAGGGACAAAGCATCAGGCCATCAGCACCCGGCGAGATACGCGCGATAGCATCCATCACATAGGCTTCAGTGCTAAGCCCAAGTCTTTTTGCTTCTTCTTTGTCACTGGCACCAAATTCCTGCAGCGCCCATGACAACAACCAGAATCCCCGCTCAAGCTGCACTTCAGGCATAAAACTGTCAGGCTCAAGTCCCGGGAAAGCTGGCGCATATCTGAATACCTCGAAATAGCGCTTGCTTCCCAGGGTAACTGTTGCTGCGCTGCCAAGGCTTAGTGATAACAGACCACTCTCGCCTGCACCGTTAGCATAAGCCTCACAGGCTTTATCAGCACCTGCACTGATTAAAGCAGTACCGGGTCTGAGTCCGGTCAGCTCGGCAAAACCTTCTGTAATATTGCCAACGCGTCTGGCCGCATCGATCAGCGGCAACATCTGCGAAGGCCGGCATCCAAGTGCCTGCCAACGCCAACTGCGGGGTGAGGCAAAAGCTCGACGTCGATAATCAAACGGCAAATAGGCTACTTGCGATGCGGTTGAATCGACCAGCTTGCCGCTGAGGCGGGTGAGAAGATAACCACTCAAGAGGCCAATCTTATCGCTTGCATCGACCTTACCGGGAAAGAGCTCACGCATCAGATTGATTTTGGCCGCCCTGCGCAAATAGTCGATACGTCCTGTCATACCACTAAACCAAAATCCTACCCTGTAATGCCAACCCATGGGGGACAACTCACCTGTCACCATGCGTCTGTCTGACCACATAAACACATCAGAATTCGCCTTGCCTTTATCGTCCATCAGCAAAGTACAGGCTCTTTGGGTAGTCAGCGTCACCGCAATGATTTGTTCTGGGCTTAAGGTATGTTCAGCAAAGAGCTTACGACAGGCAGCAATCAGTTGTCCGTAACAATAATCACCGCTTTGCACGGCAGCATTTGCAGTCTGGCCAGCTTTACAGTTCTCATTAACGACTGCTGCACTGGCAATGGAATTGCCACGACGATCGAACACCAGCGCGCGGGTACTTTGAGTTCCGTAGTCAAAAGCGAGGTAATAAGAAGTTTCAGACATAAGCACAGCGCCCCGTTACCGGGGCTCATATTTATAATTGTATGACTCTGTTCAGGGGGTGACGTGGGCAGCCATTTCGGCACCAATCTTTTTGCGCATATCCATCAGCAGAATGGCAGACTCTCTAAGCGCCTTGTCCTCTTCCGTCTGGGGAACCCATTCCGGTACAGGGGTTGGATTGCCCGCATCATCCACCGCTACCATGATCACAATACAGTGGGTGGTCAGCTGGCGCTCAGACACCTTGGGATCCCCTGCCCGCACATCAATGCCGATATGCATCGAGCTGTTGCCGGTGTAAATCACCTTGGCACTCACCTCAACGATATTGCCCACGTGGATCGGTTTAACGAAGCGAATGCCACCGGCATAGGCAGTAATGCAATATTTGCCGCTCCACCCTGCCGCGCAGGCGTAGGCTGCAAGGTCAATCCACTTCATCACAGCACCGCCGTGAACCTTACCCCCGAAATTTACATCGGCTGGCTCTGCGAGAAAACGTAAGGTCAGGTGCCTGTCTTGTCCGGCCATGGTGTAACCCTATCTTGTTTAAGTGATTTAAGCTTACGCCAAAAGTGTAAGCGCGTGAATGCGCCAACAAAAAGAAAAGGCGCAGAAACGAAACGTCCCGGCGCCTTAAGTAACCATTTAGACTGGTGTGTTACATCTTTTTCAGCAGCAGCGAGCCATTGGTGCCACCAAAACCGAATGAGTTACACAGCGCATACTCAAAGCTGGTCTGACGGGCCTCGTGTGGCACAAAGTCAAGATCGCAGCCTTCATCCGGGTTATCCAGATTGATGGTTGGCGGCACAGCGCCATCTTTCAGCGCCAGTACCGTAAAAATAGCCTCCACAGCACCGGCAGCGCCCAGCAGGTGGCCAGTCATCGACTTAGTAGAGCTGACCATGAGTTTGTAAGCGTGCTCACCAAACACGGATTTGACCGCAGCCGCTTCGGCCTTGTCACCGGCAGGTGTAGAAGTACCGTGAGCATTGATGTAGCCAATGGACTCCAGTGAAAGACCACTGTCTTTAAGGGCATTGGTCATGGCCAGCGCGGCACCGGCGCCATCTTCCGGAGGTGAGGTCATGTGGAACGCATCACCGCTCATACCAAACCCAACCAGCTCGGCGTATATCTTGGCACCGCGGGCCTTGGCGTGCTCGTACTCTTCCATCACCAGCACACCTGCACCGTCACCAATCACAAAACCATCGCGGTCGCGATCCCATGGGCGGCTGGCCGCTTGTGGGTCATCGTTGCGGGTTGAGAGCGCCTTGGCAGCGTTAAAACCACCAACTCCCAGTGGACAGGTCACGTCTTCGGCACCACCGGCTACCATCACGTCAGCATCACCATAGGCGATAGAGCGGGCGGCAAATCCGATGTTGTGTACACCTGTGGTACAGGCCGTGGTGACAGCAAAGTTGGGGCCGCGCATGCCGTACATGATAGACAGGTGACCGGCAATCATGTTGATGATGGTGCTGGGAACAAAGAAGGGAGAAATCTTGCGGGGGCCGCCGGCCATCAGCGCCGAGTGCCCGGCTTCTATCAGCCACATACCGCCCATGCCAGCGCCAATAGCGGTACCTACACGGGTTGGGTCTTCTTTGTCCATATCGAGGCCGGCGTCACGAATGGCCTGAATGCCAGCAGCCATGCCGTATTGGATAAAGAGATCCATCTTACGGGCATCTTTTTTGGACAGATATTGCTCCACATCGAAATCTTTAACCGATGCACTGAAGCGTGTCGCAAATTCACTGGCGTCAAACTTGGTGATGGGGGCAACACCACTCTTGCCGGCCAGCAGCGCCTTCCAGGTTGAGTCAACATCATTGCCGACAGGGGTTACCAGTCCAAGACCGGTTATCACAACGCGACGTTTTGTCACAGGAGCCACCTTTCATAACTGTATGTTAAAGCCCAAGGTGCGCCGGAGTGAGCCAGATGGCAATCCAAAGGGAGGCTGGTACAACCAGCAGAAAATTCCGGCGCCCAAACAAAAACAGGCGGCCTTATAAGCCGCCTGTTTTCTGGAATTCAGTATTACTGATTCTTGGAAACGTAGTCGATCGCTGCCTGAACAGTGGTGATCTTCTCAGCTTCTTCATCAGGGATCTCGGTGTCAAACTCTTCTTCCAGAGCCATTACCAACTCAACAGTGTCCAGAGAATCGGCACCCAGATCGTCTACGAAAGAGGCAGATGGTTTAACGTCTTCTTCTTTAACGCCCAGTTGCTCAACGATGATTTTCTTTACACGTTCTTCGATGTTGCTCATTAGTTTTCTTTCCTATTCAAATTACGCACTTGCGTAAGATTGCGAGTAGTTTATTCGATCTGGCTGACATTGCAAGCCCCGATTTTGTGGTCTAACCACGAAAATCAAAGTCCGCCAGCCTATCGCTACCCAAACGCGACAGTTCCCTGCCATTCGCCCTTAAACCATGTACATTCCGCCGTTTACATGCAGGGTTTCACCCGTGATGTAAGCGGCAGCGTCCGAGGCAAGGAACAGGACGGCATTGGCAATTTCCTGAGCCTGTCCCAATCTTTCCATCGGCACCTGTGACATGATGCCTTGCTGCTGCTCAGGCGTCAGCTCGTCGGTCATGTCAGTCTGGATAAATCCAGGAGCAATAGCATTAACTGTAATTTGACGAGATGCAACCTCTCTGGCGAGAGATTTTGTAAATCCAATCAAACCGGCTTTTGCAGCTGAGTAGTTTACCTGACCGGCGTTACCCATGGTACCCACCACTGAGCCAATGCTGATGATACGGCCATGACGCTTTTTCATCATGCTGCGCATCACCGGCTTGGACAGGCGGTACAGTGACGTGAGGTTGGTATCGATGATCTCTTCCCACTCGTCGTCTTTCATGCGCATCAGCAGGTTGTCACGGGTAATCCCAGCATTGTTGACCAGAATATCAACATCCCCTGCTTTTTCTTTGATCGCGGTAAACATTTCGGCAACGGATTCGCTGCTGGTTACGTTAAGTACCAGGCCAAACCCCTTGTCACCCAGATAATCAGAAATCGCGGCGGCGCCCTTCTCACTGGTGGCAGTACCCACGACAGTGGCACCCGCTTCGGCCAACGTCACGGCGATGGCTTTACCAATACCACGGCTGGCGCCGGTAACCAGGGCTACCTTGCCGGTCAGATCCAAAGATACAGACATGGAAAACTCCTTTATTCGGTCAGCGCAGCAAAGCTTGCTACGTCATTGACCGCTTGTGCAGAAACAGATTTATTGATGCGTTTGGCCAAGCCGGTCAGCACCTTGCCGGGGCCACACTCCACCAGATGAGTGATACCGTCGGCAGCCATGGCTTCAACGGTTTCGGTCCAGCGAACCGGGCAGTAAAGCTGACGCACCAGTGCATCGCGGATAGCGGCTACGTCGCTTGGTGCCTGCACATCTACGTTATTGATAACCGGAATGGCAGGTGCACTGAATTCGATGGCAGCCAGGGCATCGGCGAGCTTATCGGCCGCGCCTTTCATCAGGCTGCAGTGGGAAGGCACGCTCACAGGCAGTGCCACAGCCATTTTGGCGCCAGCAGCCTTACAGGCAGCTGCAGCGCGCTCAACGGCGTCTTTATTACCGGCAATCACCACCTGACCAGGGCTGTTGAAGTTAACCGGACTCACTACTTCGCCCTGAGCAGACTCGGCGCAGGCAGAAGCGATGGCATCGTTATCCAGACCAATAATGGCGTACATAGCGCCGGTACCTTCCGGCACGGCGGCCTGCATCAACTGACCACGCAGCTCAACCAACTTCACGGCATCCGCAAACTGAATAACACCGGCACACACCAGCGCTGAGTATTCACCCAGGCTGTGGCCAGCGAGCACGGCAGGCTGCGGCTTGCCGCTGGCCTGATAGGCTCGCCAAATAGCCACGCTTGCAGTCAGCAGCGCAGGCTGGGTTTTTTGGGTTTGATTGAGCTGCTCGGCAGGGCCATCCTGCACCAGAGCCCACAGGTCATAACCAAGGGCGGCACTCGCCTCGGCAAATGTCTCAGTGACCACAGGAAATTCGGCAGCAAGATCGGCCAGCATGCCAACAGCCTGCGAGCCCTGCCCTGGAAATACAAAGGCAAATTTATCCATTGTTATTAAACCTTTTTGAGTAAAAGCGTAAAAAGCCTAGCAGAAATCCAAACGGATTTAGAAGCGCACCAGCGCACTGCCCCAGGCAAAACCGGCACCAAAGGCCTCCAGCAGCAGCAATTGGCCACGTTGAATACGGCCATCACGTACAGCTTCATCCAGAGCAATGGGCACAGAGGCGGCTGAGGTGTTACCGTGCTTGGCCAGCGTCAGCACGACCTTATCAAGGCTCATATCAAGCTTCCTGGCCGTGGCGTTAATAATGCGGAAATTCGCCTGATGGGGAACCAGCCAGTCAATTTCAGACTTCTGCACATTGTTCAGGCGCAGGGTTTCTTCCACCACGTGGGACAGCTGTGTCACGGCAACCTTGAATACATCGTTGCCTTTCATCTGCATAAAGCCCACGGCTTCTGAAGACTCACCCAAACGCGGCGGGAACGCGCATTTAAGCAGATCGCCCTGACGACCATCAGCGTAGATATGGGTGTTGATAATGCCCGGCTCGTCACTGGCACCCACAACAGCGGCACCGGCGCCATCGCCGAAAAGAATAATGGTGGTGCGGTCTTCCGGCTCACACAGGCGCGAAAGCACATCAGCGCCGATCACCAGCACCTTTTTGGCGGCACCGGTTTTCACAAACTGATCGGCAACCGACAGCGCGTAAACAAAACCGGAGCAAGCTGCGGCCACGTCAAAGGCAGGAATGGTGTGTACGCCCAGCAGCGCCTGAATTTCACAGGCCGCAGCCGGAAACGCATTGGCTGCACTGGTTGTGCCACAGACAATCATGTCCAGTTCTTCGGCTTGAACACCCGCCATTTCGAGGGCTTTCAAAGCGGCCTGGTAACCCATGGTAGATACAGTCTCGTCCATGGCAGCAATGCGGCGTTCCGAAATACCTGTGCGTTCAACAATCCACTGGTCACTGGTTTCCACCATTTTTTCCAGATCCTGATTGCTACGCACCTGAGCCGGCAGATAGCTGCCAGTTCCAAGAATTTTTGTATGCATAGTTTAAGGAGAAATCAGCTATTGATATCTAAAAGAATCGACTCGAGGCGATCACTAATCATCTCAGGCAGTCGACGTTTGGCCTCGGTGTAGGCAAGACTAATTGCTTGTATATAGGCGTGTTCGTCTGCATTCCCGTGGCTCTTTACCACTATCCCGCGCAATCCTAACAGACTTGCTCCGTTATAGTGGTCGGGGTTCATCTGACTGAGCACTTTCTGTATACGGGGCGCCAGCATGCGGGCGAGCAGCCGAACGATAAACCCTTGCGTCAGGCCTTGTTTTAATTGATGAACCAGCAGTCTGGCAATGCCTTCTGAGGTTTTTAGCGTGATGTTGCCCACAAAGCCGTCACAAACAATGACATCCACCTTTCCAGTGTAGATTTCATCGCCTTCGACAAAGCCGGCATAGTTGATTTGAGGAGTATGCTGCAATAGCTGCGCAGCCTGCTGGACATCGCTATTACCCTTAAATTCCTCAATGCCCACATTGAGCAGCGCCACCTTGGGGCGGGGAATTTTTTCCACGGCTTCGCACAGTACTGTGCCCATTACCGCAAACTGAAACAGGGTTTCATAGTCACACTGCACATTGGCGCCAAGATCCAAAAGATAAACAGGCTTACCGCTCACCGCGGGCAAGCAACTTACTAAGGCAGGTCTGTCGACTCCGGGTAAGGTTTTTAAAATGACTTTGGCCATGGCCATCAAAGCACCAGTGTTACCGGCGCTGACGCAGGCATCGGCTTTCCCATCACGCACCAATTCAATGGCCAGACGCATGGAACTGTTTTTAGCTTTTCTTAAGGCTGTAGCAGGCTTATCGTCCATACGCACCACTTCGGTGGTATGCACAATGGAAATACGGTCATTCAGCAGAGAGTGTGCATGAGCGAGGAGAGGAGAAATTTGTTGTTCGTCACCAACAAGGATCAGTGACAGCTTGGAGTGAAGTCGTAGTGCCTGCACTGCCGCAGGCACCGTGACTTGGGGGCCGTAATCGCCCCCCATCGCATCCAACGCAAGCGTCAGATTCGTCATAAGTGGTTCAACAATTACTTGTTGATAACCTTCTTACCACGATAGTAACCGTCAGCGGTTACGTTGTGACGCAGGTGCAGTTCACCGCTGGTGGCGTCTACAGACAGCTGAGCAGTGCTCAGAGCGTCATGTGAACGGCGCATACCGCGCTTTGAACGAGATTTTTTGTTCTGTTGTACAGCCATTTGTCTGTCTCCTGGATTACTTGCTCTTCAGTTTTTCTAACACTGCAAACGGATTTGGACGCTCCTCTTGAGCGGCTTCAATCTCGCCTACGACAACATCCTGCGAACCCAAATTACAATCATCATTCTGATGTGCAGGGATCAAGGGCATTGCCAAAATCAACTCGTCTTCGACCAGTTGCTGCAGACGCACTTCGCCAATTTCATCGCACTCAATAGGGTCATACGCATCCGGGAGCTCATCGATTTCTGCTTCTGTCCTGCAAGGACTGAAACAAAAGTCGACCGTAACCTCAGTGGTATAAAGTGTCATGCAACGTTGACATAACAGAGTGAGCTCCGTCACAGCCGTCCCTTTCAGGTAGACTATCCCCTGTAAATCAACACCACATTCCAACGACACTGTCACATCGGAACAGTCGCCGGCTGTCAATTCTCTCAATCGTTTTAACACCTTGCTGGGTATTATCCCCTGATAATTCAGGCGATTCGCCGCAGCACGGATCGGATCGATCGAAACCGGTATCTTTACTGTTTGCATAAGGCGCGCATATTAAAGCTTCAACAAGCCGGAGTCAAAGAAATTTTCGGCCAAATTCCGCTAATGGGATATTGGTTTCTTCCCTGCGCCGGTCATGTAATTGACGGATGCAAAATTCTACCCAAGCCCCCCGTACTGTACAAGCACTGGGTGGCTAAAATAGAAGCGTTTGCAGATGTATCTTCAGCGACCAAGGTATTTTCCTCTGCGGCCTTGTTACAATTGTCTGCATTGGCGACAATCGATATCCCTATTATCCCCAGAATATGGCTGATTATGGCTCAAATCCGTCCGTTGATCCTTGCTTCATCGTCTGTTAGCCGCAAGTCACTATTGGAAAAGTTTGGCTTACCCTTTCAGGCAATTGCTCCTGATGTTGATGAAACACCTCTGAAAGAGGAATCTGCATCTGCTCTGACTGAACGACTCGCCATCGCCAAGGCAAAAGCATTGGCTGATAAGGTACCTGATAATGCCCTTATCATTGGCTCTGATCAGGTTGCTGTTGTTAATGAAAAAATTGTTGGTAAACCCCTAAGTGAACAAAAAGCCATTGCCCAATTAAAAGCGCAAAGTGGCCAGGCGGTTACCTTTTATACTTCCCTGGCAGTTTATGACACCCGCTCCAAACAATGTCATTCTTTGGTCGAGCCCTTTGTTGTTCACTTCCGGCACCTGACGGATGCTGAAATTGAAGCCTATGTTCGCGCGGAACAACCCTTATGGTGTGCAGGCAGCTTCAAAGCCGAAGGACTGGGGATCTGTCTCTTTAGTCGTTTGGAGGGGCGAGATCCGAACACCCTGATAGGATTACCTTTGATTGCCTTAAATGAAATACTCTCGGACATGGGGTATTCGGTGTTGATGTCTATAGAACAGCATGCCTAGTAATGCCAAAATTGCCGGGAAAGAGCCGGTCTTTTTCAAGGACCACCATCATCCGTTTTACAAAAAACGGTGAGGCTAAATAAGGGGTATTTCAATATAAAATCAGTGTCATAAATCAAGCCAATATGCACAACGGCTAGCTTGACGACCAATCAACCTTAAGCTGCCTGGCTCACTTACGGATTTTTAGGCATTTGTATGCAGCTCATACAGAATAATAAAGTGATGAGTGGCGCGAAGAAAAACTTTGATCCTATGTACTTTGGTAAATACCGCTTAGCTGCTAAATATGCCTTGGTATGAGTCGTACGGATGGCGGGATTGTCTTGGCAAATGCCAGAATTTGCCAAGACAGGCCGGAATATGCTTAATCAGATAATCGGTCAGATAAGAAAACATCCCAGACCAACAACAAAAATGATTTATAAATACTGCAAAATCTCACGTGGATGTGACACCACCCCCAATGGATTGGTCGCCAGAAGTGTTTGCCTGTCGTGAGTACCATAATCTACCCCGATAGAGGCGATACCAGTGTTATTGGCCATCTGTAAGTCAAACGCAGAATCACCAACCATCACCGCACGCTCAGGCGCAACGTCAAGCTCAATCAGCAGTTCATGCAGCATTTGTGGATGCGGCTTACTCTGAGTTTCATCGGCGCAGCGACTGGCATGAAACCAGGGACCAAGACCCGTTTCCTTAAGAATTCGATCCAGCCCTGCCCTCGCCTTACCGGTGGCAATGGCGAGCTGATGACCACGGCCATTGAGCTCAGCGAGAAGCTCTGGCACTCCTTCATAGAGCGGGCTCGGTGTCGCGTTGAAAACCAGATAATGGGTACGGTACTTGTCAATCCAACCAAGGCGGGTCGCATCCGACTCATTGGGAAACAGAACGCGCATGGCTTCAGGCATCGACAGGCCAATCACGTCACGCACCGCTTTTTCTGACGGAATGGGTATATCCAGTTCCCGCGCTAACGCTTGCATGCAATCGATGATTTTTCCAATGGAATTCATTAAGGTGCCATCCCAGTCGAAAATGATCAGATCGAATTTCTGCATTAGTTCAGTTGCTCTAGGTTACTCAGCAAATTAACAAGTTCAACATCCAGCGGTGCCTGTACTGACATAACCACCTCAGTATCGGGATGGGTAAAAGTCAGCTGGGCGGCATGCAGGAACAGGCGGCTTAGTCCTTTGGCACGCATACTGTCGTCGAACTTCTGCTCGCTGTACTTTTCATCGCAGGCAATAGGGTGACCCAGATATTGACAGTGAACCCGTATTTGATGCGTACGACCTGTCACCGGACTGGCTTCCACGAGGGTAGCGCCTTCATAGCGGCCAAGTACCTTAAAACGGGTTTCACTGGGTTTGCCTTCACTGTTTACCCTGACGATGCGCTCGCCGGATTTAAGAGTGATTTTAAGTAGCGGCGCCTTGACGACCCTGTCATGCTCCTGCCACTGGCCACGGACCAATGCCTGATATTGCTTATGCATGGTCTTTTGTCTGAGCTGCTCGTGCAGGTGCCTGAGGGCTTTGCGCTTTTTGGCTATCAGCAACACACCGCTGGTATCACGATCAAGCCGGTGCACCAGTTCCATAAATTTACAGGTGGGTCTTAAGGCACGCAGCGACTCAATGACACCATAATCGACCCCGCTGCCACCATGGACGGCAATCCCTGCAGGCTTGTTAAGCACGATGAGATGTTTATCTTCAAATAAAATGCGTTCTTCCAGCTGTGCCACCCGGTTAAGGTTGGCCGATGGCGCTGTACGGTAGTCTTTCTCCGCCACTCTTACCGGCGGCACACGGACTTCATCGCCCGCTTCCAATTTATATTCAGGTTTAACCCGCTTTTTATTTACCCGCACTTCGCCTTTACGGACGATGCGATAAATCATGCTTTTGGGAACACCTTTAAGCTTTGCAAGCAAAAAATTATCAATACGCTGACCAGCACCATCTTCGTCGATGCTGATAAACTGAACCTGAGTTGGGGAAGTGTCTTTATTCATGGTAAACCGTCTGACTGGAACGCAGCGCATTGTACATCAAAGTAGCGCTAAATGTGGCTTTGCATTGCCGAAAATTTTGATTGTTGCTATATTCCATTCGCGGATTGGGATTAACAGTGGATAATGTGTTCACAAAACCAGCAACCGCACGGTGTTAACACAAGGGTAAAATTAAAGGTTGAAGGGTCGCAATTCATTGAGTTGCAAACCATTGTCTGAGTAATCGCCACAGTTTTGGCAGGCATGACAGGTCAAACCCAATACACCACCATTATTATATGGTTTCCTGTGGAAAACACCCCTGAATCGAATTATTGACTAAACCCAGTCACCGGATGATTAGAGTCGGTTTGGGCATTCACGGAAGTTATTTTAAGAATTTATGGGGTTGGTTGATGTTTTACAACGAATTCCTTGTTTTTGTAATCATTAAAAAATAAGCCATAAATCGGAAGCGACACGCAGAGATTGCGTCTTACAGTAATGCGCTCCCCCTTGCCTGATGTGTCGTCGTGAGACGTAGCGCTCAAGATCAGGCCCTGAATGCACCACTCATAACACCGGTGACCCATTTAAAGAAGAATGACGTCACCATGAAACGTATGCTGATTAACGCAACTCAATCTGAAGAGTTGCGTGTTGCCCTTGTTGATGGGCAGCAACTCTATGATTTGGACATTGAAAGCCCAGGTCACGAACAAAAAAAAGCCAACATCTACAAGGGTAAGATTACCCGCGTAGAACCCTCTCTCGAAGCCGCTTTTGTTGATTACGGTGTTGAGCGTCACGGCTTCCTGCCACTGAAAGAAATCGCCCGCGAATACTTCCCAAAAGGTTATTCCTTCCAGGGCCGCCCTAACATCAAAGAGGTGGTCAGTGAAGGTCAGGAAGTCATTGTTCAGATTGATAAAGAAGAACGTGGCAACAAGGGCGCAGCGCTTACCACTTTTATCAGCCTGGCAGGCTCTTATCTGGTATTGATGCCGAATAACCCACGTGCCGGTGGTATTTCTCGCCGCATCGAGGGTGACGAGCGCACCGAACTCAAAGAAGCCATGGCTGATTTGGAAGTGCCAAACGGCATGGGGCTGATTGTACGAACCGCTGGTGTGGGTAAAGATGCCGCGGAATTGCAATGGGATCTCAAGGTACTGCTGCGTCACTGGGATGCTATCAAAGAAGCCTCAGAAACACTGCCGGCACCGAGACTTATCCATCAGGAAAGTAACGTGATTGTACGTGCCATTCGTGACTATCTGCGCCGCGATGTGGGTGAAATCCTGATTGACCATCCAAAGATTTATGAACAGGCCAAGCAGCATATCGCCACTGTACGTCCTGACTTTGTTGAGCGCGTGAAACAGTATAAGGCTGAAGTGCCGCTGTTCACTCACTATCAGATTGAATCGCAAATCGAATCTGCGTTCCAGCGTGAAGTGCGTCTGCCCTCCGGTGGCTCGATTGTAATCGACCCGACCGAAGCCATGACCTCTATCGACATCAACTCTGCCCGCGCCACCAAGGGCGGTGATATCGAAGAAACGGCACTGAACACCAACCTGGAAGCCGCCGACGAAATAGCCCGCCAGCTGCGCCTGCGTGACCTTGGCGGCCTGATTGTTATTGACTTTATTGACATGACACCGGTTCGCCATCAGCGCGAAGTGGAAAACCGTCTGCGTGATGCCGTGCATCAGGACCGTGCTCGCGTACAGCTCGGCCGTATCAGCCGTTTCGGTCTGATGGAAATGTCCCGTCAACGTCTGCGTCCGTCACTGGAAGAATCCGCCGCGCACATCTGCCCACGCTGTCATGGTCAGGGTACCATCCGTGGTACTGAGTCGTTGGCACTGTCGATTCTGCGTCTGATGGAAGAAGAAGCCATCAAGGACAACACTTCTCAGGTAGAAGCCATCGTGCCTGTGGATGTGGCCGCCTTCCTGCTCAACGAAAAGCGTAAAGCCATTCGCATCATCGAGCAGCGCCACGAAGTCGAAGTGTACGTGATCCCGGATCCGCACATGATGACGCCAGAATACAAGGTTATTCGTCATCGCAAAGACGATGAAATCGAAGAAGCCAGCTACAAGCGTGTTGAAAAGCCTGAAGCCAAACTGTACGAGCCTCGTAAACTTGAGCGCGCTCAGGCACCTGAGCCAGTGCTGAAAGGTTTCTCTGCCCCCACTGAAAGTGCACCAGTAGCCAAGCCTGCTGTTAAAGAGGAAAAGGCCAAAGAAGAATCCAAGCCAGGTTTCTTTGCCCGTCTGTTTGCCGCCATTGGTTCACTGTTTAGTGGCAGCGAAGAGCAGGAAAGCGAGAAAAAGCCAGCCGTTAAATCTGGCCGTCAGCAAAACACCCGCAACCGTAACCGCAGAGGAGAGGGTCGCCGGGAAGACGGTCGACGTGATGAGGGTGACAAGCGTCGCAACGACAACAAGAACCGACGCGATCGTAATACTAGAGCAGAGCAAACTGTTGAGGATAAGCCTGCACGTGACAAAGCCCGTGAAGACAAACCAAAGCGCGAGCGTGCACCTAAGCGGGAAAAGCCGGAAGCTGTTGAAGCAGTAGCCGACGACGCGCTGGAACCAAAACAGGAAGTTGTCCGTGAGCGTCGCCAGCGCCGTAACATGCGCCGTAAGGTACGTATGGAAGACGCAAACGCCACAGGCAATGCCAATGAAGAAGTTAACAGTGCTGCCGAAGAGGTTATCAGTGCTGATGCGGCAGGTGTTTCTATGGCAGCCGATATGCCAAAAGCCGACGCCAAGGCCGAAGACAAGACAAGTCGTAACCGTCGTCAACCACGTAAGCCCAAAGCGGATGATCAGGCTGCTGATACTCAAGCGGCAGAAACTGATGAAGACGTTGCCAACGCTACCCATATCGCTAATTCTGAGTCCAGTGTAGTTATCGAAGCCGGTCAGGTTAATCACGATGACGTTCAAAATGACGGCGTCAATTTGGATGCAGAGGGTGAAGACAAGCCACGTCGTGATGGCCGTGATGGTCAGCGTCGCAGCCGCCGCAGCCCACGTCATCTGCGTGCTGCCGGTCAGCGCCGTCGCCGTGACGAGCAGGAGCAGCAAACCGGAGCAGAAGGAGCTGAACTGACTCAGGCTGAACTGGAGCTGACTCAGGTGGATGCAGCTGCAACCGATGCTACACCAGCTAAGGAAGTCGTAACTCAGGAAGCAGTAGCACAGGAAACTGTAGCACCAGAAGCGGTTGCTGAAGCCGTAACTCAGGAAAGCGTGCTGGAAAAGGCTGAAGAAACTGCCGATGTGGTTATCGTTAACGATACCCATAAAGCGGAAGCTCCTGTTTCCGAAGCTCCAGTTGCCGAAGCCGAAGTAGCAGCCGCATCAGCTAAGGCCGAGGTTAGCGCAAGCGCTCCTGTAGCTGAATCGCCAGTCGCTGAAGTCAGTGCGCCGGTTGAAACCAAGGCTGCTGATGCTCAAGTTGTTGAAGCCCCAGTTGTTGAAGCCCAAGTTGTTGAAGCTAAGACAGTTGAATCCACTGCTGTTGAAGCTAAGGCCGCCGAGTCAAAAGCAGCGGAAAAAGTAACTTCTACCGCTCCAATGGCTAAACCTGCAGCTGTGATGCCAGCCCGCGCCAAGCAGGTTGAAAAGCCAGCCGCTGATATCGCTGTGAGCAAGGCTCCAGCCGTGCCGGCGCGCCCTGCAGGCAGCCGCTTCGGCAGCATGGTCAACTCTGAGATGACCAAGCCAACTGTTGAGGCCCGCGAGCAGGTGGCGACACCAAAAGGTCGCGAGTACGACGCTGCCGAGGCCAGCAGCGCCAAGGTGCAAAGCAGCAACATCGCTGGCTCCGATATGGCACGCCCATAACAGCTGAGCCATGAAGGAAAAAGCCGCGCAAATGCGCGGCTTTTTTTATTTGCATACCAGACACAACTACAATTGGGCTTTATACCCACACAGGCCGCTGGCGACCGTGATCACCAGGGAGAAAAACCCCTGCTGCGGGTTCAATCGACCGCTGATTTTTGGTAGACTGCGCGGCTTTATTTGTTAACCAAGTCACACTCGTTACAGAGGACTCATGTTCGAGCTAATTCGTCACAAAACCGCCAGCCACAAGGCGGATCTCCTGTCGGGACTCACGGTAGCCCTGGCACTGGTTCCGGAGGCGGTTGCCTTCGCCTTTGTTGCGGGCGTAGAGCCCATGGTTGGTCTCTACGCCGCCTTCATCATGGGTCTGGTAACAGCCGTGATTGGTGGCAGACCCGGGATGATTTCCGGCGCAACAGGTGCCATGGCGGTGGTGATGGTAGCTTTGGTCGCCACCCATGGTGTGCAGTACCTGTTTGCAGCTGTCGTACTGGCGGGGTTGCTGCAGGTAGCGGCCGGGATATTCAAGCTGGGTAAATTTATCCGCATCGTGCCCTATCCCGTGATGATTGGTTTTGTGAATGGCCTGGCGATTGTGATTTTTCTCGCTCAGCTTGGCCAATTCAAGGTGCCCGGTGATAACGGCGAGCTTACCTGGCTCAGTGGTGATGGTCTGTACCTTATGCTGGGTCTGGTAGCGCTCACCATGGCCATTATTCACTTCCTGCCCAAAATCACTAGTGCCATACCTTCATCTCTGGCCGCGATTCTGACGGTGACAGGTCTGGTGGTGTTTTTTGAGCTCGATACCCGCACCGTGGTCGACTTCCTCAAAACCATGAGCGGCGATGACAACGCCACTATCGCAGGCTCGCTGCCGACCTTTGCCATTCCCCAAGTCCCCTTGAGCTGGGAAACCTTGCAAATCATCCTGCCTTACTCGGTTATCCTTGCCGCCGTAGGCCTGATTGAGTCGCTGCTGACTCTGACTGTGCTCGATGAAATGACAGGCACACGAGGCCGCGGCAACAAAGAATGTGTCGGTCAGGGCGTTGGCAACATCACCAGCGGCTTCTTCGGCGCCATGGGCGGATGCGCCATGATTGGTCAGTCGATGATTAACATCAACTCCGGTGGACGTGGCCGTCTGTCGGGGATCACTGCAGCACTGGCACTGCTGGCCTTTATTCTGTTTGGCGCTGCCTTCATCGAAATCATTCCACTGGCGGCGCTGGTCGGGGTGATGTTTATGGTGGTGCTCGGCACCTTTGAATGGGCCAGCTTCAAAGTAATGCGTAAGGTGCCAAAGCATGATGCCTTTGTAATTGTGCTGGTTACCGTGGTTACTGTGTTTACCGACCTGGCAGTAGCCGTGTTTGTGGGCGTGATTGTCTCAGCGCTGGTATTTGCCTGGGAGCATGCCAAACACATCAGTGCCCGCACCGAGATTAATGCCAATGGCAGCAAGGTTTACCATCTTACGGGACCGCTATTCTTTGGTTCGGTTTCACACTTCCTGGAGCTTTTTGATGCCAATAACGACCCCAAAGATGTGATTGTCGACTTTGGCCAATCAAGGGTTGCAGACCACTCGGCGCTGGATGCCATCGATACCCTGGCGGAGCGCTACAACACCCAGGGCAAGACCCTGCATCTGGTGCACCTCAGTGAAGACTGTAAAGCGCTGCTGGCGAAGGCGGGCGATCTGGTGGAAGTGAATCTGATGGAAGACCCGCACTACCGGGTTGCCGACGATAAGCTCGATTAATAAGTGCGAATAATAGGTTCGAACGTACAATAGAAAAGCGGCCCGAGGGCCGCTTTTTTGTCTTTTGTTCTGGGCTAACTGCGTCAGCGAGGCGACTATTTAAGCAGTGACGCGAACGCCTTTTTAAACTTATCCACCTTGGGCTTTACCACCAAGGCGCAGTATCTTTGCTCGCCGTTACGGGCAAAATAGTCGTGGTGATAATCCTCTGCGGGATAGAACTCTTCAAAGGCCACCACTTCGGTGACAATCGGGTCGCTGAAAGCGCCTGCGTCCGTAAGCGCTTTAATCGCGTTAGTTGCCGCCTCTGCCTGGTCTTCATTGTGGGCAAATACCACAGAGCGGTATTGGGTACCCACATCATTGCCCTGACGATTCAGCGTGGTCGGATCATGGCTTTGGAAGAACACCTCAAGTAAGGTCTCGAAGCTGACAAGCTCGGGTTGATACTCGATATGCACCACTTCTGCATGGCCAGTACCACCGGCGCACACCTTTTTATAATCAGCATCTGAGGCATTGCCACCGGCATAGCCGGGCTTAACGCTGATAACGCCATTCAGGGCCGAGAAGATAGCTTCCACACACCAAAAGCAACCAGCGCCAAAGGTGGCAAAAGCATGCTTTGTGTTATTCATGGCATCATTTCCTTGCTCTGACACTTCGCGTTTTTTAAACACCATGGATACTGAGTTGACGCAGTGGCGCAGGTTTTTCTCGGTCAGATATTCGCCTTCAAATACGTGCCCCAAATGACCACCACAGCCGGAGCAGACAATTTCAACACGCCTGCCATCTGCATCCATATGGCGGGACACTGCACCTGGGATTTCATCATCAAATGCAGGCCAACCACAATGAGCCTGGAACTTGTGCTCAGACAGGTACAGAGGAGCGTCACACTTCTTACAGCAATACACTCCCGGCGCATCGTGGCGATAATACTCACCGCTGAAAGGCCGTTCTGTGCCCTTCTCTTCGATGACATATTTTTCAAAGTCGGTCAGTGTTCTCATGACAACTCCTCAGTTGTGGTTAACCCCCGCAAAAGACCTGCCGGGCCACCAATTTATTTCATTGACACTATGTTACTGGTTTATTGCCCCATTAAAACGTCAGAACGCCGTGCGAGCTACATCACAAAATTTGCACCCGGGCCATTCCTTCACTAGACTCTCGCCCGGGGTTAAACCAACAACAAAAAAGAAAACATATCATGAAATTGGAAACTATCGATTACCGCGCGCCCGACGCAGCGGCAAAATTTGTGGCCTCATTGCGGGAAACCGGCTTTGGGGTGCTGTCCAACCATCCTATTCAGCAGTCTTTAGTGGAAGACATCTATGCAGACTGGTATGCCTTCTTCCAAGAAGGCGACAAGGAAGCCTTCCTGTTCAAACCTGAGACCCAGGATGGCTTCTTTCCGGCCACTGTGTCTGAAACCGCCAAAGGCCACACAGTAAAAGACATCAAGGAGTACTATCACGTCTATCCCTGGGGTCGCATTCCTGACAGCCTGCGCGATAAGATCCTGGCCTACTACACCAACGCCAATGCCCTGGCGGCGGAACTGCTGGGCTGGATTGAAGAGCACAGCCCGAAAGATGTAAAGGCGCTTTTCAACGAGCCTTTGCCGAAAATGATTGAAAACAGTGATAAAACGCTGCTTCGAGTACTGCATTACCCGCCGATGACCGGCAGTGAAGAGCCAGGTGCTATCCGCGCCGCCGCCCACGAAGATATCAACCTTATCACTGTACTGCCTGCCGCAAATGAGCCGGGCCTGCAGGTAAAGGCCAAAGACGGTACCTGGCTCGATGTACCTTCTGATTTCGGCAACCTTATCATCAATATTGGCGACATGTTGCAGGAAGCCTCCGGCGGTTACTTCCCGTCCACTTCCCATCGGGTAATCAACCCAGAGGGCATGGACAAAACCAAATCGCGGATTTCGCTGCCGCTGTTCCTGCATCCACGTCCTGATGTGGTGCTGTCTGAGCGATATACCGCCGATAGCTACCTGATGGAGCGCTTGCGCGAGCTTGGGGTGATCTGAGTCGCCCAATAAATAAAAAGCGTCCCTTGGACGCTTTTTTTGTGCCTTGGCGCCATAAGCGCTAGAATATGCGCCCCAAAGTTGCGGCAAACAGGATTTAAACGATGGCGATTCAATGGTATCCGGGACACATGCACAAGGCACAGAAAGAAATTGCCGAGGCCATGCCCCAGGTCGATTTGGTAATAGAGGTACTGGACGCCCGCATTCCCTATTCCAGCGAAAACCCCATGGTTGCCAAACTTCGCGGTGACAAGCCCTGTATCAAGCTGCTGAATAAATGCGACCTTGCCGATCCGGCCACCACCGAAGCCTGGATAGCCCATCTGGAGAAAGAGCAAGGGGTGAAGGCCATGGCGGTGACCACCTTGCAGCCAGGACACCTGAAAACCGTTATTCCAGAGCTGGTTCGCAAACTGGTACCTGAGCGCGACCGTGCCGACAAAGACATTCGCACCATGATCATGGGGATCCCAAACGTGGGCAAATCCACCATCATCAATACCCTGGCTGGGCGCGTGATTGCCAAGACAGGTAACGAGCCTGCAGTCACCAAGGCGCAGCAGCGGATAAACCTTAAAAACGGCATAGTGCTATCGGATACCCCCGGCATTCTGTGGCCCAAGGTAGACAACGAGGCCAGCAGTTACCGTCTGGCGGTGACAGGCGCTATTAAAGACACCGCCATGGAATACGAGGACGTGGCGCTCTTTGCCGCCGCCTTCTTCCGAGATGCCTATCCAGAGCAGCTGAAAGAGCGCTATAAGCTCGATGAACTGTCACAGGATGATGTTGAGCTTCTTGAAGACATAGGACGCAAGCGTGGCGCCCTCAGAAGCGGTGGTTACATAGACCTGCACAAAGCGTCTGAGCTGTTGCTGCACGAATTTCGAAGTGGCAAGCTGGGGCTGCTGACACTGGAGACCCCGGAGATGGCAGAGGCGGAGAAGCTGGAAGTAGCCCGCATTCTTGCCGAAAAGGAAGCTGAGAAAAAGGCCAAGCAAGAAGCCGAGAAACTGCGCCGCTCTGGCAAGCGTCACAACAATTAATCTACGCTTACGCAGCGGAATTTACAAAAAGGGCCGTATGGCCCTTTTTGTTTGTTTGGCGAATGTTGGGCTACAGCTTGCCGCTGCGAATTGCTTCAATCAGACCATCGCTGCTTTGCTCAAGTAAATCCAGCACAGTTTCAAAACCGGACTTGCCCCCATAATAAGGATCTGGCACTTCCTGAGTACTGGTTTTACCAAAGGATAAAATCAGTCTGAGCTTATGCTGATGTTCAGCCGGACAGCGGCTTTTCAAGTCCTTCAGGTTTTGCCTGTCCGCAGCCAGAATAAGGTCAAAACGGCTGAAGTCCGCATCAGTCACCTGCCGCGCCCGCATCCCGGAAAAGTCATAGCCTCGCAGTTCACCCGCAGCCACAGAACGCGGATCCGGCGCTTCGCCCTGATGGTAGGCAATGGTACCTGCAGAATCTATCTCCAGCATCAATCCTGCATGCTCTGCCCTTTGTCTGAATACAGCCTCAGCCGAAGGTGAACGGCAAATATTTCCCATACAGACAAACAACACTGACGCTATGCCGCTTTGCATGATTAAATCATACCTCATTGAAATTTATATTGTTATTACTCCGCTGGCCGCACACGAAGAAAGCGAGCACCCTTGGGGATCCCGCGGGCACTGAGGCCCTGAAATTGAAAAGTCACCCAAGTGCCAATCGCAGGCGGGTCGCGGCGGGTAGCCAAATCAAAGCCGCTGCCCAAATAGAATACGCGGCCGTCTTTGAGCCGCAGTTTCAGTGAGCCCATCAGGCCACTGAGCTCCCCCTGGCCGGGCTTATAGCCTATCACTTCGCCTTCGGCATCGTTAAGAGGTTTAAGCTTGATAAGCAGAGAATTTCTGCCATCACGGTAATGGGCATCTTCCCGGTGAAGCATAAGCCCCTCGGCTCCGGCTGCGACTTCTGTCTCGAAGAATGCGAGCAGCTCTGCCTGACGTTTAAACCGCTGCTGAGCAATTAACGCGATGTAAGGACTGGTATTCGGCAAACGCTGCTGCAATTTGCTAAGTCGCTCGGAAAAACTCATACCTGCCATGGGCGAGTCAAATACCATAAATCGCAGTTCATGCCAGTCCTGTTCTCGGCCCGACGAGCGCACCACACCGCTGGTCCACTCAAACTGGCCACGGCCGCCCCAAAGCTCGCCATCGAGCACCAGATCCTGCGGAAAATCTGCAATAAACCACGCAGGTACCGCAATATGATTACCACTCCGGGTTATTAGCTCCCGACCAGTCCAGCGACCTCGAATACCATCGAGTTTCTCACTCACCCAGTAACGACCAAGCTCCTCCTCGACCGGTAATGCTATGGATGACGCCAATTGCAATGGCGCCTGACTGGTAGCACTTAACTGATTTTCATCCGCGGAGGCCATCGCTGTGTTTGAATAGAGCACACCTAAGGTGAGCAAGGCCCAGAGCAGCGCGGCCGCATACGCCGCAGCGGCAAAACATGCAGCCTCAGCATGTAGATACGTGAAAAAAGCGTTTGATAAAGTAAACCTGGTTTGAATGCCGCCATGGCTGCGCATGGGGCAAGCGTGTGAGCTGGGTTTCATGGCACCTCCCTGTGACTGTATCCCACGCCAAGTATAGACGCGTAAATTGGTCCTGCTGCGCGCTGTTTTTCTTAACCCTGCTGCCTTATACTGGCAATTTTTTGTGGTCCGGTGTTTTTTCCGCCTTCGGTGGGCGGCGCTGGCCAGACTCGGGGGAAGTATGAAACCTGCCAATAATCATGGCGTAAAACGCATCATCCGTGCGACAGGCTTTTCATTTAAGGGATTGAAATCGGCATGGGTACACGAAGCCGCCTTCCGCCAGGAACTGATCCTGGCTTTGGTCATGGTGCCATTCGCACTGTGGGTTGATGTCAGCGTGATTGAAAAGCTGTTGATGATCCTGACGGTCTTTATTGTGCTTATCACTGAGCTTTTAAATTCAGCCGTGGAAGCCGTGGTTGACCGCATAGGGGATGAAATTCACCCCCTCTCCGGCCAGGCCAAGGACATTGCCTCAGCTGCCGTGTTTATGAGTCTTGCACTGTGTGCCCTTGTGTGGGCAGTGGTACTGCTGCCTCGGCTGATGTAACACCTCAGGACATCAGAGCCACATCTCCATCGCTGGCGTCGGAAATATCATCCTGAGCCAAATAGTCAACGGCTCGTTCAATCTGAGCGAGCCTGTCATTATGAGACCAATACACCACATATACGTTACGCTGGATAGACTGAGCGCCACTGACCCTGTGCAGCTCTCCCCGCTCAAGCAAGCCGCGAACCATGTGGTCTGGCAAAAAAGCACTGCCGCCATTATTGAGCACAAAATCCAGAGCGATACGTGATGAGCTTGTGTGCAACACCGGCAGAGGCAAATCGCCAAATTCCTGTGCATGGTGAATATTAAACGCTGTTCCCCAGTCCACCTTGATGTAATGCCGCTCCTGACACTCTTTTACTGTCAACGGCCCTTCACTTGTTACCAGATACAGCTCAACCACGCCCACCCGGATTTGTTCATAATCTTCCATTTTTGGCGGGTCAAACGAAATGGCCATATCTAAGGTACGTTCCATCAACTGACGCGTCATCACATTTTGTGGCAATACTTCGGTCCTGAGCGCGACTCCGGGCAAGCCCTTATGCAATGACTGTAAGTTACCCTGTAAAAATGCGTCCCAAATATTTGGGCCTGCACCTATTGTCAGTTGGCTTGATTGCAAGCGGCTCAATGACACGTCCTGCTTGGCGCGCTCCCAAGCGGTCAGAACGGCTTCAGCATGATTCAGCATACGCTCGCCGGCTGGTGTAGGTTGAATGTTATTGCGCTGACGCTCAAACAGCTCAACACCCAGAATTGTTTCGAGCTGTTTGACTCGAAAACTTACTGCACTACGGGTTAAATAGAGGTTCTCGGCAGCCTTGCCAAAATGCCGAGTACGTGAAACTTCCAAAAAGGTTTTCAGCAGATCTGTGTCCATAAAATTAAATTGACCATCAAGTCCAAAATTTTTTGATTCCTAAATCAAGGATACTCGCCAATACTCCAGATGCAAAATTATCCCACAGCTAGGGTAATTACTGCTATCCGCGTTTGTATTTTGCAAGGAAAAGACAATGTCAGAACAGTTAGTTGGCAGCCAAAGCTATCAAGGCCACCTTCTGGGGAGCCAAAGCAGCTTTCAAAGTAAAAAGCGCTTCTATGACGATGCAAATTTCCCCAAAGGGTTTCGTCGGTGTGGTGATTTCACTAACAAAGAAGCAGAATTGTTGGAAACTCACGGTGAAGCCATGAAAGCCCTGGCTGAGGGAAGCCGCCCGCCGGTCACCGTCGAAGAAGCCCAGTTTGTTGATGTTGTGCGCACTAATCAGGCGCCTGGTAGCTTACTGGAGCAGATCTGGTTAAAGTATTGCAAATTGGCTCAGGGCAAACCCTTTTATGCGGTTGTGGGCACGGTGCACTCCGTCGCCAGCGCACCTGAGACCGAAACTGATATTGAACTCGATGATATAGACGATGACGAGGTTTCTGACGATGAGGAACCCGAGGGAACACCATGAAGCTTGAGGCGAAAAACTGAATGCGCGGCTGGATTTTATATAAGGAAACCGCGACTCAGCTCAAACCCGAACTGTATGAAATTGAAAGACTTGTGGAAGCCGCCAAGGCTGACAATATAGATCTCGAAGTTTATGCCCCGGATGAGTTTGATTTGACAGTCACCCGGGAAGATAACAAGAGTATCCTGCTCAACGGGCAACCAGTGGAGTTGCCCGATTTTATTATTCCCCGCATGGGCTCAGGCACCACCTACTTTGCGCTGGCCATTATCCGCCACCTCGAGCGTTTAGGTGTGTATTGCCTCAACTCATCCAGAGCAATTGAAACCGTTAAAGATAAGCTGTTCTCCCAGCAGCTGCTGGCAGAAAAAAACCTGCCAACCCCGAAAACCATGTTGGTAAAGTTCCCGGTGGACATAGAACTGGTTCGTAGCCATCTGGGTTTCCCTGTGGTGATCAAAACATTATCCGGCTCTCAGGGCAGCGGTGTGTTTTTGTCCCACAGACCCCGTGAGTTTGACGATTTGATGCAACTGATTGAGGCAACCAACAAGAACGCCAACATCATATTGCAGGAGTTTATCTCCAACAGCCACGGCCGGGATCTGAGGGTTTTTACCATTGGTGGTCGTGTAGTGGGCTGCTTTGAACGTCGCGCGGCAGAAGACAGCTTTAAAGCCAACGTCAGTGCCGGTGGCGCAGCTCTTCCTTTTGAAGTTACACCTGAAATCGAATGGCTGGCCACCCAAACCGCCAACATTCTTGATTTGGATGTAGCGGGCATTGACCTGTTGTTTGACAACGGCCATTACAAAATCTGTGAAGCAAATTCTTCACCCGGATTTGAAGGTCTTGAGTCCTGTTTAAAGGTGGACATAGCGTCGCAAATCCTGCACTTTATTCGTATTCGTCTGGGGATGTTCAACAAAGAAGACCCCAGCGCAAAATGAGTCAGAAAGCACCCTTTGGGGTGCTTTTTTGTTCGGGGTCAAAATTCTTCACAATTTTGCAAACAAATGTTTCACAAATTTGCCATTTTATGGTTAAACTCCCAGACGGAAATGGGATTCAGCCACAGAGCCGACCCACCCTGGTAACTCAAAAATAACGATAAAAATAACTGCTTTCAGGAGCGATCATGCGGACATTGGCTACGCTACTCTGCATCGCACTGACAGGGATAAGTCAGTGTTCGATCGCCAAGGACATGACCCTCACGGTCGGTGGATTTTATTCTCAGTCAGACTCCAGTATTGATGTGACCGATCCCATAATCGGTGAAGACTTCCGTCTCGACTTTGAGAGCGATCTTAAACTCGCGGAAAATCAATTCCTGCCGTTTTTTGAATTCGAATATGCCTTCGGCAACCGCCACAACCTTTACCTCGATTGGAAACGTCTGCACCGCAGTGCTGAAACCACGGCTGTTACCCGTCCTTTCCAGGTTCAAATCGACGACACAGTATACGAGGTTCGTGCCGGCGGCAAACTCGATACCACGCTGAATATTGATATCCTGCGCTTGGGTTATGGTTACGATGTATTTGAAGGCAATGATTACACTCTGGGTGTAACACTTGGCCTGCACACCATGTTTATCAAATCCATGTTTGAGGGTGCCATTGGTGCCTGTCTGGCGACTGAGCTCAATGAAAACCTCTGTGGTTCGCGCCCTATTCCTCAGGTGGTGGAAAATAAAGTGACAGCCCCCCTGCCGGACATCGGCATCATAGGTCGCTACGAGTTCTTGCCCGGCTGGGAATTTACTGGCCACGCCCAATACTTTCAAATCAAATTGGATGATTTAAAAGGGTCACTCACCGACATACGTGCCGGGGTCAATGCCGATTTGGGTGATAGCTGGCAATTGTCGCTGGCTTACAACTACTACAAAGTCGATGTGGACATTACCCAGTCGGCACAGAATATCAAGGTCGCCGACTACAATATCTATTACAGTTTCATCGGCCCAATGGTTTCAGTCAGTTATAAATTCTAAACTCATTGCACCAAAAAAAAGCACTCCATAGAGTGCTTTTTTATTGTCTGAAGCAGCACTGGCAGTTGATTCAGCATCCAATAAGGCTATGATTGAAATATTATTTTCAATAGCTTTACGGCGACTTCCATGACTGAGAAAGACGAGTCTCAACTTGCTGCAGGGCCCGCTTTAATGCAAACGGCAGCTATACGCCTCAAGCAAGCTGTTCCCCTGATGCTCAAACACAGGATCCCTACCACACCAACAAATTACGCCCTCTGGTATGCCTATGTTGGTGAACAGCAACCGGCGCTGAACCGAGCGATAGATGAAACCATTAACCAGTATCAAACATGCCCGCCTGTCACATCTGAATTATTGTACCGCGAGCATGTGGCCGATCCTCTGGAACTTGATGTGCGGGATATGCGCCAAAATCTGGAAGCTATGGTAAATGAACTGGCCCATCAGCTGCAGGACACCAATCTGGATGCCACTGCATTCCAGCAAAAGATTGATGCCAACTTCGCCAAATTGGGCCGGATCGAAAACGAAGGTTTTACGCTCGAGCAGGTATTGGCGTTGGTACGTAATTTGGTAAAGGAATCTGATGCCATTCGAGCCTCTACCAGCTATTTCACAGGCCAACTGTCTAAAGCTCAGCAAGAAATCGATGCCCTTAAAACTCGCCTCGCCGAGAGTGAGCGCGACGTACTGTTTGATGCTCTGACAGGTTGCCTGAATCGGCGTGCGTTCGATGCAGACCTGGCCGGAATGCTTTCACAGGCACCGGATGGTACCTGTCTCATCCTCTGCGATGTCGACCATTTTAAATCCTTCAACGACAATTATGGCCACCAGCTTGGTGATCAGGTATTGAAGCTCGTCGGCCGAAGACTAAGTGACGCCTGCCGCGATGGCGTGAAATGTTATCGCTACGGTGGTGAAGAATTTGCCTTACTGGTGCCAGCCAGTAACCTTCGTATTGCCAGACAATTGGCCGAAGCACTTCGTCGCGGGATTGAAAAGCTGACGCTGAAAGACAGGCGCAAGGATGAGCGCATCGATAACATCAGTGCATCCTTTGGTGTTGCCCAGTGGCAGCCCAAAATGGACAGTCGCGCCCTGATTGAAGCCGCCGATAAGCTGATGTACGAGGCCAAACGGCTGGGGCGTAATAGGGTTATGCCCATTTCCGGCTAAGAAGATGCACGCCATTTCCGGCTGATATGGGGCACAGACCTTCATTGGCGTCCGTGCTCCATACTCAGCACCATGGCCTTGGCCGCGATTTCCGGGCGGCTCCAAAGCTCATCCGGCTCGGCCACCACCACAAAGCGTTTATCGGTTCGGTCACTCACCCCGAAAAATGGAAAGCAGGTGATAAGGGTCAGCCGGTCTGATATCTGCTCCAGCACCGATAGCTCATTTTCATTCACCACCGAAGTGTACTTCACCCGATACTGGTGCCGCTCGCCCTGCATATCTTCAAGCCAGAGTTCATCCCCCGGAGCCACCTTACGTAGAATAGCAAAGTGAGTGTCCCTGTGGCCGGCAATCACGGTATTGCCGCCTTCCCCGGGCAGGGCGGTGTTTTCCAGCCAGGTCGGGGCAAATGCCAGGTTACGACCACTGGCGCCCGCCAGAATATAGAAGCTTTCGCGCTCGCCACTTTGGCGCTTCAGCTCAAGCCGGGCAATGGGATGGGTATCTGCCCAGCTCCAGGGTTTGTGTGGCAAACCATCCCGCCGGCTCTGCTCCCAGGCATCGGCTATCAGGTATTGGGCTAAAAAAGCTTTGGCTTGCATATATCCTCCGGATCCCAGCAGTAACAGTCCCATTGCTGCCAGCCAATAGGGCCAGCGGCGCTTTTTTCGGGCACTGAATTTAAATTGCGCCACGGCTCCTCCCAAATAAACTCGCTCGGCCAATGCCCCCCACAGTTCCCAGAAACGCGAGCAGCAAACACAAAACACCAGCCAGCAGTAAGCCGATACTTGAGGTGGCGGTTTGTGGCAAGCGGCCACCCTGCCAGCCCAGGGGCGTGGCTTCTTCAAGACGCACATGTCTGGCATTGCCATCAGTCACCGGCGTCTTGTCTACAGCCACCAAGCTGGTGTGTGCGGTTACCAAATGGTATTCGAGCCCCAAAGCGGCGGTGGCATCTCGGCGCTCATCGCTGGACATGGCCTGCGCGCCGAGAGCATCGACTCTGGCCTTGGCATAGGTCAAATCCAGCCCACTGGCGGCAGGCACTGGCCTTGGGCTTAGGGTGCGCTCCCAGGGCTGGCCGTCGGTATTACCGCGAACGATAACCGGCATCAATTCTCCCGGCGTTGCTTTCAGGCTTAACATCAGGGCTTCTCCGGCATAAAGGTCGCTGAGTTTCTGCGGGAAGCCGGTCACTTCCCTGCCGTCCTGCCAGGTGACAGTCAAATCACTGATGACCGGGTGCTCAATACGACCAAGCAGACTACTCATCTTGTCATTGACTTCGCCGCCATGACCGATAAAGGTAAAGCTGCCCCGCCCCGCCATGGCGGCACGGCTCATGAAATAGCCGTTTGGTGCTGAACCAATCGCTACGGGAAACAGTCGCGAATGCCCGAGGCGACGCTCGATCAGTGCAAACAGCTCATCCTCGCCGTTTACCGCACCATCGGTAATAAACAGCACCTGACGCAATCGCCCACTTTCATCCGCCTCTCGTCCATCCAGTGCAAGCTCCAGCGCCTGCGCCATTTCGGTGCCGCCGTCGGCCTCAAGGCCACGAACGAATTGCTGCGCCATACCGAGATTTACCGCGCTGGCAGGTCGTGCGACCGACCACAGCGGCCGTGCCTGATTGGAAAACGCGATGATATTGAAACTGTCTTCTGGTCTCAGTCCACCGAGCGCATGCAGTAAGGCACTGCGCGCCTGGTACATGGAGTCACCCGCCATCGAGCCGGATGTGTCTATGACCAGGATAAGTTCCCGTGGCAACCTTGCCGCCATGGCGGGTTGAGGTGGCATAAAAGCAAGCAGTCCATGACTTACTTCAATCTGGGCTGATGCCGGGTAACTGTAGCCCCGCTGTACCAGGAAATCCGCCACAGCTGAGCTACCCTCATTGACGCTCCAACTGAGCACCATATCCCTGTCGGCAGTCGCTTCCGGACATAAGGACAACTGCCAGCCGCCTTCACGAAAGCGTTGATCGCACAGGCTATGGCTCGGGCTATCGATTTGCCCAAGAGTAAACCCCTGAATACTTGCATTAAGGGCCAGCTTTGCGCTGGCAACTCTGGCCAGCTTTGTCGCAGTTGAGACCTGCGACCCAAAGCCGTCAGCATCACGGAACGGTGCCATGTCTTTAACTGTTGGCTCATTGGCAACAGATGCACCGTAGCGCGGCGTCTGCGCCGTGGGGATCCTCAGCTCAAGTCGCCCATCTCTGGGCTTGAGCACCTCTTGGTAGTCGATACTGACGGTGAGGGTTTCGCCGGGCAAAAAATTGGCAATGCGGGTGGTAAAAAGATTGCTTTCGCTGTGGCTCACCAGACTCGCACGCTTACCCTGCTGCTTAGCCTCATTAAAGGTGCGCTCGGCGGTGCGCTTCTCACGGATCTCCCCCTCCAGAATGCGCTCTCCAATGGCCAGACGCATGCCGCTCACCGCTGCATTGGGCGGCAATGCAAAACGGTAGCTGCCATTGATGGGCTCATTGTTTTGATTAACAAAGGTTTGTGACAGGGTCACCCTGCTGACAAAGGCACTGACTTTAAGGTCAACATGACTGGAAAGCGCCAGTTGCAGTACATCCTTTCCCTCTTGTTCGAACACAAGCTCACCACCCTGGCCCGGCGCAGCTGGTGAAACATAACCCTGACCTATGCCGATAATCTCGCCACCAACGGCTGGTTTGGCCGTGGTTGACTGGCTTGCACTGCCAAAGGCAATGAACCCCAGCGCGAGTGTATATATGCCCGTCTGTACTCCTGCGAGCAATCCGCGTTTTACCCTATTCATCCTGCTTTCCTGTGCTTTACAACCCGCTCACATACGGGCAACGGCTAAGGTCATTGCCGGTTAACACACTGATATTCATCAGCCGGGCATGAGCTTGCTTCAAAGCAGGCTCATCTTGTGGCTGGCGCCTTGCGTGACCGGCGGATAAGTTGCCCAAGGGCGGCTCAGTTGCTTTGATTGGCAGTCATGGAGGCGGCGGTTGGCACCAACTCCAGCGTGACGCGTCTGTCAAAGAAGTCGGTTTCGAAACTGCCATCCAGACTCAATGGGCTGGTTGCGCCGAAGGCTTTGCCTTGCAGGCGGCCTCCGTCAACCCCCTGCTGTTCAAGAAAGGCAATCACATTGGCAAGACGTTGCTCCGACAATGCCTGGTTGTAATCGCTGTCACCACGGCGGTCGGCAAAGCCTTTAAGGTCGATAGACAGACTGGGGTCGGCCTCCATCACCCTGGCCACTGCCGCCAGCTGGGATTGGAAGTGGGGCTCAATTTCCGATGAGCCGGTTTTGAACTGCACGTTAAGGCCGAGGGTAAGCTCTGTGAGCTTGGCTTCACGGGCTGCATGTAAGGAATTGAGCTGAGCGCGGGCCATGGCATAGTCACTTGCCAGCGCGTCGTAGTTGGCGCTGCGCGCTGCCAGGGTCTGGATTTGCTTGTCCTGCTCGGCAATCGCAGCCTGCTGCGAGTTGATTTCTTCTTCATCGCCAACGGATTTTCCTATTAGGATCCCGGCGAACGCGCCGATAATGGCACCCACAGGGCCGCCGACGGCGGTGCCAATCAGCGCACCCGACCCCAGCCCCACCAACTCTTCTGTGTGTTCACGTTCTTCAGCATAGGCTGCCGGGTTCATCAGGGTCATAGCTACAAGACTGGCAATCAGTTTGGTTTTCATAAGTCATCATTCCTTGTCTTTGCCGCCAAAGCGGCCTGTTGTCGATGGACTTATTAAAACGCGGCCAAATGGCAACCAAGGGGAGCAAAAATGGCAGTTCGACTATCAATTGTGGCAACAAAATGGCAATCACCCGTGCTCACTTTAAATAGCAGTAAATTGCTGTATAGTCGGCGATAGATCGGATAACAGGCCCCCGGTATTTTGTGGACGGCCGCATTAATGAGCTTGAAAATGAAACGCATCGCCATTGTCGAAGATGAAGCCGCCATCCGCGAAAATTACAAGGATGTGCTGCAGTCACACGGTTATCAGGTACAGACCTTCGCCAACCGCCCCGACGCCATGGTGGCCTTTCAAACCCGCTTGCCGGATTTGGCCATTATCGATATCGGCCTTGAGGATGAAATCGACGGTGGTTTTACCCTGTGCCAGAGTTTGCGTGCCATGTCAGCCACTTTACCGATCATCTTTCTTACCGCCAGAGACAGCGACTTTGATACCGTGACCGGCCTGCGGCTTGGCGCCGACGATTATCTGTCAAAAGAAGTCAGCTTCCCGCATCTGCTGGCAAGGCTGGCGGCGCTGTTTCGCCGCTGTGAACAGCTCAGCGCCCCATCTGCGCCTGAAAACCTTCTAGTACGAGGGCCTCTGACCATAGATGCCAATCGTATTCAGGTGTATTGGCAGGAACGCCCGATTGAGCTGACGGTCACCGAATTCTGGATGGTTCACGCGCTGGCGCGTCACCCCGGCCATGTACGCAGCCGCACCGAGCTGATGCAGGAAGCCAAAATCTATGTGGATGACAGCACCATCACCAGTCACGTAAAGCGCATTCGCAAGAAATTTATTGCCGCCGATGAAGCCTTTGACTGCATAGATACCGTCTATGGCATGGGTTACCGCTGGGATAGTCAGGGCTGATGATACGACTGCCGCTTGGCCTGCGCTCCAAGGTCATTATTCTTTCTGCGTTTTTGCTGTGTCTGCCCTGGCTTGGCTACCAATACGTGTGGGAAATGGAGAAATATCTGCGCCACGGTCAGGAGCGAACGCTCGAAGGCACCACTGCAGCACTGGCCACCGCTCTGCACGAGCGGCCACGACTGTTTGACAGCCAGAGCAGCTTCCTTGCTCAGGTGGAAAAACGCAAAGATCTATACGCTCATCCGTTGTCGGGCCCTATTCAGCTTGATGGAAAACTCGACGATTGGGAGCCCTACCGGCACAAAACCATGCACTATGGCGCCGATATGCAGCTGCTGCCCCGGGCCACCAGCAAGCTCAGCTTCAACCATATGATTGGCCGTTACGGCAATTATCTGTACGCCTTTTTTGAAGTCACAGACCCGCATCCTGTCTACCGCGGCCGCAACAGCCTGAGGGTCGATAGAAACGATCACCTTGCCATTGCCACACTGGATGGCGCCGGATTTTTTCACCGTTACGTGGTCTCCACCCAAAAAGATGGTTGGGTAAATGCCTTTGAATTGCCCGCCGATGCCGCTCTGAGTCTGCCTGCCTTACCGGAAGTGCGTATTCAGGGGCAATGGCACACCACCGCCACCGGCTACAACATCGAGCTCAGGATCCCACTGGAAATGCTCGGCGGCAAAATCAGCTTTGCCCTCCATGATGTCAACAATCCCAAAACCCGCGATATCGAGGGCATTACCGGCACCTCAGCCACAGATACCCCGGATAATCTGGGCACAGTACTGGTGCCGTCACCGGAAATTGAATCCATTATCAAAGGCATGAGCCACAACAGTGCCCGCATCTGGGTGGTGGACCGCCACGGCCGGGTGCTGGCCCGCTCCGGCGATATTCGCAATGGTGACAGTGTCTGGACCCGCGCCATCGAAAACGACAAGTCCGAAGGCATGCTGGAGCGCTTTGTGCAGCAGTACCTGTACCCACTTTATTATCGGGTGCTGACCAAACCGCCAAAGGATTTCATCGATGGTCTGCAGGACTCCACCGAGCTTGAAGGCAGCCATATCCAACGGGCGCTTAACGGCAACCCCGGCAGCACCTGGCGCCTGACGCCAGACAACAAGGCGGTGGTACTCGCGGCTGCAAGCCCTATTTGGATTGACGATAAGGTGATGGGCGCTGTGGTTGCTGAAGAGACCACCCACGGCATTCGCACGCTGCGTAATCGGGCGCTGGAAAAGCTGTTTAACGTGATTTTGACCATCATGAGCATGGGCACCCTGGCGCTGTTTTTCTTCGCGTCCAATATTTCCAGTCGCATTCGAAGCTTGAGGGATCAGGCCGACATCGCCATCGATGCCCAGGGCCGGGTAAAGGCCAGCATAGTGCCATCCAAATCACTGGATGAAATTGGCGATCTGTCGCGCGCGCTCTCGGGCATGGTGCAGCGCCTATCCCAGTACACCCAATATCTGGAAAACATGTCCTCTCGCCTCGGCCATGAACTCAGAACACCGGTGGCAGTGGTGCGCTCGAGCCTGGAGCATCTGTCCATGCAGCCACTGGGCGAAGACAAGCAAAAATACGTGGAACGGGCCCAGGAAGGTGTGAGCCGCCTAAGCCTTATCCTCGCCAACATGAGTGAAGCGACCCGGCTGGAACAGTCACTGTCCCAGGCCGAAGCCATCAGTTTTGACGCCTCCAAAGTTATCCGCGGCTGTGTGCAGGGTTATCAGCTCACCTACCCTCATGTCCGCATTCAGCTCAATGAAGCTGATGGCAATTATCAGATGAAAGGCGTGCCTGAATATCTGGCCCAGCTGCTCGATAAGCTCTTCAGCAATGCACTCGAATTTATGGCCAGTGATTCCACCATCGAAATCACCCTAGGCCACAGCCAGCGGCAGATCAGTTTGTCTGTAGTCAATAAAGGACCCTTATTGCCAGTGGATATGGCGGAGCGGATTTTTGACTCCATGATCACCGTCCGCCCGGCGAATCAGGACAATAAACCTCACCTTGGCCTGGGACTCTACATTGCCCGGCTGATTGCAGAATTTCATGGCGGTGATATCAAGGCAGAAAACCTCACCGGTGGCGACGGGGTGCGTATATCTGTGTCTATGCCTGTTGAATAGACTGGTAGCCAGTCGCCCGGAACAAGTAAACTCGGTTTAAAATAGCCGTCTATATGGTAAGATGGCCAAAATCTTTACCTTGAGGTACAGGATATACCTATGAGCGAGAAAAACCTGAAAACCGCTACCAAGATTGTCAGCTTGGGACGTGATAAAAAGTACAGTAAAGGGGTGATAAACCCTCCTGTGTTCCGCGCCTCCACCATAGTATTCGATTCTCTGGAAGAGATGCGCTTTGCCGCCAAAAACAAACACAATGGCGAAATGTTTTATGGCCGCCGCGGCACCCCTACCCACTTTGGTTTTCAGGCCGCCATTGCTGAGCTTGAAGGAGGCGCAGGTACAGCACTTTACCCAAGTGGCGCCGCCGCTATTGCGGGCAGTCTGCTGGCATTCCTCAAAAGTGGCGACCATTTGTTGATGGTCGACAGCGCCTACGAGCCAAGCCGGGATCTGTGCGATAAGGTGCTCAAAGGCTACGGCATCGAAACCACCTACTACGACCCGCTCATCGGCGAGGATATAGCGTCACTTATCCGCCCCAATACCAAAGTGTTATTTCTCGAATCGCCCGGGTCCATCACCATGGAAGTGCAGGACGTGCCGACCCTGGCGCGCATTGCCCATGAGCATGGTTTGATTGTGATGTTGGATAACACCTGGGCTTCGCCTATCAATTCGCGTCCGTTCGAGATGGGAGTCGATATCTCCATTCAGGCCGCGACCAAATACATCGTTGGCCATTCAGATGTGATGATGGGCACCGCAACCGCCAATGCCAGATATTGGGATCAGCTGCGTGAGCACAGCTATTTGCTGGGACAAACCACCTCTGCGGACGATGCCTATCTTGCCGCCCGGGGTCTTCGCACTCTGGGTGTACGTATGGCGCAGCACGAAAAGAATGCCCTCACGGTCGCCAACTGGCTACAAAGCCGTCCTGAAGTTGACCACCTGCGCCATCCGGCCTTCCCAAGCTGCCCCGGGCATGAGTTCTTCAAGCGCGACTTTTCCGCCAGCAATGGTCTGTTTTCCTTTGTGCTCAAAGAAGGCACTGCCGAGGCCATGACCGCCTTTGTGGAAGGCATGCACCACTTCAAAATGGGCTTTTCATGGGGCGGCTATGAAAGCCTGATTTTATGGGTGTCGGGGATCCAGAACATTCGCTCGGCCACTCGCTGGGATGCCAGCAAACCGCTTATCCGGGTGCATATCGGCCTTGAAGACCCTGAAGATTTGATTGCCGATCTCGAAGCAGGTTTCACCCGCTATCATGCGGTGATGACCCGGGGTTAATCAGACCTGGATGGAAAAATTTAAAAACCTCATTTGCATGAGGTTTTTTTATCTGCCATGGATTGTATCAGTTCATCATTCCGGGACATGACAGCCCCTGTCTTAAGTCTTGCCCCGGAAAACTATCCTTTCACTCCGGTCTTTGCGGGTGCTTGCCATGCCTCAGTACCGTATAGCGGCACAGTTGACAACGAGTGCTTGTGGCTGCCGGAGGTTTCCTTGGTGGAATAAGACAGATACAGCAGTGTTTGTGAGTCTGCATCGTAAATCCTGCGTACTTTCAACGTCTTGAACAGTACACTCAAAGAGCTTGAAAACACCACTTCACCGCCCTTACTCTTATCCAGCAATGCAACCTGCGATGCGAATATTGGTCCTGTCTGTCGGCAACTGATTGACATGTCAGAGGGATCTGCCAGGGACAAATCAGCCTCGACCCGGCTGATATGGCAGGTGACACCCGGCAATTTTGGATCCTGAAGCGCTTCGATCACCACATCTTTGGTTGTAAACATCCCCAGACTGACCTTGCCGACATCATCACTACAACCGCCGATAAGACATGTGGTGAGCAGTAATGTCCCCAGACCAGGCAGTTTAAGTGGATTTCCCATGGACTCTCTCCTTGTAGACTCAGATTTACTCTCTGGCAGTTGCTTAATATCAGCGCCCAAACATCAGTGCCGCGCGGCGGGCAAGGCCCGAGGTGACTGAACCAAAATGGTCACCATAGACCACCGGCACCTCAGGATACACAGCGGCAATTTTGTTTGCTACCGAAGGACAACGACTGCTGCCACCCGTCACATAAATCACTTCCGGCATGGCCTTGTCGCCAACAGCCGCCTGCATCAGGGCTTCAATCCGGCCCATCAAGGGGGAAATGGCAGTGTCAAAGTCATCGCGACTGATATCGCTTGGGTCACCATCGGGGTGAATGACCTGGGTCAAAGCGGCATCACTCAGGGCAATTTTTCCAAGCTCAGCGGCCTTAACCAACTGGTAATGCTGCTGATCGCGTCTGAGCTTTTCAAGCCTGGTCAAAGGAGCCGGATCTTTGGCATCTTTTTTCAGCTCTTTTAGCAAGGTGGCGTAGCCTAAGGAGAAAAACTCCCGCTGCGCCCCCACATCATTAATCGCCACTGCCTGCCAAAAGGTCTGCCTTGGCATGGGTTTGCCGGTGGAAAGCTCACTGCCGAGGCCATAATGGGGCATCAAACATTCCATCGCCAGTGCGATATCCAAATCATTGCCGCCAATCCGCTGGCCACTGTGGCCAAGGCAATCTTCACTGCGGTCGCTGATTTGACGGCGACCTGGCCCCATCTGCACCAAAGAGCAATCGGTGGTACCACCGCCTACGTCCACCACCAGCACCCGGCAGTCGTTATCGAGTTTGGCTTCATAGTCAAAGGCCGCAGCGAGAGGCTCAAACAAAAAGTGCACCTCGGTAAAACCGGCGCGCTCGGCGGCGGTACGCAAAATCCGCTCGGCCTGTTGATTGGCAGCATCACCGCCTATGCCCTGAAAGTTTACCGGCCTGCCGATAACCACCCGGTCCAGTGATCCGATTGCACCCAACAAAGTATCGGCACGGTTTTTTACTTCAAGCATCATCAGGGTGACTATGTCTTCAAACAGCGCCTCCTGCTCAGCTCGCAGACCCGTCGCTCCCAAAAAGGATTTGGGCGAGCGCACGAAAAAGCCTTCTTCAGGGGTCTCAAGATAGGCGCTGAGCGCGGCCTCACCAATGAAAACCGTGTCATCGCCAGCCAGCAAATCAAGCTCGTTGCGCATCCTTCTTGCGCGGGCAAGCTCGGCACTGCGATTGGCTGCAAGCTCTGCAGCTTTGTCCCGCGGCAACCTGGCCACTAACGCCTCAGTAATGAAGCTGACATCCAGCGCATACACCACCGACATCAGGTAGTCAGAACCTTTGTCGCCAATTGGAAGCATTTTTACGCCACCATCTTCCCACATTGCCAGCGCGCAGTTGGCACTGCCATAGTCAAAGCCTGCAAACACGGTATCTTCCCCGTTAGCATCAAAAAAGCCGGCCACGTTATCAAATAGCGCCACAGGATAAAAGCCCGTTATCGGTAATCACTGAAAACATGATCAGAGCCAGACTGAATAAATGTAACTTACCTTTGATGTAAACCGAGCCAATCCAGTATACTTTTCCAATACTCACAGTGACTTGCCACTATGTATTCATCTGGCTGGTCGCAACAGTGTTAAAAGCAACATGCGCCTGATAAGGTGCGATCGTCAGCATGTCAGCCGGTTATGCTCAAAGGAGTGTTCGAGTGTCTCCCAATACAGACAAAATGTTTATCGACAAAGAGCTTTCCTGGCTCTCTTTTAATGAGCGGGTGTTGCAGGAAGCCTGTGACCAGGAGGTTCCACTCGTTGAGCGCATTCGATTTCTGGGCATATTCTCATCTAATATGGACGAGTTTTTCAGAGTCCGGGTAGCTTCTGTCCGGCGGGGGATTTTACTTTCGAGTCTGCAGGAAGGTCGCAATAACAGCCGCCATCTGATGGCCAAAATCCAGACCCGGGTACTCATCCTTCAAGAGCGATTTGACACCATATACAGCGAATTGATGCGTGAGCTTATCCGCCACAATATTCTGCTGATTAATGAATCCCAACTGAGTGAGTTTCACAGTCACTGGCTTAAAATCCATTTTCGCGATCACCTGAAACGTCACATAGCACCGCTGATAGTCTCAAGCCACCGCTCCTTAGTGAAGCACATTGCGGATAACGCCACCTATCTGGCGGTATGCCTGCATGCCAAAGACAGACGTCAATATGCCCTGGTAGAGGTACCTACCAAAAATGTACCGCGGTTTGTAGAGTTACCAGCCGAAAAATCGAAAGCAAAAAAACATCTCATTTTGCTCGACAATATTATCCGACACTGCCTGGATGATTTGTTTTCACCATTTTTTGAATATGAAAGCATCGATGCCTTTTCAATGAAGCTGACCCGGGATGCTGACTTTGATCTCACCGACGAGCTTGACCAAAGCCAGTTGGAAAAAATGACCCGTGGTCTGAAAAAGCGACTCACTGCGGAGCCGGTACGACTGGTGTACGACAGGGACATGCCGGAGCATATGCTGGTGATGCTCAAAGAACAGCTGGGAATAAGTTCAACCGAATGTCTGGTACCCGGTGGTCGCTATCACAGTTTTAAAGATTTCATTACCTTCCCCAATCCGCGGCGCAAATATCTTGAATATGACAAGCTTCCGGCGTTGGACAGCGCAGGATTCCAGCGCTGCGGCAACAGTTTTGATGCCATCGCCAAAGGCGACATCATGCTCAACTATCCCTATCACAAGTTCTCGTATTTCACTGAGCTTGTCCGCCAGGCCGCCTTCGAC
>NZ_JBFKLW010000027.1:0-51724 GCF_041630135.1 Shewanella sp.
CAGGGTTGTGGTGGTTGACGACATGCGCCACATCAACGCCGAAAGTACCCTCACTGAGGCTGAGCAGGAAATACTGCTCACCGCAGCCAAACTCCCTATACGCTCTACCTTATCCAGCCCCATCCACATCGATGGCAAGCTTTACGCCATGTTAAACCTCGACAGCAGCCAGTTAAGCGCCTTCAGCGACTATGACCGCAATCTGGTGGCCATTTTGACTCACGAAGCGGCCAATGCCATTTCCCTTTATCAAAAAAGCAGGGAAATCAGACGTCTTGCGCACTTTGATGCCTTAACCGGACTATTTAACCGTCGCCATTTTGAAGACAGTCTGTTCGAATGGAAACACAGCCGTACCCTGGGCAGTTTCCTGACTCTGATTGATATGGATAACCTAAAGACCATTAATGACCGTTATGGGCATCAGGCGGGTGACAGGGCCATTGAAAAACTGGGAGTCAAACTTGGGCAACTATGGCACGGCAAAGCCTTGGTTTCCCGCTTTGGCGGTGACGAATTTGTTGTGCTGAGCCAGGGGCCCGAAGACAGACTGCGGGCAAGCCTGAATAGCTTACTGCAGGAGCTTGAAAACGAAGCGATTCCCGTGGGCTTCAGCTATGGTATAGCGCCCTACGCATCAGATTGGGAGTCTGCATTCAGCGATGCAGATAAGGCCATGTATACACAAAAATTTCAACGTAAACAGGCGGCAATTATCAAACGTGGGGCTGAATATTCCGGCCAGCGCTGAGATTCACGAATTACCCCCAAAGCCAGCGGGAAAACCAGGAAGAATTAAGCTCATCCTTACAGCCTTTGTACTGGGCAGCGTAACGGCGGGAGCGTTCATCCACCCTGGCTGCCACCTTAATAAGCCATTTCTTTGATTTGTAACTGCCACGACGGTAGCCACCCCAGCCTTCATGGTAATTCAGGTACTGCGCACCTGCATCCCACTTGGATATACCATTAATTTTGTGGGTCTTGGTAATAAACCACCCCATAAAATCCATCGCATCGTCAAAGTCACTGCGGCTCGACCAGCTGTTGCCCGTCTCGCGCACATAATCATCCCAGGTCATGGTTTTGGCCTGGGCGTAACCATAGGCATCACTGGCACGGCCAATGGGGATAAAACCTAAAAAATACTCCATTGGCGGCTTTGCGTTGTGTTTGAATGAGCTTTCCTGATACATCATCGCCAGCGGCACATGCACGGGCACACCCCACTTTTTCTGAGTGTCCAGCGCTGCTTCATGCCAGCTGCGATGCTCCTTAAAAATGGCGCAGATGTTGTCGGGGTCTTTGGGAGGTGAAGTGGCACAGCCGCCAAGCAGCAGTGCCAGTGGAAACAGCAGAATAACGGCCTTTGACATAGCGCTTCTCTTTATATCAGGGATAGCGTTCACAGGGAGCTTGAGTGTCCCATGTCATTGATTAAGATGCAATTCAGATAAAGCTAACTGACGACCAGATCGCGAAGGAGACGCTTAAGGCGTCTGTGTCTCACATTCTGCGGCTTCCGTTTGCCAGATAACCGGCTCCCAAAAGTCAGCATCTTTGCCAAAGTAACGCTTATCGTCCTTAAAGCGGGCGGCAAAGTGATAGCGGGTGTTGGCCGCCACATCAACTTTGAGGGTCTTTTTCTGATGCGCCTCAGGCGCCACCCGCAAATCGACCGCATCAATCAGCTCCACCAGGGTGAACTCGTAACTGCCCGGTGCCAATTGATAATTGGGCCGGGAGATCACCGGCGTACCATTGAGGTGAGTGACGATGGCGCGGTAGAGGCGCTCATTTTCGGGGGGATCCTGATAACCTGATACCCAGCCGCACTGACGACTGGTATCCTCCTGACTGGCACAGCCGCCGAGCACGGCGACAATCCCCATTCCAAGCACTAGAGCGCGCATGGTACGTCCTTGAAATAGTCACGCAAGAAGTCATCAAAATTCTGAGTGTCCGCCGCTTCAATCTCATGCTGGGCTGCCAGCGAGGACGCCGCTTCTGCCAGGTAATCCGCTTCGGTTTCCTCGCTCAGCGGATAGCTGAGGAAATAATCCTGATACTTGGCGGCAAGGCTCATAACGAATTCGCCATGATCGTGCCCTTCTTCAATCACCGCCTGGTGCACACGGCCTGACAGGGTCAGCGATGGATCCAGCACAGCCTTGTGCCAGTGGCCGAGGGCATCGGCATACACACAGCTGTCACCATCGAGCAGGCTGGCAATCTTGCCAAGCTCGCCAAAGAGTTGCCCGAGCCAGTCTTTGATATCAACCGCTTCACCATGACGGCTTAGCTTCAGTCCGGGCTTTCGCCCCTCAAGAATAACCGCCTTGAGGTTGGCTGCGATTTCGGCCTCACCGCTGACATCGCCTTTTGGAGAGTCTGCCAACAGGCAATAGAGCAGGAACAAATCGAGGAACCGCAGCTGCGATGCCTCGACACCCACGGGGCTGAAAGGATTCACATCCAGTGCCCGCACTTCGATGTACTCAACCCCTGCCCGCGCCAGCGCTTCTGAGGGTTTCTCCCCCTTGCGGGTTACCCGCTTGGCGCGGATAGGCGCATAAAATTCGTTTTCAATCTGCAGTACATTGGCGTTGAGCTGACGGTATTCGCCGTCTACTTTAACGCCGATTTCAGCAAAATGGGCCGATGGCAAACAGATGGCTGCGCGGATGCCATCGAGGTATTCCGCGAGCGAGTTGTAGCTGATATTCAGGCTTGCCTGTTCTTTGTTGGTATAGCCTAGGTCGCTCATCCGAAGCGAGGTGGCATAGGGCAAATACAGGGTGCCGCGCTCGGTTTTTTCGAACTGCACACTGGTTTTCTGGCCCTTGAGGAAAGATGAGCACAGTGCTGGCGATGCGCCAAACAAATACGGCAGCACCCACACCAAACGGCGATAATTGCGGATAAGACCGAAATAAGACTCAGAAATAAAGTCGCTCAGGCTAAGCTCGCTGCCCTTGATGGCATGCAAGCGCGGCCAGAGCTCATCGGATACCGAAAAGTTAAAGTGCACGCCGGAGATAATCTGCATCAGCGGCCCATAGCGGTAAGTCAGGCCCTTACGATACAGGGTCTTCATCTTGCCGGTGTTGGAGCTGCCATATCGGGCGATAGGGATGTCTTTTTCGTCGCCGACAAAGCAAGGCATACTCACCGGCCACAACTTCTGACCGTCGAGGTGACGTAAAGTATAGGCATGGGTTTCGGCAAGCCCCTTAAGCAAGTCGTCGATATTACCATTGACAGGAGTAATGAACTCCAGCAGGGCCTCACTGTAATCGGTGGTAATCCGCGAGTGGGTCAACGCTGAGCCCAAGGCTTCGGGGTGTGTATCCATCGCCAAATTACAACAGCTGGTGATGCGCAGTGCCTCTCGCTCCAATCCCCTTCTCAGGTCAGCCAGAGCCTGACGACCTTGTGCATCGGAGAGAGCCCCGAGCGTCTCATTGAATACTGTCAATTGATTTTTCCTGGTTGCAATGGCGCGCGGCGCCGCCGTACAGAGCAGACCCGAATGGCACATCCGGTCTTTCGGCTTTCGTCCAAAATAATGCTATTTGCCAGTGGCGGCAAGAAACACAAGCAAGGGTGACGAAAACGCCACCCTTGCCAAACTACATATGGGGTCTTGGCGATTGAATTACAACGCCAAATCCTTCACCGGATAACCCAAAGCCTTGAGTTCTCGCTCCAGACTGGCTTTATCTCCCACAACAAAAATGACCATCTCATTGATGTTGAGGTGCTTTTTAGCCAGAGCATCGATTTCACCCTTGCCGATACCAGCAACAATTTTATCCTGCTCAGAGGTGAAATTGTCAGCCAGTTGATAACGCTGGATCATCCGCATAAAGCCGGCTTTCTGGTAAGGCGTTTCATAATCCAACGCCTGCCCTTGGGAGATGGAGCTGCGCATAAACTCAAGCTCGTCGGCGCGGATCCCGCTTTCGCGATAACCCGAGATTTCCTTGATGAACTCAGCCACTGCGGCGGCAGTCACATCGCTGCGCACACTGGCGGTCGCAAAGAACTGGCCAGTCTCAAGTCCACCACTGAAACGACTGCGGGCACCATAGGTATAACCCTTATCTTCGCGAAGATTCAGATTAATGCGGCTGTTAAAAGCGCCCCCCAGCGGATAGTTCATCAGTCCTGCCTTGAAGTACTCACCGGTGGCATCAAAAGGCAGCGACACCTTACCGATGGAAATCACTGACTGAGCCGCGCCTGGCTTATCCTGCACATAAATGGTGCCACCTTCAAGCTGCGGCAGTGCACCAAGCGCCGGCAGCGACGAGGCCGCACCCTGCCACTGGCCAAGGGCATTGAGGGATGTCATCAGCGATGCCTTGGGCGCACTGGATACCGCCACAACCTGGGCGTTACCGGCTCGGTACTGGGCATCATAGAAGGCTTTTACATCTTCCAGCGTCAATGCCTGCACCGAGTCTATGGTGCCTCCGGCATCCACACCAAGCGCATTGTCACTGCCAAACAGCAAACGGGCGAAACCTGTGCTGGCAAGGTAGTTAGGGTTTGATTGAGAGTGCTTAAGCCCTTGCAGGGTTTGCTGTTTCACCCGCTCAAAATCCGCAGCCCTGAAGCCTGGGGTCATTAGTTTTTCTTTCAAAACTGCCAGGGTGGCATCAAGCTTGTCGGTCAACGCCGAAACCTTGATCTCACTCTGATAATCGCTGGCAGAAAACTGCACCGACGCGCCCAGCAGCTCCAGAGCCTGAGTCAGCTCTTCGCTTGAACGTGACGCGCTGGACTCGTTCATCATGGCAGCAGTCAGGTTGGCGATACCCGCCTTGCTGACATCGGCCATACGGTGGCCTCCGGCAAGATAGACCACGATTTCGGTGGTGGGTGTTTCACGGCTCTCGGTACCGAGCACGGCAATGCCATTGCCCAGATTGTCACGCCACAGGCTGGGCACTTTCAGCTTGGGCGCCTCGCCGCTCTTGGGCATCACGCTTCTATCGAAGGATGACTTGGCCTGGGCCACTTTCAGCTCACCAACGATGGCATGCGCTGCCACCTGCGGCGCGGGCGCCACAAAGTTGTCAGCAGCGGCAATCAGGGCTCCGGCGCCTTCAGGCACTACGCTCATTACCACCATGGGCTTATCTTTAACGTACTGATTAAATACGCGAACAACATCTTCTTTGGTGACGCTGGCGTAGCGTTTCAGATCCTGGGCAATCATATTGGGATTGCCATAAAAGGTTTCGTTGGCGGCCAGGGTCGAGACTTTGCCGCGTACGCTTTGCAGACCAAAGACGGTGTTCGCCTCGAACTGAACCTTCACCTTTTCCAGATCGTCATCGGTCACGCCACGGCTTTCAAATTCAGCAATGGAAGCACGAAGCATGGCTTCAGCCTCTTTAAGGCTGCCGCCCTTGGCTGGGTTGGCAAGAGCGAAGAACGACATTTCACAGGAAAACTCACGGCAAGGGTGACTGACGCTGGCCTGCACCGCATAGCCTTCTTTCACCAAATTTTTGTACACCAGCGAGGTCTTGCCGCCACCGAGAATGTTGGCAAGCAAATCCAGAGCAGCTTCGTCCTGATGGCTGGCATACACCGTGGGTAACGCCATACGAATAAGTGGCAGGTGTACCTTGTCTTCCATGGACAGGTATCTGTCTTTATCCAGAGTAACCTTGGTCTTTGGCAGCGGTTCAACTTCCGGACCGCGCGGAATATCACCGAAGTACTTGTTCACCCAGGCCAGGGTTTGCAACTCATCAAAATCACCACCAATAGTCAGGGTGGCGTTGTTCGGGCCATACCAGCGCTGGAAGAACTGCTTCACATCGGCCAGTTCAGCACGATTCAAATCTTCCGGCCAGCCTATCACAGGCCAGGAGTAAGGATGGCCAGCCGGGTACATGGCCTGACTGAAACGCTCATACATGCGGCCATAGGGCTGGTTGTCGATTCGCTGGGCACGTTCGTTTTTCACGGTTTCGCGCTGTACTTCAAATTTCTCTTCTGTCAGCGCCGGCAGGAAGAAGCCCATGCGGTCAGATTCGAGCCACAGCATCTTTTCCAGCTGATTGCTGGGCACTGTCTCAAAATAGTTGGTGCGATCGGTATTAGTGGTGCCATTGAGGGTACCGCCTGACTCGGTGACGACTTTAAAGTGCTGCTCATCGGCGACGTTTTCTGAGCCCTGGAACATCATGTGTTCGAACAGGTGAGCAAAACCACTGCGCCCCGGCAATTCACGGCCTGAACCCACATGGTAGGTCACATCGACATGCACCAAAGGATCTGAGCTGTCCTGATGCAGAATTACCGTCAGGCCATTGGCCAGCTGGAATTTTTTGTAGGGGATGCCTACGCCAGCCTCAGTGGCACTGACCGTTTCCAGCCGCGTCACCCCGGCGGGTAAGGCGAGTGAGTCGGATGAATGCTGGGCACAACCAGCAAGTGCGGCCGAAACGGCGGCTGCGAGTATCCATTTTTTCATTAGCTATCCCTTATTTTACTTGTAGTTAGTCACCAAAAGATCTGGTCGACTATAACAGAGCCCCCACTGGGCCATTATGAATTTGTCTGCCTGGGTTGTAAAAAAAGATGTCAAAACGCCTGCATCAGCAGCAATAACAAGGCGTAACGCAACGCCTTGCCAATGAGGATAAGCACTGTGGATGCCAGCAGCGGCAACCGGATCCAGCCAGCGAGCACGCATAGAATGTCACCAATCACCGGTGCCCATGACAGCAACAAACTCCAAACGCCATATTTTTCCACCAACGCCATAGCACGCCGCTGCGACGCAGATAACTGCCGAGGTTCCCAGGCGATACGGCCCATACGCCCAAGCCCCAGACTGGTCAGCGCCCCCAGGGTATTACCCAGAGTGGCGGCCACAAACAGCCCAAACCACAGCTCGGGGCTGGACTTCACCAACCCCAGCAGCAATACCTCAGAGCCTCCGGGTAGCAAGGTGGCAGCCAGAAAGGCGCCGGAAAACATCAGCCATAACGGCTCCATGGTGAGACTCCAGACAGGCGCGTTAATAAAAACGGATCATTTTAACGCTATAAAAACAAAACTAGATATCACAATAAGTTATATCAAAAACGGTTTGTTTTGGATCTCCTTGTGTCGATACAATGCAATTGCACTGTAATTTTTCCCGCACTCTGCCGGTTAACTGCTTCAGGTGGCTATCGGCTTGGGCTGCCGCAATTTTGCCCCGTAGTCTTTTTTGGGCAAGGCAGTTTTGCTGTGGGCCTTTAGTTAAGAAATATTGGAAATTTCCATGATAATTCAAACGTTAAATAAAATTCCCTTCTGGCAGAAAGTTCTGGCAGGTTTCGCACTGGGGATCCTGACCGGCGTCATGCTGGGCGAGTCAGCGACCGCACTCAAACCCCTTGGCGATCTCTTTATTGCCGCCATCAAGATGCTGGTTGCCCCCTTGGTACTGTGCGCCATTGTGGTCAGCATTACCTCCCTTGGCAGCTCTTCCAACCTCAAACGCCTGAGTTTTAAAACCCTGGCGCTGTTTATGCTTACCGGTACCCTCGCCTCTTTGATAGGCCTGGCGGTAGGCAGCAGCTTTGACATGGGTGGCAGCATGCAGCTGGCAAGCTCTGAGGTACGGGAGCGGGTGGTACCGGGCTTTGCTCAGGTGCTACTGGATATGATCCCGGTTAACCCCTTTGCCTCACTGACCGATGGCAAGGTATTGCAAATTATAGTGTTCGCCGCGCTGGTGGGGATTGCCATAAACGCCGTTGGTGAAAAAGCCGAACCATTGAAGAAGGTATTTGACGCCGGCGCTGAGGTGATGTTCCAGCTGACCCGCATGGTGCTCAAACTCACTCCAATCGGGGTATTTGGTCTGATGGCCTGGGTAGTGGGCGAATATGGTCTCTCAACCCTGCTGCCGCTGGGTAAGTTTATTATTGCCATCTACATCGCTGCCCTTATCCACATTCTGTTTGTGTATGGTGGTCTGGTGAAGTTTGCCGCCCGTTTAAGCCCGCTGCAGTTTTTCCGTAAAGCCATGCCAGCGCAGCTGGTAGCCTTCAGCACCGCATCGAGCTTTGGCACCCTGCCTGTCACCACCAAGTGTGCCGAGTCCATGGGGGTTTCCAAGCGTTACAGTGCCTTTGTGCTGCCGATGGGCGCTACCATGAACATGGATGGTTGCGGCGGTATTTATCCTGCTATTGCAGCCATTTTCATTGCGCAGATCTACGGTATTCCGCTGGATATGACCGACTATATGCTGATTGCCGTGACAGCCACCGTTGCCTCCGTGGGCACCGCAGGTGTTCCCGGCAGCGCCATGGTAATGCTGACCGTAACCTTGGGGGTTATCGGCCTGCCACTTGAGGGGATTGCCTTTATTGCCGCCATCGACCGGGTGATTGACATGATACGTACCTGCACCAACGTCACCGGCGATATGATGACCGCCGTGGTGGTGGGTAACTCGGAAGGTGAACTCGACCGCGAGCGCTTTTACAAGGCAGAAGAAGACAAAATCGTTGCCGAGAATGCCTGAGGCTAAGCTCAAGTCTCTCCTTGGCAAAGCAAAGGTTTGTTGATATTGAAGGCCATTCCCACCGAATGGCCTTTTTGTTTACCTCGACGGGCAAAGCACCTACACTGACTTTAGTGTTTTCAATAATAACAAGCCCTTGCCATGACCAAGCTTTTTCTGTTCCCCATCATTCTGTGCCTGCTGTGGACGGCATTTTTACGCTTTAACGGCATTCCGCTGGTCAAGGGTAAGACGGGTTATATCTATATCATCGCCATAAGCGGTACTCTAATCCTGTTAATGGCATTGCTGTTATGGCTGACCCGGGTTCAATGATCCACAGGCGCAGTGAGCCACAATCAAAGGGAGCCACTGTCAAAATAACCCAAAGCTAAAATGAAAAAAGCGCCCAATGGCGCTTTTTGCATTTTCAGCAGATTAACCAAGCACAGCCAGCAGAATACCCGCCGCCACGGCGCTGCCAAGTACACCTGCCACATTTGGCCCCATGGCATGCATCAACAAGTAATTGTGCGGATTGGCTTCAAGTCCAACCTTATTCGCCACCCGCGCAGCCATGGGCACCGCTGATACGCCAGCGGCACCGATGAGGGGATTCACCTTGCCACCACTGAGCTTACAGAGCACCTTTGCCATCAACACACCGGCCGCTGTACCTATGGAGAAGGCAACGGCGCCCAGCACCAGAATCCCCAGGGTTTCTACCCTCAGGAACTGCTCTGCCGATAGCTTTGAGCCAACAGCAAGTCCGAGGAAAATCGTTACTACATTAATCAGCTCGTTTTGGGCGGTGTTGGACAGGCGGTCTACCACACCGGATTCACGCATCAGGTTACCCAGACAGAACATGCCAACGAGTGGGCTGGCCGCGGGCAAAAACAGTATTGTCAGCCCAAGCACCATCAGCGGGAACAATACCTTCTCCATTTTGCTCACTTCCCGCAACTGCTCCATCTTGATGGCACGCTCTTCCTTGGTGGTAAGCGCCCGCATGATGGGTGGCTGGATAATGGGTACCAACGCCATATAAGAGTATGCAGCCACCGCAATGGCTCCTAACAGCTCTGGCGCGAGCTTAGTAGAGAGGAAGATGGCCGTCGGTCCATCAGCGCCGCCAATAATGGCAATGGCCGCCGCATCCGTCATGGAAAACTCAAACCCTGGCACCAGATTCAACGCAATGGCACCGAGCAGGGTGGCAAAAATCCCGAACTGAGCTGCCGCCCCCAGCAACAGGGTCTTGGGGTTGGCAATAAGGGCGCCAAAGTCAGTCAATGCGCCGACGCCTAGGAAAATCAGCAATGGGAAGATGCCGGTTTCGAGCCCCACATGGTAGAGGTAATAAAGTAAGCCCCCTTCATCGGTAAAGCCCGCGTTGGGAATATTGGCAAGCACGGCACCAAAACCAATCGGCAGCAGTAATAAAGGCTCAAAGCCTTTACCAATAGCAAGATACAAAAGTACCAGCCCTACCGCCATCATCAGCAGCTGACCCAGCGTGAAGTGGGCAATACCCGTTTCGGCCCAGAAAGCCATCAATCCTTCCATGATGCCTCCTTAGACCAATGACAAAAGCTGAGCGCCTACGGCAACCGAGTCACCTTCTTTCACCCAAAGCCGTGCTATAACGCCATCGGCCTGGGCGCGGATTTCGGTTTCCATCTTCATGGCTTCAAGGATGATCACCACATCCCCGGCTTTAACTGAATCGCCGGGCGACACATGAACTTTGAAGATATTGCCTGAAAGTGGTGCGCTCATTTCCAGTTTGATTTCGTGACCAACAGGCGCAGCAGGTGCGGCGACTGGGGCAACTCCAGCGCTGGACTGACTTACACCCTGAGGCTGGATTTGACTGATTTCGCCGCCCGCTGAGACTTCTACCACGTAGGTTTGTCCATCCACCTTCACAGTGTAGGTTTCCGGCCCTGAGGCCGCCCTGACTGAGGCTGACGCTGTCTGAACGACTGCCACAGGAGCAGGCTCAAAGGCATCGGCATTGCCTCGGTTTTTGAGGAATTGCAGGCCAATCTGCGGAAACAGCGCATAGGTGAGCACATCATCATCGAGATCTTCACTAAGCGTTATATTCTCGGCAGCGGCCTTTTCGACCAGTTCAGTTCGAAGGCGATCCATCTCAGGATGGAGCAAATCTGCCGGACGGCAGGTCACAGGCTCGGCACCCTTAAGCACCCGCAGTTGCAATTCACGATCCACAGGAGCTGGGGTAGCGCCATATTCCCCCTTAAGAACTCCTTCTGTCTCCTTGGTAAGTGACTTATAACGCTCACCGGTCAGCACGTTGATCACCGCCTGGGTGCCGACGATTTGCGATGTTGGCGTCACCAGTGGCAGGAAGCCCAGGTCTTCGCGCACTCGGGGAATTTCATCGAGCACCAAATCGAGTTTATCGCTGGCGCCCTGCTCTTTAAGCTGGCTCTCCATATTGGTGAGCATGCCACCTGGCACCTGCGCCCGCAGAATACGGGAATCAATGCCCTGCAACGCCCCTTCAAACTTGGCGTACTTTTTACGCACCTCTCGGAAATAGGCGGCAATCTCTTCCAGCAGCACCATATCCAGGCCAGTTGAGCGTTCAGTATCTTCCACCATAGCCACCAGGGTCTCGGTAGCGCTGTGGCCGTAAGTCTGGCTCATGGACGAAATCGCGGTATCGAGCACGTCAATACCCGCCTCAATCGCTTTTTGATAGGTAGCCGTAGAAAGCCCTGTGGTGGCATGGCTGTGCATGGCCACCATCAGGCCTGTCTGGGACTTAAGGCGACTGACCAGTTCAAAGGCCTCCATGGGACGCAAAAGGCCAGCCATATCCTTAATGCACAAGGAATCGCAGCCGAGATCCTCAAGGCGCTTGGCCATGTCCACCCAGGTATCCAGATTGTGAACCGGACTGGTGGTGTAAGAAATAGTGCCCTGTGCGTGGGCGCCCACTTGCTTGACTGCACGGACCGATTCCTGGAGGTTCCGGACATCGTTCATGGCATCAAATACCCGGAATACATCCATGCCATTTTCATGTGCCCGCTCGACGAATCGATGCACCAAGTCATCGGCGTAATGGCGATAACCCAGCAGGTTCTGCCCTCTCAGCAACATCTGCATAGGGGTGTTGGGCATAGCTTGCTTTAACAGCCGCAGACGCTCCCAGGGATCTTCCCCCAGATAGCGTATACAGGCGTCGAACGTAGCACCGCCCCAGGTCTCCAACGACCAATAGCCCACCTGATCCAGTTTGGCGGCAATGGGCAACATATCTTCAATACGCAGACGGGTGGCGAGCAGCGATTGGTGTGCATCACGCAGCACCACATCGGTAAGGGCCAAGGCTTTGGTCATGAACGTCCCTCCTGGGCGCGATATTGTTTTACGGCAGAGGTAATGGCGGCCACCAGACGCGGATCCAGCCCTTGGGGCTTAGATGAAATACTGGGCGCCTCTGACCTGTTGGCAGTGTCTGTGGCTTTAGGTGCATAACGATTGGCTATCAACTTAAGCCCAAGGATCAAAATCCCCAGGAACAAGTACACCAGCACCATGCCCAGCATCATGATCCACAGGGCTTCGCCCATTTGATCCATAACTGATGTCATGACTTTCCCTCAAAGGTTTATTGGCTCTTCTCGCATAAAAATGCGCACATTTACCTATTTCATTCAGCGTTACCGACGCCAAATTGTAACGAGCGACAAAAATAGCACCCAGAAAGATAACCTTTTATTAACGCCAAAGGCAACACCTTGTAAATTGGTCTTACCAATATTTATTAATTAAGCCGGATGAATTTGAGTAATTCTCAAAAATATAGCTGCGAAATTACACAAAGGAGAATTTGATAGCGATGAATTTGAAAAAGCAATATTGACAATGGCTAAGGCAGATACAGCGTTTATTGACCGGGACAATCGGCCTGCTTAAATCAAAGCGCGGGGGAATTTATGCAATACGGGATGCAGCAAGTTGCTGAAAAAGAAAAAGCCCCTGAATATCAGGGGCTTTTAATATGGCGCGCATGGAAGGAGTCGAACCTCCGACCGCCTGGTTCGTAGCCAGGTACTCTATCCAGCTGAGCTACATGCGCAAATTTTGTGACTCTTAAGGGCTAACTTAAAGAGTATAGTAAAGAATGGCGGAGAAGGAGGGATTCGAACCCTCGATGGGATATAAAGCCCATACTCCCTTAGCAGGGGAGCGCCTTCGGCCACTCGGCCACCTCTCCGCGAATTTGGCGCGCATGGAAGGAGTCGAACCTCCGACCGCCTGGTTCGTAGCCAGGTACTCTATCCAGCTGAGCTACATGCGCTTTGAATTCGTTCAATCTTTAAAGACTTTTGGCGCGCATGGAAGGAGTCGAACCTCCGACCGCCTGGTTCGTAGCCAGGTACTCTATCCAGCTGAGCTACATGCGCGTTTCAAAAAGTCTGTCGCAGTAATCCGTTTGCCTGAAATGGCGCGCATGGAAGGAGTCGAACCTCCGACCGCCTGGTTCGTAGCCAGGTACTCTATCCAGCTGAGCTACATGCGCGTTGATAAATCAGGTAAACAGAAGAAAGAAGTGGCGCGCATGGAAGGAGTCGAACCTCCGACCGCCTGGTTCGTAGCCAGGTACTCTATCCAGCTGAGCTACATGCGCGAATTGTTTTCTTTACTGCTAAAAACGATAAAAGCTGGCGCGCATGGAAGGAGTCGAACCTCCGACCGCCTGGTTCGTAGCCAGGTACTCTATCCAGCTGAGCTACATGCGCACACTTTTATCGCTTTAAGAAAATGGCGGAGAAGGAGGGATTCGAACCCTCGATGGGATATAAAGCCCATACTCCCTTAGCAGGGGAGCGCCTTCGGCCACTCGGCCACCTCTCCGTCTTTTCTTGGCGCACATATTACTGTTTGAAGAAAATAAGTCAAACCCTTTTTCCCAAAGCGGATCTGATTGCCCTGTTTTTAATCACATGCCTGAAACCCAAGCACAATCAGCCTTTGCGCACCGTCACAAGTTGCCATTCTTAAGTCGCAGGCAATAAAAAAGCCAGCTATTGGCTGACTCTTCTATTGTCCATCCCGGACGCCCCTCAAGGAGCATGAAAACCGGCTTAGTAATTGCCACCCTCTGGTGAGCCCGTTTTCTCAGATTGAATACGCTGGTAGATCTCTTCGCGGTGAACAGACACTTCTTTAGGTGCATTCACACCAATGCGCACCTGATTTCCCTTTACACCCAGCACTGTCACCGTGACTTCGTCACCGATCATCAGTGTTTCGCCAACACGACGTGTCAAAATCAGCATTCGCTTGCTCCTTTAGTCCCATTCCATACGCCAGGACTGACGCCTGGACATTGCTCTATTATAAAGTCAGCTTAGTACAAATTATAGTATTGAATACCAAAACACTTTGATATTCACACTTTATTCAGACCGAAGGCCCTGTGCAAGCTTCTCACGGCGCGTTGCAAAGCAGATTCCTCGATAATGACTGACAACTTAATTTCCGACATGGATATCAACTTAACACGGATATTCTCAGCTTCCAAAAGCTCATTGACCTGCATCGCGACTTCCGTCATTGACGGTTTACCTGTGCTGATGAGCGACACCTTGGCTAAGCAGGGTTCAAAATGCACATCTCCCAAAGCATGTACCACAGCCAGCTTGTCTACTTCAGCTAATACAGAGTCTATAGCTCCCTGGCTCAGGGTAAAGGCCAAGGCCCGGTCGCTGCGAGCCTGCACCACCAAATCAGTGTCTATACCTGCTGCGCACAGCGCCTGAAATAAGGCTACTTCTGCCTGAGGATTTTCAAGCACTCCTGCGACAGAAACCAGCCCCTGCCCCCGCGACACGGCAATACCCACGATACCAGACACTGTCTGATCGGGCTCATCAAATCGGATCAGAGTACCACTGCCAGGTTCAAAACTGGACAGTACCCGCAATACCACGCCATGGAGACGGGCACAGGCGACACTGTCTGGGTGTAATACCTTTGCCCCTTGCCGGGCCATTTCATACATAGCTTCAAAGCTAATGCTGTCGAGTTTCTGGGCATCAGGGTCGATATTGGGATCTGTGGTAAACACACCGCTGACATCAGTGAATATCTGGCATTCGGCTGCATCGAGCGCAGCAGCGACTGCTACGGCTGTGGTGTCGGAGCCTCCACGGCCAAGAGTCGTAACACACCCCTGAGCATCCACCCCCTGAAAACCGGCAACCACAGGGATAATGCCATCATCCAGAAGCTGCATCAGCAATTCTGTGTCAACTGATTCAATACTGGCCCGGCCGAATTGGCTGTTGGTACGCACCTTCACCTGGCTTCCAAGCAACGAGCAGGCTTTAACACCACGCCTGTGCAGTGCCATCGCCATCAATGCAATACTCACCTGTTCACCTGCGGTGACCAGCATATCCAGCTCTCTGGAAGGCGCCATTGTATCTATATTGGCGGCCATAGCATAAAGGCGGTTGGTTTCCCCAGCCATCGCAGAGAGCACCAACACCTGACGCTCTCCGCTGAAATGAGCCCGGGCAATCGCGTCTGCCACCGCATCGATACGCTCAAAGGTACCCACAGAGGTACCTCCGAATTTTTTCACATAAATGTCTGTCACAAAAAGCCTGCTACTGCTCAGACCCTAACGGGATTAAAGGCGTTCGGTCAACCAAGGCAACACAGAAGCCAATGCACCATCAAGCTTGGCAGGCTCGCTGCCACCCGCTTGGGCCATATCCGGGCGCCCACCACCCTTGCCGCCTACCTGGGAAGCTACCATGGCGACCAGCTCACCGGCTTTGACTTTGCCGGTCAGGTCCTGAGTCACACCGGCAATCAGATTTACCTTGTCACCGCTGCCGATAGCCAGCACTACAACGCCAGACTTGAGCTTCTGCTTAAGATCATCCTGTAAGCCACGCAGAGCGCCGGCTTCGACGCCTTCAAGACGCTTCACCAGCACCTTAACGCCATTAATGTCCTGAGCGTCACCGGCAAGGTCGGCACTGGCAGCTGCGGCCAGTTTGTCTTTAAGCTGAGCGTTTTCTTTCTCGAGCTGACGGGCTTTATCGAGCTGGGCCTTGAGCTTGGCAACCACAGAAGCAACATCGCCCTTGAGCAGTGCCGCAGCTTCTTCGAGTTCGGCCTGCTGCTGGGCAACGTAAGCCATGGCTGCTGCGCCGGTAACGGCTTCGATACGACGAACACCTGCTGCAATACCACCTTCAGAGGTGATCTTGAACAAACCGATATCACCGGTACGGCCCACGTGAGTACCGCCGCAGAGTTCGATGGAAAAATCGCCCATAGTCACAACGCGCACCTTGGCATCATACTTCTCGCCAAACAGCGCCATAGCACCTTTGGCCTTGGCTTCTTCGATGTCCATCTCGGCAAAATTCAGTTCGTGGTTACGACGAATTTGGGTATTTACCATCTCTTCAACGGCCTTGATCTCTTCACGCTTAACGCCTTCAAAGTGGGAGAAGTCGAAACGCAGACGCTCCGGGTCAACCAAAGAGCCTTTCTGGGTCACATGTGTGCCCAGCACCTGACGCAGCGCAGCATGCAGCAAGTGAGTCACTGAGTGGTTAAGCTCGGTGCGGTGGCGCAGTTTTTTATCAACAATGGCTTTAAGGCTGTCGCCAACCTTGATACTGCCTGTGGCCAGTTTGCCTTTATGGCCAATGCCCAAACCGAATTTTTGAGTATCAACAACCGTGAATTCAACACTTTCAGCCAGTAGCTGACCTTTGTCACCAACCTGACCACCGGACTCGGCATAGAATGGCGTGTTATCCAACACCACGACCAGTTCAGCGCCAGCTTCAGCTGTATTTACAGACTCACCATCAAGGTAAAGGGCAACGACCTTGCTCTTTGCTGCAAGCTCTGTGTAACCACAAAAATCAGTGGCGGTGTCGATTTTAAGAGCGGCATTGTAGTCGGCACTGAACTGACCGGCGGCCTGAGCGCGACTTCTTTGCTCAGCCATGGCTGCGTTAAAGCCGTCTTCATCCACTTTTAGGTTACGCTCACGGCATACATCTGCAGTCAAATCAACAGGGAAGCCGTAGGTGTCATAGAGTTTAAATACTGTGTTGCCGTCCAGGGTATCGCCCTTCAGCTCCGCCAATGCGGCATCGAGCATACCCAAACCACGCTCGAGGGTACGGGCAAACTGCTCTTCCTCTGCCTTGAGGGCTTTTTCCACGATGGCTTGAGTGGCAGCCAGATCTTTGGCGGCATCACCCATGGCATCAATCAGGGTTGGTACCAACTTGTAGAAGAAGGTGTCAGTGGCGCCCAATTTATTTCCGTGACGCACTGCGCGGCGAATAATACGGCGCAGCACATAGCCACGGCCTTCGTTGGATGGCATAACGCCATCGGCAACCAGAAAGGCACAGGAGCGAATGTGGTCGGCTATCACGCGCAGAGATTTATTTTCCAAATCAGTCACACCAATAATTTCGGCGGTCTTGGCAATCAGCTTCTGGAAAATATCGATTTCGTAGTTTGAATGAACGCCCTGCATGATGGCAGAAATACGCTCGATACCCATACCTGTATCCACGGCTGGCTTTGGCAGCGGATCGAGAGTACCGTCGGATTGACGGTTGTACTGCATGAATACGATGTTCCAGATCTCGATAAAACGGTCACCGTCTTCTTCTGGGCTACCCGGACGGCCACCCCAAATGTGCGCACCGTGATCGTAGAAGATTTCTGTGCAAGGGCCGCAAGGACCTGTGTCGCCCATCTGCCAGAAGTTGTCTGACGCAAATGGCGCGCCCTTGTTATCGCCGATGCGGATGATGTTTTCGGCTGGAACACCGATTTCCTTGTTCCAGATATCGAAGGCTTCATCATCGGTGTGATACACGGTAACACACAGTTTTTCTTTCGGTAGTTTCAGGGTGCCGGTAAGGAACTCCCAGGCAAAGCGGATAGCGTCTTCTTTGAAGTAATCACCAAAGCTGAAGTTACCCAGCATCTCGAAGAAGGTGTGATGACGTGCAGTGTAACCGACGTTATCCAGGTCGTTGTGCTTACCACCGGCGCGGACGCAGCGCTGTGCGGTTGTTGCCCTAACGTAGCTGCGCTTCTCCATCCCCAGGAAACAGTCTTTAAACTGATTCATACCGGCGTTGGTGAACAGCAGTGTTGGATCATTACCGGGAACCAGAGAGCTGCTGTCTACTACCTGGTGACCCTGCTGCCTGAAATACTCGAGAAAAGCACTGCGAAGCGCGGCTGTGGTTTGATACATGAAAACGTCCTGAGTTGGTAAGCCTGATACGTCTAGCCGCAGCCACGTCCACGGGCTGCCGACAAAAATTTGGGGCTCATTATAACCTCAAGACTTTCGAAGAAGATAGCGCACCGGCCGTGAAATCCCTGTCAATCAAGCAGGAATCTACGCCGGCTATCTCTCAAGAAACGGCGTTCGGTAGTGAACTGGATACAAATAAAAAAGACCGCCAGAGGGGCAGTCTTTAATCCAAATCGTAAGGGTCAAAATCCAGCGCTTGAGATATTTCATCAAAACTGAATCCCTGGCCAACAAGGTAGCGTATGCGTTTCGCTCTGTCCTTGGCATCTACTGGTTTGGTAGCGCCAAACTTTTTCAGTGCCTTTGCCCTGGCTTGGGCATACCAATCCACATCGCAGCCTTCGAGGTTACTTTGGATAACCTCTTTATCCAACCCCTTGGCTATCATGGCCTGACGCGCTCGGGCAGCGCCATGGCCTTTCAGTACTGACGAGCGAACAACTGATGCGCCGTAGCGACTGTCATTCAGGTAGCCTTTGGCTTCACACTCATCCAATACTCGCTCAATCTCAAGGGCATCGTGCCCCTTGGCCAACAATTTAAGCTTAAGTTCGTTGCGGCTGTGATCACGCCTGGCAAGAGATGCCAGCGCGTGATTCATCAGTTCCTGACTCAGAACACTTCTCCGGTTTCGAAGTCGATGTTTTCATCGCCGTCGGCGCTGGTAGCTTCAGCAGAACTGGTGTGAGACAGCAGCAATTCACGCAGAGATTTTTCAATCTCAGCAGCAATAGCACCGTTTTCAGACAGGTACTTGGTGGCATTGGCACGACCCTGACCAATCTTATCGCCTTTGTAGCTGTACCAGGCACCGGATTTCTCAATCAACTTGTGCAGCACACCCAGGTCAACCAGTTCACCGGTACGGTTAATACCCTGGCCGTAAAGGATCTGGAAGTCTGCCTGACGGAAAGGCGCGGCAATCTTGTTTTTCACCACTTTCACGCGGGTTTCGTTACCCACCACTTCATCGCCTTCTTTGATGGCGCCGGTGCGGCGGATATCCAAACGAACAGAAGCGTAGAATTTCAGTGCGTTACCACCGGTAGTGGTTTCTGGGTTACCGAACATTACACCAATCTTCATACGGATTTGGTTAATGAATATCAACAGGGTGTTGGACTGTTTCAGGTTACCGGCCAGCTTACGCATAGCCTGGCTCATCATACGTGCCGCCAGACCGACGTGAGAGTCACCGATTTCACCTTCGATTTCAGCCTTTGGCACCAGCGCCGCAACCGAGTCAACGATGATAACGTCTACTGCGCCACTGCGGGTCAGGGCATCACAGATTTCCAGCGCCTGTTCACCTGTGTCCGGCTGCGAGCACAGCAGGTTATCGATATCGACACCAAGCTTGCGGGCATATACAGGATCAAGGGCGTGTTCGGCATCGATAAAGGCGCACACTTTGCCTTCACGCTGAGCCGCTGCAATCACTTCCAAGGTCAGAGTGGTTTTACCTGAAGATTCAGGACCATAAATCTCTACTATACGTCCCATTGGCAGACCACCGGCCCCCAGCGCCACATCCAGAGACAGCGAGCCGGTGGAAATGGTTTCCACATCCATGGAGCGGTCTTCACCGAGCTTCATGATGGAGCCTTTACCAAACTGCTTTTCAATTTGGCCAAGAACGGCGGCAAGTGCTTTCTCTTTATTTGGATCGATTTTCATTGTTCCCTCTCACACACAGCAGGCGCTGTGAAGACGCAACGGTTAATGCGGTTCAGGCAAAAGCCCTGTGTATTTGTACATATTGAAAGCTAGTATACTGTACAATCATACAGTATCAACCCCTGGGTGAAATAATTTTCAGCGATGGCGAAAAGCACAGTTTCATGACCTTGAATTGAAAAGGATCACTTTGGCGAAAAACTTGGTAGACTGGGCGCCCATAGGCTTTACCCGCGGCTTAACCTGACGAGCCCCACCGCAATAACAGAGTAGCAATGAACAGCACAGACCTGCTTGATCTCGAAAAACACACCCCCATGATGCGTCAGTATTTGACCATGAAGGCAGCACATCCCGACATGCTGCTGTTTTATCGGATGGGCGACTTTTATGAGCTCTTTTACGATGATGCCAAGCGTGCCTCGGAAATGCTGGCGATTTCGCTTACTGCCCGCGGGAAAAGCGGCGGCGATCCCATTCCTATGGCGGGCATCCCCTATCACGCCGTGGAAGGTTACCTCGCCAAGCTAGTGCAGCAGGGGCAATCCGTTGCAATCTGTGAGCAAATTGGAGACCCGGCCACATCAAAGGGCCCGGTTGAGCGCAAAGTGGTGAGGGTGGTCACTCCGGGTACGCTAACAGATGAAGCCCTGTTGCAGGAACGGCAGGATAACCTGCTCGCCGCAGTTTATCAGGGCAAGGTTGGCTATGGCTTTGCCACTCTGGATGTGGCATCCGGCCGCTTTGTCATTGCAGAGTTACCAAGCCGTGAAGCGCTTGAGGCCGAGCTTCAACGCACCACCCCCGCGGAGCTTTTATATAGCGAAGACTTTGCCGATATGGCGCTGATTAACCATATCAAGGGTAAGCGTCGTCGCCCCGAGTGGGAATTTGACTACGAAACCTGCATCAAGCTGTTACTGGAACAGTTTGGCACCCGCGATCTGCGTGGTTTTGGCATTACTGACGCTCGCTTATCACTGCAGGCTGCCGGCAGTCTGATGCAATACGTTAAAGATACCCAGCGCACCGCTCTGCCCCATATCAATTCCATAGTGCGCTTCAATCAGGGCGATAGCATCATTCTGGATGCCGCCACCCGCCGCAATCTGGAACTGACCATCAGCCTGTCCGGATCCCACGAAAACACGCTTGCCAGCGTTCTGGATAACACAGTCACCGCCATGGGCAGCCGTATGCTGCAGCGCTGGATCCACCAGCCACTGCGCTGTCACGATACCATTCGTGGTCGCCAGCAAGCAGTACAGGAATTGCTGGATACCGGACTCTACGACGACCTTCGCGCTGAACTCAAAGCCCTTGGCGATATCGAACGCATTCTGGCGCGTCTTGCGTTGCGAAGCGCACGCCCAAGAGACTTTGCCAGATTAAGGGATGCATTAGGTGTTTTGCCGCTCATCCGTGAACGCGTCCAGAGCTGTGAATCACGTCACCTCAGGTCACTGAATATTCTTCTCGGAGATTTTCCCAAAGAATACGAGTTGCTTTGCCGCGCCATTGTCGATAATCCGCCGGTACTTATTCGTGATGGCGGCGTAATCCGTGAAGGCTACCACAGCGAGCTGGATGAATGGCGCAAGCTCAGTGACGGCGGCATCGACTATCTGGAACAAATGGAGCTGCGCGAAAAGGAGCGTACTGGCATAGCCACCCTCAAAGTGGGCTTCAACCGGGTGCACGGTTACTATATCGAGGTAAGCCGCGCGCAATCAGCTCTTGTTCCAATTGCTTATCAGCGCCGCCAGACCCTGAAAAACACCGAGCGCTATATCACACCGGAACTGAAAGAGTACGAAGAAAAAGTACTGTCCAGCCAGGGTAAGGCACTGGCACTGGAAAAACAGCTGTGGGACGAACTGTTCGATTTGATACTGCCCAAGCTTCAGGAATTGCAGGACTTTGCCCGCGCAGCCTCTGAACTTGACGTATTGGCGACCTTTGCTGATAGGGCCGATATCTTCAATTATCACTGCCCTGAACTCAGCGATACCAACGGCATCTTAATTGAAGCCGGTCGTCATCCTGTGGTTGAGCGGGTCAGTCAAAGCCCATTTATCCCCAATCCGGTTGAACTATCAAATCAGCGTAGAATGCTGATTGTGACCGGCCCCAACATGGGCGGTAAATCCACCTATATGCGGCAGGTTGCTTTGATTACCCTGATGGCTCATATCGGCAGTTTTGTGCCAGCGGAACGTGCTTTGATTGGCCCAGTGGACAGAATTTTTACCCGCATCGGTGCCAGTGATGACCTCGCATCCGGTCGTTCCACCTTTATGGTAGAAATGACCGAAACCGCTAATATTCTTCACAATGCCACAGCAAGCAGTCTGGTGTTGATGGATGAGATTGGTCGAGGCACCTCAACTTACGATGGTATGTCGCTGGCGTGGTCGGCAGCGGAATATCTGGCACAGAAACTCGGTGCCATGACGTTGTTTGCGACCCACTATTTTGAACTGACTCAGTTACCGGAGTTACTGGCCGGGGTTCACAATGTGCACCTCGATGCTATTGAGCATGATGACACCATTGCCTTTATGCATGCAGTCCAGGAGGGTGCCGCCAGCAAGAGTTACGGTCTGCAGGTTGCGGCGCTTGCCGGGGTTCCGGCGAATGTCATCAAGGCCGCCAAACATAAGCTGCACCAACTTGAAAATCGTGATCATCAAACCGGCAACTCAACGCAGCAAAGTTTACCACTGTCAGCAACCTTACCTGAACCGTCTGCAGTGGAAGCCAGACTCGGGCAAATTGTACCGGATGAACTTTCTCCAAGAGCAGCGCTGGAGCTGATATATGAGTTAAAGCGGCTGATGTAGTTGCCTTATACAGCAAAAAGTAACCCCATTAAAAAACGCCTCATTTCATGGAAACAGAGGCGTTTTTTATACCACAGGCCAAGGCGTCAGGTTCTGAACAACGCCTCCACAGACAACCCTTGAGCACTCAGGATATCCCGCAGACGTTTCAGGGCTTCGACTTGAATTTGCCTAACCCGTTCACGGGTAAGACCAATCTCAGCTCCAACATCTTCAAGGGTGGAAGGCTCATAACCCAGCAAACCAAAACGACGTGCCAAAACTTCCCGCTGCTTGGTGTTAAGTTCATTTAGCCAATTCACGACCGAGTTAGAAATGTCTTCATCCTGCACCTGATAATCAGGTCCGACTGAGTCGTCATCGGGCAACACATCCAGTAGCGCCTTATCGTTATCACCACCGAGGGGAATATCGACCGAGGTGATTTTCTCATTAAGCTTCAACATCCGACTGACTTCGACACTGGGCAAATCGAGCTTGGCGGCAATTTCCTCCGCTGTCGGCTCATGATCCAGTTTATGAGCAAGTTCTCTTGCGGTGCGCAGATACACATTCAACTCTTTCACTACATGAATAGGCAGACGAATGGTACGGGTCTGATTCATGATGGCACGCTCAATGGTCTGACGTATCCACCAGGTGGCATAAGTGGAGAATCGGAACCCTCTTTCAGGGTCAAACTTTTCGACGGCCCGGATCAGGCCAAGGTTACCTTCCTCGATAAGATCAAGCAGTGCCAACCCACGATTATTGTAGCGACGCGCTATTTTCACTACCAATCTGAGGTTGCTTTCTATCATACGATTGCGGGATTTTTCGCAGCCGCGAAGTGCTTTGCGGGAGTAAAAGACTTCTTCTTCCGCGGTGAGAAGTGGGGAAAAGCCTATCTCGCTCAGATAGAGCTGAGTGGCATCGAGGTTGCGTTGTAAATCGTCCTGAACCTGCTGTTCCAGTTCCAGGTCTTGAACCAGATTAACTTCTTCACCTTCCGCATTGGCATCGAATTCTGGCTCTTTTCCGGAAAAATCTACAAGCTCTTCAGCAACAAGAGATTTGTTTTTCAAGCTCATAATATACTCTCCCAAACCCAAATATGTTAATGAATCTAAAACACTTTTCTATCCTCCAAAATGCCAAAATTGGCTGCCGTAATGTTATTGCTTCGGCAAATATTTTTGTGGGTTTACTGACACACCATGCAGACGGATCTCGAAATAGAGCATCACTTGTTCTGCATCGGTATTGCCCATTTTTGCAATGGTCTGTCCGGGACTGACCTTTTGTTTTTCGACAACAAGGATCTTGTCCAGATGAGCGTAAGCACTAAGAAATTCATCGCTGTGCTTAATAATGACCAGATTCCCATAACCGCGAAGCGCATTGCCTGCATAGACGACTCTGCCTTCTGCAGCGGCTCTGATGGGGTCACCCCGCCTACCTGCAATCTTAATCCCCTTTGTTCCCTGCTCTCTGGCAGAGAAAGTTCCAACCAAGCGCCCTTTTGCGGGCCATAACCAATGAGTGACTTCTTCAGGCAAACCTTCGGGGTCAGTAATGGAGCGGTTAGCTTTTTGTTGTGAACTTGTTACAGCGTAATCAGCTTTATTTTTCGGATCAAGTGTTTTTTTTGACAGATCCCTTGAAAGTTCTTTTTCGGACGCCGACTCATTAACGTTATGTTTATTAACATATTTACTTCCATTTCGCTGTCCGGAAGACTGATCTTTGACGCTACCCTTTGTACTACTTTTATTGGCAACTCTCGTATTCGCGGTGAGCTTCAGCACCTGCCCTGGGTAGATGGTGTACGGTTTATTTAATTGATTAATCTTGGCAATTTGCTGGTAATCAGTCCCTGCACCCCAAGCAATGGAATACAGTGTGTCACCTTTTTTTACCGTGTAAGAGGAACTGGTCAGACTTCCTCTTGGATGGGCAGGTTTTTTTTTGGATGTTGCACTTTCGACTGGCGCAGGTTGATGTGATTGCAGACTGCATCCTGCAAATAAAAGCAAAAAAAGACACATGAGTGTCAATTTAGCCATGCTGCTGCACTCCTTTCCCAGAATCTGTATCAAGCCAGTACGCCATTAACCAGTGGAACAAATTTAACTGCTTCAATAATCTCTGAACAGTATTCCTGTCCCTTGCGGGTTATCGCCATCAACTGCTGAGCGTCATCCCCCACTGGGATTACCAGTAAACCTCCGTCAGCCAATTGTTCCAGCAATGCTCCGGGTACGGTGGCAGCCGCTGCTGTAACCATGATGGCATCAAAGGGGCCTCGGTTAGGCCACCCCTGCCAGCCGTCACCATATTTAAAAGACACATTATGCAAATCCAGACGTTTGAGCCTTTGCCTGGCCTGAATTTGCAACGCCTTTATCCGCTCGATGGTGCACAGCTCTGGCACCAGCTGCGCCAGAATGGCCGCCTGATAGCCTGAACCCGTGCCCACTTCCAGTACTCGCTTTGGCCTTGAATGCATCACCAGCTCGGTCATACGGGCAACAATGTAGGGCTGTGAAATGGTTTGTCCCTGACCTATAGGCAAGGCGGTGTTTTCATAGGCCTTGTGTGCCAATGCCGCGTCGAGAAACAATTCTCGCGGGGTATTGGCAATGGCCTGCAATACGGCGGTATCACGGATCCCCGCTTCGTAGAGCTTTTTTGCCAGATTCATGGCCACCGTCGTGCCGCTCGGATTCATATCTTTTCTATCCAGTTTGCCAGTGCGTTAAGTTGACTGTGAGCAGTTAAATCCACGGTTAATGGGGTAATGGACACATAGCCTTCGGCCACAGCGCCAAAGTCGGTGCCCTCACTGGCATCCAACTCTTCGCCGGGGGGACCGAGCCAGAATATCTCTCTTCCGGCAGGATCTGCTGTACGAACAACACCCTCTGCACGGTGACGTGCACCCAATCGGGTCACCTTGATACCCTTAATTTGCGCCAGAGGCAAATCAGGTACATTCACGTTTAGGATCTGGTCTGCAGGCAAAGGGTGCGCCTTCAAGCCTTCAACAATACGCAGTGCAATTTGCGCCGCCGCATCATAGTGCTCAGGATTTCGGGCAGACAGCGACACAGCAATGGCCGGCAGCCCCTGAAACCGCCCTTCCATAGCCGCCGCCACAGTACCGGAATACAAGGTGTCATCCCCCATGTTGGCACCGGCGTTAATCCCAGATACAACCAGTTCAGGCTCTTCGGTACAAATTTCACGAATGGCGATATGCACACAATCTGAAGGCGTACCATTAACCGCGATATAACCGTTGTCTAACCTATTAATTCTCAATGGATTAGTCAAGGTTAGCGAGTTACTTGCCGCAGAGCAGTTACGATCTGGCGCAACCACATCCACATGAGCAATAGTCTTTAAGGCCTCGGCCAGAGCCTTGATCCCCGGGGCATGCACACCATCATCATTACTGACGAGCAGGCGCATCAGCGGCCTCCTTCGCATCACGCTCAGCGACAGCACGGCGCCACTCCAGCTCTTTCACATCTGTGTATTCGCACAACTCCCGCAGCACACTGGTGGCGAAGGCTCCGGCCGGCAGGCAGAAATCCAGAGTCAGGGTATTACCGTCCAGCTTAAAGCTCAGCTGCTCAGGGCGCAGCAGCAGCGCGCGTCGCTCCTGGGTCAGGCCTTCTTTTTCAAGGCCGTTGCGCTCAAGTTCGTAAGATGCCAGCACCGAAGCTTCAAACTCAGCGGCGTCGCCCTTGGCAAGCAGCTCACCACGGCCCCATAAAGGTGCTGACAGCTGAATGTCATTCTCGGCAAGGCGGCCTTTTAAAGTGTCATCCCAGGTTTCGGCCACAAAAAAGCTGCGGCTACCGGAGAGCATCACGCAGTCGCCATCTAACAGATCCTGACCATGAGTCTGTAGACGGGCGCTGACCACCTGATTAAACAGCTCTGAGCGCACCGCAGAAAGGTAAAGACTGCGCTTGTTCCTGTCTTTTACCTTGCGGCCTTCGAACATCTGCCGCGCCTTGATAAGGTTGCCACCGTCGTGGCCAAAGCGCTGCTCGCCAAAATAGTTGGGCACGCCACCATCACGTACCTGACCGAGACGGGCAACCAGCGCCTGTGGGTCGGAAACATTGCGCAGCACCAAAGTAAAGCGATTGCCTGAAAGTGCGCCTGTGCGCAGCTTTTTGCCATGGCGGGCAAAGGACAACACCTGCATCTGCTCATTGCTCATGGCTGACCAGTCAGGTGTTTCCTTACCTGGAATGCGTACACCAAACCACTGCTCGGTAATGGCGTTTTTGTCTTTTTGGCCGGCAAAAGTCACTTCCTTGGGATGCACCCTGGCAAATTTGGAAATCATCTCCGCCACCTGCGCCGTATTCAGACCATCTTTGCGGATATGCAGCAAGTGGTGTTCGCCTTCACCATCGGGCAGGAACGGCAGGATTTCCTTTACCTGAAAGTCGCTGTTGTGGGTGCGGATATCGGCGCTAGCTGCCGGCTTGCCGTAAAGATAAGTCAGCTCAGTCATTTTACTTTCTCCATCAACACCACAGCTTCCACGGCGATGCCTTCTTTGCGACCGGTGAAGCCAAGCTTCTCAGTGGTGGTCGCTTTTACGTTGATATTCTCAAGCTCAGTTTGCAGATCGGCGGCCAGCACCGCGCGCATGGCCTCTATGTGAGGCAACATTTTCGGTGCCTGGGCAATGATGGTCACATCCAGGTTGCCAACGACAAAGCCGCGCTCACAGGCAAGTTTAAAGCAGTGGCGCAGCAGCACCCGACTGTCCACACCTTCATAGGCGACATCAGTATCGGGAAAGTGCTTACCAATATCGCCAAGTGCCATCGCCCCAAGGATGGCATCGCTGATGGCATGCAGCACCACATCACCATCGGAATGAGCAATTAAGCCAATCTCATAAGGAACTTCGATACCGCATAGAATGAGTGGACGGTCCGCACCAAACTTGTGCACATCAAAACCGTGGCCAATCCTGATTTTCATAATTATTCCTCAATTACGTTGCTGCTGAGCCTGCAGAAAAAGCCCTGCCAGCTGTAAGTCGTCCGGATGAGTGACCTTGATATTATCTGCTCTGCCACTGACGAGCCCGGGGTGCACTCCGGCCCACTCCATCGCCGAAGCTTCGTCGGTCACGGCAACACCGGCTTCCAGCGCTTGCTTTAGGTTCAGTTTCAGGCTTGCTGCGGGAAACAGCTGTGGCGTTAACGCATGCCACAGGGCATCACGGCATACTGTGGTGTCTATACAGCCATCCTTCGCAGCCCGCTTCATGGTGTCACGCACCGGCATGGCAAGAATCGCCCCCTGTGGGAATCTATCGCAGCTTGAAAGCAGTGCATCTATATCACTGTGAGTTAAACAGGGGCGTGCAGCATCATGCACCAATGCCAAAGCTTTGGAATCATCAGCTATTACATTCAAGGCTGCCAGTACCGAGTCAGCCCGCTCCTTCCCCCCCAATACCCGGGTAAGCTTGGGGTGATGGGCGGCATCAAGGCTGTCAAACCAGATATCATCGGCCGATAACGCCACTATGACTCTGACGACGGATGGGTGAGACAAAAGTGCATCAAGCGTATGAGCCAAGATAGGCTTGCCCAATAGTGGCAGATATTGCTTCGGGATAGTGGCCCCCATTCGACGGCCAATCCCGGCAGCAGGTACTATGGCCACTAAATCAGGTATAACTGTGGAAGTTTGGGTCATGGATTGTCCTGCCTCTGGGGGGTTCGGTTATCACCACCCACTACCCTGAAAAAGGTTTCGCCGGTTTCAATAAGTCCCAGTTCATTGCGGGCACGCTCTTCCAGCGCTTCGGTACCACTTTTCAGATCCTGGATCTCCTCCTTCAGCACATCGTTACGTTGCTGAAGTTCGGCGTTGGTCTGTTGCCTCACCTGGATTTTCTCCTTCAACGAAAAATATTCCGTCAAACTGTTATCACCAAACCACAGACGGTATTGGAGCAGTCCCAAAAGAGCAAAAAGAACCAGAATGAATCGCTTCATTGAATTGGAGTGATTAAATGAATTTGGGGAGATATTACAACAAAAAAGGCCACCCTGGGGGTGGCCTTTTACGCATTCAATCAAATTTTATCAGGCGATTAGCCCTTGGCGTTGATTTCGGTCAGACCGCGGTATGGCGCTTTCTCACCCAGTTGCTCTTCGATACGCAGCAGCTGGTTGTATTTGGCAACACGGTCAGAACGGCACAGAGAACCAGTCTTGATTTGGCCAGCCGCAGTACCCACAGCCAGATCGGCAATGGTCGCATCTTCGGTTTCACCGGAGCGGTGAGAGATAACCGCGGTGTAACCGGCTTCTTTGGCCATACGGATAGCAGCCAGCGTTTCGGTCAGAGAACCAATCTGGTTGAACTTGATGAGAATTGAGTTGGCAATGCCCTGCTCGATACCGCGGCTCAGGATTTTGGTGTTGGTTACGAACAGATCGTCACCCACCAACTGTACCTTGTCACCGAGAATTTGGGTCTGGTATGCCCAACCGTCCCAATCAGACTCGTCCAGACCGTCTTCGATAGACACGATTGGGTACTGCTCGGTCAGTGACTTGAGGAAGTCAGAGAAACCGTTTGAGCTGAATACCTTGCCTTCGCCAGACAGGTCATACTGACCATCTTTGTAGAATTCTGAAGCGGCACAGTCCAGAGCCAGAGTCACGTCGGTGCCCAGCTTATAACCGGCAGCTTCAACAGCTTCTTTAATAACAGCCAGAGCGTCGGCGTTGGAGGCCAGGTTTGGCGCGAAACCACCTTCATCACCCACGGCAGTGTTCAGACCCTTGGCCTTCAGCACTTTCTTCAGGTTGTGGAAGATTTCGGCGCCCATACGCAGGGCTTCGCGGAAGCTCTTGGCGCTCACTGGCTGCACCATGAACTCCTGGATGTCCACGTTGTTGTCAGCGTGCTCACCACCGTTAAGGATGTTCATCATAGGTACAGGCATGCTGTACTGACCTGGGGTACCATTCAGCTCTGCGATGTGGGCGTACAGTGGGATGCCTTTCGCAGCGGCAGCGGCTTTAGCAGCGGCCAGAGACACAGCCAGAATGGCGTTGGCGCCCAGCTTGTCTTTGTTCTCGGTACCGTCCAGGGCAATCATGATGCCGTCAAGCTCAGCCTGAGCGGTGGCATCTTTACCCAGCAGGGCTTCACGAATTGGACCATTAACGTTGTCAACGGCTTTCAGAACACCTTTACCCAGGTAACGGGCTTTGTCGCCATCACGCAGTTCAAGTGCTTCGCGGCTACCGGTAGAGGCGCCTGATGGTGCTGCTGCCATACCAACAAAGCCACCTTCCAGGTGTACTTCGGCTTCCACGGTTGGGTTGCCGCGTGAATCCATGATCTCGCGACCGATCACTTTGATAATCTTAGCCATAATGTCCTCGATTTAGTCTTGAATTAAAAGTTAAGTTGAAAAGAAAAAACCCATACCCATAGCAGCGCTATACGTTCCCTGAAGTCCATTCTGAATGCACCCTGATATGGGTATCTGATTTTTTCTGTTTGTTTATCTCGCGGCTCTGAGCTCACGTTTGAATACTTGTTAACACCACTTCGAGAGTAAAAAGCCGGTACTGCCATCGCGGTACCGGCCTTCAGGCATTAGCTCAGGCTGCGCTTCTGGTGCGCACGGGCTGCGGCCACAAAACCTTCGAACAGCGGATGCCCATCACGGGGTGTAGAAGTAAATTCCGGATGGAACTGGCCAGCCACAAACCATGGGTGGTTTGGCAGTTCAATCATTTCCACCAGCTTGCGGTCAGAAGACAGGCCGCTGAATACCAGACCGGCTTTTTCCAACTGCTTCACATAGTGGTTATTCACCTCGTAACGGTGACGGTGACGCTCGATGCAGCTTTCGGAACCATAAGCCAAAGCAGCCTTGGTACCCGCCTTGAGGTGACACAACTGCGCGCCAAGGCGCATGGTGCCGCCCAAATCAGACGCTTCGTCACGCTGCTCAATATTACCTTCTTCGTCAATCCATTCTGTGATCAGACCCACAACCGGGTGCGGAGTTTGCTTGTCAAACTCGGTTGAATGCGCATTTTCCAACCCAGCAACGTTACGGGCGAACTCAATAAGCGCCACCTGCATACCCAGACAAATACCGAAGTAAGGCAGGTCGTTTTCACGGGCATACTTGGCAGCCAGGATTTTACCTTCCACGCCGCGCTCACCAAAGCCACCGGGAACCAGAATGCCATCCAGGCCTGCCAGTGCTTCATCGCCTTTGGCTTCTACGCTTTGAGAATCAACGTACTTGATGTTCACGGTAACGCGGTTTTTCAGACCCGCGTGCTTGAGCGCCTCGTTGACAGACTTATAAGCGTCCGGCAGCTCGATATACTTGCCCACCATACCAATGGTGATTTCACCGTTAGGGTTGGCTTCCTGATAAATCACGTTTTCCCACTCAGACAGGTCGGCTTCTTTGCAATCCAGGTGGAATCGCTTGCAAACCAGGTCATCCAGTCCCTGAGAGGTCAGGAGTGCTGGGATCTTGTAGATGGAGTCAACGTCTTTCAAAGAGATAACGGCGCGCTCTTCCACGTTACAGAACAGGGAAATCTTGGCACGCTCGTTGGCAGGAATAGCGCGGTCACCGCGGCAAACCAGAATATCCGGCGCAATACCAATAGAACGCAGTTCTTTTACTGAGTGCTGAGTCGGCTTGGTTTTCACTTCGCCGGCAGCACCGAGGAATGGCACCAGAGTCAGGTGCATGAACATGGAGCGGTCACGGCCCAGTTCAACCCCCAGCTGACGGATAGACTCGAGGAACGGCAGGGATTCGATATCCCCCACAGTACCACCGATTTCCACGATAGCCACATCGTGACCTTCGCCGCCTTCCAGCACCTTGGCCTTGATGGCGTTGGTGATGTGTGGAATAACCTGAATGGTTGCACCCAGATAGTCGCCACGACGTTCTTTACGCAGAACCTCTTCGTAAATGCGACCTGTGGTGAAGTTGTTACGACGGTTCATCTTGGTACGGATGAAACGCTCGTAGTGACCCAGGTCCAGATCCGTCTCTGCGCCGTCCTCAGTCACAAACACTTCACCGTGTTGTGTCGGGCTCATGGTACCTGGGTCAACGTTGATGTAAGGATCCAGCTTCATTATGGTCACGTTGAGGCCCCGAGCCTCAAGAATGGCTGCCAATGATGCTGCTGCAATGCCTTTGCCCAGCGACGAAACCACGCCGCCAGTCACGAAGATATACCTTGTCGTCATGCTGAACCTGAGAAAATATGAGTGTGAAAATATGTGCTTGTAAGAAAGCACCAGGACGGGGCGACAGTATATCAAAGCCCTGTGCTTTCGACAAACCTCAACCGGGAGATTTTTCCTGGTCTTTTACCTGATCCCAGAAGCCATCGAGCTCAGCCAGAGAATAATCAGTCAATTGTCTGCCACTCTGGGATGCCAGCGCCTCCACGCCGCGAAAACGGCGTTCAAACTTTTGATTGGCCCGGCGCAGTGCCTGCTCAGGCTCCACGCCTAAGTGGCGCGCCATGTTCACCACCGCAAAAAAAAGGTCGCCCATCTCGCTGGCAACCCGCTCCGGGTCTGGGTTATCTACCTGCACTTCGGCCAGCACTTCGGCAATTTCCTCTTCCACCTTAGCGACCACCGGCGGCAGCTCGCCCCAGTCAAAACCCACCCGGGCAACCCGCTTCTGGATTTTGGCTGCGCGGCTTAAAGCCGGCAGGCCAACCGGCACATCGTCGAGCACCGAGTGTTTTTCTTTGGCTTTACGCTCAGCGGCTTTGATGGCTTCCCAGTTATCTTTGACTTCGGTACTGGAGCTGACTTCAATATCGCCAAACACGTGCGGATGGCGGGAAGTGAGCTTGGCACAGATACGCTTTACCACCTCGTCGAAGTCAAACAGCCCCTGCTCTTTGCCAAGCTGACAATAGAACACCACCTGAAACAAAAGGTCACCCAGTTCATCGGGCAGCTCATCAAGATCCATCCGCTCTATAGTGTCGGCCACTTCATAGGCTTCTTCCAGGGTAAAGGGCACTATGGTCTCGAAACGCTGCGCCTTATCCCATGGGCAACCGTGCTCCGGGTCTCTGAGCCGTGCCATAATCGCCAGCAGCGGATTGATATCGGCGTTTGGTTTTTCATGTGCACTGATTTCTGCAGCCATTTAGGTTCCTTTCACTGTTTCTTACTGATAACCAGGACAAAAAAACAGAGGCTGCATAGCAGCCTCTGAGTCGCCTGGGTTAGAGGCGTCTGGCCTCTATTACACCATCCACCTGACCGAGCTTGGACAGCACTCTTGAGAGACCATCCACGTTATAAAGCTCAAGCTCCAACTCAATGGCCGCTGTCTGGTTTTTTACATCCGACGAGCTGCTCATGGCCAGTACGTTGGATTTTTCCGCCGCCAGCACTGAGGTTAAATCCCGCAGCAAGCCGGTTCTGTCATGGGCCAGCACCCGCAGGCGGATTTTGTAACCGCCGGAGTAGTTTTCGCCCCAGACCACATCCACCACCCGCTCTGGATGAGCACGCATCAACTCTTTAACCTGTTCACAATCGGCTCGATGTACCGAAATACCCCGGCCCTTGGTGATAAAACCGAAAATCTCATCGCCGGGCACAGGGCGGCAGCACTGGGCAATATGGCTTAAAAGGTTACCCACGCCGTTTACTTCAATCTGATCGCGGGTCTTGGCAATCGGCTTTTGCTGACCTTTCTTAACCAGATCTTCCACCGCAGCTTCATCAGAAATCTCATGAACCCGCAAACGGCTCTGGATATGGTTTACCACCTGATTGAGACGAACATCTCCACCACCAATGGCGGCCAGCAGGTCGTCCATATTGGTCATGTTAAAGCGCTCAATGGCGCTGGAGGCATCCTTTAATGTCAGGCCTACCCGGCTAAGTTCTGCCTCCAGCATTTCACGACCGGCAACGAGGTTTTTGTCCCTGTCCTGCTGCTTGAACCAGTGCTGGATTTTGCTGCGGGCCCGTGAAGTCCTGATGTACCCCAGATTGGGATTAAGCCAGTCGCGCTTGGGATTGGGGTGCTTGGAGGTGATGATTTCAATCCGCTCACCGGTTTCCACCTGATAAGTGAAGGGCACGATGCGGCCATCCACCTTGGCGCCAATACATTTGTGACCCACCTGCGAGTGAATGTAATAGGCAAAATCGAGCACGGTACTGCCTGCTGGCAGGTCAACCACTTCGCCGGATGGCGTGAACACGTAAACACGGTCTTCAAACACCTGGCTGCGAATCTCTTCCACCAGGTTGCCACTTTCGACCACATCTTCCTGCCACTGCAAAATTTTACGCAGCCAGTTAATTTTCTCTTCATAGCCGCTTTGCTTACCTGCGTGCCCCTCTTTGTACTTCCAGTGGGCCGCAACGCCAAGCTCGGCGTCCTGGTGCATTTCTTCGGTACGAATTTGAATTTCGACGGTTTTCCCTTCAGGCCCAACCACCACTGTATGGATGGACTGATAGCCATTGGGCTTGGGGTTGGCAACATAGTCGTCAAACTCCCGTGGGATATGATGGTACAGGGTGTGCACTACGCCGAGCGCGCCATAGCAATCCTGCAGGCGGTCGGTCACTATCCGAACGGCACGCACATCAAAAAGTTCATCGAACTTCAAGTGCTTGCCCTTCATCTTGCGCCAGATTGAGTAGATATGCTTGGGACGGCCGTATACTTTGGCACGGATTTGGTCATGATCCAGCCTGGCCTGCAAATCACTGACAAATTGCTCAATGTAGGTCTCGCGATCGATGCGCTTACCGTCGAGTTGTTTGGCTATTTCTTTGTAAGTTTCGGGGTGCAGGTAACGGAAGGAGATATCTTCCAGTTCCCACTTGAGCTGACCAATACCCAAACGGTTAGCCAGCGGCGCATAAATATCGGCGATTTCCCGCGCCAACAGCACCCGGGTTTCTTCATCGGCATTTTTTACTGCTCGAAGCAGACATACCCGCTCAGCCAGCTTTATCACCACGGCGCGTACATCCTCCACCATGGCCAGCAACATTTTGCGGATATTGTCGATTTGCACTTCACCAGAGCGGGACTGCTCACTGAGATTCAAACTGCCGATGGCGTTCATGGTCACCACGCTGGCAACGAGATTGCCCAGCTTGTCACCGAATTTTTCGATGAGTTTTTCCTGTGGCAACAGCCCAGCTTCCTGTACCGAAAACAGCACTGCGGCCTGCAGGGTTTCAATATCCATATTCAGCGGCGCCAGGATTTCAATCATCTCCCGCGCCCTAGACATCAGTGCCTGATGGCTTTTTACGTCCTTGACCGGCATGGCCTCAACGCTACGCAGCAGCTCGAGCAGAACCTCTGCGTCCTGCGGTTCTTCCACATAGCGGGCAACCCATTCTTCAAGGTTGAAATCGACATCGTTGAAGTGTGCTTCGCGGACTGACACCATAGGTTTAAGGATCCCTCTTTACTGTTGCTCTCGCAACTGGGTAAAAATGCTAAAGCCCTTATCTTCAGGATTGATTCGGACTTGTCAAACCATAGCAAATCAATTGCACATTAATTTTGCTTCAGAGCGCAATTTCCATGCTTATTCGACCAACTCAAACAACGCCATAGCTTCACTGTGGTGAGTTTGCGGGAACATGTCTATCAGTCCCATCCGGCTGAGTTTATAGCCAGCATCTTTGATCAACGCCGAATCCCGGCCAAGACTGGCGGGATTGCAGGATACATACAGCACTTTGGAGGGCTTCATTTTTTTCAGCCACTTCAAGCTTTCATAAGCGCCGGCGCGGGCGGGATCCAGCAGTAATTTATCAATTTTGCCAAGCCAGGGCTCGGCGGCCAGATCAGCGCTGAGGTCAGCACAGTAAAAAGCCACATTTTCAAGACCATTTTTGGCGGCATTGCTGCGGGCCCGCGATACCATCTCTGGCACGCCTTCTACGCCAATGACCTCGGCGCCGCGCTGTGCCAGCGGCAAGCTGAAATTACCAACGCCACAAAAAAGATCCAGCACCCGCTCACCGGGCTGAATATCAAGCCATTCAATGGCCTGCTCCACCATGGCCTGATTCACCTCGCCATTCACCTGAATAAAGTTGCCCGGGGCAAACTCAAGTTGAATCTCATCGCTAAGCAAATACGCGGGCAAGGCACTGCCCTCAGACAGAAATTCAAGCTCGCCCTCATTCCCTTGCAGCAACAGCGCTATCTGCCTGTCATCGGCAAAACCCTGCAGCAATTTTCTATCGCTCGAAGCCAATGCAGCCGTGATCCTAAGCACCGCAAAAATCCCACGCTCAGTTTGCAGCAGCTCCAGGTGTCCCAACCGCTGCTTGCCCTTCATGCGATTGAGCAATTCTGAAAAAGGAGTAATCAAATCAGAAAGCGGTTTTGCCAGCACGGCGCAGTGCTTAATCCCGACCACGGTTTTACTGGCTTCTTCGCGAAAACCCAATGACAACTGCTGGCTGTCTTTACTGAACAAGGTGGCAAGACGGGCACGGCGACGATAATGCCATTCGCCGCCAGTAATGGGCTGAGCGTTGATCTCCACAGGCTCTCCCACGCCCCGACTCACCATATCGGTCAGAGCCAGGCTTTTATATTCCCGCTGCGATGCCAGCGACAAATGCTGCAGATCGCATCCACCGCAACGGCCATACCAAGGACAAACGGGGGATTGGCGATATTCGCTTGGGGTCAGTACCCTCAGCAATTTGGCATGGGCATAATTTTTCTTTTGCTCTGCCAGCTGCACCTCAACCCGCTCACCCGGTAATGCCCCCGGGACAAATATTATCTTGCCCTGGGCTTCGGCAATGCCAGCGCCCAGATGATCAAGGCGGTTTACGTCAAGTACTATCTTTGCAGACAGCTTTTTTGCTTTATTGGGCTTTGCTTTAAAAAACTGTGCCATTGTGGTCTCACACAAGAAAAATCTGTTAAGACAGCCGGCTTTCTGGCAGTCTTAGAACATTCAAACTCAAAGGAAAACAGGGATAACCCAGCACATGAACACCGCGCACAATATGACAAAATACAGTCTGCGGTCCTGGGTATTGGTGCTCGCGCTGGCGCCCACTATTCTCGTTGGTATTCTTTTGGGCAGTTACTTTACCATAAACCGCTTCTATGATCTCGAAGACACGCTCAAAGAGATGGGCAGCAATATCATAGAACCCCTTGCCATTTCCGCCGAACAAAGTCTGTCAAGCAACAACAGAGAGATAACCAAAGTACTACTGGCCAGAGCCCAGCTGAACAAATCCACATTGGTTAAATCCATTGCCATTTTTGATGTCGATAATCAGTTGTTTGTTACCTCGCACTACCATAAGGATTTTGAGGTAATGCGTTATAAAGAGGCGCTGGACAGCCTCAGAGAAACTCAATTTGAACATGAGGGTGATACCCTGGTTGTTCGCACTCCTATTTTCTCCATCAGCAATCGTCCTCACTCTACCGATAGCAGAGACAATGGAACCAGTCGCTACAGTGATGCGGTGGTGATGCCAGATAATTCAAATGCCACCTTGCTTGGTTATGTGTCTTTGATGCTGAACAAGGAAAAAGCACTGCTGGAGCAACACAGAGCCGCTGTAGCGGCGTTTATTATTGTGCTGATAGGTGTGCAATTGAATTTGCTGTTTACCTTTCGTCTGGTGAAAAATGTGACTCAGCCCATCACTGATATGGTGAAGCTGGTAGGAAAGATCCGCGAAGGCAAACTCGATGCCCGTCTGGAAGGCAACCTCATCGGTGAACTGGATTTGCTGAACCGCGGTATCAATGCAATGGCCTCATCGTTGTCTGAATACCATGATGAAATGCAGCAGAATATCGATCAGGCTACTTCAGACCTCAGAGAAACCCTCGAACAGATTGAAATCCAGAACATTGCGCTGGACAGGGCCAAAAAAGATGCCCAGGAAGCCAGCAGGATCAAGTCCGAGTTTTTGGCCAACATGTCCCACGAGCTCAGAACACCGCTCAATGGCGTTATCGGTTTCGCCCGCCAATTGCTGAAAACCCCATTGCACTCCAGCCAAATGGAATACATCAAAACCATCGAGCGCAGTGCCACCAGTCTGTTGCAGATCATCAACGACATCCTCGACTTTTCAAAGCTTGAAGCCAATAAGATGGTGTTGGAGAGCATGCCATTTGGCCTTCGCTCATCACTGGAAGACACCATTAACCTGCTGGCAGGCAGTGCCCATGCCAAGGGACTGGAGTTTGTGGTGGATGTCGACTCGGCTGTGCCTGAGAATCTGGTGGGTGACGTAATGCGCTTATCGCAAATCACCACTAATCTTATCGGCAATGCCATCAAATTTACCGAAGAAGGCAGCGTCCATGTCCGGATTACTTTGATATCCAACGAAGAAAACAACATTGTGCTGCGCTTCGAAGTCAATGACACAGGAATAGGGATTGAAGCGGAGCAGCAGGAGTTGTTATTCCAGGCATTCGGTCAGGCCGACTCATCCATTTCCCGTCGTTACGGTGGCACGGGTCTGGGACTGGTGATCACCAAGCGTCTGGTGGTGCAAATGATGGGCGGCCGGATTGGATTTCATTCAGAAGCAGGCAAGGGTTCCAGTTTCTGGTTTACCGTACCGCTGCAACTGAGCCCCTTCCCGGCGCATGAAACCCTGCCGATGGATAAGCTTATCGGCCATACCGTATTACTGTTCGAACCACGTAAACTGTCCAGACAGTCCATTGCCCGTACGCTTAAAAATTGGCAGATGCTGGTCACTGAAGCCACCAGCGAGGCTGAATTGGATTACCATCTGAAAGGTAACCGTTATGATGCCATTTTACTTTCAGGCCACAGCTGCGAAACCCATGAACAGCTTCAGCGATTGCTGACACAAGTGAAAGATCATACCGGTTCCTTATTGTTACTGAATGACTGCCTTGATCCCGAGGTGTTTTCACAGGAAATGGCATCCTATGTTGATTTGGTGATGCCCTTACCAATCAGCGAGCTTAAACTTGCCCAGTACCTGATTTTCCCACCGCTGAGAAAAGATACACCCGCCATACAAAAAACGGTGAAAGCCCCCGCCAAAAGGCACCCTTTGAACGTATTGGCGGTGGATGACAATCTGGCCAACCTGAAACTTATCGATACTTTGCTTAAAGAGTTGGTAGCCAATGTAGTGGCAGTGAGCAGCGGCGATCAGGCTGTTGCGCTGGCAAAAAGCCGGGCTTTTGACCTCATTTTTATGGATATCCAGATGCCCGGCACCGATGGTATTACCGCGACCAAGCTTATCCGTCAGGACTCGCTGAATCGCAATACGCCGATAATTGCAGTGACAGCCCACGCAATAAATGAAGAGCGCGAACGCATTCAATCCAGCGGCATGGACGGCTATTTGCCCAAGCCCATCGATGAAGCTGCGCTGAAAGGTGTTATTGCCCGCTGGCTTACCCGCCCCACCTTTACCCATTTTGACAACAACACCCTGAACTGGGAGCTGTGCCTGAGCCAAGCCAATCAGAAAGAAGACTTGGCCATAGATATGCTCAAGATGATGCTGGACTCACTGCCGGGCACAGTAAACGATATTGAGCTTGCCATGAGCCGAACCGATAACGAGGCCATGCTGCACACTGTCCACAAGCTTCACGGTGCCAGTTGCTACTGTGGCGTGCCCACCACCCAGAAACTCTGTCAGCAAATCGAGTCCGCACTGAAACGTGGTACCATGGTGGCAGATGTCGAACCCGAAATCCTTGAGTTACTTGACGAGCTGACTAAGGTAGAATCGGCAGCAACCCAAGTTATTTCCCAGATGTCAGCGGAAGTTCCCAATGAGCTCTAAACCCGGATTTTTCAAGCGCCTTAAAGCCTTATCTTTACCTCAAAAACAGTTATTCGCCGTAGCCCTGTGCCAGCGAATGTATCCCAATTACCAACTGTTCTCTGAAGTGTGTGAATTTGGTGACCCCAGGGTGCTGGACACCGTACTGAATCTGCTGTGGCAATCGATGTACGACAAAAAACTTAAGTTGAATCTTGAGTTGCACCTTGACCGGTTGGAGGACGTGATTCCAGAGCCGGAAAACTTCGATGTCTACGGTGTGTACCCCGCCATGGATGCCGTAGTGGCACTGGTAAGCCTGCTTAGCGGTATACAGAGCAAAATTGAGGACGACATTACCAATATCAGTAAATTGTCTTCAGCAACCGTAGCCAACTATATTGAGGCCATCAGCGATGTGGAACTGGATGGGGACGCCCTGGACGACTTCGTATTCAGCCACGAAGCAATGAATGCCGAAAGAGAGTTGCAGGCCTCGTTACTGGAGCTGGTTGAAGATAATCCGGACATGTCAGCAGACTTTATCAAGGCTCTGAGAAAGGAAATTGTCAGCAGCGGTGTATCAAACATCGGCATCAGTGCTCAGGAAGCCTCCTGATTCCGAAGTAAACTGAAGATAGCGCACTGAGGCCTGGCAACTGACTATCATCGGGAGACCTTCTGCGGGATACCCTCCTTTGATAACAAACAGCGCCAGGCTCCTTCTCAACTGTGCCGCTGACCAGCCTTTAGCGGAAGTTTGCGTTCACTGCGTTAAGCCAGGTTACCGCCTAAAAGGTATTAAGGCCGTTTTCACTCAAAAGCTTAAATGTCACGGCAAAAAAAGCTTTCGCCCCCTAGTACTCACTGGACTACTGGTCAATCCGGCAATCTGCAATAGCGGCACGAAATTCATTCCTGCATTGAAAACAGCCTGTCAGCTCGCGCCTTCATAAACTCAATAAAAGCTTTCACCTTGGCTGGCTGCCGTTGGCGGTGATGACATAAAATCGAGATTCTGCGTCGCTCGCCAATCCAATCCGGGAGCACGGGCATTAAAGTGCCTGATTGTAATTCCTGCTTAAAAAAGAGCTCCGGACCGTAAAGAATACCACCATCGTCAACGCAGGAACTGATAGCCCCCTGCAAATCAGTCAGCGTCAAACTGGCGGGGCCGTCATAATAAAACGCCTCTCCTTGTGGGTGCCGCAGCGACCAGTTATACAGCGGCCATACCTTAATGACGTCATGGCTCGCCAACGCACTGGGATGTTCTGGCATTCCATGCGCCGCCAAATACCCGGGAGCTGCCACCATTCGATAGTCCAGAGTCCCCAAAGGTACTGCCACCCAGGACGAATCAGGCTGAATGCCACCGACAATGGCAATATCAATGCCCTTGTCAATCAGGTCGACTACCTCATTTTTCTGAGTAATGTGCAGGCGAATCCCCGGATAAGTGCGACGAAATTCATTGATGGCCTTCATAAATATCATGGATACAATGGAGATGGGTGCCGCCACTCTCAAAGTACCTTCCAACAATTCCTCACCACCCCCATAAAGCGTGTCAACGGTAAGAACCAACGCCCGGTAGCGCTCGTACAGAGCCATGCCTTCTTCGGTAAGACGGATTTTACGGGTGCTGCGCATCAAAAGCTGGCGACCCCGGCTTTGTTCCAATCTCGACAATTTACGGCTGACAGTCGCCACCGGCATGTCCAGCCGCATCGCCAGCGCCGACAAACTGCCGGCGTCCACTAACTGAACAAACAGGTAAATCAGCTCAAGTTCGCTGCCGGGATGCTCTCTCATTAAGGCTGCTCCTGAATTACTGCGACCAACTGCCAATGGCCGGACAGCTAAATCATATGCTAACTTGCTGGCTTCGCCTGTATCCCAAATACCGAAATTGTGACCCCCAGAGGCCTTTATGCCACAACTGCTTTTGCCGCTCCTCGCCGTGATTGCCATTATGGCGACCGGTGCCCTGTGCAATCGCATCCTGCCACGGCCTGTCGAAGGGGCACTGAATCAGTACGTTTACTTTCTGGCATTCCCGGCCATTTTGTTTATCAGCCTGGCAGCGACGCCGTTTAACGACATCATCAATCCAGGGTTTGTCTTTGGCTATCTGGGGGCGATGGTAATCACCTACTTCACGGTTTACCGGGTCTATTGCAGCAGCGAAGGGAAAGCCGGTTCAGCGGCCATTCGTGCGCTGGCAGCCACCTTTGGCAACACCGCCTTTATCGGGATCCCGGTATTGATGGCGCTCTATCCCGGCAGTAACACCGCCATGATGGCCGCCGCCGTGGCAAGCCTTTTATCGGTACTGATGTTTGCCGTTAGTGTGGTGCAGTTAAAGCTGGTTCACGAATCACTGCCGCCCATTCAGCGTCTGTGGTTGATAGCAAAGGTGGTAGGGAAAAACCCCATAGTGCTCGGCAGTGCCCTGGGGGTGTGGGCATCGTATCTTGCGCTTCAGCTGCCAGAAGCCGTTGAAACCACGATTCGTGTCATAGGCCAAAGCTCAAGCCCATGCGCGTTGTTTGCAATCGGCATAGCCCTCGCCCGCTCCCTTAAAGAACCACCACTGGCCGAAAGGGTTCTACCGTTCTGGCCTATCAATCTGGCAAAGCTGGCAATCCAGCCGCTGCTAGCACTTGCCCTGCTTACTATACTCGGCGTATCTACTGAGCTGCTCGCCATGGGGGTACTGCTTGCTGCCATGCCCACAGCGGCGAGTGTATATTTGCTGGCTTACCGCCACCAAACCCTTGAGAAACAAACTGCCCGAGGCATAGTCACAAGTACCGTATTAACCTTACTGAGCCTGCCCGCACTGGCAATCTGGCTAAAGTTAATAGTTTAATCAGCACGATAAAAATTATTTCCAACATGACCGTTACAAGGATTTACTGTACAAAAAATCAGTATATACTGGTTATCAATACAGTAGTTTGGTGACATTTCAAACAGGATTGCCATTATGCTTTGTCAGCTGAGCATTAATAATTTTGCCATCGTCAGATTTCTCGAACTGGACTTCCGCCCCGGAATGACCAGTATCACCGGCGAGACGGGGGCTGGTAAGTCCATTGCCATCGACGCCCTTGGTCTGTGCCTGGGAAACAGAGCCGATGCATCGGCAATCCGCCCGGGGGCATCCAAGACTGAAATCAGTGCCCGCTTTTCCCTGAGTGATGTGCCACTGGCGCGCCGCTGGTTAGAAGATAACGATCTTGAGCTCGATGATGAGTGCATTCTGCGTCGTACCATTACCGCCGATGGCCGCTCCCGCGCTTATATCAATGGCAATCCCGTTCCCCTGTCGCAATTGAAAGCAATGGGCCAGCATTTGGTAGGCATCCACGGCCAGCATGCACATCATGCACTGTTAAAAAATGAACACCAGCTGCAGCTGCTTGACAGTTACGCCAACCATCGCATGTTGCAGGAATCGGTTGCCAGCGCATATCAACGTTGTCGTCAGGTTGAGGCTGAGCTCAAACAACTCGAACAAAGTCAGCAGGAACGCATTGCCCGCAAACAGCTGCTGCAATATCAGGTGGAAGAACTCGACGAGTTTGCGCTGGCAGAGGGCGAGTTTGAACAAATTGAAACCGAACATAAACGCCTGGCCAATGGCACCGCTCTGATTGAAGACTGTCAGCACACCTTATCGCTTCTGAGCGAGTCTGATGAGGGTAATATTGAGTCACTGCTGAACCGGGCTTTATCGCTGGCGACTGCACTCGAATCCCTCGACCCGAGTCTTGCGCCTATTGGCAATATGCTAAATGATGCTCTTATTCAGGTGCAGGAAAGCAGCAGCGAACTTGGCCGCTACCTCTCCAACCTGGAGCTGGATCCCGAGCACTTTGCCGCGCTGGAAGAGCGTTTATCCAAGGCCATGACTCTGGCACGTAAACACCATGTGTCCGCTGACAAGCTGGCTGAACATCATAAGGAACTGGCGCAGGAGCTTGCGGGCCTGGATTCAGATGAAGCCCAACTTGATGAGCTCAAGCAACAGGTCAGCACCAGCCGGGAAGCCTATATTAACCATGCCCAAAAGCTGAGTCAGAGCAGAAGCCGCTATGCCAAAGAGTTGGATAAGCTGGTCACTGCTTCCATCCAGGAACTGAACATGCCCAAGGGCAAGTTCACCATTGAGGTTAGTTTCAACGACAAGCTATTGAGCCCAAGCGGCAGTGACAGTGTAGAGTTTCTGGTGACTACCAATCCGGGTCAACCTCTGTCTCCACTGGCTAAGGTGGCCTCGGGTGGCGAGCTTAGCCGTATCGGTCTGGGTATTCAGGTGATTACCGCCAAAAAAGTAGCTACGCCAACCCTGATATTTGATGAGGTGGACGTCGGAATATCCGGACCTACTGCCGCCGTGGTCGGCCGCATGTTGCGCTCGTTGGGAGAAGCCACACAGGTCTTCTGCGTAACGCACCTGCCACAGGTGGCAGGGAATGGCCACCAGCATATGTTTGTCAATAAAACCACCAAGGGCGGCCAAACAGAGACATACATGCAACCATTGGATAAGGAACAAAGGGTACAAGAACTGGCAAGACTGCTGGGTGGGGACACAATAACCAGTAATACCCTCGCCAACGCCAGAGAGTTGCTACAAGGGACGTAATTCTAAAGTTACACCGAATTAGCTTTTAACAACAGTTACATAGACGCAGCCATCCCTATGGTGTCAAGCTTGGGTGACGAGTACCCGGCTGGAGCCGGTTATAGCAACTGATCCAAATCAACATCTGAGTTGCGGGTGTTCTCTATGCTGAGTCCATTGTGTTTATCAATGGACTCATCATGAACGCCATCAGTCAAAATCTGGGTATTCCTTACAGCGAACAGTTACCCACTCTGGGTCAAAGCCTGTGTGAAGTGTTGCAGTTTTTTGGACTTAACCGCATCTACGGAGTAGGCGGTGACTTTGTAGCCAACCTAATCAATGCGTTAGATCCAAGCATTAGCGTACTGCCTTCCAGCAACGAGATGCACGCAGGTTTCACGGCCTGTGCTCAGGCCGAATTATCCGGTCTCGGAGCCTGCCTGACCACCTATACGGTTGGTAGTCTGCCCTGCGTCTCCGCAGCGGCGCTGGCGCGTACCGAGGGTCTGCCCGTTATTTTTCTGTCAGGCGCTCCCGGAGAGAGTGAAATACACGGTCAGGCACTGCATCATATGGTACATCCAGGCTGTGGCTGGCATACAGATCTCAATGCCGCCCTCAATGCTTTCAAGGCGCTTGGGATTAAGGCTGAGCGACTGCAGGGACAGCGTCATCAAGGCCAGCCCAATGTGGCAGCAGCGCGCTTCTTCGAGCTGGTGAGCGAGGCTCTGCAAACCCGTCAGCCGGTTTATATTGAAGTGCCCAGAGACCTTGTCAACCTTCCCACCCAGAAGCTTCGTCTGCCAACCTCACTTGCCGAGCTGACGGCCTATACCCGTCTTGGCCTTGAAGGCGCAGAACTGATCGCGGCCGATATCAGTGAGCGCCTCAAAAGAGCAACATTTCCGATGTTGTACCTTGGGGAGCGGCTCAGGATGAACCGCCCCCTGCTAAAGCGCATTCTGGATTTTTGTCACAGGTTAGGACTGCCCTATGCCACCAGCTGGTTTGCAAAAGGAATGGTCGACGAATCACATCCTCTGTGCCTTGGTGCCTATAACGGCGTGTTCAGCGCTTGCAGAGGGCAAGCTTACGTAGAAGGGAAAGCCGATTTCGTGCTTGAGCTTGGCACCGCGATTTACGACTCTGACACCAATAACGCTTTTGCCAGTGGTACGCACGCGATAGACACACACTCAAATAAAACACTGCTCAAAGGTACCGCACGTTGTGAGCTGGATCTATTGGCCGTGATGGATGAGCTTGAAAGAACAGAGCTACCAGTCCGGAACATCCCACTCGGTTTGAATGAATCCGGCGGGGAAAAGAATAATTCCACCAACGACATGTCGCTGAGTTATGCCAACCTGGCGACGGTTATAAATGCATTTCAGCGGCATGCCGGTCAGGATTTGGTCATAGTTCCCGAAGTAGGCAATGCCCTCTTTGCCGCCTTTGCTTTGGAAGCTCGCAGCTCAGTGACAGGAAGAAGCTTTTTGGCCAATCCCTGGTATGCAGCAATGGGCACCAGCTTGCCCTATGCCCGGGCCATAGCCGATGAGCTTAACGCTCAGGAAAGCGATCAGCCGATATTGCTGATAACCGGCGACGGCGGCTTCAATTTCCAATGTAATGAACTGATAAACCTACAAAAACAAAATGCAAATCTGATCATTTTGTACATGCGAAACAACATTTTTCACTTGGGTAAAGCTGGTGACGCCCCCATTTATCACTGCAATGACCATAATTTCAGCCCTGCCAAATTGGTGGAAGCCTATGGCGGCAAATATCACTATTGTGACAAGACAAACTCCCTGGCTGATTTACTTCAAATTTGCTGCCAAGGCGGACTTCACCTTATCGAAATACCCACTTCCACCCACAACGAGTGTCTGAGCCCAATCGCCATAAAGCTTAATACCTACATAGGTTTCAAAAATGGACTGGCGGAGGCAACTGAAGCATGGCACCAATTATGTGGGATGAACCAATGCAACGCAGAGTCAATCTGAAAGCCTTTGTCAATGAATAAGGCCAGATAAAAAACAAGGGGGCATCTGCCCCCTTGTTCATTAACTACTGGATTTTAAACGCTCAGGGTATGATTTGAGCCAGTGCCTGCAGACAGGCCAGCGCAAAGAGACCCGCGAGTACGTCGTCTGCCATTATACCAAGTCCGCCATGAACCTTGGCATCCAACACCCGGATAGGCCAGGGCTTCAAAATATCAAAGACCCGAAACAGCACAAACCCCGCCATCAACCAACCGATGCCAGCAGGTGCCGCAATCAAGGTAATAAGCAGCCCAGCTACTTCATCCCATACAATGGCGCCATGGTCATGGACCCCCATATCCTTGGAGGCCCTGTCGCAGATGTAAATACCAGCTATCACCACTATAAGGGTGACAACCAAGTACCAAACCAGTGGCAGCGGACTCAGCAGCAGATATAGCGGCACGGCGGCAAGGGTACCAAAAGTGCCGGGCGCCTTTTTGGCCAAGCCGGAACCGAAGCCCAATGCCAGAAAATGCCAGGGATTTTTTAAAGACAGCCGCTTTAAGGCCTCATCATCACTGAAAAACGCCATCAGAAATGCTCGAAGCCCTTATTTACCGGCGCAAAAGGTTCACCATTACGCATCAACTTAAGACCGTTGCCAGTGGTTATCTGACCAATGCGGACAAACTTTACCCCAGCATGGGCCAGTGCTATCTCAAGAGCACCACGCTGAGCCTCAGGCACAGTGAACAGCAATTCGTAATCCTCACCACCGGTGAGCGCATAGCTCAACGCCTGTTCAACGGAAACTGAATCCTTCATGGCCTGGGACAGAGGCAATTTATCGACCTCTATATGGGCTCCCACGTGAGATGCTTTAAGAATGTGAGTGATATCGGATACGAGACCATCGGATAAATCAATTGCACTGGATGCAAGGCCACGCAAAGCCTGTCCGGCCAATACCCGCGGCGTTGGTCGATAGTGCCTGTCTATCAGAAACTCTTTATGTTCCGGACGACTTTGCAGACGCCCCCTGAGCAGAACCAATCCAAGGGCTGAGTCCCCCAGAGTCCCTGTCACATAAACCCAGTCACCGTTTCGGGCACCATAGCGGGTCAGCGCCTTGCCCTCGGGTACCTGGCCATTGACGGTAATGGCAACCACCTTAACCGGACTCTGAGTGGTATCCCCGCCAATCAGTGCAATACCGTAATATTCGGCTGCTTCAAACAGCCCTTCACTGAAACCGGCAAGCCAGGCCTCATCCACCGAAGGCAGACTGAGCCCGAGAGTAAACCAGGCAGGCTCGGCGCCCATGGCGGCAAGGTCAGACAGATTGACTGCCAATGCCTTATGTCCAAGTGCCGAGGCTGGCATATCCGCGTAAAAGTGTACCCCTTCAACCAGGGTGTCGCAGGATACGGCGATATGCTTATGTTCTGCTGGCTGCACCAAAGCGCAGTCATCACCGATACCGTGTTTAACATCCCTGCGGACAGGTCCCCGGCCGCAAAAAAACTGATCTATGAGTTGGAATTCTTTCACTGCATTTCCGGCGCTGAAGTCGAACTTTGCTCACCGGCCCATGGAAAAAATTAAACACCCAAAATGAAAAACGGCACCCAGAGGGCACCGTTGTTCATTTAGTTGCGTGCAACCAGCTTGTCCAGAATACCATTAACGAACTTATGTCCGTCTTCGGCACCGAAAGACTTGGCCAGCTCAATAGCCTCGTTAATCACCACCTTGTATGGTACATCCTTGCGGAATGTCAGCTCATACGCAGCCAATCTGAGGATGGCTTTCTCCACCGGAGAAACCTCTTCAAAAGGACGGTCAAGCAAGGGGGATAACAGTTCATCAAGCTTGGCTGATTTGGTCGCAGCGCCAGCAAATAACTCCCGGAAGTAAGCAATATCGACTCCGTCGAGCTCTTGTTCGGTGAGGAACTCGTGCTCGACATCGGCAACATTATTGCCACTGAGTTGCCAGGAATAGATGGCTTGGACCGCCAGGCGGCGGGCCTTACGGCGCTCTGAAGGCTTCATGATTTTTCCTACTGTTACAGCTCTTTATCAATGGCGCTCAGCACATTGACCATTTCCAACAGCCCCAGAGCAGCTTCGCCGCCCTTGTTGCCTGCCTTGGTACCTGAGCGCTCAATGGCTTGCTCAATGGTATCTGTGGTCAATACGCCGAAAGATACTGGGGTGTCGAACTCCAGGGAAACCTGGGCCAACCCCTTGTTGCACTCACCGGCAACAAAATCGAAATGTGGCGTGCCACCACGGATCACGGCGCCCAGCGCAATGATGCCGTCAAACTTGCCAGAAGCAGCAACTTTCTTGGCGGCCAAAGGCAGCTCGAAGGCACCAGGCACGCGCACAACTGTAATGTTGTCTTCGCTCACCTGACCGAAACGCTTGAGTGTGTCGATAGCGCCAGACAGCAGGCTCTCGACCACAAAGCTGTTGAAGCGTGATACCACAATGGCCACTTTGGCTGATTTGGCTTCGATTTGACCTTCTAAAATGTGCATTCTCTCACCTGGTTAAGCTAAGGCACCCGGCTTGGTGCAATCCACCCGGACGAGTCCGGGGCAAAATTGGCGCATATCATACCACAGGCTTTTGCCCCAATCCCTATGCTATTTAACTGAATTCGTGTTTTTGTCTTACTCGCCGGAGACGTACTCGGTCACTTCCAAGCCAAACCCCGACAGTGAATGATACTTCTTGGGTGAGCTTAAAAGACGCATTTTGTGCACGCCGAGGGAGGACAAAATCTGCGAGCCCACACCCACGCGACGGGAAGTTCCCTGCCACTTGGCTGGTGCTGCGGCTTCGCCTTTGTCTTCAGCTTCAAAGGCTTTCACCTTGGCCAGAATATCGCTGTCGTGCTCGCGGTTGCCGAGGATAACCAGCACGCCACCTTCACTGCCGATACGTGCCATGGCCTTTTCCAGCGGCCAGGAGCGTTGTTGATCGCGCTCTGAGTGCAGAATATCGTTAAAAGTATTGGTCAGGTGTACCCGTACCAGAACGTTCTCATCCACCTCACCTTTTACCAATGCGTAGTGCAGCTGGTTATCAATAGTGTCGCGGAAAGTGTGCATCATAAACTCGCCAAAACGGGTTGGCAGCTTACAGCTGGCCTCGCGTACCACTGTGGTTTCGGTGTTGTTACGGTACTCAATCAGGTCGGCGATGGTACCAATCTTAATGCCGTGCTTCTCAGAGAAGATTTCCAGATCCGGGCGACGCGCCATGGTGCCATCTTCATTGAGGATTTCCACAATCACACCGGAAGGCTCAAAGCCTGCCAGACGGGCAAGATCGCAACCGGCTTCGGTGTGACCGGCGCGGGTCAGCACGCCACCTTCCTGAGCCATCAGCGGGAAGATGTGGCCGGGCTGAACCAAGTCCGAGGCCTTGGCATCTTTGGCCACGGCAGCCTGAATGGTCACCGCGCGGTCCTGGGCACTGATGCCTGTGGTCACACCCTGCGCGGCCTCAATAGATACCGTGAAGTTGGTAGTGAACTGGGCATTGTTGTTGCTTACCATTAACGGCAGATTCAGCTGCTGGCAACGGGCACGGGTCATGGTCTGACAAATCAGGCCACGGCCGTATGTCGCCATAAAGTTAATGGCTGCCGGAGTCACCAACTCAGCGGCCATGATCAGGTCGCCTTCGTTTTCCCTGTCTTCATCGTCCATCAGGATAACCATTTTGCCCTGACGAATGTCTTCGATGATTTCTTCGATACTGTGTAGCGCCATTGTAAGACCTTTATCTTCTTAAAAGAGTGTTGTGAATTTTAACGACCTGGTGGACAAAAAACAGTACCGGGCGCACAAAGCGGTGCTTTGAATGACCAGTGCGCCCGCCTGCTCAGCGCATAAAGCCGCTGCGGGCCAACAAATCAAGGGTGACGCCGCCGGACGCGGTTTCTTCGCCACGTTGCATCAATCGCTCAAGGTAGCGGGCTATCTGGTCTACTTCCAGATTCACCTTCTCACCCACCGCCAAATCAATCAGGGTGGTTTCCCCTGCAGTGTGCGGCACTATGGTCAGACGAAAACGGCTGCCGTCCACTTCATTTACCGTAAGGCTCACACCATCAATGGTGATGGAGCCCTTGTGGGCAATATAACGGGCAAGCTCTGCTGGTGCCTCAAGCCAAAACTCAATGGCCTTGCCAAGCTGACTGCGGCTGACCACAACAGCGCGGCCATCCACGTGACCACTGACCAGATGGCCCCCAAGGCGGGTAGTCGGGGTCACCGCCTTTTCAAGGTTAACCGTCTGACCGGGGCGATATGCAGCAAAACCGGTGAGTTTCACGGTTTCTGCCGACACATCAGCCACATAGCCATCAGCAAGGCACTCCACCACGGTCAGACACACGCCATTGGTGGCAATGCTGTCGCCAAGGCGCACGTCCGATAAATCCAGCTTGCCACTGGCAACCGTCAGACGAATATCATCGCCCTTGCGATCGATTCGTCTTAAGGTGCCTACGGCTTCAATGATCCCGGTAAACATAAATCCTCTTTAGGCTCGATGCAGCAGAAGCTGACACTCAGGCCACAGTGAAGGTAAAGCGCCAATCCTGGCCTACTTTACGCTCATCAATAAGCTTAAGACCCGGCACCTCGGCCATGGTCTGATAGTCGGGCAGTTGCAGCATATCGCGGCCATGACTGCCAAGCAGCTTTGGCGCCTGATACAGCACCAACTCATCACAAAGCCCTGCGGCGATAAAGGCACCGGCCAGGGTTCCGCCGGCTTCCACCAATACCCGGTTGCAGTTTTCACCGAGGTGGCTAAGCAGTGCCTTAAGGTCGATACGCCCCTCATCATCAGGCAGAGTCAAGCAGGTAACAAAGTCCGGCAGCGAGTGCAAAAATTTCTCATCGTAAGCCACAGCGGACACCAGCAAAACCGGGCCAGCAATGCCAAAGAGTTTGGCATTGGCACTCATCCGCCGCTGGCTGTCGAGCACCACCCGAATGGGTTGAATAAGCTCAGCTTCCGATAAGCTATTGCCTAGGCTGCCAAGCTCGCCGTGGCGAACATTAAGGCTGGGATCATCCATCAGCACAGTATCTATGCCGGTGATCAGGGCGCAGGATTTGGCCCGCAGCCTTTGCACATCCCGGCGCGCCTCAGGCCCAGTTATCCATTTTGACTCACCGCTGGAGAGCGCAGTTTTGCCATCGAGGCTGGCACCGACTTTTACTGTAACGAACGGACGCGAACGCTCCATCCGCGATAAGAAGCCCGGATTCAGTGCCCGAGCCTCAGCTTCCATCAAACCGTGAGCCACCTCAATGCCGGCATCCTTGAGCAGCTTGAGGCCACGGCCCGCCACCTGGGGGTTGGGGTCGGTCATGGCCACCACGACACGCCTTAAGCCATTGTCAATCAGCGCCTTGGCACAGGGCGGCGTGCGGCCGTAATGGCTGCAGGGCTCAAGAGTGACATAGGCTGTGGCACCGCGCGCCTTGGCACCGGCGGCCTTAAGGGCATGCACTTCGGCGTGGGGGCCGCCTGCACGGATATGCCAGCCTTCACCGACAATTTCACCGGCGTCATTCACTATCACGCAGCCCACATTGGGATTGGGCCGGGTGGTGTACTGGCCACGTTTGGCCAGCATGATGGCGCGGGCCATCATGGCGCGGTCAAGAGCGGAAAAAACGCTGTTATTACTCATGGATACAGTCCGCCGCAGTGCTTACTTCTGAAGCCTGGCAATGGCCTCACCAAACTCGGAAACATCTTCAAAGGCGCG
>NZ_JBFKLW010000028.1:0-46550 GCF_041630135.1 Shewanella sp.
CCACAACGCCTTCTCCTCCAACTTCGACGCCACCCAAACCCGCGTAAGTGGTCGTCTGGTGAAGGTTATGGCCTGGTACGACAACGAGTGGGGTTTCAGCAACCGTATGCTGGACAACGCCGTTGCGCTGATGAACGCCAAGTAAGACGTTCTCACACAGGAAAAGGCCCTTCGGGGCCTTTTTTGTTGCCTGTGTTCCGCGGCTGTTGTGGTAGTTCAGGCGCTCGCTGCATGTTGCCAATGCTCACTACTTACTACTTACTACTTACTACTTACTACTTACTGCTTGTTGCTCAATCCTTACTACTGCAGACGTTGGCCTGAGTCGGGAACTACCCAACTCAAGCACCTCACCAGCCTCGTTTGGTCGAGCACCATCGTCAGCGAAGCCGCTGCTATATACACGCAATATAGAACCCAAAGCTGGTATCAGTCGCCCTATCCTGCTTCCTCATTCAGCTTTTATCCCGGATGGCCACGCCTAGATAGCGAACAAGTTAATATAGCTCAGCGTCTGTTGGCTATTTGCTGCTTTGATTATGCTCCGGCCATACAGACAATGCTCTCCTAAGCACCGAATCCAGAGCCATATCACAAGCTCACGCCACTGCGTTATGTCTGCTTTATTCATTAAGCAAGTACCGATTGATTGTGAACGTCATCGTAAGTAGATGCCCATAAAAAAGCCCCGCAGGTGCGGGGCTTTTTACGAATCGACTGCTTAAGCCATGAAGGCGCCAGCTTAGTTCAGGCCGGCCAGCGCTTCTTTACACAGGCTGGTGATCCTGTCCCAGTCACCGGCGTCCATTGCGTCCGTTGGGGCAATCCAGCTGCCACCGATGCAATCTACGTTCTTCAGTGCCAGGTAGTCCTTGTAGCTTGAAGGCGTGATGCCGCCGGTTGGGCAGAAGCGGATATCCGCCAAGGGGCCCTGGAAGGCTTTCAGTGCATTAACGCCGCCGGAAGCTTCCGCTGGGAAGAACTTGAAGTGACGATAGCCAATGGCCATACCCGCCATGACTTCAGAGATACTCGCCACACCGGGGATAAGTGGCACTTTGCCCTGAATGGCGGTTTTAAGCAGCTCTGGGTAGGCCCCCGGCGTGATGATGAACTGGGCACCGGCATTCACTGCCTGCTCAAGCTGTTCTTCATTTAAAATGGTACCGGCACCGACCAAAGCCTCTGGGACTTCTTTGGCAATTTTAGAAATGGCCTCTAGAGCACATTCGGTGCGCAGTGTTACCTCAAGTACGCTGATACCACCGGCGACCAATGCCTTTGCCAAGGGCACGGCATGTTCGAGCTTGTTGATCACCATGACGGGAACAATCGGGCTGCGCTTAAAAATATCCTGTGGTTGCAAAGACCAGTTATTCTCAGACATCTGTCGTTTCCTTCATGGATTAATAGTGTTCATCAATGGTGTCAGTGCAACGTGCACCGGTTTCCGGGCTGCTGAGATTTTGTCTCAGGGCGCCAAACAGTTCGCGACCCATACCGAAGCGGGACTTTTGAAGATCCACGGTTTCAGCGACACGGGCGCTCAGTTCAGTTTCAGACACCAGCAGCGACAACTCACCTTTGATGGCATCGATTCGGATAAGGTCGCCATTTTGCACCTTGGCAATCAAGCCACCGTCCAGCGCTTCCGGCGTCAGGTGGATAGCGGCAGGCACTTTACCTGAGGCACCGGACATACGACCGTCGGTCATCAGTGCGACTTTAAAGCCTCTGTCCTGAAGGGTGCCAAGGATTGGCGTGAGTTTGTGCAGTTCTGGCATGCCGTTGGCTTTCGGGCCCTGGCCTTTTACCACTACAACACAGTCTCTATCGAGCTCACCCGCTTTAAACAGCGCATCGAGCTTGTTCTGATCGTCAATCACCACCGCTGGTGCTTCAACGATGCGGTGTTTTTCCTGCACCGCCGACACCTTGATAACCGCGCGGCCAAGGTTACCTTTCATCAGCTTAAGGCCACCGTTGCTTTGGAACGGCTCACCCACAGGGCGCAGTACTTCGCCGTCCAGAGTTTCGGCAGGGCCGTCAACCCAGGTCAGCTCGCCATCCAGCAGCTTGGGCTCCTGGGTGTAGCGGCGCAGACCAAAGCCAGCCACAGTGTTCACATCTTCGTGCACTAAACCTGCGTCCAGCAGTTCCTTCATCAGGAACGCCATACCGCCAGCAGCGTGGAAGTGGTTGATGTCCGCATGACCGTTGGGGTAAACACGGGCAAGCAGCGGCACCGCATCGGACAACTCGGAGAAATCATCCCAGTTGATGATGATACCCGCAGCACGGGCAGCGGCCACAATGTGCATGGTCAGGTTGGTGGAACCGCCGGTGGCCAGCAGCGCCACAATGCCGTTCACAATGGATTTCTCGCTGACGATTTCACCTATGGGCGAATACTGCAGCCCTTGCTCGGTCAGGCGGCATACCTGTTTGGCCGCCATCTTGCTCAAGGCTTCACGCAGCGGATCGTCAGGGTTGACGAAGGATGAACCTGGCAGTTGCAGACCCATTACTTCCAGCACCAATTGGTTTGAGTTGGCGGTACCGTAGAAAGTACAGGTACCGGCGCTGTGATAGGAACTGGCTTCAGCTTCCAGCAGTGCGGCACGGTCGACCTTACCTTCGGCAAACTTCTGGCGAATGCGAGCCTTTTCTTTGTTGGGGATGCCAGAACGCATTGGGCCAGCCGGTACAAACAGCATCGGCAGATGACCAAAGCTCAGGGCACCAATCAACAGGCCGGGAACAATCTTGTCGCACACACCCAGCAGCAAGGCACCATCGAACATGTTGTGTGACAAACCAACGGCGGTGGCCATGGCTATCACTTCACGGGACAGCAGAGACAGCTCCATGCCGGGTTGGCCCTGGGTCACCCCGTCGCACATGGCTGGCACGCCGCCAGCTACCTGCGCCACACTGCCTACCTCATTACAGGCCGCTTTTAGCAGACTTGGGTAATGCTCGTAAGGCTGATGCGCCGACAGCATGTCGTTAAATGCGGTCACAATGCCGATATTGGCCTTGTTAAGTTGGCGCAGTGACTGTTTATCATCGGCACCGCACGCGGCAAAACCGTGGGCAAGGTTGCCACAGCTGAGGCTGGATCTGTGTACTGTCTGACTGCGGGCTTCGCCGATGGCGGCCAGATAAGCACTGCGGCTTTCTTTACTGCGTTCGATGATCCTGTCGGTCACCGACTTAACTACGGGGTGCATACATTGCCTCCTTAGGCGCTCCAATACACGTCCACGGGCGCTTTGTGCTGCCCGAGAACCACACGGATTGGCATCGCTTTGACATCATCGCTTTCCAACGCCTGACGATAGACGCTGAGCTTTTGTTCGCCCACCAGATGCAAATAGATCTGGCGACTGTTCAGAATGGCCTGTTTGGTCAGGGTGATACGCTCGTGGGGCGCTGTGGTTGGCGTCACCGCCTCACACAGATTGCTGCTGTCGAGCGCCCTTCCAAGCTCTTTTGAGCAAGGGAACCAGGAACAGGTGTGACCATCGTTACCCATGCCAAGTACGACCGCATCAAACGGACGTGGCACATTGGCAAGCTGCTCTGAGGTCATGGCAGCGCCTTCTTCGGCGCTGGTGAACATATTCTTAAGGCCACGGAATTTGGCAGAGGCTGCACGGTGCTGCAGCAGATTCTCACGCACCAAACGCTCGTTGGAATCCTTGTGGTCGTTGTCCACCCAGCGCTCATCCGCCAGGGTCACAAACACTTCGTTCCAATCGATGGCCTTTTTCGACAGGGCCTGGAACAGTTTAAGCGGCGTAGAGCCACCACTGACCACCAGGCTCGCCTTACCACGGGCATCCACCGCTTCCTGCAGCTGACGGGCAATACGCTCGGCCAGCTGAGTTTCCAAAGATTCGGTGTTGTCGAATGATTTAAATACGGTTTCTTTAAGCACCCTCGCCTCCTTACTCATCCCAGGAGCGGCCATCTTTGGTGATGAGCGCCACAGAGGCTACCGGGCCCCAGGTACCGGCCGGATAGGCCTTGGGTCTTTCGTTGCTGTTTTCCCATGCCTGGATGATGCCATCTACCCAGGTCCACGCCTGCTCTACTTCATCGCGGCGCACAAACAGCGCCTGATTGCCAAGCATGGCTTCCAGAAGCAGACGCTCGTAGGCATCGGCGATACGCTCGTTCTTGAAAGTATCGGAGAAGCTCAGGTCAAGTTTGGTGGTTTGAAGACGGGTTTTCTGCTCAAGCCCCGGAACCTTATTCATCATCTGGATTTCCACACCTTCGTGAGGCTGCAGACGAATGGTCAGCTTGTTGGGCGGCAGATTACGGTAGTTGGAGCGATATAGGTTGTGCGGTGGGTTTTTAAAGTACACCACAATTTCTGAGCTCTTGAACGGCATGCGCTTGCCGCTTCGCAGGTAAAACGGCACACCGGCCCAGCGCCAGTTGTCGATATCAACCCGCAGCGCTACAAAGGTCTCGGTGTTGGAGTCCACATTAGCGCCCTCTTCTTCCAGGTAACCTGGCACAGGGCTGCCTTTCAGGAACCCGGCCGAGTATTGGCCGCGCACCGTGTTTTCGTTGACGTTATCCATATTGATCGGGCGCAGTGATTTGAGCACTTTAACCTTTTCATCACGGATAGAGTCGGCATCCAGGTTTACCGGCGGGTCCATGGCAACCAGGGTCAACACCTGTAACAGGTGGTTCTGGATCATGTCGCGCATCTGACCGGCTTTATCAAAGTAACCCCAGCGGCCTTCGATACCCACTTCTTCGGCCACGGTGATTTGCACATGATCAATGGTGCGGTTATCCCACTTGGAGGCAAAAAGCGAGTTGGCAAAACGCAGTGCAATCAGGTTTTGAACGGTTTCTTTACCCAGGTAGTGGTCGATGCGGTACACCTGGTTTTCGTTAAAGAACTCAGAAACCTGATTGTTGATGACTTTGGACGAATCCAGATCGGAGCCAATCGGCTTTTCGAGAACAACGCGGGTATCGGGGAAAATCAGATTCTGTTCGTGAAGGCAACGGCAGATGTCACCGAAAATGGCGGGAGGGGTCGCGAAGTAGTTCACCATCACCCGCTTTTCCGGCTCCAGCAGCTGGTGGAACGCGCTGTAACCTTCTGACTCGGTGAAGTTGGTGCCCACATAATGACAACGCTCAATGAATCGTGCCAGGGTGGTATCACACAGGGATTCTTTGACAAAAGTAGTCAGTGCGATCTTCACCAACTCTTTAAATTCTTCTGTAGACAGTTGGTCTTTGGCAACACCGATGATTTTGGTGTCGTTATGAAGCAACTTTGCTTTATCCAGTTGATAAAGAGATGGAAGCAATTTACGTCTTGCCAAATCTCCCTTAGTACCAAAAAGGACAAAATCGCAGGCCTTAGCCCCGGTAGTTGTGTTGCCCATTGCTGCAAGCTCTCCTTTGTCATCGGCTTCACCGTATGCTGAACGGTTGAAAGCTCTTTTGTTGTAATATAACAACAGAAACTGATAAATGCATCCATAATTTGATAAATACGAAATGCGCTCATGCTAGTCAGTCAAAGCCGGTATCTGTTATTATTTTTGTGCTTAAATTACTGTTGGCTGTAGAAAGTTGGCGCGGAACTGCCGTAAAAACTGTAAGCGGCAAACCACTTTGTGATCCAAGCAGCAAAATGAAACGCTCTGATCAGAAAAAATAAAAAATAATACCTTCATTAATAGCGGACGTACGCGTATGAATACCCTAGAAAAGGTCCAGAAAAGCCTTAACCAATTCAGTAAGTCAGAACGCAAAGTGGCGGAAGTTATCCTTGCCTCTCCACAGACAGCCATTCATTCCAGTATTGCAACACTGGCTAAAATGGCCGATGTCAGTGAACCTACCGTCAATCGTTTTTGTCGTCGTCTCGATACCAAAGGCTTTCCTGATTTTAAGTTACATCTGGCGCAAAGTCTTGCCAATGGCACCCCTTACGTAAGCCGCCACGTGGAAGAAGATGACTCCCCAGAGTCTTACACGACAAAAATATTCGAATCTTCAATGGCTTCTCTTGATACTGCCCGTCAAAGTCTCGATATGCAGGCCATCAATAAAGCCGTAGACATTCTGACTCAGGCTAAGACCATATCTTTCTTTGGCCTGGGCGCGTCTGCCGCCGTGGCCCATGATGCCCAAAACAAGTTCTTCCGTTTTAACGTACCGGTAATCTGTTTCGATGATGTATTGATGCAGCGTATGAGTTGCATCAACAGCAACGAAGGGGATGTGGTGGTTCTTATTTCCCATACCGGCCGAACCAAGTCACTGATAGACATCGCCAGATTGGCACGTGAAAACGGTGCTGCGGTCATTGCAATAACAGCCAGAAACTCCCCGTTGTCACTGGAATGCACTCTCGCTGTGACAATGGAGGTGCCTGAAGATACAGACATGTATCTGCCAATGGCATCCAGGCTGGCGCAATTGGTCGTTATCGATGTACTTGCAACTGGATTTACCTTGCGTCGTGGTCCAAGATTCAGAGACAGTCTGAAGCGTGTAAAAGAGGCTTTGAAAGAATCCAGGATCAATAAAGATCCCGACCTGTAACTGGATTCCATCATAGCTTTGGTGGTCAGAAACTGCTCTGGCCGCCATTGCACCGCCAAAAGTTGGCGGTTTCTCACAAAAATAAAAGCTTGAGATAGATCATTTTGTTTGTAACTTTCCTACATAATGCGCCAATGTCTGTTAATATAGTCTTCAGATTAACTTGAAACTTAACGGAGTAACTCATGTTCCGCAGAACCAAAATCGTTACTACCCTCGGCCCTGCCACAGACCGTGACGATAACCTCCGCCGCATCATTGCGGCCGGTGCTAACGTAGTAAGACTCAACTTCTCCCACGGTTCCCCCGAAGATCATCTTGAGCGTGCCACCCGCGTACGCAACATCGCCAAAGAACTCGGTGTTCACGTTGCCATTCTCGGTGACTTACAAGGCCCTAAAATCCGCGTTTCCACTTTTAAAGACAACCGCAAGGTGCAACTGGCACTGGGTCAGGAATTTGTCCTGGACGCAGAGCTTGCCAAAGGTGAAGGTGATGAAACTCAGGTTGGCATCGACTACAAAGAACTGCCTGACGACGTTGTAGTTGGCGATATCCTGATGCTCGATGATGGCCGCGTGCAATTGAAGGTTGAGCGTGTTGAAGGTCGCAAAGTATTCACCACTGTTACCGTTGCTGGCCCTTTGTCTAACAATAAGGGCATCAACAAAAAAGGCGGTGGTTTGTCTGCAGCGGCGCTGACCGACAAAGACAAAGCAGACATCATCACTGCTGCCCGTATTAAGGTTGATTATCTGGCGGTATCTTTCCCACGCACTGGTGCTGACCTTAACTACGCTCGTGATTTGGCCAAAGCCGCTGGCTCCAATGCGCTTATTGTGGCCAAGGTTGAGCGTGCTGAAGCCGTTGCTACTGACGAAGCCATGGATGATGTGATTCTGGCCTCTGACGCCGTGATGGTTGCCCGTGGTGACCTGGGTGTTGAAATCGGTGACGCGGCTCTGGTAGCCGTGCAGAAGAAACTCATCAGCCGCTCTCGTCAACTGAACCGCGTTGTGATCACCGCGACTCAGATGATGGAATCTATGATCACCAGTCCAATGCCAACCCGCGCCGAAGTGATGGACGTGGCCAACGCTGTGCTGGACGGTACTGATGCTGTGATGCTGTCTGCCGAGACTGCCGCGGGTGATTTCCCTGAAGAAACTGTACGTGCCATGTCAAACGTGTGTCTGGGCGCCGAAGCACATCCAAGTGTGAAAGTGTCCAAGCACCGCATGGATGAACGTTTCAGTTCAGTGGAAGAAACCATTGCTTTATCAACCATGTACGCTGCTAACCACCTTGATGGCGTTAAGGCCATCATCGCGCTGACTGAATCGGGTGCCACAGCCCAACTGATGAGCCGTATCAGTTCATCACTGCCAATCATCGCTCTGTCACGCCACGAAACTACGCTGGCAAAAATGGCGTTGTACCGCGGAGTTCAGCCGGTTTACTTCGACTCTACCTCATTCCGTGCAGATGAAGTAGCAGCTCAGGCGCTGGAAGCTGTTCGCGCGGCCGGTTACCTGACTTCAGGCGACATGGTACTGATGACCAAGGGCGATGCCATGGAAACCATAGGCGGAACCAACACCTGTAAGGTACTGATCCTGCCGTAAGTTATGGTGAACAAGCTAATAAAAGGTACGCATGGCGTACCTTTTTTTTACCTTGGCTTACCCCTTTAAACGTAAACTGGGTTGCCAATCGAGATCACTAATTAACTTTTACAGAGCAGACATGAAAGCTTCGCCTCTAAATTTAGCGGCCGCAGTTTATCATTTCCTGGCTAAATACTGATTTATCAACTGCGTCAGCTTGGCGTGGAACTTTTCCTCAAACTCATCGATTTCCAGGGAAAACATTTCCAAATAACGATCTGTTTGTTCTTTCGTTAGCTGTTTGTTCCCGAGGAAATAGCTCATTTCAGGCAAAGCTTTGTCAATTCTTGGTACTAATTTCCAATGACAAACCTCCGGAGCCAATCCCTGAATGGACTTTTCGGCCAGCATGCAGAACTGCTCTACATGCTGTAAACCATCCGGGCCAAGACAACCGGGCTCTAATCTGTGGAGGATCAGCAACATGATGGGCTTATCGTTTTCAGCCATTTACTTACTCCAACGCACTTATACTAATATGCAGTATAGGCGTTAAGCGAGATTTAGCTGATATCCTGACGGGTTCAGTAGAATTGGGTAAACACTCAGAGCTGGTAATTCATTTTTCTATTTGTGAGATGAAGTCACATCTGATTTCTTAGGAACAGAAAGTCTGAGTCTATTTGACTGTTGGCAGCCTTGTGAGCCAGAGCCTCAATTTTGATCCATTTGGTCCCGGCCACAAAAAACTGACCTAATCTTCGGCAAAGGCCGCGATTAAACGCTCTCGCTCCACCAGATTGGTATTGGGTCTGCGGTTGCGGCCCAGCAACGACGATTCGACAAATAAATCAAACCAAGTCGATAATCGCCGGGCATTGCCCTCCTCGCCCATGGCACCAATGGCCATGGCGGCAACTTCGGCGGTACCAAATTGAAACTCTCTGGTTCCTTTTCTTAGCGCGTATTTGGCGATGGTGCCGGCGTCAAAGGATAAAATCGGCAATCCTGCGAGGTACGGGCTCTTGCGAAACATCTTGATAGCTTCCCGCCAGCGACCATCCAGCATGATAAACAGGGGCCGTTTGCAATTAAGCTCATGGTTTGTAACCTCGCCTATCACCCGTTGCCCTTCACCTGCGTATTCACCCGGAAACACCACAAACGGTTGAAATCTGTCGTCGTTAAGCAGCGCCAGCACGTCGTTATTGACTTCTGTGCGACTCCACAAAAACGCCCAGGTGTCCGGCACCAGGTCGGCAATCAGTCGACCACTGTTGGTGGGTTTAAGTACTTCATCGTCGTACATCAGCAACATAAAGGCGGCTTTGGTATCCAGTTGTGAACGAAATTCACAGGTGCAATACTGCAGGCCCAGTAGGCACAGCTCACAACGCTTGAGATTTTTACCTCTGGCACCAAATGGTTTGGTCGAAAGCGATTTACGATACTCATAGAGTTTATGGACCGCGTGGGGAGGTAAAGTTGCTGTCATTTATCGCAGTTCCTGATAACACCAAACCTGATATGAATGTCCCGTGTGCGTTTAAGGCGCTCTAGGGCGCGCCATGATACGTCAAGACCTGCCGTAACACCAGAAAGCATGAGGTAACAAGGATGAAAGCGTATCTGCACCCTGGTGTTAAGCAACTCATCAGACAATCAAGTGCAGGAGTAGTACCACGCTGAAAAAAAATGCCGGCAATAGCCGGCGTTTTGAATGTACTGATACTAGAGGATCCGTTTCAGAAAAATGTCTGCCTTAAGGCGGCGAATACGGTTCATAATCTTCTTAACCGGTACCGGATAGTGATGCAGGGTATCTACCTGACTGTAGTGGTACAGCCGCAGGCTATGCTCAAGAATATGAGCCTGTTCAGCGGCAAAACCTTCAACCCAAGCACCGGTTTCGTCCTGCACTAACAAACCGTTTTCCAAATCCAGCGCCCAGGCACGGGGATTAAGGTTTGAACCTGTGATGAGATGGCGGCGGGCATCGGCACTGATCCCCTTCAGGTGGAAACTGTTGTTGTCGTGCTTCCACAGGTGAATATTGAGCAGCCCCTCATCGATCGCCCACTGCTGGCGCTTGGCAAACTTGCGCAGCGACTGCTCGTAAAGGTATGGCAAGGCGCCAATGGTGTTAAATTCACGCTCAGGCGGAATGTAAAAGTCATTGGCTGTCTTGTCGCCTACCACTATGTCAATCTTCACGCCCTGGCGCAGCTTTTTCACCAATGCACGCACCAGCACCCTTGGCGGATTGAAATAGGGTGTACAAATGAATAGCTCTTTTTGCGCACTTTCCACCAGGGACACCACAGCTTTGTTCAGCGCATTGTGCTTATTGCCAAGACCAACCAGCGGTGTTACCCGATTACCCAGTTTGACGCCGTTAAATTCGTAATGGGCTTCGCCAAGACGTTGCTTAAAGGTACGGATATCCATTTTTTCCGGCAGCACTTCATCACTGGCGGCCTGAGTGAGCGAGCTTACTGCCGGATCCTGCACTAGATAGCGCTCAATCATATCGCGCATACTGCGGGCAAGTTCCGTGTTTTCAATGAGATGATAGCGATCGAAGCGGTATCTGTCGGCTTGATGCAGGTATACATTGTTAAGGCTGGCGCCGCTGTAGATCACTGCATCATCAATGATGAAACCTTTAAGGTGCAATACACCCAAAAACTCTTTGGCCTTGACCGGCACACCGAGAATATCAAACGCAGCGGGGTTGTTTTCCATCACCCTTCTGTACATCAGGTAGTTACCGCTGTCGCCTTTATGACCAATTAAGCCGCGACGGGCACGGTGAAAGTCCACCAGAACCTTGATTTCCAACTCTGGTCTGGCAGCCTTGGCAGCAACCAGTGCAGCCATAACTTCTCTGCCCGCCTCATCGTCTTCGAGGTACAGAGCAGCAAGGTAAATTGACCGGGTTGCAGAGGCAATCCGCTGCAACAGACAGGCTTTGAATTCGCTGGGTGTCAACAGCCACTGAAGCTGATGAGATTGAAGGGCTATGCCTTGCAACTTTTCAATCAAGGTGTCCTCCTTAGAAATGCCGGCCATCGCGGTAATATCCCCGCTTATCCAGCGCAATGAAAACAATGGCTATTCCCTGCTGGGTATAGGCCATCAGCTGTTCACGAATGCAAGATTCCATGGCGTCCTGCGTTGCTTCATTCCGTTGAAACCAAAGCACCTCCGCCATCACTGTGGGGCGGCAGGCTTTTCCCTGTTGGAAAAACTGACTGGGGATCCACTCGGTGGTATAGGCCGATTCATCGGTCTGGGTGAGCCTGGAAAGCGCCGCCGGCAGTGTTTCGCTCAGACGGGCAACCTCTGCTTGCTCAAGCCCTCGGATACGAAGATGGGGCATAAAACCGGGGTTCCTTGTTCGATTAAGGGCTAGAAATTACCGATAACGCCGGACTTGGGCAAGCTCTTTTGTACCCGTAACCGGCTAATCTCGTGAATTTTGTCCCTTTTTTGTACGTTTATGCATCAAGTGCATACTTTAACGACCAAATCAGGTGTTTGATACGGCCATTTGTTATAGTGGCCTGAAATTCACGCCAGACGCAGAATGGGGCAGCGCAAATGACTTCAAACAAAGGTATTTTACTGACATTGATGGTGGCGCTAGTGGCCGGTGCGGCGCTGTTTCATTTTAAAGGCACCTTGGGGATCCTGGTGCTGCCACTCTTTATTGCGCTGGTGCTGTTTGTTACCTTAAAGCTCTATCGGCTGATGGAAAAAGACGATCCTGGCGAGCCAGACGACAGATAATCGTGTCCCTATGCCAATTGGCCCCGGTCTGCGGTATTGTCTACGTTGGCAGTGGTAACGAGAGCGAAAAATATTTCTACCTCCACATGCCGAAACATCTTTAAGGCAGGCGCACAAATAAGGATTGCCCGTGCATATGGAACTGTTCACCTCAAATGTCGGCCTTTTCAGACAATTAGCAACCTCTTTAAGAAAAAGAAAATTAAGGCAAACACCCAGATTGGTAGGCGCCCTTGCCATAGGTGGTTACAGCGCCCTGTTTGTGCCAGAGCCCGTAGCTGCGGCACATACGGTAGCAGAACCTGCAGTTGCCAAATCGCCTGGTTTCAGCGCACAACAAACTTCAGTCATAACTACGACAGAGATTACATCAGCTCAAATCCATAACTTCCGGCCGTTGCCAAATGAGGATGTATTACCAGACTGGTACCTGGCGATCAAACCAAAACACTCTACATTGGGGGTGATTGCCTGGGATCTGACCCACGAGCAATTGCTGGTAAGCGACAATGCCCAGCGGGGCATGTTGCCTGCCAGTGTGCAGAAATTGCTGCTGGCCACTGCTGCCAGCCATCGACTGGGCAATGAATTTCAATTCAAAACCCGGCTTTATGCCAAGGGGATGTCGCCAGCCACTGATGGCAAGGCAAACAGCAAAGGCAAGGTGGATTCCCTTTACCTTGAGTTCAGTGGCGACCCAAGCTTTACTCAGGCACAGTTGAATGAGTTGTTGGCACCACTGAAGGGGCTTGGCATCGCCAGCATAGGCTCACTGACGCTGGTTGGCGCCAAAGAATCGAGTACCAAGGCCCGCGGCTGGGTGTGGGATGACCTGGGGGTTTGCTACGCTGCGCCTGTGTCTGAGTTCGTTATCGATAGAAATTGTATCAGGGCATACCTGATACCGGCAAAGGATGGCAAATCCAGCCATGTGCGCTTGCCCAAATCCGGCGCGGCCAGCATAGATAATGCCTTAACCCTCGATATAGGTGCATCCCCCGACGCCTGCCGTCCAGAGCTTGAAGTCACGGGCAACAATCGCTATCGACTTTATGGCTGCTGGCATTCACCAAACAGCTTGCCGCTGTCCATCGCGGTAACCGAGCCCAATGCCTGGGCCCAAAGTAAAGTCACTGCCGCCATAGACAAACTCGGGATCAGCATAGGAAGTATCAGTTTTGCCAATGAGCTGACAAGCGGAACCCATCTTCTAAGTGAGCACAGCTCCTTGCCGCTGCCGGCGCTTATTACCGAGATGCTCAAAGAGTCTGACAATCTGATAGCAGATGCCTTGTTTAAGACGCTGGGTAAGCTTTCTGGCAGCGACGCAGACTTTATTGGCTCAAGCCAGGCGATGGAGGCGAGCCTTGCCGAGCTTGGGCTTGAGCTTACCCACAGTCGGCTATTGGATGGCTCAGGGCTGTCCCGCTACAATCTGCTGAGCGCCTATACCCTGTTTAACACCCTCGAGCTTATCCACGACAGGCCTGAGCTCAAAAGCCTGATTGAAGCCCTGCCGATTGCTGGCAAAGATGGCACCCTGACCTATCGACGCGGTTTTGGCGCTGCGCCATTGAAAGACAGGGTATTTGCCAAAACCGGCTCCATGCAGGGCGTTGCCAATCTGGCAGGCTTTGCCACAAGCAACGGCAGCGAGATTGCCTTTGTGGTGATTGAAAACGGCTTGGTGGAAAAAGCGGAAGCCAAAAAACGGGAACCGGGCTTCAGCGCCGTGTTTCTCAAAGCCCTGCTATCACGGTGAAATAGAACGTTTGGGTGCTGAGATCAGATGATGCCGCGCTAAGATATAACGGCCCTTTTGACATAAATGCTTGGCCGTTAACGCCAACAACAATAAAGCCGCCCGGGGGCGGCTTTTCGTTATCAGATATCAGAGCCAATCGTCATTGATGTCCATTACTGCATCATCGCCACTTCGCGCACAGGCCAGCAGCGCCTGATAACGTGGCATAACCTTGGCAAAGTAAAAGTCGCAATAAGCGGCTTTGGGCTTGGCAAGCTCGCTGCCAACCTCAGTGGCAACTTTCGTCATCCACAGATGGTAGAAGCCGTACAGTAAGTAACCGAAGGCATCGAGCATTTCAACGGCCAGGCTGTTAATCAGGCTTGGTTTGGCAAGCTTGTGCTCGTTAATCCACTCGGCAACCTCGATAAAGTCAGCAAAACCACGGCGAAGCGCTGCGGCCTGCTCGCTGCCGTCTGCTTCAATCAGTGCCAACTGCTCGGCGATAAACTCTTTTACGGTTACCAGATTATCACCGGCCACTTTGCGGCCGAGAAAGTCAATCGCCTGAATGCCATTGGTACCTTCATAAATCTGCGCAATACGGGTGTCACGTACCAGTTGCTCTATCCCGGTCTCACGAATATAGCCATGGCCGCCAAACACTTGCTGCGCCATGATGGTGATATCCAGGCCACGATCGGTTAAAAAGGCTTTGGCAACAGGAGTAAGTAGCCCTACGTAACGCGCGGCCTTGGCTTTCACCGCCTCTTCATCGGCGAACTTGGCCAAATCGAGTTGCTTGCCCGTGTGTACGGCAAGGGCGCGGCCAGCATCCGTTAGGGTACGGGTGGTAAGCAGCATCCGGCGCACATCGCCATGAACCACAATGGGATCTGAACTGTTGCTGCTGCCGGGCGCGTTGCCCTGCATCCGCTCTTTGGCGTAGTCGGACGCCATTTGAACCGCAGCCTGCGCACTACCAAGCCCCTGAATACCAATGGCAAGGCGCTCGTAATTCATCATGGTGAACATACAGGCAAGGCCCTTGTTTTCACGGCCAATCAGCCAGCCACGGGCGCTGTCGAAATTCATCACACAGGTGGCAGAGCCCTTAAGACCCATCTTGTGCTCAATACTGCCTACGGTGACGCCGTTGGCCTCGCCCACCTCACCGCTGCCAGTCACGGCATACTTGGGTACCAAAAACAGTGACAGGCTGTTTGAGCCGGCAATTTTTGCCAGCACCAGATGCACAACGTTTTCGGTAAGATCCTGGTCGCCACCGGTAATAAAGATTTTACTGCCACTGATAAGGAAACTGCCGTCGTCCTGAGGCTCGGCGCGGGTGCGGATATGGCGAAGGTCGGAGCCAGCCTGTGGTTCCGTCATGTCCATGGCCCCTGCCCACTCGCCGCTGTAAAGCTTTGGCAAATAGGTGGCTTTGAGATCTTCAGTGCCGTGGGCGTTGATGGCAAGCGCAGCGCCTGCGGTCAGTGAACCATAAAGGTTAAGCGCATTACAGGCGCTGTAGCCCATTTCATCCACCAGAACGCCGAGCATCTTGGGCATGCCCATACCGCCATACTGCGGGTCACCACAAAGACCAATCCAGCCACCTTCAACAAAGGCATCGTAGGCTGCTTTGTAACCCGCCGGCGTTGTTACCTTGCCGGAATCGAAGGCCACGCCTTCTTCGTCACCTGGTCGGTTAATGGGATGCACCAGGTCGCGGTTAAGCTTGGAAGCCTCATCCAGAATTGCTTGGGCTGTGTCCAAATCGACCATGCCTTCCAGGCTCGGCAAAGATTGCCAGGTCGCGTCGGCATCAAACAGGTGTTCCAGCAGGAAACGCATTTCACTGAGGGGCGCTTGGTAGGGATTCATGGCTATTCTCAAACAGTGGATTAAAACAGTTGTTTCAATTTAGCGAATAAACAAAGGAAACTCAATCCATTCGCTAAGCATAGCCATAAAAAAGCCCCGGTCTGTTAACCGGGGCTCGTTTTGTGGATGCAATCACCACATCAGATCGTCAGGGATCACATAGTCAGCGTAGGGATCCTCTTCCTCAAGTACCTGCGCCTGTTTGTCGTCTGCCTGCCACAGATAGCCACACCATTCTGGTACCAGCAGATTGACCCGCTCGGCCAGCTTGTGTGGCACCAGATAGCTGGTGTCTTCGTGACGAACAATCCCCAGATGGCCACCAAGCAACTGGCTCTGGATTTTATCGTTGATATATACGCTGTGGATTTTGCTGCCAATGGTGTAGTTGAACTTCACATCGGCATACTCAGGCAGGCCGATGGCAAGGCGCTTAATCTCACTGATAAGACTGCGCACCTGCCCCTTGGCTTCAGCTTCCTTAAAGCGCTTTTCATTGAGCGCTTTATCCTGGGCCGCCTGGGACGCCTTTTGCTCGGCAATACTTTGCTTGAGCGCCGCTGAGCCGTCATCGACATTGCTCTTGCGGTCCCGGCGCTTTTTGGTCTTCACATCTTTAATTTTTTGTTTGCTGGTCAGCCCAGCCTTAAGTAGCTGATCTTGTAATGCGTTTGCCATGGGTGTTTTCCAAATTTGTCACTGTAAATTCTGTTTAACGGCCGCCCTGCTTTGCCATCAGTTGCCCAAGCTCTGTCATCGCCATGCTGGCACCGCCAAGGGACCAGCCACCATCCACCGGCAGCACCACGCCATTGATATAGCTGGCATAGTCAGACGCCAAAAACAAAGCACAGTTGGCGATATCGGTAACCTGGCCATTGCGACCAAGAGGGACGCTTTGCGCCACCCTGGCTTTAAGTGCATCCGAAGGTGCCAAACGGTCGAAGCCTTCAGTACCCTCGATCGGACCGGGTACAATGGAGTTAATACGAATGCCTTCGGGTGACCACTCCATCGCCAGGGTGCGGGTCAGCATGTCGACGCCGGCCTTGGCGGCGCACACATGGGCCTGCATCGGCATAGGCACATAGGCCTGGGGCGCCGAAATCTGCAGCACCACACCGGGGCGCGACAACAGCGGATAACAGGCTTTTAGCACCTGAAAGCTGCCGAGCAAATCTATATCCATCACCGACTTAAAGCCATTGGCACTCATCCCGGCTGCGGGCGCCGGGAAATTTCCGGCAGCGCCACTGATGAGCACATCAATGCTGCCAAGCCCCTGATGCAAACCGGTAATGCCGGCAAGCACAGCTTCATTGTCGCGTACATCAAAACTGGCACCAAGCGGGATGGCATTAGGATTATCTTCGCCAAGCAGTTTAAGCGCGGCATCGATTTTATCCTGGCTGCGACTGGCAACCGCGACCCGTCCACGGGCGCGGGCAAAGGCGCGGGCAATACCTAAGTTAATTCCGCTGGTACCGCCAACCACCAAAATGTTTTTCCCGTTAAAGTCGAACATCTTATCTCCTTGTCAGCGCTGGAATTGCTTTCTTGCGGGTGGTTTAGATCCCACGAATAGACTGATGAATGTCAGTCAGAGCCTTAAGCGGATCGGCTGCCTTGGTAATGGGGCGACCAATCACCAGGTAGTCGGAGCCTGCCTGTAGTGCGCGGGTCGGGGTCATGACTCTGTGCTGATCGCCAACCTCACTGCCCTCGGGGCGAATACCCGGGGTGATGAGTTTAAAATCCTGACCGCAGAGGTCTTTAAGCATAGTGGCTTCCTGTGCTGAGCACACCACACCATCGAGGCCGGCATTATGGGTGAGTTTGGCAAGACGCTTCACATGCTCGGCGGCGCCAACATCAATCCCCAGAAGCTTAAGATCTTCATCGCTCATGGACGTGAGCACAGTAACAGCAATCAGCAACGGCGCATTGTCGCCATAGGGCAAAAGTGCTTTACGCGCAGCTTCCATCATGGCAAAACCGCCGGAGGCGTGCACATTTACCATCCACACCCCCAGCTCAGCTGCGGCGGCAACGGCTTTGGCAACAGTGTTGGGAATGTCGTGGAACTTAAGGTCCAGGAACAAATCAAAGCCGCGGTTTTGAACGTCTTTAACCAGCTCTGGCCCAAACAGGGTGAACATTTCCTTGCCGACCTTAAGGCGGCACATGGCCGGATCGAGTTTATCTACCAACTGCAACGCCGAATATTTGTTGTCAAAATCAAGGGCAACCAGAATGGGCTTGTCTCTCATGGGATCTCCGATGCAGTGGGATTAAGGTTATTCGCCATCCAGTCCTTTCACTCTGGCAATGCTGCCCCAGGACTTACAGGACGGGCAATGCCAGTAAAGTGCATGTGACGGAAAGCCACAGGACTTGCAACGATAGGCGGGACGGAATTTTATTTGTTGTTCTACCAATTGTTCAAGCAAAGAAAGGCTCTCTTTTGCCTGCCCTTCTTCGGCCTGACGTAAATGCAGCTTCATCAGCTCAGAAAAGCCCTTCATGGTGGGCTGGCGATAAAGGGTATCCAGCAGCATTTTTTCAGCCATTTTGATTTGACCACGGCTGACCATCTCTTCAGCGAGCGCGACCACCACCGAGGCGCCACCGCCATCGGCCAAGGCCTGAGCAAGCAATTCGCGATAGCCTTCACTGTTGTCAAGGCGAGCGTAGAGTTCACGGGCAAGCTTTATACCGTCAGCAAACAGCAACACATCTGCCTTCGCCAGTCGGGCAATGGCATCTGCAGCATCGTGCAGATGATTGGCATCCAAAAACAATTTGGCCAGAGTCAGCAAGGCGCGGCCACAGTTGGGGTCTTGCTTAAGCGCCTGAGTCAGCAGTTTTTGCCGCTGTTCCGGATCATTGGTTTCATCGGCGAGCTGGCAATAGAAATGGGCAATGGTGGGCTTTAACTGTTGCTGACGCTTTTTGTCCAGCCGCTTGGTGATATCTATGGCTTTTTGCCATTCTTTTATTATCTGATAAATGCTAATCAGCTGATTTTCTGCTTCTTCGCTGTGATCTTCTTCTTTGATTAGCGCAAGGAAGATCTCTTCGGCTCTGTCATAAAAGCCAGCAGCCATATAATCCTTGCCCAGCTCCATCATGGCGTTATCGCGCTGCTCAGTGGTCAGGCTTGGACGGGCTATCAGATTTTGATGAATACGGATGGAGCGATCGACCTCGCCGCGTTTACGAAACAAGGCACCGAGGGACATGTGGGTGTCGATGGTTTCATCGTCTACGTCCAACATACTGATGAAGAGATCAACCGCCTTATCAGACTCGTTGGAAAGGAGATAGTTAAGTCCGGTGAAATAATCACGACTCAATTTTTTTCGTTGATGATGCTGGTTCTGGCGTAAACTGCGACGCCCCATGTACCACCCATATCCGGCGGCAATGGGCAACAGCAGAAACAGGATTTCCAGCATATCAGGACTTCACTTCGTCCGCCTCGACCAGAACCTTGCTGTCATTATCGGAGCTCGCCTGTAGCTTGTGCAGTTTGCGGTTGGTACGGGAGAGCGCGTACTTGAGTTTGCCGATATGATAGATGGCAAAACACCAGCACAGCAGGAATCCGGCGAAGAAAACAATGGCAAGTACCACCGGCAGGCGGAAGTCACCCTGGGCAACAAAATAGTTAATGGTGACCAGTTGCTCGTTGCGTGAGCCGAGCAGCAGTGCCAGGACAAACAACAAAGCGATGACCAAGGCTATAAAAAATCCCTTCACGTCTCACTCCTTTACCCATGTCAATGGGCTGATTATCCAAGAATTTCGACTAACTGACCAGTGTATTGATACGGGAAAAACAAAAAAGCCCCCTTACGGAGGCTTTTTAATCAACATCTATCAGGCGGCGTTGACAGCATCAACACGCTCGCGCAGTTCTTTGCCAGGCTTAAAGTGCGGTACGTACTTGCCTTCCAACTCGACTGAACTACCAGTCTTTGGATTACGGCCAACACGCGGTGCACGGTAGTGAAGTGAGAAACTGCCAAAGCCGCGGATCTCGATACGCTCACCGCTTTCCAGCGTGGTGGCCATCTGTTCCAACATTTCTTTGACCGCACTCTCTACTTCTTTCGCCGACAGTTGCGACTGCCTTGTGGCGAGTTTTTCGATCAGTTCGGATTTAGTCATCCTAGCTACCCCTATTATCAAGCCAAACACAGCCGCGATGAGGGAGAGGAAAATCCAACTCCCTCATATTTGGCAATTACTTACGAGCGGCCTTGAAAGCTTCGGCCATAGCATTACTAATAACAGCGTCTTCAGACTTGTTCAAGTTAGCCATAACTTCTTTTTCGTCAGCTTCGTCTTTCGCACGGATAGACAGGCTCACAGTGCGGTTCTTACGATCTACGCCCATGAACTTGGCTTCAACGGCATCACCTACTGCGAATACGGTAGAAGCGTCTTCTACGCGCTCACGGCTGATGTCAGCTACGCGGATGTAACCTTCAACACTGTCAGCCAGCTCAACAGTCACACCTTTGGCATCAACAGCAGTTACGGTACCGTTAACGATAGCACCTTTCTTCTTGTCGGCCAGGTAAGCGTTGAATGGATCATCTTCAGTCTGCTTCACGCCCAGGCTGATGCGCTCGCGCTCTGGGTCAACAGACAGTACAACGGCTTCGATTTCGTCGCCTTTCTTGTACTCACCAACAGCTTCTTCGCCAGCGGCATTCCAAGAAATGTCAGACAGGTGAACCAGACCGTCGATACCGCCGTCCAGACCGATGAAGATACCAAAGTCAGTGATAGACTTGATCTTACCGGAAACCTTGTCGCCCTTGTTGTAACGGTTAGCGAAGTCTTCCCATGGGTTGGTCTTGCACTGCTTGAGACCCAGAGAAATACGACGACGCTCTTCGTCGATGTCCAGAACCAGAACTTCAACTTCGTCACCCAGGTTAACAACCTTGGATGGGTGGATGTTCTTGTTGGTCCAGTCCATTTCAGACACGTGTACCAGACCTTCAACGCCTTCTTCGATTTCAACGAAGCAGCCGTAGTCAGTCAGGTTGGTTACGCGACCGGTCAGACGAGTGTTTTCTGGGTAGCGCTTGCTGATTTCCAGCCATGGGTCTTCACCCAGTTGCTTCAGACCCAGAGACACGCGAGTACGCTCACGATCGTACTTCAGAACTTTCACATTGATTTCATCACCAACGTTCACGATCTCAGAAGGATGCTTAACGCGCTTCCAAGCCATGTCAGTGATGTGCAGCAGGCCGTCTACGCCGCCCAGGTCAACGAATGCACCGTAGTCAGTGAGGTTCTTAACGATACCTTTAACGGCTTGACCTTCCTGCAGGTTTTCCAGCAGAGCGTCGCGCTCAGCGCTGCTCTCAGACTCGATAACTGCACGACGGGAAACAACAACGTTGTTGCGCTTCTGGTCCAGCTTGATAACTTTGAATTCCAGCTCTTTGTTTTCCAGGTGAGCAGTGTCGCGCACAGGGCGAACGTCAACCAGAGAGCCTGGCAGGAACGCACGGATACCGTTCAGTTCAACGGTGAAACCGCCTTTAACCTTGCCATTGATGATACCGATAACGGTCTCAGCATCTTCGTAAGCTTTTTCCAGAACGATCCAGGCTTCATGGCGCTTGGCCTTTTCGCGAGACAGTTGAGTCTCACCGAAACCGTCTTCAACAGAGTCCAGAGCTACGTCTACTTCGTCGCCAACGGCGATTTCCAGAACACCTTGGGCATTCTTGAACTGCTCAGCAGGGATTGGGCTCTCGGATTTCAGACCGGCGTCTACCAGTACCAGGCCGTTTTCGATGGCAACTACAGTACCACGAACGATAGAACCTGGACGGAATTCCAGTTGTTGAAGGGATTGTTCAAACAGATCAGCAAAAGATTCAGTCATGTTTAGTTACTTTAAGTAATAAACCAGCGACCTTCCTGGCCGTTGGAGTCAGTCGTCATATCCGCATCGTCCATGTTGCGGATTCCTATACGCCCCCGGCTTAAAAGCCAGAAGCGGATAATTTCTCGTCGATATACGCCACGCAGCGGGCGAATACCTCATCAATGCCAATGCCAGTGGTGTCAATCACCAGGGCATCTTCAGCCGGTACCAAAGGCGCGACAGGACGATTCATGTCCCGATCATCGCGTTCCTGTATCTCGGCTAAAAGGCGGTCGATTTTAACATCGAAGCCCTTGTCCTGCAACTGATTATAGCGCCTTTGCGCCCGCTCTTCGGCTGATGCAGTGAGATAAAGTTTGGCCGGTGCAGCAGGAAAAACCACTGTGCCCATATCACGACCGTCGGCAATCAAGCCCGGCGCCTTGCAAAAGGCACGCTGACGACGCAGGAGTGCTTCACGCACCCTTGGAAATGCCGCAACTTTTGAAGCTGCATTGGAGCATTCCTGGGTACGAATGGCGGTGGTAACGTCTTCACCTTCAAGCACCACCTTAATGGCGTCTTTATCATTACCGGTCAGGAACTGCACATCCAGGTGAGCCGCCAACAGTGTAATAGCTTCTTCATTGTCCAGCTCAACATTGTGGTGCAGCGCTGCCAGCGCCAGCACGCGATAGATGGCACCACTGTCCAGCAGCTGCCATTCATAATGGTTCGCCAGCAACTGGGCAATCGTGCCCTTGCCTGCACCACTTGGGCCATCAATTGTAACTACAGGAGCCCTTTCAGACATAAATTCCTCCGCAATAAGCATTTCATCTTCCATGAATGCTTTGGGTTCACCGAAAATGAGCGGCCGGCATTATACATCAAGGACAGCTAAAGATCCGTGTAAAATTTCGACAAAAAGAATGGGCCGTTACATAACAGCCCATTTTTACAGCATTTGATTCTATTTTGATAAATCCGTGAAGCGCCTGAAATAATCAGGAAATGTTTTTGAGGTACAGCCGGGATCGTTAATGGTCACACCGCAATCGGCAAATGCCAGCAGTGAAAAACACATGGCCATGCGGTGATCGTTATAGGTATCGATTTCGGCATGGACAGGCTTGGCCGGTGGCGTGATATGGATGTAATCGTGCCCCTCTTCCACAACAGCGCCGACCTTTCGAAGCTCAGTCGCCATGGCGGCGAGACGGTCTGTTTCCTTGATGCGCCAGTTGTAGATGTTGCTCATCCGGGTTGGCCCCTCGGCAAACAGCGCCGCTGTGGCTATGGTCATGGCCGCATCGGGAATGTGGTTCATGTCCATATCGATGCCGTGAAGTTTACTGCCGCGAGCGATAATATAATCGTCACCCCATTCGATGTCGGCGCCCATGGCGGCAAGGGCATCGGCAAACTTCACATCGCCCTGCACCGCCAAACGGCCAACGCCGGTGACCTTGACTTCACCGCCACCAATGGCACCTGCTGCCAGAAAGTAAGAAGCAGATGACGCGTCGCCTTCTACCAGCACCTTACCGGGCGACACATAGCGTTGTCCGGCAGCAATCTCAAAGCGCTGATAATTGTCGTTAATCACTTTAACCCCGAATTTGGCCATCAAATCCAGGGTGATATCGATGTAAGGTTTAGAAACGAGCTCACCTTTTACGGCGATAGTCACAGCCCCCTTGGCAAGGGGGGCCACCATGAGCAGCGCAGTCAGAAACTGGCTTGAGAGGCTACCATCTATTTCCACCACTCCGCCGGCAAGACCGGTGGCATTAATAGTAAGCGGCGGGAAACCATCATTTTTGAGGTAACGGATATCGGCACCAAGCTGACGCAGCGCATCCACCAGATCGCCAATGGGACGCTCTTCCATGCGCGGCTCACCGGTAAGGGTAAATTCGCCCGTTCCCAAAGTCAGCGCCGCGCACAAAGGTCGCATCGCGGTGCCGGCGTTGCCTAAAAACAGCTCAAAGGCCTTATCGGTTTGGATAGGACCACCGAGGCCGCTGAGCGTACATACGGTCTTGTCTTCAGACAGGGTGAATTTAACGCCCAGGCTTTTGAGCGCGTGTAGCATATGGCGGATATCATCAGAATCCAGCAGATTTACCAAAGTGGTTTCGCCACTTGCCAGGGTTGCCAGTAGCAAGGCGCGGTTGGAGATACTTTTGGAGCCGGGGATGTTTACCTCCCCGTTGACCCGGGATACGGGCTCAAGACGTAATTGGTCCATTTCTCGTACTTCTCATTAAAAGCGAGTGAAGGCCAGATTGGCCGAAGTTGGCAAGGCTGCGCTACAACGCTGTAAGCCTCGCGTTACGTTTGAGGAAAAACGATCCCTTTTGAGTCTTCGTGGTAATTAAATTACTGATCCAGAGCCGCGATTCAACCGTTTTTCAGTAAAAAATGGCGGATTGATGCTGATTTTTGTTCAATCAACACAAAATCTGCAAAAAACTGCTCCAAAAGTCGCTCGGGATTGCAAGATTTGTTGCCAATCGGACAATGGCGTTTTCAATCACGGCGGGATTTGCGCTCAGGGCTCTTTTTCCCGGCAACCCTTTCAGGCTATGCTAAGGCATTCGGGTCATGGTTGGCACCGGCATCCGGCTTGGCATCAGCCAGGCTACAACGCTCCAGTGCAAGCAACTACACCTTATCCCTGCGGCTTTACCATCAACGATTACAAGGTAGAAGGAATTATGTTTGAGCATCTTTCGGCGTTACCTGCCGATCCCATTCTGGGTCTTTTAACCAAATACCGTGAAGACAGTCACCCACAGAAAGTCGATTTGGGTGTAGGTGTGTATAAGGACCCTGCTGGCAACACGCCTATCCTGGATTGCGTCAAAGCAGCCGAGACGCTGCGCACTTCCACCGAAACTACCAAGGTCTATATTGGCCCTACAGGCTCGGCGCCTTTTAATGAATTGATGAATGAGCTTGCCTTCGGCACAGATCATCCCGTGGTTCAGACGCGCCGCATTCGCACCGTGTCTACCCCGGGCGGTACTGGCGCCCTGCGCGTAGCCGCTGAATTCATCGCCAAATGCAAACCCGGCGCCACCATTTGGGTAAGCGACCCAACCTGGGCAAACCACACAGGGCTGTTTCAGGCCGCTGGTTTAACGGTAAAAACCTACCCTTACTACGATTACGACAATAAGTGCCTCAGGTTTGATGAAATGCTTGCCGCGCTTAAACAGGTTGGCGCCGAAGACGCTGTGCTGCTGCACGCCTGCTGCCATAACCCGTCCGGACAGGACTTAAGCGCGGCTCAGTGGGACGCCGTGGTCGAGGTTGCCAAAGACAAAGGCTTCCTGCCTTTTATTGACATGGCCTATCAGGGCTTTGGTGATGGCGTGGATGAAGATGCCTACGGCGTGCGCGCCATGGCTGCGGCTGTCGATAACATGGTGCTCGCCTCTTCCTGCTCGAAAAACTTTGGCCTGTACCGCGAGCGCATCGGTGCCTGCACCATTATCGGTAAAGACAGTGCCCAGGCAGACGTGTCGCTGTCGGTACTGCTGTATGTGGTGCGCTGTATCTACTCAATGCCACCGGCCCACGGCGCTGCCATTGTGGAAACCATTCTTGGCTCAAGCGAGCTTAAGGCCCAGTGGCTGGATGAGCTCAAAGTGATGCGCGATCGCATCAACGGCAACCGCGCCATGCTGGTTGACAAGCTGCATGCACTGGGTGCCAGCCGCGACTTTTCCTTTATCGCCCGTCAAAAAGGCATGTTCTCCTTCCTTGGCATCAATGAGGCTCAGGTAAACACCCTGATGAAGGACTACAGCATTTACATGGTGGGCTCTAGCCGGATCAGTATCGCCGGGATCAGCGAAGATAACGTGGATTATCTGGCCAAATCCATTATCGCCGTGCTGTAACCAACAAAGAGCTCGATAACAAAAAGGACTGCCTCGGCAGTCCTTTTTTATTCGCGATTAAAACTGGTTAGCTGCTGTGCCTGGCAGCAAAGGAGCGCATAAAGCTCACCAGTGCATCAACGCCTTCCAGTGGCATGGCGTTGTAGATACTGGCACGCATGCCGCCCACAATGCGGTGGCCTTTAAGTGCAACCAGCCCAAGCACTTCAGCTTCTTTAAGGAAGTCTGTATCGAGTGAATCATCGGCGAGCTGGAAGGTCACATTCATCTGTGAACGGTTTTGCGGCGCCACGCCATTTTTGTAGAAATCCAGACTGTCGATACAGGCGTAGAGGCGACGCGCCTTTTCAGCGTTCACCTCGGCCATACCCTTTACGCCACCAACAGACTTGAGCCATTTGAACACTTCGGCGGCCAGATACCAGGCGAAGGTTGGCGGGGTGTTGTACATGGAGTCATTTTCGGCGGTCAGGCGATAATCCATGATAGAGGACTGGGTGAGCTGCGGCAGCTCCAGCATGTCTTTACGCACAATCACGATAGACAAACCCGATGGACCAATGTTCTTTTGAGCGCCGGCATAGATAACAGCAAAGCGACTTACATCAATCTCGCGGGACATAATATTGGACGACATATCCGCCACAATTGGCCAGGGACTGTCAATATCATCAAAAATTTCGATGCCATCTACTGTCTCATTGGGGCAGTAGTGTAAATAACGGTATTCGCTGCCGTTGCCGCTGAGCGCTGGAATAACTACCTGATTAATTCCATTTACTTTTTCAACGATATCGATGACATCGATATTGTCATCGCCAGCAAGCTTTTTCGCCTCTTCAGTGGCGGCTTTTGACCATTGACCACTGACGAGATACAGGGCTTTGCCGTTATCGCCCAAAAAATTATTCACAACAGCAGAAAACTGACCACGACCACCGCCATGCATAAACAGCACATGGTAGTTGTCGGGGATATTCATCAGCTCGCGCAAATCGGCTTCCGAGTCTTTGGCCAGTTGAATGAAGGGCGCACCGCGGTGGCTCACCTCCATCACAGACACTCCCTGCCCGTTCCAGTCCAGTAACTCAGCTTGTGCCTTCTTCATCACGGCAGCCGGCAACATCGCCGGTCCGGCACAGAAATTATAAACCGCGCTCACTCATGATCTCCTTGCTAGCCTTTGGTGATACCGATTGGTAGTCACACGTTTGGAAAAATAAAAAATCTGTTTGGCAAAAAAAACGAGCGCCCATTGGGCGCCCGTTTTCAATTATGCCTCGTCGTTGGCATCATCTGTCGGCTGTGTATCGGCTTCGGCGATTGCATCGCCCTCGGCTCCTTCAACACCCTCTTCCAGATATTCGCTGCCGTCGTCCTGTATTTCATCGATGCGCTGCAGACCAACCACGGTTTCATCGTCAGCGGTACGTATGATGGTCACACCCTGAGTGTTTCGTCCGATGATGGACACACCAATGGCAGGGGTACGCACCAGGGTGCCCTTGTCGCTGATGAGCATGATTTCGTCGTTCTCGCCCACCTGTACGGCGCCAACCACAGGGCCGTTACGCTCGGTGACCTTGATGGACACCACGCCCTTGGTGGCGCGGCTCTTGGCCGGGTATTCAGCAAGCTCGGTACGCTTACCAAAGCCGTTAGCAGTCACAGTCAGAATGGCGCTGTCGTCTTTCGGTACAATCAGCGACACCACACGTTGACCTTCTTCCAGGGCAATACCACGCACACCTGTGGCACCGCGGCCCATTGGGCGCACGCCTTTGAAGTTGATTTGTGGCTTACCTTCTTCATCCAGCACAGGGTTGCCGTTTTCATCGACAACGGCAACTTCTTCGCCTTCTTTGAAGCGCACCACTTTACCGGCATCAGAGAACAGCATGATTTCGCTGCTGCCATCGGTGATATCCACGCCAATCAGCTGGTCGCCGTCTTTGAGGTTCACAGCAATAATACCGTTGGAACGTGGACGGCTGTACTCGGTGAGGGCAGTCTTCTTCACGGTACCGTGAGAGGTGGCCATCAGGATGTACTTGCCTTCTTCGTATTCACGCACCGGCAGAATCGCAGTAATGCGCTCACCTTCCTGCAATGGCAGCAGGTTAACGATGGGGCGACCACGGGCCTGACGGCTTGCCAGCGGCAGCTGGTACACCTTAAGCCAGTAGAGCTTACCGAAGTCGGAGAAGCACAAGATGGTGTCGTGGGTGTTGGCAACCAGCAGTTTTTCAACGAAATCTTCGTCTTTCACCTTGGTGGCGGCCTTACCCTTACCACCACGGCGCTGGGCCTGGTAGTCGGTCAGCGGCTGATACTTGGCGTAGCCGAGGTGCGACAGGGTCACTACCACGTCTTCTTCGTTGATCAGATCTTCGAGGCTGATGTCCACGGCAGACGCGTTGATTTCAGTGCGCCGGTTATCACCGAATTGCTCAAGAATCAGCTCAAGCTCTTCTTTGATGACTTCCATCAGACGCTCTGGGCTTCTGAGAATGTGGAGCAAACCGGCAATGATTTCCAGCAGCTCTTCGTATTCCTGCAGGATTTTCTCGTGCTCAAGACCAGTCAGCTTGTGCAGACGCAGGTCCAGGATCGCCTGGGCCTGTGGCTCGGTCATGAAGTACAGACCATCACGAATACCGAACTCTGGCTCAAGCCACTCTGGACGGGCGGCGTCGTCACCGGCCTTCTCCAGCATGGCTTTTACTGTGCCGAGCTCCCAACCCTTGGCAATCAGGCCGGCCTTGGCGTCAGAAGGACTGGCAGAGGCCTTGATAAGGGCAATGATGGGGTCGATGTTGGCAAGGGCAACCGCCAGCGCTTCCAGAATGTGGGCTCTGTCGCGGGCCTTACGCAGTTCATACACGGTGCGGCGGGTAACCACTTCACGGCGATGCAGGATAAAGGCTTCCAGCATCTCCTTGAGGTTAAACAGCTTTGGCTGACCATTGGCCAGTGCCACCATGTTGATGCCGAATGAAGACTGCATCTGGGTTTGGGCGTAGAGGTTGTTCAGCACCACTTCGCCTACTTCACCGCGCTTGATTTCAACCACGATGCGCATGCCGTCCTTGTCGGACTCATCACGCAGACCACTGATGCCTTCAATCTTTTTGTCTTTTACCAGCTCGGCGATTTTTTCTATCAGACGGGCTTTGTTCACCTGATACGGGATCTCGGTGACGATAATGCGCTCACGGCCGTTATCTTCGATTTCCACTTCGGCTCGGGCACGCATGATGGCCTTGCCGCGACCGGTACGATAGGCTTCTTCGATGCCCTTTTTACCGTTGATAATGGCGGCAGTCGGGAAGTCAGGACCCGGGATGTATTCCATCAGCTGTTCAATAGACAGCTCTGGCTCTTCAATCAGCGCCAGACACCCCTTAACCACTTCGGTCAGGTTGTGTGGCGGAATGTTGGTGGCCATACCCACGGCAATACCGGATGAACCATTCACCAGCAGGTTAGGGATTTTGGTAGGCAAAACCGCAGGGATCTGTTCAGTGCCGTCGTAGTTAGGCACGAAATCAACGGTTTCTTTATCGAGGTCAGCCAGCAGCTCGTGAGCCAGCTTTTCCATGCGGATTTCGGTATAACGCATTGCTGCTGCGGCATCGCCGTCGATTGAACCGAAGTTACCCTGACCGTCTACCAGGGTGTAACGCAACGAAAACGGCTGGGCCATACGCACTATGGTGTCGTATACAGCGCTGTCGCCGTGTGGGTGATATTTACCGATAACGTCACCGACCACACGTGCCGACTTTTTATAAGGCTTGTTCCAGTCGTTTTTAAGTTCGTTCATCGCGAACAGCACACGGCGATGCACAGGCTTAAGGCCGTCACGCACATCCGGCAGTGCCCGACCCACGATCACGCTCATGGCGTAATCCAGGTACGAATTCTTGAGTTCGTCTTCGATATTAATTGGCGAAATAGATGAAGCCAAATCAGTCATAAACTGCTCGATCCCCTGAAAATTAGCTGACAAGTCGTTTTCCGTGTCATTGTCGAGCCTTCAAACGTGATTTGGCATTCTAACACAGTAATTTAATGTCGAAACCCCCTGATTAGATTCTCCCGAACCGACGGAAATCAATAGCACCAGTCATGATTGAAATCACACTTATCTTATTGAAAGTGAATTAGTATTTTTACAAGCGTGGTGCAATGTGTGTTTAAAAGCCATCGAGGCTTTTTTTGCCCAGGATGGGGATTGGAGTTTAATTGCCGTTTTTTTACCCGCCAACGCTTAAAAAAACATCTGTGACGCCTAAATTCCTTTGTTTGGCAGTCGTGATACCGCTTTGCGCTTCGTTTACGCCGAGTAATGGATATAATAGCGCCACATCAAAAAAACTGCTTGGTTCCTGCCTGCAACCGGAACCTTGCCCGACCGAATTTCGGGGCCGCTATGTCAGAAGTCATGAACGTTGATACCCAGGAAATTGCCAAATTCGAAAAGATGGCCGCCAGTTGGTGGGATCCCGATGGCGAATTCAAACCTCTGCACCAGTTAAACCCATTGCGGCTTAACTATATCGATCAAGCCTGTGGCGGTTTATTTGGTAAAAGAGTGCTGGATGTTGGCTGTGGCGGCGGCATTTTATCCGAAAGCATGGCCCGCCTTGGTGCCGATGTGACCGGTATCGATATGGGCACTGAGCCGTTGGAAGTCGCGCGATTACATGCGCTGGAAACCGGCGTTACATTGGATTACCTGAAAACCACGGCCGAGAGCCACCGCGACACTCACCCCGAGCACTATGATGTAGTCACCTGCATGGAGATGCTGGAGCATGTGCCAGATCCGCTGTCGGTAATCCGCGCCTGCTGCGACATGGTCAAGCCCGGCGGCTTTGTATTTTTTTCAACCATTAGCCGTAACCTACGATCCTATGTAGAGACCATACTCGGCGCCGAGTACCTGCTTAAAATGTTGCCGGTGGGCACCCATGACCATAGCAAGTTCATCAAACCATCCGAGCTGATTGAGATGGTCGACCATACTGAGCTGTTGTGTAAAGACGCCATTGGGGTGACCTATAACCCCATTATAGGCACCTTCCGCTACACTTCCCGTGTAGACGTGAACTATATGATAGCGACGGAAAAACCAATTGACTGAAATAATGACAACCTGCCCGGAGGTAAGAAGCACACCAGCGGGGGTTCTATTCGATTTGGATGGAACTTTGGTTGACACTGCTCCGGACCTGGTTGCTGCACTTAATTTGGCTTTAGCGGAGCATTCGTATTCGTCAGTGCTTCTTGAACAGGTAAGACATGCAGCTTCCCATGGAAGCATGGCGTTGGTTCGGGCTGCCCAGCCACATCTTGACGAAAGCTTTGCTTTGGCGTTGCAACAGACGCTATTGAGGCATTACGAGATAATTAATGGCCAACATTGTCGTCTCTTTGAAGGCATCCCTGCACTGCTGGATGCCCTGACAAGTGCAGGAATCCCCTTCGGCATTGTAACCAATAAAGCTGCACGCTTTGCCAGACCACTGATAGAAAGACTGGCAATGTCCAATGTTTCCAGCCTGATAAGCGGGGACTCCTCAATCCGAAGCAAACCGGACTCTGCGCCTATGCTACTTGCGGCCTCACAGCTAAATTGTGATCCTGCTGATATCTTTTACCTTGGTGATGCCAAGCGGGACATGGACGCCGCTAAAGCGAGTGGTATGACAGCAGTGCTGGCCAATTGGGGTTATTTCGGGTTAAACGATAACCCGGATGCCTGGCCATACGATCTCCGGTTGGCATGTCCATTGGAATTGCTGAATTACCTTTCACATGATCTGTGGTGCAATTCAGAAGGTTGACCTTGATGATCGGATCTGCCTCAGCAGATCCGATCGCTTGCAAGATAATCGATCGATTCTTCCTTACGGACCGGATAAAAAATTAGCAGATACTTTATATCGTGCAGTGAAACTGCGCTCCAAAGTTAGCCTCTACTAACGTGTATTTTTTTCCTCAAGATATCCACAGTTTCTTCAACTATTTCTTACTTGCAAATACCCTCTCACCTCACTATCTTGTATCTTAACTTTTAGTAAGCACCATATCTTGTGTATTGGTAGCAATCTCACCCACTAGAGGTGCACTTCCCCGAAACGATGTTTATTGACATCCCGCGGTGTTTCGAGAGGTTTTGTGTGACGATTGTTTACAGGGATATGTAAGGCAATACCAATCTTATAAGGCCTATCTTCGATGAATAGCAACATGACAGTCACTAAGCGCAGTGGTGAGCGCGAGCAGATCGAACTCGACAAAATCCACCGTGTAGTTACCTGGGCAGCCAAAGGCTTAAAAAATGTTTCGGTTTCAGAAGTAGAGCTGCGCTCGCATCTGCAATTTTTTGATGGCATCCCGACTGAAGCTATTCATGAAACCATCATCAAGGCCGCGGCCGATTTGATTTCACCAGATTCGCCTGACTATCAATTCCTCGCTGCCCGTCTGGCTATTTTTCACCTTCGCAAGAAGGCCTTCGGACAGTTTGAGCCGCCAAAACTGTACGAGCATGTAGCCAAATTGGTGGACATGGGCAAGTACGACCGCCATATCCTCGAAGACTACACCAAAGAAGAACTGGATATCCTCGACAGCTATATCGATCACTGGCGCGATATGAACTTCTCTTACGCCGCGGTTAAGCAGCTTGAGGGCAAGTATCTGGTGCAAAACCGTGTGACTCACGAAGTATACGAGAGTGCTCAGTTCCTCTACATTTTGGTTGCCGCCTGTCTGTTTGCCGGTTACCCAAGAGAAACCCGTCTGAAGTACGTCAAAGACTTCTATGACGCTGTATCGACTTTTAAGATTTCACTGCCCACGCCGATTATGTCCGGCGTGCGTACCCCTACCCGTCAATTCAGCTCTTGCGTACTGATTGAATGCGGCGACAGCCTGGATTCCATCAACGCCACAGCATCTTCTATTGTGAAGTATGTCAGCCAGCGCGCCGGCATTGGCGTGAATGCCGGTCGTATTCGTGCCCTGGGCAGCCCAATCCGTGGCGGTGAAGCGTTCCATACCGGCTGTTTACCGTTCTACAAATATTTCCAGACTGCGGTGAAATCCTGCTCACAGGGCGGTGTGCGTGGCGGCGCGGCAACGCTGTTCTATCCAATTTGGCACCTGGAAGTTGAATCGCTTCTGGTACTCAAGAACAACCGCGGCGTGGAAGATAACCGTATCCGTCACCTGGATTATGGTGTGCAACTGAATAAACTGATGTATCAGCGCCTGATTAAAGGTGAAAACATCACCCTGTTCAGTCCATCCGACGTGCCAGGTATGTACGATGCCTTCTTTGAAGACCAGGAAGAGTTTGAACGCCTGTATACCAAGTACGAGCAGGATCCAAGCATCCGTAAAAAGTCGCTTAAAGCAGTGGAACTGTTCTCACTGATGATGCAGGAACGAGCCTCTACCGGCCGTATCTACGTGCAGAACGTGGATCACTGCAACACCCACAGTCCATTTGACTCAAGCGTGGCACCAATTCGTCAGTCCAACCTGTGTCTGGAAATCGCCCTGCCTACCAAGCCAATGAACAGTGTGGACGATACCAACGGTGAAATCGCCCTGTGCACCTTGTCAGCACTTAACCTGGGGGCCATTGATAACCTGGAAGAGCTGGAAGGTCTGTCGGATCTGGCCGTTCGTGCTCTCGATAGCCTGCTTGACTATCAGGATTACCCAATCAAGGCCGCCAAGCTTGGCTCCATGAACCGTCGTACTCTGGGTATTGGTGTGATTAACTTTGCCAATTATCTGGCCAAAAACGGTAAGCGTTATTCCGACGGCAGCGCCAACAACCTGACTCACAAGACTTTCGAAGCCATTCAGTTTAACCTGCTGAAAGCCTCGATGAATCTGGCCAAAGAAAAAGGCGCCTGCCCTGCGTTCCACGAGACCACTTACTCTCAGGGTATTTTGCCAATCGACACTTATAAGCGCGATCTGGACAAGATTGTCTCTGAGCCGCTGCATCTGGACTGGGAAGGCCTGCGTGAAGATATCAAGCGTCACGGTCTGCGTAACTCGACCTTGTCTGCGCTGATGCCATCCGAGACCTCATCGCAAATCTCCAACGCCACCAATGGTATCGAGCCACCACGTGGTCTGATTTCAGTGAAGGCCAGTAAAGATGGTCAGCTCAAGCAGGTAGTGCCTGACTTTGACGCGCTGCGTCACGAGTACGAGCTGCTGTGGCAAATGCCATCCAACGATGGTTACCTGCAACTGGTAGGTATTATGCAGAAGTTTGTGGACCAGGCCATTTCTGCCAACACCAACTATGACCCAGCCAAGTTTGAAGGTCGTAAGGTGCCGATGCAGCTGCTGCTTAAAGATCTGCTGACCGCCTACAAACTGGGCCTCAAGACACTCTATTACCATAACACCCGTGACGGAGCTTCCGATCAACACGAAGACATTGCCGTGGTTGAGAAAGAAGACGACGGCTGTGCCGGCGGCGCCTGTAAGATTTAAGCAGGCAAGGTTAAAAGGAACTTTAGGTGTTAACAGGGGGCCCCATGCCCCCTTTTACCGGAACGAAACATCATGGCTTATTCAACTTTTTGTCAGACTCCCAACGACGCTACCCGCGAACCCATGTTTTTTGGCCAGTCCGTAAACGTTGCCCGATATGATCAGCAGCGTTACGAAGTATTCGAAAAGCTGATTGAAAAGCAGCTGTCTTTCTTCTGGAGACCGGAAGAAGTGGATGTCAGCCGTGACAAAATCGACTTCGGTAAACTGCCTGCCCACGAGCAGCACATTTTTATTTCCAACCTTAAGTATCAGACCCTGCTGGACTCCATTCAGGGCCGCAGCCCCAACGTGGCCTTCCTGCCGCTGGTATCGCTGCCTGAGCTGGAAACCTGGATTGAAACCTGGTCGTTTTCCGAGACCATTCACTCGCGCTCTTACACCCATATCATCCGTAACATCGTCAACGACCCGTCAGTGGTGTTTGACGACATAGTGGTGAACCAGGAAATCCTCAAGCGCGCTGCAGATATCTCGGCTTATTACGACAAGCTCATCAAGCTGACCCAGATTTATCACCTCCATGGTGAAGGCACCCACACCGTGGATGGCCATCTGGTTGAAGTGACAGTGCGTGAACTGAAGAAAGTGCTGTATCTGTGCATGATGTCGGTAAACGCCCTGGAAGCCATTCGCTTCTATGTCAGCTTTGCCTGCTCGTTCGCCTTCGCCGAGCGTAAGCTGATGGAAGGTAACGCCAAAATCATCCGTCTTATTGCCCGTGATGAAGCGCTGCACCTGAACTCCACCCAGCACATCCTCAACATCATGCAGGGTGGCAAGGACGATCCGGAAATGGCGGAAATTGCTGCCGAGTGTCAACAGGAAGCGTACGAGCTGTTCCTGCGTGCCGCCGAGCAGGAAAAAGAATGGGCCAAGTATCTGTTTAAAGATGGCTCCATGATTGGTCTGAACGAGCAAATTCTGTGTCAGTATGTTGAGTACATCACCAACCAACGGATGAAGTCAGTTAACCTGCCACTGCCGTACCCAGAGTCCACCAACCCACTGCCGTGGATGAAGAACTGGCTCGAAAGTGATGCCGTGCAGGTGGCGCCTCAGGAAGTGGAAGTATCCTCCTACCTGGTGGGTCAGATTGACGCCTCTGTCGATGAAAATGAGTTCTCCGACTTTGATCTTTAAAAAGGCCCCTATCGTCAGCCTACAGGGCCAGCCGGTGCTGCTGTTCAATGGACAGCAGCAGTCACTGCTTGAAGCGCTGGAAATTAAAAAGATCCGCATCTTCTCCGAATGCCGGAGCGGATTTTGTGGCGCCTGTAAAACCAAGGTGTTGAGTGGCAATGTGCAGTATTTCTCAGAGCCACTCGCAGCCCTTGAAGAAGACGAATGCCTGCCCTGTTGCTGCATTCCAGAGGCCGATTTGGATCTCGCTTTAAATCCAACGGGTGCCGAATCTGTACTTCGTCCGAACGCTGTAAATGCAAAAGCAGAGCAAGTACTCATCGACTGACTTTTGCTCAGATTTTCTTTTTAGCAAATTTTTCATGAAGTAGTGATACCTGCGTCAATGCTGACGACCCATACCAGGGCACCAGCTCCATCACCAGGCTGCCAGCCTTAATGGCCGGGTCGCTCTCGGTCAATACCTTGGCTTCCTCAACAGTGCTCACATCAAAAATATATATTCCCCTAAGCTCGCCATCATTCAAAAACGGCCCTGCCAACACCAACTTACCAGCCTCCGCCAACCGATTAATGTTGTCCAGATGTGCCCGCTGCAGCGTGGCACGCTCTTCCTCAGTGCCATTGCGATTGGGACCACGTTTTAAAAATGCCATCACATAAGTTTTCATACCATATTCATCGGCCCCCACCTGCTTGGCCAGTGCCTCATCGTATTGCGCGTGCAGTGGCTGACTCAAACTAAGTGCAAGTAACATCAGGATCCCTGGCTTCATTGATTATCTCCTTTTCCATAAACATGCTAACAATAGCAAACCTCGGCCTTGACCGCGGTGAACAGACATAAAAAAGCCCCTTTGACTGGGGCTTAAATACTACAGACAAAAGATTAACTAGAGCCGCATTGCGAGCTCTGCTCCCTGGCGAATGGCTCGTTTGGCATCAAGTTCCGCAGCCACATCCACTCCACCTATCAGGTGAACAGGCTTACCCGTCCCTTCCATTTCTGCCAACAGTGAACGATTGGACTCCTGACCGGCACATAGTACCACGGTATCCACATCCAGCACCCTGGCTTCGTCATTAACCCGTATATGCAAACCCTGTTCATCGAATGATTCGTAGCTCACCCCATTCATCTGCACTACGCCGTGCATCTTGGCCACCGCCCTGTGGATCCACCCGGTGGTTTTACCCAACCCCTTACCCATGGGCGTAGTTTTACGTTGCAACAGGTAGATGGTTCGCTCGGCAGGCTCTTTCACCGGCGCCTTAAGACCGCCACGGTGGCTGTACGCGTCGTCGATGCCCCACTGTTCACGCCAACGTTTGGGATCCAGAGTACTTGACCCCTTTTCACCGAGGAAATGCGCCATATCAAAGCCAATACCACCGGCACCGATAAGGGCCACTTTCTGGCCAACCTCAACGTCGCCATTGAGCACCTGTTGATAGGTCACTACCCTTGGCGAGTCAAACCCAGGCAATGTCACCGCACGGGGCACTACACCAGACGCAACAACCACCTCATCAAAATCTTCGTTGCTGAGAACAGTTGAATCCAGGTGGGTGTTAAGCCTGAGCTCCACACCTGTTTCCTGCATTTGATTGGTGAAGTAACGGATAGTCTCGTCGAATTCTTCTTTGCCCGGGATCTTACGCGCGAGATTAAATTGGCCGCCCACTTCTGATTTGGCTTCAAAAAGCACCACTTTGTGGCCACGGCCCGCTGCGTAAATTGAAAATGCCATCCCCGCAGGACCCGCTCCCATCACGGCAATCTTCTTTGGCTGAACTGCGGGTCTGAAATTAATTTCAGTCTCGTAGCAGGCTCTTGGATTTACCAGGCAAGTCGCGCGCTTCAATTTGAATGTATGATCAAGGCAGGCCTGATTACAGCCAATACAGGTATTGATAAGCCCGCTTTTGTCAGCTGCAGCTTTGTTGACAAATTCAGGGTCCGCCAGAAAAGGCCTTGCCATGGAAACCATGTCTGCCTGACCGCTTGCCAAAATGGTTTCGGCAATCTCTGGGGTGTTAATCCTGTTGGTGGCAACCAATGGCACTGACACTTCCGATTTCAAACGCTCAGTCACCCAGGCAAACGCGCCTCTGGGCACACTGGTCGCGATGGTAGGCACCCGCGCCTCATGCCATCCTATACCTGTATTGATAATAGTCACGCCGGCTTGCTCAAGCGCCTTCGCCAAAGCAACAACCTCATCCCAGTTAGAACCTTCCTCAACCAGATCCAGCATCGACAAGCGGAAAATAATAATGAAATCAGTTCCGACAGCCGCTCGGATGGCACGGACAATTTCCAGTGGGAAGCGAATACGATTCTCAAAATTGCCTCCCCATTCATCGTCGCGCTTGTTAGTACGGGCACAGATAAACTGGTTGATGAGGTAACCTTCAGAGCCCATCACTTCAACGCCATCGTAACCCGCCTTTTTTGCCAACCTTGCGCTGGAGGCATAATCCTTAATGGTACCTTTTACCTGCCTGGATGACATAGCTGATGGCTTAAAGGGCGTGATTGGAGATTTAATGGCACTTGGTGCCTGGGAGAACGGATGATAGCCATAACGTCCGGCATGAAGGATCTGCATGCAAATCTTGCCGCCCCCCTGATGGACAGCGTCGGTAACAATACGATGGCGTTTCACCTGCCAGGGAAAGCTCAACTGAGATGCATGAGGAGCCAGGCGACCGCGAAAGTTAGGCGATATTCCGCCCGTTACGATTAAGCCAACGCCACCTGCAGCCCGCTCTCGATAAAAGGCCGCCAGCTTCTCAAAACCGCCCTTTTCTTCTTCGAGGCCTGTGTGCATAGACCCCATAAGTACTCGATTCTTCAGTTCGGTAAAACCCAAATCCAGTGGTTTGAGGAGATATGGAAACGACATTCAAACGTCCTTTTAAAACAGGTGATTTAAGTGAGCATATCCTGAGTGGAGTATAAGCTCAACCGAAAGCAGTTTCGGATGTTAAAAACCTTTACAATTGGGTTTAGCCCGACTGAAAGAATTGCGGTAGCATATCTGCAGCAATCGATAATGGAGCCCTTAATGGCCAAAAAACCCCTTACCTTGAAAAACATCGCTATTTTCATTTGGGATCTGCTCAACTTCGTACGAAAGTTGATCATTAATATGGTATTTTTTCCGATCCTTATTTTAGTTGTGGTAATTGTCGCTGTAGTTATTAGTGGCGAAGAAGAGCTGAAGCTAGAAACGGGTACCGCACTGGTACTGGACTTATCCGGAAATTTGGTAGACCAAACAAGACGCGTAGATCCTGTCAGTAAGTTATTGTCACAAAATAAAGGTAACCAGGAAAACGCCGAAGTGCTCCTGTCCGACTTACTTTATGTCATTGACAATGCAACCCACGATGAACGAATTGGCGCCATAGTACTGGACCTGTCCGGAATGAGCGCGGGGATCAGTAAACTTACTGCCGTCGGCGAGGCACTCAAGCGTTTTCGTGAAGCAGGCAAAAAAGTAGTCGCAATCGGTGATTGGTTCGGGCGCAGCCAGTTTTATTTGGCAAGCTATGCCGATGAAATTTACTTGAATCCTCGAGGTGAAGTGTTTGTAGACGGTTATGCCGCTTACAACCTCTACTTCAAATCTGCGCTGGAAAAGCTCAAGGTAAAAACCCATGTATTTCGTGTAGGCACATACAAGTCTGCAGTAGAGCCTTATATCCGTGATGATATGTCACCTGCCGCCAAGGAAGCGACTCAGTTACTTATCGATGATCTTTGGTCTTCTTACGCCGCCACTGTAGCAACCAACCGTGGCATAGAGCCTGCTGAACTTGTGCTCGACGCCGATACCTATCTGGCGCGCCTTAACCAGTTTGACGGTGACAGTGCCGAACTCGCGGTAAAGCAAGGATGGGTCGATGGACTCAAAAGCGATGAAGAGTTCCGTCAGGCAATGATTGAGTTAGTCGGTGAAGACACTGAAAATCACATTTTCCGTCAGGTACATTATGCTGATTACTTCAAGCTGGTTCAGCCGCAGCCATCGCTGCTGCCAGTGGACAGCGTCGGTGTAATTGTTGCCAAAGGCACCATCATGAATGGCTATCAGGCGCCAGGTGATATCGGTGGCAAAAGCACCGCAGAACTTATTCGGGAAGCACGCTTTGATGACAATATCAAAGCCTTGGTGCTGCGTGTAGACAGCCCCGGCGGCAGTGCGTTTGCCTCTGAAGAGATCAGACAGGAGTTGCTGGCGCTCAAGGCGGCCGGCAAACCCGTGGTCGTAAGCATGGGTAGCTTAGCTGCATCCGGGGGTTATTGGATTTCGGCCAGCGCGGATTATATCTATGCCACACCAACAACTCTGACAGGCTCAATCGGAATTTTCGGGCTAATCACCACATTTGAAGATTCGCTTGCAGCAATCGGAGTACATGCCGACGGGGTTGCCACCAATGAATGGGCGGCGCACTCACCATTTAAGAGCCTGTCACCAAAACTTGAAGCTGCTATTCAGCGTAATATCGAGCGAGGATATAAAGAGTTTATCTCTCTGGTCGCACAGGAGCGCAACATGAGCCTTGAACAGGTCGACGCCATCGCTCAGGGGCGTGTATGGAGCGGGAAAAAAGCGCAGGAACTCGGGCTTGTCGATGAGATAGGCGACATGCCGGAAGCACTGGCCAAGGCTGCAACACTCGCAGACATGCAGACCTTCGACATAAAGCTGATAGAGCAAGAAATGTCACCTGAAGAGCAATTTATTCAGGAAATGTTTGCCTCCGCATCCAGTCTGCTACCGCAAAGTGCTACACAAAACGACCTTGTGGACAAACTAATGTCTGTATGGGGCAAGGTACTTGAAAATATTGCCCGCTTTGACGACCCCAAAGGAACCTATCTGTACTGCGAATATTGCCAATTGCAATAAACACAAAGCCCAAGAAGAGCCCAGCTACGCTGGGCTTTTTTCATTCGCAATTTCTTTGCCGACAAGGTTTCGTTTCCGGACAGCTGTCCTTATAATCCCTCAACACATCAAGCAGCTATAATTCGCCCATGAAAAAGCCGTCCATTTATGTCGCCTACACCGGTGGTACCATTGGTATGCAAAAAACAGCCAATGGCTTTGCCCCTGTGGCCGGATTTTTAACTCAGTGTGTCAGATCCATGCCGGAATTTTTCCATGAGGACATGCCTGATTTCGTCATTCACGAATACACTCCACTTATCGACTCATCAAACATGACTCCCAGTCATTGGCAGATGATTGCCGATGATATCCGCGACAACTATGAGAAATATGATGGGTTTGTAATATTGCATGGTACAGACACCATGGCTTATACCGCATCGGCGCTGTCGTTTATGCTGCAGGGCCTGGGCAAGCCTGTGATTGTTACCGGCTCCCAAATCCCACTGGCGCAGCTGCGCTCCGACGGCCAGACCAACCTGTTGAACGCCCTTTATATTGCCGCCCGCTATCCGGTGGCCGAGGTGTGTCTGTTTTTCAATAACAAACTATTTCGTGGCAACCGCACCACCAAGGCCCATGCCGATGGTTTTGATGCTTTTGCTTCACCCAACTTCCCGCTGCTGCTGGAAGCAGGGATCACTATCAACCTTAAGGCTGGCAAGATTGCCAAGGACATCACTACTGAACTTGAGGTAGCCCGTATATCACCTCAGCCTGTGGGTGTGGTAACCCTCTATCCCGGGATCTCTACTGATATTTTCGTCAACATGCTGCAACAGCCCGTGAAAGCATTGATACTGCTCACCTTTGGAGTGGGCAATGCACCTCAGGATCCCGCCCTGTTGGCAACCCTGAAACAGGCTGACGAACGGGGTATAGTACTGGTCAACCTCACCCAATGTTTCCAGGGTAAGGTCAATATGGGCGGCTATGCCACCGGCAATGCTCTTGCCCGAGCCGGCGTAATCAGCGGCGGCGACATGACAGTGGAAGCCTGCCTTGCCAAGTTACACTATTTGCTCTCCAAAAATATGACCAATGATGAGATAAAAACCGCCATGCAAACTGCACTCGTTGGAGAGTTGTCGCCCGCTTAATAAATGTCCTGTGTTATTAATACAAAAAAGCCGGTCTATCGACCGGCTTTTCAATCTTCATCAGTAAAAAACCTTACAGCTCGTCATTGGTAAAGGTCGCAATGGTGTCACCGCCAAAATCGGACCCCATACGCTTTTTCAATTCACTCTTTGACAGCTCGTTTATGGTGCCGCCGCGGCCAATGGTAAAGTGTTGATCCTGATCCAAAGCCCGAGCCTGATACAGCATCATCACTTGCATCGCATTTTCACGCTGTTCTTCGCTAAGAACAGTACCATCATCCCATTTACCAAGCTCTACCGCTGAACGCATACGCTCGTAAACTTCAAATGGCATCTCATCGATGATTTGATTCAGATCTTTCATACGCTTTTCCGCTTATGTAATACAATTTGAACCCTGGTAACGAGATATCCCACAAATCCCAAGGTGAGCAGTACCGCACCGGACATAAGCCGCAGCCCTTCTGGCTCTTCGCCGCCCCAGAACATCACGACCACTCCAGAAACAAACAGCGTCATCGCCAGAAAACTCTGGTTCATCAGCCGCTGAGACTTTTTAATATTGGCTATCCGTAAGGCGGAGCCGTTGTCGCCCTGAGTACCCGTCTTGCAATGTGGGCAGGATGACGCCTTGCTGGATATCCGCTTCTGACAAACAGGACATTGCACCAGAGCCATGGCTTACCTCAGCTTATCAATGACCGCCAACATGGCAATAAGGGACGCTTCACCCAGTTGCTGGCTGCGCTCAGGAGACCAACCCATAAAGGGGTCTTGCAGGTTGGCGTTGTCCTTAAAGGGCATCTCAAGCGTATTTGACAGGCAGTTAAATGTTTCAGCAACCCAGTTAGAAGCAACTGTCAGGTTGGCTTTACCTGGTTCGTCCTTATCGTAACCAAATTCAGTCTGGAAATCAGCGCTGGCAAGCTGTAGCGCGCTGCTGAACTGTGTTTGCAGGCTGGCAAGACGCTCATCCCAGCAAGGTACACCTTCACAACCTGCAAGGAATACGTATGGCAGACCTTCATCGCCGTGCACATCGTAGAACAAATCCACGCCGGTATCCTTCATGCGATTAACCACATAAAACACCTCGGGGCTTTTCTCCATGGACGGAGTTTGCCATTCACGGTTCAGGTTAACCCCCTTGGCATTGGTACGCAGATGACCACGCACACTGCCATCAGGGTTCATGTTGGGCACTATGTAGAAGTTGGCTTTATCCAGCAGCGCTTTGGCCGTGGCATTTTCACGGTCCAACAAACGATTAAGCAAGCCTTCAACCAGCCATTCGGCCATGGTCTCGCCTGGATGTTGGCGGGCAGTGATCCAGATGTTCTTTTTCCCTTCATCGCCATCACCCACCTTAACCAGGGTAATATCACGACCATCGAGGGTCAGACCAAGGTGCTCCAAGTCCACCAGCGGATGCATTTGCACTGCAGCCAGCAAATCCAGGTGACGCTCGTAGCTGTAGGGGGCAAAATAGGCAATCTGGATACTTGAACAGTCCATGGTTACATCCAGAGTCAGCTTGCCATCTTCATATTGAGTGGGAAGACGGAACCAATTCTGACGATCATAACTGGCGACGGCCTGATAATCCTCCCAGCCTTTGGTATAGGATGCACTGCCAGCATTGATAATATTCAGCCGATAATGGTTACCGACCTCACCTTCCATGCGAAAGTTAAACCACTGATAAAACTCACCACCTTCATCGGGGCGAATCGCCAGTTGGATGTCGTTGTGATCGTCGAGGCTGACAACCTGAATGTTGCCACCATCAAAATTGGCGCTGATCCGCATCTGTCCTTCCTGATTCAGTTACTTTGGGTGCTTACCCGCTGAACTTAGGCGGGTAAGCAAATTAGCATAGGATATACCAAAAGCGGTGATTCTTGAATGTGCGGCGCAGTATTTAGGCCTGAGATTTCGCTTTATGCCTAGCAGTCTACAAAACTATAACCGCGACCACGAATCGTCGTGATGAGGTTTCGGGGTAAACCGGCAGCAGCAAGTTTTCTTCTGGTATTGCTGATATGCATATCCAGATTTCGGTCATATTGGCCATAGTCTTTGTGAAGCACGTTACACTGCAGTTCCGGTTTGGAAACAACTTGTCCCCGACGATTGTACAGGTAGCAAAACAGATTAAATTCGGTTTGTGTCAGAAATAATTCCGCTTCACCAAATATCACTGTATTACGGCTTGTATCAAACAAAACCGAACCATAAACCATTACTGATTTGTCGGTCGGTGTTGGTAAGTTCCGCTTTGCGACCAGCATATGTATCAGAATCTCAGTACTGATAGCACTTTTGGTACCGGCACTATTGCCACTTTGCCGAATGTGGTTGGCGCTCGGGTGCTTACAATGAGTCGCAGAAGGAATTGGCATTGGAACTGCACTGACCGCCGCGGGTAACTGCGCAAAGCTATGGTGATTTGGCAGTAATAAGTCGAGAAGTATTGAGGCTGACTTTCCATTTACCAATGGCATTGATGCATCTGCAGGGTTATCGATAACCCTTACTGCCACGTCATCCCGTTGCAATGCTGCTGAGAGTAAATCCCGAATGTCACCACAGCTTTCATCCCAAAAATTCTTAAACATAAACACACCGAGTGAGAATCATTCGCATTTACATTAGCACAACTATGACACGACACCAAGATATTTCCAGGGATATATGGCCAATTCGGGAAAAAGGCGTAAAAAGGAAAAAGACACACAATATCAGCAACAAACCAAAAACAAAAAGAGCCGCATTCGCGGCCCTTTTTGAACATAAAAGTCGCTATTTCAGCATTAATTCCCGGATAAATTTCACAGGGGCGCTACCGAAGCTCAAAAATCTTTCATGGAAATTTCGTAAGTCAAACTTATCCATCTCCTTGGACTTCAGTTCCTCACGAAAATCATAGATTTCGCGATAACCAGCATAATAACTGGTCAACTGTACCTGACTTAAAGTGGCGCGGCGCCATTTGCCAGCAGCTTCCGCATCCTGCTGGAACGCCTCTTCCGTCATAAGCTTCATCGCCTCAGTTTCATCCATGCCTTTCACCTGAATACTGTAATCCAGTATGGTGTTGGCAATCACCCGAAGGTTCCACTTGTAGTACATCAGCCACATTTCAGGCTCAAAGTTACCATAGCCCTCTTCCAGCATCATCCGCTCGGTGTACACCGCCCAGCCTTCCACCATGGCACCGTTACCGAACAAACTCTTCACAAGGCTTGGGGATTCGTTGGAATACACCAACTGGGTATAATGACCTGGGATCGCTTCATGAATATTCAGTACCTGCAAAATCCAGTGATTATATTCACGCAGATAAGATTCGGCCGACTCATCAGACATGCCATCCAGCGGAGTTACGTTATAGTAAGTATTGCCTCCTTTATCGTAAGGGCCGGGGGCACTGATGGAGGCACCTGCGTAACCTCGCATATATTCCGGAGTTTCGCGCACCACCAGAGGCTTGTTCGGATCCAGGGTGATGAGTTTCTTATCATTGACAAACTTCACCAGTTCCGGAATTTGCGCCCTTACCTCATCAACAAAATTGTCGCGTGCCACATGGCGAGCCGAAAGCTTGTCAATCAGCATACGGGTAGCCAACTTTTTATCATCCGGCAGTGGCGACTCAAAATACTTGGGCCACAGCTCTGTGGTTATGTTTGCCATCTCGCCGTGTACCCGAGTCATATCGGCCAGCGCTTTTTCATACAAGGCCTTGGCCGTCATGCCCGATTGAATATCCAGGGCAAACTTTTGCTCGTACAGTTCTTCGCCTATACGAAAATCTCTCGCGCCGTCCTGTTTTAATGTTTCAACCTTTTGCTTAAGCCAATCAATATGAGTCTGTACCGCAACTTTGGCGGCCTCAAAGCGACTGCTGAACAGCGCTTTTTCTGTATCGGTCAGGCCAGACTGAGCCACTTTGGCAGCCAAATCGTCGTTGAATACTGAAAAGGCGCCCTGATTTTGCATCAGCGCAAGTTCCGTGTGTTCCAGAGTGGGATCCTGGATGTTATCCCTCGCGGCGGCATAGTAGGCAGGCACAGCTTCAAGACGCATCAGCACCGAACGCAGACGTTCATCCTGCGGCGCAAAATCTTCATTGATGATTTGAGCGAAGCCACCGGCAACGTTATAGCCGGATGGATCCCACTGCCAAGATTTAAACGTTGTGATCTCCCACTCGAAACTGTTAATCAGATTTTCAATTAGACGGTAATCAATCTGCTCACTGATTGACAAAGCCTTGGTATCGAAAGCTGTCAGCTGCGCGCGCTGGCCCTTAACAAAATCCAGTGTCTTTTGACGATTTGCATCATCCGGCACCTCTAAAATACCATCATATTTGTGGTAACCGCTGTACAGTGCCCAAGTGGGTGCCACTTGCCAAAGAGCATCGATAAACGCCTCACTGAAAGACGCAAAAGATTGGGTTTGGTGGCTCGCGACTACGCCGGCCGTGTCAACTTGTACATGAGCACTTGTAGTGCTTTTATCAGTACAGGCGCCGAGTGACAGCGTCGCAACGGAAATGGCGAGGGCCAAGGTGTGTTTTTTCACAGCGCATTCCTTTAAGTCCTTCAAAGGGACCTTGATGAGTAAAGTCCCTAAGTAAACCATTAAATTGGCGTGATTTTAAGTAACAACATCTCTTGTTACCAATTTTGATTTAATCAGATGTGTGAGCAATTTAGTCTGAGGACACAAGCAGGTATCAAGCTGTCGATTTGGTTGCTCATTTGAGGCGGACATAGGCGGATTTGAAAAGCCGATTTTTACCACACAATTGCCACAATGCAAAAACGGGAACCAGTAAGTTACTGATTCCCGTTCTTTAAATGTGGCGGTGAGGGAGGGAGTCGAACCCTCGATACGTTTCCGTATACACACTTTCCAGGCGTGCTCCTTCGGCCACTCGGACACCTCACCATATTGTCTGTCGTCAGTCAGCGCGTTGCTTTCCCCTGTCGACGGAGCGGTACTTTACGCAAATGCCCTGTCAGGGTCAAGCGCATTTCCCAATTATTTTCTCTGTTTGCATACTTGGTGAACAACACGCTGCAATTACAGTCATTTTTTATTTAAGCGCCGTATTTTTCTATAGTTTACCGAAGCACCAATTAACACGGGGCCAGTAAATAATCCACCTTCTGAAGAAGGTGGCTTTGCGTTAACCCCCTAAAAGGGGGCCTTCTATTCCAGAGCAAGCTCAGCTTGCTCTTGCCTTTCCGCTTTCTCTTGATGTCTCACATATCGGCGAATTATCTCTTCGTTA
>NZ_JBFKLW010000029.1:0-45434 GCF_041630135.1 Shewanella sp.
ACGAAATGTCGCTGGTCTGTCAGATTAAAAGAATGCAAAGCTAATACGGCATTAATCAGAAGGACGACGAATGAATACCTTAAAAGCAGGCGACAAAGCGCCGCTGTTTACTTTGCCTAATCAAAATGGTGAGATGATTTCGCTGGCAGAGTGCCTGAAAAGCGGGCCTGTGCTGGTGTATTTTTATCCCAAGGCGCTGACACCCGGATGTACCGATCAGGCCTGCGGCCTGCGTGACAGCAAACCTGCACTGGATGCCAAAGGCGTGACTGTATTTGGCATCAGCCCTGACCCTGTGGCCAAGCTGAAAAAGTTTGAAGAAAAGCATGGTCTTAATTTCCACTTGCTGTCCGATGAAGACCACGCCGTGGCAGACGCCTTTGGCGTCTGGGGTGAGAAAAAATTCATGGGCAAAGTGTACGATGGCATCCACCGCTTGAGCTTTATCGTGGGAACCGATGGCACCATCAGCCGCGATTTGACCAAGTTCAAAACCAAAACCCATCACGAAACCGTTCTGGAAGCTCTGGGCTGACATCTGCCGCTCAGCCCCAATAAAAAAGGCCCAGGAGGCCTTTTTTATTGGCTGAATCCAAATCGCCAAGCGGGAAGGTTTGAATTTCACCAGTATCGGGGAAATTACCGGATAATGTCGCCATCTGCCGCCGGCGGTGGAGACTCTTGCTTGCCATCCCCTGCGCGGGGCCAGGCATTAATCACCGCTTTGACCAGAGAGGCCAGCGGAATCGCAAAGAATACGCCCCAAAATCCCCACAGGCCACCAAACACCAGCACTGCGGCAATAATCACCACAGGGTGTAAGTCGACAGCATCGGAAAACAAAATCGGCACCAACACGTTACCATCCAGCGCCTGGATAATGCCATAACCGAGCATCAAGTAACCAAATTCCGCTGAAAAACCCCATTGGAAAAAACCAACCAGCGCAATTGGCAGTGTGACCAGCGTTGCCCCTACATAAGGGATCAATACCGATAAACCTGTTAGCACACCAAGAAGTACTGAATATCGCAATCCCATAAAGGCGAAGAATACATAGCTCACGGCACCAACAATAATAATTTCAATCACTTTTCCACGAATATAATTGAAAATCTGTTGATTCATCTCCCCCCATACCTTGCGGGCAAGTTCGCGGTTAGTGGGGAAAAAACGCTTGCTGCCGCGTATGAGTTCTGCTTTGTCTTTCAAAAAGAAAAATACCAGTAACGGCACCAGAATCGTGTATACCATCAGCACCAACAGAGACGCAGAAAAACCCAGTATCTGTTTGCCGATATCCAGCAAGTGCTGTGTATCGAGCATCCGTTTAAGCTCTGCCTCCATGGCGACAACCTGCTCGGCGCTTATGTATTGGGGATATTTCTGCGTCAGTTCTTCCAGATAGCCCATGCCCTTATCAAGCATGGTCGGCAATTCACTTAACAGCGACATCCCCTGTTTCCACAGACTTGGCACCAAGCCGAATACCATCAATACCATTATGCCGGCGAACAGCACCAACATCAGCGAAGCACCGGTAGTTCGGTTAATGCCGATACGGCTCATCTGAGCAACCGGCCATTCCAACAAAAATGCCAGTACCAATGCCACCAGTAACGGCGCAAGCAAACCTCCGGCGAAATAAATCAAGGCCCACAGGGAAAAGAGAATAAACAGCAGAGTCACTGCCTGGGGATCACTGAACTTGTCCTTGTACCAGCGAGTCACGAATTCGAGCATTGGGGCTCCTTAATGAAAAAGGTCGCGATCCTAGTGTTAATCGGGTGCATTGCGGCTGATCCGAAGTGTAAGGCAACGTAGATCATCCCGGGTCTTTTGTATCAGATATCCCTGTTTTTCCAAAAAAGCGGGAACATCACGCCGGGATGCACTGTCCAACAAGGCAACTTCCAGCATTTCACCTGCCGGCAACCTTTTCAGTGCCAGCTTTACCTGAACCAGAGGCACAGGACATCGAAACGCGGTTAAATCGATAAAAATCATAATGAACTTGCCACAGCTAAACCTGGGCTATTATCCTTGCTTGCACGCCAAAGCTCAAGCAGCATCCCCCGGCAACGGGCTCAACACAGGAAGCAGTATTCACTTGCGTAAATTGACTCTTTCAAGACTGACCAACCCTCTCATCGCTGGCGGGCTTTCAGCCTTATTAACCCTGCCAGCCATCAGTTTCGCCAATAACGATTTGCCGGATTTGGGTACTGCAGCGGTTAATACTTTCAGTCTGGAAAAAGAAATAATCTATGGCGATGCCTATATGAGGGTTATTCGCTCCTCTGCGCCACTGCTAAATGACCCCGTTCTCAGCCAGTACCTCACCGAACTTGGCAACAAACTGGTCGCACATGCGACAGGTGTGAAAACACCCTTTTATTTTTTTATGTTGCGCAATGATGAAATCAACGCTTTTGCATTTTTCGGTGGTCATGTAGGTGTGCACACAGGACTGTTTTTAAACGCCGATACCGAGAGTGAAATCGCCTCGGTACTTGCCCACGAAGTCACTCACGTGACCCAGCGTCATCTGGCACGGTCACTGGAGGCCCAGCAAAAATCGAGCCCAGCCACTATTGCAGGCTTGCTCGGGGCAATATTATTGACCATTGCCGCCCCCCAGGCAGGTATGGCGGCGCTGGCCACAACCCAAGCGCTGGCGACCCAGTCAAAAATCAACTACACCCGTTTACATGAAAAAGAAGCCGATCGTATTGGTATGCAAATTTTGGTGGAAGCCGGTTTTGATCCTAATGCCGCTGCCGACTTTTTTGGCAAAATTGCCAGCCGTTACCGTTTTACGACCAAACCACCACAAATGCTGCTGACTCACCCGCTGCCGGAGTCCCGTATCAGTGAAGCCCGTAACAGAGCAACCCAATATCCACACCGCTATGTTCCTGATAGCCTGAACTATCACCTGGCCAAGGCGCGCATTCAGGTACGTTTTTCCAGCTACAGCGAAGAATCTGCATTGGCGCTGTTTGAAAAGCAATTAGCCCGACATGCTTATGCCTTTGAAAGCGCTGCGCTTTATGGTAAGTCTCTGGCATTGTTTCGGCTGAAGCGTTTCGATGAATCCGAGGCTATTATCGATAAACTACTGGCTCGGGATGCCAACAACGTGTTTTATCTGGATACCAAGACAGATTTGCTTGCTCAGCGTAACGATTATCAAAGTGCCATTGAGCTACTTGAAGCCAATAGAAAACTGAAACCCACCTCCCAGGTAATAAACGCAAACCTGGCCAATATCTACATTGAAGCTGGTGAAAGCAAAAAGGCCATTCCGCTTTTGGAAGACATGGTGTTCCTTGACAGACAAAACCCACTGCCTTATCAGCTGATGACAGAAGCCTATCGTAAAGAAGGCAACAAGGCACTGGAGCATTTTTCCAACGCCGAGAACCTGGCACTGGCCGCTGATTATAAGGGTGCCGTTGACCAGCTTAACTTTGCCTATCGTTACACCAAGGATGATGCGCTGCAACTGGCACGTATCGAGGCGCGTATTCGTCAGTTCAAAGACGCTGAAAAAGCACTGGAAGAGCTTAAATAATTCCCGGCATACCCACGAGCGGGCGCCTGACGGAGCCCGTTTTTTTTGTTATCATCGCGGCACTTTTTCGGTAAGTGACACGGATAATACAATGACAAAAGCCGTAATCCTGCATAACCCACGCTGCTCCAAAAGCCGCGAAACCCTGGCGCTGCTTAATGAACAAGGCATAGAGGTTGAAGTGGTTGAATACCTCAAAGACACCCCGGATGCCGCTGAAATCCGCCGAATTTTATCGCTGCTTGGCGTAAGCCCCCGCGAGCTGATGCGCACCAAGGAAGATGAATACAAAGCTCAGGAACTGGACAATCCGGCACTGGATGATGACGAGCTTATCGCCTACATGGTTGCCACACCTAAACTGATTGAACGCCCTGTGGTACTCGCTAATGGCAAAGCCGCCATTGGTCGTCCACCGGTCAAGGTTCTGGACATTCTTTGAGGTTTTCCGTGCTGTCTGATACCCAGCTTTTACTGAAAATAAACCGCGCAGGTTATCTGGCTTTGTTGCTGGTGCTTGGCTATTGGTTTTTGCTTGGCCCAAACAGCCAGGAATATTCTCTGGTGTTCAATGCCCTTTGGTTGTTACCACTGTTGTTGCCACTGCCGGGATTGCTGAAAGGCAACCCCTACACCCACGCCTGGGCCAGTTTTATCCTGTGCCTGTATCTGCTGCACTGCCTGACGCTGGTGTATATCGCCGGTGACTGGCTTTGGTTTGCGCTGCTGGAACTGGGCTTGCTGATTATGCTGTCTGTGACCTTCCCCTTCTATGCCCGCCACCGGGGTCGTGAATTGGGATTGGGGCTTAAGAAAAAAGCCAAAAAAGACTCAGTACAGTAGCCACTTCAGCCGGACTGGATAGCCGTTCAGGCAAAACGCAAAAAGCGCTGCAGTAGCAGCGCTTTTTTTGAACATTTTGAATAGTTCAACACGTGTATAAGCAATACGCTCATTTGAATCATTTTTATGTTCACCCGTGAGTAAAAATATCAGAGCCTCAGCATCTCTTTTACAAACGGGATCGTCAGCTTACGTTGATGCACCATAGAAGCCTTGTCCAACCTATCGAGCACATCAAACAAGGTACGTAAGTCACGTGCCATCCGGTTCAGCAAAAAACGGCCAACATCTTCCGGTAGTTGCAACCCCCTCATGGCTGAGCGGCGTTGCAGTGCTGCCAGCTTTTCATCATCCATCATCGGCTGCAGTTGGTAAGTCAGCCCCCAGTGCATCCTTGAGAGCAAATCAGGCAAGCCAAAGCCCGCTTCCATGGGGGATGCACTGGCGCTGACAATTAAGCTGCCACGCTTGTGCTCCAGCACCCGGTTATAGAGATCAAAAATCGCTTCTTCCCACAGCGGGTGGCCGGCTACGGCATCCACATCATCGATACAGATAAGATCGAACTGTTCCAAGCCTTCCAGAAGCGCGGTAGATATGCTTGCATGAATGCCAAGGGGAATATAAAAGCTGCGCCGCTCTGTTTCGTTGGCGTGAGCACAGGCTGCGTGCATCAAATGAGTTCGGCCGGACTTGATTGGCCCCCAAAGGTAGATGGCATGATTGCCCTCGCCGCCCGCTGCCGATTTCAGGGCACCAATAAGCTCATCATTACCCGCTGCAGGGTAATAACTGGCGAAGGTTTCATCGTCCGGTAAATGGACAGGCAGAGACAATTGCAGTGGAGGCTGTTGTGTCACTCGGCTACTTCTCAATCAATCAGGTGGCACTGAAATAAAAACGGCGCCAGTGTAACACGGACGCCGTAAAATTCCGAGACATGAGCCCTATTGGCCGCGCCACTGGTAGTGGTTTGGCGTGACGGGCAACTCAGGGGTCTGCAGCACATCGCCCGGATTCACCGCATTGGCAAAGGGATCTGCTTGTTGAAGGGAGTTATCCGCTGCAGGCGATTTGGCTTCCGGATTGCTGTTAATAAGTGGAGTCAGCCTTGGCTCAAGTGCCAGCGTGCGTCTGAGTTCATCTTCACTGCCAAACAGCCCCAATGCAAAGCGCACATCTTCCCCCTGAATACTCAGCAGTCTGACAGATTTTACCATCGACAACTGAGCAAGATAGGTTTCTATATCCACCACTGCCTTTAGCTTATTTACACCAGTGAACACCAGCTCAGTCTCAGATGCCTCACTGGTTCCTGTTACTGCGTAACGGGACACATAGTAACTGCTCATACCTGCCAGCATCGCGGAGATGGCATCATCAAGATTTTCAGTGCGGCCGGAAACCTCATTCACGGTTTGAATAACCAGTCCCGGCTCATTGCTGGCAGTCCGCGGGTAGAGAGCGAGTCGATAATCAAAACCACCCTCTACTGCATCAAGTGTTGCAATGGCATAAAAGTCTGACTGATAGCGTGTTGATGCACGGGCGATTTCATCCGGAAAAAAACCACGAACCGAGTTGATGTTGGCGACCATCATGTCATCCAAATCCAGCAGCGGGAACAGCAGAGGCACACCGGTCTGTGCACTGGCGTCATTGAACTGGCTACGAACCAGTAACTCGGAATGGTCTCCCAGCAGCACCTTTTCGGTTTCACCGTCAGTTGCTAGCCACAACAAAGTCAATGGCCGCTGTTTACCCCATACCGGCAACTGTGCCCCCCTTAATGTACCAGTGACCTTACCGCTGTCGAAGCTGGCACGAACATAAAGTTTGCCGTTATTTTCAACATAACCATATTGACTCAGCACAGACCGGGCTTCATTTATCAGCGATTGTACTTCAGCATTTGCCAGTGCTTCCTGACTACCGCTATTTTTAATCACTACTTTGGACAAGGCTTCTTTGATTGCCTGCTCCAATTCGACCCCACTGCGTGAAGCCACAGGAACATCTGCCTCGTCGAGACGATTTACCTGCACCGCCAGAACGGCCGTGGTATTCACAATAAGACCAAAGGCCAAAATCAGCTTACGGAATGACATCAACATGAAAAATAGTCTATCCCAAGAGAAATAAATTGGCGGCAGTGTATCACAGTTGACCTTGGTCACCACAGCCCATGTGCAACAGACAGCGCGAATACCAAGTGACCATTTACGCCAACAGATGCCGGATCTCACAAATATGGATAAGCGTCTTATCAAATTTGTTAATGCCGTTTAATATAAGAAGATTTTAACCCTACAGGATATAAAAAAATGAACAAACTCCTGCTTCCTCTGCAAGGTGCGCAAATGCTGTTTGTCGCATTTGGTGCCTTGGTGCTTATGCCCTTATTAACGGGCCTGGACACCAGCGTTGCGCTTTTCACTGCCGGTGTGGGCACTTTGCTGTTTCAGTTAGTCACCCGCAGGCAAGTGCCAATTTTCCTCGCGTCATCCTTTGCCTTTATTGCGCCCATTATGTACGCCGTTCAACAATGGGGTGTCGCAGCTACCATGGGTGGTTTGATGGCTGCAGGTGGTGTTTACCTGCTTCTGTCGCTGCTGGTTAAACTTAAAGGCGTTGGATTTATTCACCGATTGCTGCCTCCAGTGGTCGTTGGTCCTGTCATCATCATTATTGGTCTTGGCCTTGCACCAGTTGCCGTGAATATGGCGCTGGGCAAGTCAGGAGATGGCAGCCTGGTGCTGGTTGACGCTAATGCTGCACTGGTAATTTCGCTTTTATCCCTTGCCACAACGATTCTGGTGGCAATTTTTGCCAAAGGCATTCTGAAACTGATGCCAATCCTTGCGGGCATACTGACCGGTTACTTCACTGCACTGGTTTATGGCGTAGTCAGTTTCGATGCACTGTATGCGGCACCATGGTTTTCCATCCCCAGTTTTACCGCTCCTGAATTCCACTGGCAGGCTATCCTGTTTATGATCCCCGTAGCCATAGCACCTGCGGTCGAACATATCGGTGACATACTTGCAATCTCCAACGTAACCCGCAAAGACTTTATGAAAGATCCGGGGCTACATCGCACCCTTGCCGGAGATGGTATAGCCACAATGGCAGCTGCAGCGTTTGGCGGCCCGCCCAACACAACTTATTCAGAGGTAACAGGTGCGGTAACCCTTACCCGCAACTTCGATCCCAAAATCATGACCTGGGCCGCGATTGTCGCCATTCTGCTTGCTTTTGTCGGCAAACTTGGCGCTCTGATGCAAACCATACCCGTCCCTGTTATGGGCGGTATTATGTGCCTGTTGTTTGGCTCTATCGCCGCTGTCGGACTTAACACCCTTATTCGCAATCAAGTGGATTTGGCGTGTCCACGCAATCTTGCAATAGTCGGTGTCACTCTGGTATTTGGTATAGGCGGCATGGCCTTTGGCATTGGCTCATTCAGCCTCACCGGCATTAGTCTGTGCGGTATTGTAGCTATCCTGATGAATCTGTTGCTGCCACCTTCTGCGCCCGAGCCCGAAAGCCCTTGATAGCATTCGTTTGAGCCAGAGTTTACCGGCTCAGCATTTCAGCCAGTTCCAAACATTAAAAAGCCCCGCTTAGCGGGGCTTTTTATTAAGGCGCATTGGTCCAAAAACGTGGACTTATTCCTCAGTCTTGTACTTGGCGGCCACTTCTTTAATCAACGGCTGCAGTTCGCCCTTTTGGAACATCTCAGTCAGAATGTCACAACCGCCGATAAGCTCACCTTCAACCCACAACTGCGGGAAGGTTGGCCAGTTTGCGTACTTCGGCAGCTCAGCACGGATATCCGGATGCTGGAGTATGTCTACGTAAGCAAACTGTTCACCGATATTGATCATCATCTCAGCAACACGGGCGGAGAAACCACAGCTTGGCAGCTTTGGAGAACCCTTCATATACACAATGATTGGGTTTTCAGCGATTTGCTGCTTAATTCTTTCTACTGTTTCCATTTTGATTCCTGGCTTTGCATCCCCACAGGGATATTAAGGTGTCACATGTGGGCCTTATTGTACGCCAGAGGGAGACGGAACAAAATCCCACAGTTTGTAAGGTTATGTCGTTATTTGATTTTTCGATAAGTACTATCGCCTTAAAAGCCCAAACAATGATTCACATCATGGATTTTCCGAGTACAATACTGCCCAGTGAGCAAAAACGTGACAAACGTATAATCGTCCATGGAGAGATACTAATGGCATTCGAATTACCACCACTGCCTTATGCAAAGAACGCGCTGGAACCCCATATTTCCCAGGAAACCATCGAGTACCACCACGGTAAGCACCACAACACCTATGTGGTGAAACTGAACGGTCTGATCCCAGGTACCGAGTTCGAAGGCAAAAGTCTGGAAGAGATCGTGAAGACCTCTACCGGCGGTATCTTCAACAACGCCGCACAGGTTTGGAACCACACCTTCTACTGGAACTGTCTGTCGCCAAATGGTGGCGGTGCTGCCACAGGCCCGGTAGCCGATGCAATCAATGCTGCTTTTGGCTCTTTTGAAGAATTTAAAGCCAAGTTTACCGATGCTGCGGTGAACAACTTCGGCAGTGCCTGGACCTGGCTGGTGAAGAATGCCGACGGTTCTGTTGCTATCGTTAACACCAGCAACGCGGCCACCCCGCTGACCAACGATTCAGTCACCCCAATCCTGACTGTAGACGTATGGGAGCACGCATACTACATCGATTACCGCAATGTTCGTCCTGACTATCTGGCTCACTTCTGGGAACTGGTAAACTGGGACTTCGTTAACCAGAACTTTGCTGGCTAATCCAAAGACATTAGAATTCCTTAAGGAGCCATTCAGGCTCCTTTTTTTTGCATCTCTTTCCCGAATCGTCCCCTAATATTTTTACTGCCGCTCCGAATATAAGCAGATGCAACTGTTGCTTTTGCAACTATTTGTCATTGTTTTTTCAGATATTTTTTTGACACAGCTCAAGATTTTATGTCTAAGATTACAGATAGGGAGCCACTCGAATTCAGGCTTCTTGTAACTCATCAATGGCGTTTCAGGGGGTTAGCATGGGCATCTTTGAACATTACCAACAGCGCTATGAAAAGAAACTCGAAGAAGAATATTCACTCCAGGAGTTTCTTGAAATATGTAAACAGGACAAGAGCGCTTACGCGACCGCAGCGGAGAGGCTGCTGTTGGCTATTGGCGATCCGGAACTCATAGATACATCCAAAAATCCGGTTCTTAGCAGAATTTTTTCTAATCGACTCATTTCGCGTTATCCGGCTTTTAAAGACTTCTTTGGGATGGAAGACGCCATCGAACAGATAGTGGCCTATCTCAAACACTCAGCGCAGGGGCTCGAAGAAGCAAAGCAAATTCTTTACCTGCTGGGTCCGGTGGGTGGGGGGAAATCTTCTCTGGCTGAAAAACTCAAGGCACTGATGCAAAAGGTACCAATCTACGTACTGAGTGCTGACGGAGTAAGAAGCCCCGTCAATGACCACCCATTTTGTTTATTCGATGCCGATGAAGATGGAAAACTGCTTCAGAGCGAATACGAGATCCCTGCGCGGTATCTCAAATCCATTATGTCTCCATGGGCAGTAAAACGCCTGCATGACTTCGGTGGTGATATCAGCCGCTTCAAGGTAGTAAAGGTTTTTCCATCAGTACTGGATCAAATTGCTGTGGCTAAAACCGAACCGGGCGACGAAAACAACCAGGATATTTCATCTTTGGTTGGTAAAGTCGATATCCGTCAATTAGAGCATTTTGCCCAGAATGACGCCGATGCATACTCCTATTCAGGTGCTTTATGCCGCGCCAACCAAGGTCTGATGGAGTTTGTGGAGATGTTCAAAGCCCCTATCAAGGTGCTGCATCCTCTGCTGACGGCCACTCAGGAAGGTAACTATAATGGTACGGAAGGACTCTCAGCTCTGCCCTTTGGTGGTATTATTCTTGCGCACTCCAACGAATCGGAGTGGTCCAGCTTCAAAAATAACAAAAACAACGAGGCCTTCCTCGACCGCGTTTACATTGTCAAAGTGCCCTACTGCTTGCGGGTAACTGAAGAAATACAGATCTACAAGAAGCTAATTCAAAACTCTGAATTAACACAAGCTCCCTGTGCCCCGGGCACCCTGGAGACTCTGGCTCAGTTCAGTGTGCTCTCTCGATTAAAAGTACCTGAAAACTCGTCAATCTATTCGAAGATGAGGGTATATGATGGCGAGAGCCTCAAAGATACCGACCCTAAAGCCAAGTCCTATCAGGAATACCGCGACTATGCCGGAGTGGATGAAGGCATGAACGGCCTTTCAACCCGTTTCGCTTTTAAAATCCTCTCGAGGGTGTTTAATTTCGACCACACAGAAATCGCTGCCAATCCGGTACACCTCTTCTATGTGCTCGAAAAACAGATTGAAGCAGAACAATTCCCCGGCGAAACCGCCGAGCGTTATCTGGAGTTTTTAAAAGGCTATCTCATTCCCAAATATGTGGAATTTATCGGCAAAGAAATTCAGACCGCTTATCTTGAGTCTTATTCAGAATACGGTCAGAACATCTTTGATCGCTATGTCACCTATGCTGATTTCTGGATCCAGGATCAGGAATATCGCGATCCTGAGACCGGACAACTGTTTGACCGTTCTGCCCTTAACGCAGAGCTTGAAAAAATCGAAAAGCCGGCAGGCATTTCCAACCCCAAAGATTTTCGAAATGAAATCGTCAACTTCGTGCTGCGCGCCCGTGCCAATAATGAGGGTAAAAACCCCAACTGGACCAGCTACGAAAAACTCAGAACCGTCATCGAGAAGAAAATGTTCTCCAATACCGAAGATTTGCTGCCGGTGATTTCCTTCAACGCTAAAACCTCCACAGATGATCAACGCAAGCATGATGATTTCGTCAACCGAATGATGGAGAAAGGCTACACCAAGAAACAGGTTCGCCTGCTATCCGAGTGGTATCTGCGGGTACGTAAATCGTCTTGATACTACTAACCAATGCCCGCCCTTTAGCAGGCGGGCAACTTGGTTTGGGGAGGTGCGTATGGCGAATTTTATCGATAGGCGTTTAAATGCCAAGGGAAAAAGTACCGTAAACCGGCAGCGGTTTATCAACAGGTATAAAAAGCAGATCAAAAAAGCTGTGAGCGACGCGGTCACCCGTCGCAGTGTTACCGATGTGGACAAGGGGGAGCAAATAAGCATCCCAACCCGCGATATTACTGAACCCATGTTTCATCAGGGTAAGGGGGGATATCGAGAACGGGTCTTCCCGGGCAATGATCAGTTTACTCGCGGTGATAAAATTGACAGGCCTCCACAGGGTGGTGGCCAGGGCGGTGGCCAGGGCGAGGCTTCTGATTCCGGCGAGGGAAATGACGATTTTGTTTTTCAGATCTCTAAGGATGAATATCTTGAACTCCTGTTTGAAGATCTGGAGTTGCCCAATCTACAAAAAAACAGACTTAATAAATTAGTTGAATATCAAATCTACAGAGCCGGGTTTACCAATGACGGAGTACCTGCCAACATCAATATTGTCAGGTCGCTAAGATCATCCCTCGCCCGTCGAACCGCCATGAGCGCCGCTAAAAAAAAGCAGCTGAAGGTATTGGAAAGCGAATTATTTGAATTGGAAAATACTCCCGGAGGTAATGCCGAGCGCATATTAGCGCTGAAAGAAGAAATTCAGCAATTAATAAAGAAAATCGATGCCGTGCCTTTCATCGACACCTTCGATCTGCGTTTCAACAACTTTGCCAAGCGTGAAGTCCCGTCCAGTCAGGCAGTCATGTTTTGCCTGATGGATGTATCGGGATCTATGGATCAGGCAACAAAAGACATGGCGAAACGTTTCTATATCCTGCTGTACCTGTTTTTAACCCGAACCTATAAAAATCTTGAAGTGGTCTATATCCGCCATCACACCCAAGCCAAAGAAGTGGATGAACACGAGTTTTTTTACTCTCAGGAGACAGGCGGCACTATAGTATCATCCGCACTTAAGCTTATGGTTGATATACAAAAAGAACGCTATCCGGCAGATGAGTGGAATATTTATGCAGCCCAAGCTTCTGACGGTGATAACTGGGCTGATGATTCTCCAACCTGCGGGCAAATTCTCGAAAAGCAAATACTGCCCATGGTTCGCTACTACAGCTATATCGAAATCACCAACCGTGCTCACCAGACTCTCTGGCGCGAATACGAATCTCTTGTGCAGAGATTCGAGAATATGGCCGTACAACACATTCGTCAGGCCGAGGATATCTACCCTGTATTCAGAGAGTTATTTAAAAAGCAGGCGGTTTAAGGGGGCTTTATGGGGAAACGCAAACCACTGAGCGATGGGCCTGATTGGACATTTGATCTGCTGGCAAGCTATCAGCAGGAAATAGAACGTGTGGCGACCCATTATCGTCTCAATCACTATCCCAACCAAATCGAGGTCATCACCGCCGAACAAATGATGGATGCTTATGCAGGTATAGGTATGCCAATTGGCTATACCCACTGGTCTTTCGGAAAGCGTTTTATACAAACTGAACAAAGTTATAAGCGCGGACAGATGGGGCTGGCTTATGAAATTGTCATCAACTCCAACCCCTGCATTGCTTATTTAATGGAAGAAAACACCATTACCATGCAAGCACTCGTTATGGCTCATGCCTGTTATGGGCACAACAGTTTTTTTAAAGGCAATTATCTGTTTAAGACCTGGACAGACGCCAGTTCAATTATCGACTATCTGGTATTTGCAAAAAATTACATTGCGGAATGTGAAGAACGCTATGGTGTGGAGGCCGTCGAAAATATTCTTGACTCCTGCCATGCGCTGCAAAATTATGGTGTTGACAGATATAAGCGCCCATCAGAAATTTCTTTCCGGGAAGAAAAAGCCCGACAAAAACAGCGTGAAGAGTACTTGCAAAGTCAGGTTAATGACCTCTGGCGCACTGTTCCAACGGGAGCCACAGAGAAAACCAAGCAGACCAAAAAGCGCTTTCCTGCCGAGCCACAGGAAAACATTCTTTATTTTATCGAAAAAAATGCACCACTACTGGAACCTTGGCAGCGAGAAATTGTGCGCATTGTGCGTAAGATGGGTCAGTATTTCTACCCGCAAAAGCAAACACAGGTAATGAACGAAGGCTGGGCAACCTTTTGGCATTACACCATACTCAATCATCTTTACGATGAGGGTTTGGTAACCGATCGCTTTATGCTGGAATTCTTGCAAAGTCACACAGGTGTTATCGCTCAACCTGCATACAACAGTCGCTATTACTCAGGTATTAACCCCTATGCTTTAGGTTTCAGCATGTTCACTGATATCCGACGGATCTGTGAAAACCCGACAGAAGAAGACAGAGTTTGGTTTCCTGAAATTGCTGGAAGCAACTGGTTGGACACCCTCCACTTTGCCATGTCTAACTTTAAAGATGAGAGCTTTATCAGCCAGTACCTTTCACCACACTTAATCCGGCAACTTAAGCTGTTTGGCATAGTTGACGACGAACGAAAAAATTATCTGTCGATATCAGCAATTCACAATGAACAAGGCTACCGCGACATAAGAAACATGCTGTCTCAGCAGTATAATCTGGCGAATATAGAGCCCAATATTCAGGTACATAATGTAGAAGTGATGGGTGACCGCTCAGTCACCTTAAGGTATGTTCCATTTAATAATATTCCACTCGCTGAAGGCTCATTGGAAGTACTCAAGCATCTCCACAGACTATGGGGATTTACCGTTGTACTGGAGCAGGAAGAACCGGACGGTACATTGAAAGAAATTGGAAGATGCCCGCCACAAAGCCAAGATAGCAAAATGGTGTAATAAAAAACGCAGCTTCTGGCTGCGTTTTTCAATGTGGTTTCCCAAAAAATTATACCCGCTATTCCAAATGAATATCAGCAGGCATGTCATCTTTAAGCTTTTGCCACATTTTGCCACTGTTGATACCGTAGGTTCGCATCAAAGCTGGCACCTCAACGTAGGCTCGACGTTTAGCCAGCTGCTCCAGTTCGATATAAAAATCCAATGCCAACTTTCGGGCTTCTGCACTGGAGAAGTAATAACGACCCACACGACTATAGAGGCCCTTAAATCCATTCAGGATCAGTACATAGAGCGGGTTTCCTGATGAAAACGCCAGGGTGTGGTGTAAATCGTAATCAAAGTCGGCATAGGCCTCTGGAGTATCTGGCATGCCGTGAATTTTACCCAGTACTTCCACTGCGGTATCCGGGTTGTGACGCACCGCACCACGGAAGTAGATGGCGCTGACATTGGTGCGGGCCGACAGCAATTGATCGACCAATACCGGAAACCCCTCCGGATTTAAATCCGCAATGGTTTCAAGAATATTCAGACCTGAGGTTTCCCAAAAGTTATTAACCCTGGTCGGTTTACCGTGCTGAATGGTCAACCAGCCATCACGGGCGAGACGCTGTAACACTTCACGCAAGGTGGTGCGGGTAACGCCTATCAGCTCTGACAATTCACGCTCGGCGGGAAGAATGGAGCCGGGAGGGAATTTATTTTCCCAGATGGAACGCACTATGTATTTCTCTGCGAAACTCGCAGGACCTTTGGCATTGATGATCATCAGCCCCATTTTCCAGTGGTTTGTCCTCTTGTTGGGCACTGATCATACCAGAGCGGTAAAAAATGGAAACCTCCCTAATTACTTTCGCATTGCCTGTTAAAGCTTCCGCCGCCCTTATCGCTCAAAAATAGAACATTAACCCGGAGCCACCGTCTTATTTTGTTGTTCTGATCTGCTTTTTGGAAGGAAGGATTGACTATTCTGCATCACTTTGAGTTAAGGTTTAGGCTAGACTGAAGTAATGTCTTCAGAGATACTCAAAACAACTATAATCCTCATTTATTTTCAAGCATATGGGAGAGGGGAACATGCAATCGACTCTTAGTCAGTCGCTTTTTGCCAACTTTCTGGGTAATTCGCCCAGATGGTACAAACTCGCTATTTTATCGTTTCTAATCATTAATCCAGTTCTCTTTTATCTGAATCCCTTTATTGCGGGATGGGTATTAGTGATCCAATTTATTTTCACCTTGGCAATGGCACTGAAATGTTACCCGCTTCAACCAGGCGGTTTACTTGCCATCGAAGCAGTTATCATTGGGATGACCAGCCCCTCTCAGGTGTTGCATGAAATAGAAGCCAACCTTGAAGTACTGCTGCTGCTGGTGTTTATGGTGGCCGGTATCTACTTTATGAAGCAGTTACTGCTGTTCGCCTTCACCAAAATGCTGACCAAGGTTCGTTCTAAAATCGCCGTGTCAATGATGTTCTGTATTGCCTCGGCCTTTTTATCCGCGTTTCTGGATGCACTGACTGTTATCGCGGTAATTATCACTGTCGCTGTAGGATTTTACTCAATTTATCATAAGGTTGCATCAGGCAAAGATTTCAGCTCGGATCACGATCATACATCGGAATCTGCGGAACAACTTAACCATAACGAATTGGAATCCTTTCGTGGTTTCCTGAGAAACCTGTTAATGCACGCTGGTGTGGGTACGGCTCTTGGCGGCGTATGCACCATGGTTGGTGAACCACAAAACCTGATTATCGCGGCACAGGCCAACTGGCAATTTTCCGAATTTGCTATTCGCATGTCGCCTGTCACAGTACCAGTGTTCATCTCGGGTCTTCTTACCTGTTTTTTGGTTGAGAAATTCAGAATTTTTGGTTACGGCGCTGAGCTGCCTGAAACGGTTCATCGGATTTTATCGGAATATGATGCCTACGAAGACGCCCGTCGGACCAATAAGGATAAGGTAAAACTCATCGTTCAGGCTCTGGTTGGTATTTGGCTGATAGTAGGCCTGGCATTACATTTGGCCTCAGTAGGTTTGATTGGACTGTCCGTCATCATCCTGAATACCGCTTTAAATGGCGTAACGGATGAACATGCACTGGGTAAAGCATTCGAAGAAGCACTGCCCTTCACAGCCTTGCTGGCGGTTTTCTTCGCGGTTGTCGGCGTGATCATCGATCAACAACTGTTTGCCCCGGTAATCCAGTGGGCCCTTAGCTATGAAGGCAATGTGCAGCTGGTTATCTTTTATATCGCAAACGGCTTGCTTTCCATGGTCAGTGACAATGTCTTCGTTGGGACCGTATATATAAATGAAGTCAAAGCCGCGTTACTGAACGGTCAAATTACCAGAGACCAGTTTGATCTGCTTGCGGTAGCCATCAATACCGGCACCAACCTGCCATCGGTTGCAACACCAAATGGCCAGGCAGCCTTCCTGTTTCTGTTAACCTCTGCAATCGCACCGCTTATTCGCCTGTCCTATGGCCGTATGGTGATGATGGCACTGCCTTACACCATAGTACTGTCAATTGTTGGCATCCTCGCCATTGAAACCGGTTTTCTTACTGACATGACTCAGTACTTTTACGAAGGGCATTTTATCAATCACCACTCTGCTGCTGAAGCCATGGGTAAAGCCGCAGTTGGTCATTGATCTGTCAGATTGACTCAAGCAAATAGCTTGAGTAAAGTCAGTCATAGCCCGCACCTCAGTGTGCGGGCTTTTTTATGGAACGCTTTTTTCATGGAGACTCTATGTCCAGCCTGATAACTTTCGCACACAGCCGCCTGTCGTGGGCAATCTTGGCTTTAAGCGCACTCTCATTGGAATTGTCAGCGCTGTATTTCCAATACGGAATGAAGCTAGACCCTTGTGTAATGTGCATCTATCAGCGACTCGCCGTGTTTGGTCTGCTTGGCGCAGGCTTAATCGGGCTAATTGCGCCGCTAAGTCGCGTCATGCGTCTATTGGCTGGCCTCCTTTGGGGGGTTAGTAGTGTATGGGGGCTCAAGCTTGCTGTTGAACTGGTGGACATGCAAAATAACCCCAATCCGTTCTCAACCTGTTCTTTCCTGCCGGAATTTCCTGCCTGGATGCCTCTGCATGAATGGCTGCCGGACGTGTTTATGCCCACCGGCATGTGCACCGACATCCCCTGGCAATTTGCCGGTGTGACCATGGGTGAATGGATGATAGTCGCTTTCAGTGTGTATCTGTTGGCACTGCTGGTATTTCTGATCCCACTTATCAAAAAGTCATCATGACAACCGGTCATTCATCTACGAAATAAAAAACGCCCTTACGGGCGTTTTTTATTTCTATTTCAACGTCTTCAGACTTTGTATCAGTCAATATCTTTCAACGGCCAAAGCACTATATGATCTTCCATATCACGTACCTTGGTTTCGCACACCACCTTGCCCTTCACTGACATACCTGCGGCGTGCATCGCTTCTTTACTGCCAGTCAAAAGCGGGTGCCAGGAAGGTAAATCACGTCCGTGAAATAAACGGATATAAGCGCAGCTATCTGGAAGCCAGGTCAAACTGGCAATATTATCTGCAGTAATCGCGGCACATCCAGGTACAAAGGTAAATCTTTCCGGGTAATGACGGCAGTGACAAGCGTCTCTGTCCAGCAGTTTGCAGGCTGCGTTAGTGTAATAAAGCTCATCGGTTTCATCATCGATAAGCTTATTCAAACAGCATTTTCCGCAGCCGTCACACAGGGACTCCCATTCCTCTACGGTCATTTCCGCGAGGCGCTTATGTTTCCAGAACTCAGTCACAACCAATACCAATCACGCTGTAAAGGGCGGGAGTATAGCTTATTCTCCCAGTTGAAACTTGATGCGATCTGACAGATGCACCAATGCAAGAGCAAAATAATCATCATCACGCCATTTTTTCAAAGCGAGATAGTTGTCATACACCAGATAAACCCGTCCTTTCGGCCCGTCCGGCATCACCATGCTGACCTGCATGTCATTGCGGGCAGGCAGATCAGAACCATCAAAGCGCCGAACCCCTAGCGCCTGCCATTCTGCAAAGCCCCTCTTTATACCGCCAGCAAGAGACTCATCAAAATCGGCCGGTATTTTTACCTGACGCCCCCAAGTTTCATCCTCACGCCATCCCGATTTCTTTAAAAAAGAAGCAATGGACGCAAACACATCTGAGGGATTAGTCCAAATGTCGGCTTTGCCATCATCGTCACCGTCTTTGGCAAAATCCAAGTAGTATTCAGGAAGCATTCTTGGCTGTCCCATCCGACCATCTACACCGGCGAGCAGGTCGTCTACCTGCCAACTGCTGGAATCAAGGATCTGCAGCGCCGCAAAAAATTGCTCTTTAAAAAAGGCCTCCTGCTTACCCTTGTAAGCCTGAGATGCAGTAACCGACAATACAGGATAAGCCGCAGATGGACGGCCAAAACGCGACTCCAACCCCCAGAGTGCAACTATAAAGCGGGGTTGAACACCATAGAGTTCTCCAATCCGGTTGAGAGTTTCGTTATGCCCTTGATATTGAAAGCGGGCTTCGCTTACCAAAGCATCGGACAGCGTATCTGGTAAGTACAGCTCAAGACTGCCGGCCACGGTTGACTCAGGGACATCTTCATCTTGGCTTTTCGCCAAACGAAACTGCTTTATCTGCGGGAAGATTGTTGCAAGAGACTCCTGACGCATACCATGCTGTTCTGCAGCTTCACGCTTTAACCCTTCAAGGTACTCGGCAAAACTGCCTTGCCGGGATTCATCTGCAACAGCGGCAGAGCAAATCAGCCCAGATGCCAATAGGAATATAAAGAATGTCGACTTCACAATGATGAACTCCTCCGTGTTAATCAGTCTGGCGAAATTAATTTTCTACACCTAAGCTGCGGCGATGTTCTGTCAGTAAATTCTCTTTTGGTGGAGGGATTTGCAAATAATAGCCCTTCAACTCAAGTTCTGTGCGAACCTTATTGATATCGGCAATACCCAGTTTGTCCTTTTTATCCAGAGGTAACAGCATGACCAGTTTAGGTTGACCAAACATTTGCATCAGTGGTTCGGGCACCTGACTGAAGTCATCCCTCTTAGGTAAAAACAAAAAGGTTTCTTCCTTACGGCTACTCTTGTACACAGCGCATATCATAAAAGGACTAATTTCCGAAAATATCAAACTTGCCAGTGATAGGGGCACACTATAACATGGGCTCTTTAGAAAAATGTAGATCAGCACAAGACTGATTAGATTTGGAGTGATTTACGGGGATGCCAAAAGCAAGCCTTGAATTAAAGGGATCTTCTTTCACGCTTTCTGTTTTGCATATCAACAGTGCAAATTTGGACAGCCTTGCCGCCGAATTGGACAGTAAACTCGCCCAGGCGCCACAATTTTTCATCGGAGCACCGCTGGTGCTTAATCTCGCTGCAATTGCTGACGGCGAACTTGATTTATCCAAACTCAAGCAACTTCTCGTATCACGCCAACTGGTAATTGTGGGCGTGACTTCTGCTGCCACAGAGATAGCAGAACAGGCAAAATCCCTCGGGCTTGCCATCGTTAAGGCTGGCAAATCAACCAACGGCCAAAGTGCCGGCGTGCCACCGCCCTCATTGCCCAAAACTACCCGAATCGTTAAGCAAAACGTACGTTCCGGACAACAAATCTACGTTAAAAATGGCGACCTGGTAGTGATTGGTGCCGTTGGCAATGGCGCCGAAGTGATTGCAGATGGCAGCATACATATTTATGGTGCTTTACGGGGCAAAGCCATGGCCGGAGCCAATGGCGCCAAAGATGCCGTTATCCTGGCCAAATCCCTGGAGCCCGAACTCATTTCCATCGCGGGTCAATACTGGCTGACTGAAAACTTACAAAAGCACGGTGTAACTGCGAAAAGCGGCTGTGTTCGCCTTGAAGGCGACACACTAACAGTAGAATCACTGCCATTGTGATGGGGCAGAATTAAAGGAAAGTAATTAGCATGGCACAAATTATTGTTGTCACTTCAGGAAAAGGCGGTGTAGGTAAAACAACCTCCAGCGCGGCGATCGCTACAGGCTTAGCAATGAGAGGCCATAAAACAGTGGTTATCGACTTCGATATTGGCCTGCGTAATCTCGACCTAATCATGGGCTGTGAACGCCGCGTAGTATACGATTTTGTCAATGTGATTAATGGCGAAGCCAACCTGAATCAGGCACTGATCAAAGACAAGCGCAGCGAAAAGCTATTCGTATTACCGGCGTCTCAAACCCGCGATAAAGATGCACTTACCCGCGAAGGTGTGGGCAAGGTACTGGATGATTTGTCTAAAGATTTTGAATTCATAGTCTGTGATTCCCCTGCCGGTATCGAAACCGGAGCGCTGATGGCGCTGTATTTCGCCGACATAGCCATTGTGACCACCAATCCGGAAGTGAGCTCTGTGCGTGACTCAGACCGCATCCTGGGTATTTTGCAAAGCAAGTCCCGCCGTGCTGAGCAAAATTTGGAACCCATCAAGGAGTATCTGCTGCTGACCCGCTATTCCCCTACTCGGGTAAAAAATGGGGAAATGCTGAGCGTGTCTGACGTGGAAGAGATCCTTGCCATCAAATTGCTGGGTGTTATCCCTGAATCTCAGGCAGTATTGCGTGCTTCCAACTCAGGCGTACCTGTGATTGTCGATCAGGAAAGCGATGCCGGCCAGGCCTACAGCGATACTGTAGGCCGTTTGCTCGGCGAAGAACTTCCCCTTCGCTTCGTTACCGAAGAGAAGAAGGGCCTGTTGAAAAGGATCTTTGGTAGCTGATTATGTCTTTACTCGATTACTTCAGAAGCAATAAAAAAGCTAACACGGCCTCGATGGCCAAAGAACGTCTGCAAATTATCGTGGCTCATCAACGGGGTGAACGCGATGCACCGGACTATTTCCCGCAAATGAAGCAGGAGATTATCGAGGTGATCCGTAAGTACGTTCATATTTCCGAAGAACAGGTATCCGTTCAACTTGAGCAGAACGACGATAACCTGTCGGTACTTGAACTGAACGTAACACTACCTGACCGGTAAACAAATTGAACAAAGCCGTCCACTGGACGGCTTTTCACTATTGTTTCAACCGGATAGTTCAGTATCCTTAAGTTCAGCCAAGCAATCTGCCGCCAGTGCACCACGCCACCCTTGCAGCAATAAAGGTTGCGGTGAGGACTGCTGTACCTGCCAGCGATATTCAAGGTATTCATGAATATGACGCTTGGAGCAGAACAGCTCTGCAGGCAAACCTTCACGCTCACACACCTCGGTCAGCACCGCCTTGATGGCCTTGAATGCCTGCTTGTAACCTGGCTTCAACGCCAGTACATCGATTGGCTCTGGTAAATTTGCCAAATCGGCGCGTTGCAACACCTTCAGCAGCTCTTTGCCATGAATACGTTTTTCATGCTCAGACAAGTCATTGATTTTCAGCAAATCACTTAATGATTTAGGCTGCTTTTTTGCCAAAGCGATAAGGGCGTGATCTTTAATCACAAAGCCAAGGGCCAGATCCCGGTCCAGTGCCCGCTCCAGACGCCAGGCCGCCAGCACCTTAAGGTACGCCAGCTGCTTGGGCGTTAGCTGAAATGCATTTTTCACTTTGAGAAACGCCGTGTCTGGAGAGGGGCGCTCAAGCCGACCTTCTGTGAGGCGGGCGCCTTCCTCCAACAGCCAGTCCAGACGACCAAGCGCATTGAGTTTTTGTGCCAGCATGGGATAGAGCTGATATAAAAAGAACACGTCATTGGCGGCATATTGCAACTGGGCATCGCTCAGAGGGCGCTTTATCCAGTCTGTACGGGATTCGCCTTTATCAAGTGTTTGCCCCAGACATTCTTCAACCAGTTTGGCATAGCCTACGCCATGGCCAAGACCACACAAGGCGGCAGCTATCTGGCTGTCAAACAGCGGCGCAGGTTGTACCTTGCCATAACGGGCGAACACTTCCAGATCTTCAGAACAGGAATGGACCAGTTTCACAATGCCGGGTTCGGTCAGCAGTGACCAAAAGGGAGACAAATCCTGAATATCCAGCGGGTCAATCAAGGCCAATGTCTTGCCATCGTACGCCTGAATAAGTCCCAATCTGGCATAGTAGGTCCGGGTTCGGACAAACTCGGTATCCAGCACCAGCACCGGGCTTTGACGATACTGCTCAACAAGTGCCCCCAGGGTTTCATCGTCCTTTACGTATTGAAACTCCAGCAAACTTTCTCTCCCCTCTGAAAATAACCGAACATTAAAAAACCGGCTTTACGCCGGTTTTTCTATCACGCCTTGTTAAGCTCTTCGTTTCTTAGCTCACGGCGCAATATTTTGCCCACGTTGGTTTTAGGTAACTCGTCCCTGAATTCTACCAGTTTGGGGATCTTATAGCCCGTTAAATGATGTTTACAATGCTTGATAATATCGCCTTCGGTCAAAGATTTGTCTTTGGCAACGACAAACACCTTCACCACTTCACCGCTTACTTCGTTGGGCACACCAACAGCAGCCACTTCCACCACCTTGGGATGCATGGCAATCACATCTTCCACCTCGTTGGGGAACACATTAAAACCGGATACCAGGATCATGTCTTTCTTACGGTCGACAATGTAGAAGAAGCCCTGTTCGTCCATGTAACCGATGTCGCCGGTGGCAAGCCAGCCGTTGGTATCAATCACCTTGGCGGTTTCTTCCGGACGCTGCCAGTAACCTTTCATGACCTGAGGGCCTCGGGCATACAGCTCACCGGTTTCACCCTGAGCCAATACCTTGCCATCGTCATCACGCACCTGCATCTCTGTAGAAGGTGCTGGGAATCCGATAGAGCCATTGTAACCTTCAAGGTTATAAGGGCAGCAGGTCACCAGAGGTGATGCTTCCGTCAGACCATAACCCTCCAGCAGCCGGGTTTTTGTGATGTTTTGCCACTTATCAGCCACAGCCCGCTGAACTGCCATGCCGCCGCCGATGGAAAGCTTGAGGCGTGAAAAGTCCAGCTGAGTGAATTCTTCATTATTCACCAAGGCATTAAACAGGGTGTTCACCCCGGTGAGCGCAGTAAAAGGATACTTTTTCAGATCCGCAATAAACGCAGGAATATCGCGGGGATTGGTGATCAGCAGGTTATTGGCGCCCTTGTGCAGGAACAGCAGACAGTTCACCGTCAGGGCAAAGATGTGATACAGCGGCAAGGCTGTAACCACAAACTCTTTGCCATCGACCAGCAGCGGCGCGTAGGCACCATTGGCCTGCAACACGTTGGCTGTTACGTTGCCGTGGGTAAGCATGGCACCCTTGGATACCCCGGTGGTTCCGCCGGTGTACTGCAAAAACGCCAGATCGCTGTTGGTCAGCTCGGGTTTTACATATTGCAGACGGCGGCCTTTTTGCAGCGCCTTTCTGAATGAAATGGCATGGGGCAAATCGTACTTGGGCACCAGCTTTTTGATGTACTTCACCACAAAGTTCACCAAAGTGCGCTTGGGTGCACTCAGCAGATCGCCAAGGCCGGTGACAATAACGCTCTCCACCGGAGTCTCATCCACTACTTCTTCCAGCGTGCGGGCAAAGTTAGACACGACAACAATGGTTTTGGCACCAGAGTCAATCAATTGATGCTTAAGTTCCCGCGGGGTGTAAAGGGGATTGACGTTAACCACCACAAGCCCGGCGCGCAGCACACCAAAGAGCGCAATGGGATATTGCAGCAGGTTCGGCATCATCAGCGCGACGCGATCGCCCTTTTTCAGACCGAGCTCGTTTTGCAAATAAGCGGCAAAGGCGCGGCTGCGCTCTTCGAGTTTGCGGTAGGTCAGCACGGCGCCCATATTGATAAAGGCGGGCTGATCAGCATAGTCACGTACCGCCTGTTCAAACATGGCGACCAGACTGTCAAAACGGCCTGCATCTATGTCGGCAGGCACATCATGTGGCAAATGATTAATCCAAGGCTTGTCCACAAAAATCTCCTAAAACCCCGAGGTAACGGTGAGGCTCGAATACGGCTGGAGAGATCACCGATACGGTTGTTTTAACTTGTTATTATTAAATTACGCTTGAAATCATACGAGCGTTTAAATTTTTGACAATCATCACACAAATGAGCAAAAAAGCCCAGCCTCTTTTTTACCCCTGCGCCTGGGATGCCAAAAACGCGTTAATGGCCGCCGCGCACGCTTGTGGATGGGTCATGTGCAAATGATGATCGCCCGAGAGCTGCACCTGAGTTAAGTTTTGATACAAAGGAGCACTAAGCTCAAACAAGGTTTTCAGTTGCTCATAGCCACTATCGCCCATCAGCAGCAAACTCGGCAGCGCAAAGCCCCGGATAAAAGCTTCGCCGTGGGCTGGCGTTAGCCGCATGGGTGAATCCAGTTTAAGCCTGGGATCTGTTTTGGCCACTACCCCAGCTTCAGTAACGGTAAAATTGCGCCGAAGCAGCAGCTCACAGGCCGCTTTATCAAGCCCGGTCAGACGATGTCTTGCCTCAATCACAGTATCGAAACTGGTGTAAACCTTAGGCTCCGAAGTACTGGTAACCCATTGCCAGTGACTATCAAAACTTCTGGCAAGTCGTTCAGGGGTTTTCCCCGGCCGTTCAGTTAATGGTCCCAAGGCCTCAATCAGCACCAGTGCGTCGGTCGCATCCGGATGGCTGCCAAGATAGGCTGACGCCACAATGCCACCGAGCGAGTGGCCGATAATCGCCCTGGGCCTCACTCCCTGCCCTTTAAGGTGCATCAGCACCCCATGTAAATCATAAAGATAGTCAATCCAGTGCAATGGGTAGCTACCGGGCCTGTGCTGCGAATCTCCGTGGCCCGGCCAATCAATGGCGAGTAGCCGGTAATCCGTTAACACTTCGGCGAGCGGCGCAAAGCTGCTGGCGTTATCTAGCCAGCCATGCAGTGCCAACAACAGCGGTTTATGAGCATCACCATACTCTGTTGCCGCCAGTTGTATATGCGGCAGTTTGAGCGTTAACTCTGTTACGGCAATGGTGTTCATGGCAAAGCTCCCTGCCCCCTGCATGTCAATTCGTTGGCAATTCTCTTTTGCGGCTCAGTTCTCACGCGCTGCCACTGCCTCACAAAAAAACACCGGCACTTTGGCCGGCATTATCCCATGGTCGCAGAGCGATTACCTGTTATTTATCCACAAAAAACGCCAAGACTCACTTGGTTGTCGCTTTTACGAACTTTAGGGTCATACGATCGCTCTCACCGATGGCAAGGTACTTGTCCTTGTTCTGCTCACCAAGGCGCAGCGATGGCGGCAAGGTCCAGACACCCTGCTCATAATCCTTGGTGTCTTTGGGGTTGGCGTTGATTTCGCTTTTGGCTGCCAGCACAAAACCTGCAGTCTCTGCAAGTTTAATCACCTCAGATTCTGTCATGTAACCCGATTTGAGGCTCATGCCTTCGTTTGCCCTGTGCTCCACCACACCGAGCACGCCGCCTTCTTTAAGCACATCGAATGCCGCGGCAAACATGGTTTCAGCCTGACCAGCCATGGCCCAGTTGTGGATATTGCGGAATGTGAGCACCACATCGGCGCTGCCACTGTCACCAAGGGCAGTCTTATGCGGTGGGTCAAAAGTCACCGTTTTGGCGTTGCCGACTTTAGCAGCGTTGGTTTCAATCCAGCTTTCCAGCGCTTTACCAAGACGAAGTTGATAAGCTGGATTTTTCGCCTCTGGGGCAGGATTGGTTTCAAAGTTAGCCGCAATATACTGGCCGTTTCTGGCCAGCAGAGGCGCAAGGATCTCGGCGTACCAGCCACCACCTGGCCAGAGTTCAATCACCGTCTTTTGGCCATCAACACCGAAAAAGCTCAGGGTTTCACCTGGGTGGCGATACTTATCCCGCTCCATACTCGATGCCTGACGCAAATCGTTCTTCAGGGCTTCATCAAGGGTGGTGGCACTGGCCGCACCGCTTAATCCAATCAGCGCAACCACGGAGGCCGCTAACAACGTCTTCATCCTGTTCTCCTTGAATTTCATCAGCCTATCCCGGCGGGAAGAGACCTCGAAGCTACCAAGGCAAAGCAGAATTGCCAAGACGGATTCATATTTTGTTGCAATTACCTGGCCCAGCACCTGGACCAAGCACCCGCCGCCAACACAGCCACAGACACCCGGCGGCAATCAGCAGCCACAATCCAATCCACACAAATGCCGGCACCCAGATGAGCCCGGCGAGCAGCTCTGCATCACCCTGACCATCGAGCCCCCATAGGTAGGTGGGGCTTTTGATGGCATTGAGCAGCACAATCAGCGCCATAAAACGCAACATGGACACCAGCCAAGCAGCGCCAGCGAGTTTTAACGGCAGAAAAAACAGCCCCGAAAGCACAATCAGAATGCCAATGGTCAGCACATCCCGGGCATAGAAGAGCAGTACCACCAACACAAGTGCACCCAGTAGTGTAAATGCAGGCCGGATCCCCTTTGGCCAGCTCGCCATCATAAACAGCAGCAACCCCCACAGCGCGGCCCCGGCGTATCCGGCAAAGCCAATCAATACCGGGCTGCCACCTGCTGAGAAGCACAGTCCCGCGCCATTGGGAAAAAGCTGGATATGACTGACCACGCCGCCCGTGATCAAGGTTGCCAGCGCGTGGGATAACTCATGGAAAAAGCTTTCAAGCCATTTAAAGGGCACGCCAAGATAAGGCACGTAAGTCACGGCGCCGGCAAGAGCGAGCAGCACCATAAACTGCAAGGGACTGTTGGCTGGGGCCGTCTCGGGGATAGCAGCAAACTCTGCGCGCGGTTCAGGCATAGAGATCCACGCCCACCATGGCACGTATTTCCTCGCGCCGCTGAGCATGTTGATTCAAAAGATATTCGGAAATGGCTTCACGGGAACGGCCGGGGATGTCGTAATCGACGCTCCCCTGACCATCCTGGTATTCTTGCAGTAAAAATTTCGCCGACTCGCCCCGCTCACGGGGAAGCTGACCACGGCTATCAGTTGCCGTAGTAGCGCTTGTCTTACCGTGCTCGCCGTTTTGTGCGGCAGGATTTGACAGCACACCCGCGGCCCCGGGCAACTTAATGCCCCGGGCAGAAAAGAATTCAAGCTGTGCCGATTGAATATGCACCGCCAATCACTCCTTTACTCTGGGTGTGGGAAACCTGCTTACCAAGCGCGCTAATTGGAGAGCGCGCCAATGGGGTTTCCGGGAAAGCTTCCAGCGAAGTCCGCCTACTAAGCCACAAAAGCGGCACACTTGTTCGCGTCGCGACTATTCGCGTCCCGGCAATTTCTTCCACGCCACCGTATCACGAAGATACACAGGCTCCAAGTCATCCACTGCGGTGTGCAGGCCACGGGCAATGCCGTCCCTTGCTAATGTGAGCATAGCTTCGGCGGCAGGAAATTTCACCTCAGCACTAAGCTCCAGGCCATGCCCAAGAGTCAAAAGCTCAGGATAGGTATCAAAACCCGTGCCACAGGCCAGTCTGACGCCATCAGATACCTTCACCATTGACGGTGGCAATACAGTTTCTTCGCCCACCAAGGTTGCCACGCCATCCTGCATCCGGTACTCACCCACATAGACTTCAGACATGCGCGCATCAATAGCGCACAGCACCCGGGTTTCACCGCTCTTTTCCATCGCTTCCTGCGCCATGGCGGCCAAGGTAGAAATACCAATCACCGGCAGCTCGCGACCAAGTGCCAAGCCCTGGGTCATGCTGGTACAGATACGAATGCCGGTAAAACTGCCGGGGCCACGGCCGTAGGCAATGATGTTGACATCGCTAATGCTGAGCCCGGCCTCGTTTAACAGCCCATCAATCATGGGCAGCAAGCGCTGGCTGTGCTCACGGGGGGCATCAGCCATATCGGCATAGGTTTCACCCTTGGCAAAAAGCGCGGCAGAGCAAGCTTCGGTACAGGTGTCGAGCGCGAGGATCACCGGATTGTCCGGCAGTGCAATAGGCTGCGTCATGGGGTATGAGTTTCCAAAATCGTTGGCCACAGAAAGGGGGCCCAGTCGGTCATTGCGATGATTTTACCCGATAAACCGCCGGCCATAAAACGGCTAAGACCAGCAGTCGGATTAAATTCAGTCAATTGCCTCTAAAAATGCGCATGCAGCATCCAGGTCACGGGTACGTGCCATCGGCGGCAAAGATTGCAAAAATGCCTGACCGTAGGGCCGATTCACCAGACGGTTATCGCAAATCACCAGGACGCCGCGATCAGTTTCATCGCGGATAAGCCTGCCAGCACCCTGCTTCAGGGCAATCACCGCCTGGGGCAGCGAAATTTCCAGAAAGGGATCGCCACCTCTGGCCTCCACCCGACTGGCGCGGGCTTTGTAGAGACTGTCATCCGGTGAGGCAAAGGGCAACTTATCGATAATCACGCAGGACAGCAGCTTGCCGCGCACGTCTACCCCCTCCCAAAAACTGCCGGTGCCAAGCAGCACCGCTTCACCCAACTGTCTGAATTTGGATAGTAATTGCTGCTTACCGCCCTGCCCCTGAACCAGCAGTGGATAGTGGCAGCGACCCACCAGGGAGCGGGCGACGGCCTCCATCATCCGGTGGCTGGTAAAGAGGATAAAGGTGCGCCCCTTGGCGGCCTTAATCAGTTTCAGACACACCTCGGTGAGCTGGCGCACCATGGCATCCTGATTGGCAACGCTGCCAAGACGGCGCGGCACGCACAACAGGGATTGCCTGGGGTAATCGAAGGGGCTGTCGAGCAGCACTTCTTTGCACATTGAGGATTTGGCACCAGCAGTACTGGATTGGGTGCGAGTGGATTGAGCAATGCTGGATTGAGTCCGGCTGGATTGAGAACGCTTGGCTGAAGCTGGTACTGGCGATGTCAGCCCAAGCTCACGGGTAAAAAACTGCAGGCTGCGCTCCACCTGCAAAGTCGCCGAGGTAAACACCCAGGCGGTGTCTTCGCTGAACAACTCACGGCACGCCTTGGCAATATCGATGGGGGAAATACGAAGCATCAAATGGCGCTCACCGATATCGATACCATAAGCAGAACCAGGATCATCACAGGCAATAAAACGCTCGAGCTTTTGCTTAAGCTCCGGTAGCTTAACGGCAAAATCATCAAGTGGCTCACTGCGCCCCACATTGGCGAGCAGCAGAGCTTCCAGTGCCGAGAGTTCGCCAATCAGCTCACCTGCGGCCAATGCTGCTGTTTTATCTTTAAGCAGTTGCCTGAAATCACTGCTGCCTGCATCAAGCAGGCAATTTTGCCAGGCATCCAACTTAACCCGGGCACGCTGCGGCAATAGCTTAAGCCCCTGGGTATCGCCAAGCTCACCTTCGGTGAGCCGCTCTATGCCATCAAGCAGCCGTCGCAAACTGCCGGTGGAAAGCTGAGAGCCAAAATACTGAATGGCGATATCAGGCAATAGGTGCGCCTCATCAAATATCACCGCATCCACATCGGGTAAGAGTTCGGCAAAACCTGTGTCTTTCAGCACCCTGTCAGCAAAGAACAAATGATGGTTCACCACAATCAATCGGGCATTCATTGCCCGGGCACGGGCTTTACGGGTAAAACACTCATCATAAAAGGCGCAGCGCTGACCGGTGCAGCTATCCTGAGCACTGGCCACCAGACTGATAGCGCGGGCATCTTCGGCCACTCCGGTCAGATTACCAAGGTCACCATCTTCAGTGGCTTGTGCGAATTGATTGAGCTTCAGTAAATCATCCAACAGCTTCTCATCGTGACTGAAAGCCGCATCCATCTGCGCAGCCATTAGCCGCTGGCACAAATAATTGCTGCGCCCCTTCAAAATGCTTACCGGAACGCTGAGATTGAGCATCTGCAAGAGTGCGGGGAGATCTTTGTAAAACAGCTGCTCCTGCAAATTTTTACTGCCGGTACTGACTATCACCTGCTTGCCACTCAATAGCGCCGGTACCAGGTAGGCAAAGGTTTTGCCCACACCTGTACCGGCCTCCAGCACCAATTTATGGGTATAGCTTAAGCAAGATGCCACTTCCTCTGCCATCTGCTGCTGCACCTCACGGCGCCGATAACCACGAATAAAACGTGACAGCACCCCATCTTCATCGAAGACGGCTTGGGTGCGGACTATCAGGTTGTTGGCAGCGGATTGGGAAGACAAACAGGCTCCGATGTCGGGGGAATTCAGCGCTGGGTTGAGTGCATTATGCCGATTTCACTGTCTGTCACAAGCGCAGCAAAACAAAGCCAGCAAAACAGGCATGTTCAACGTGAATATTCATGCAAAGCTGAACTTTTTTAATGTTGACGAAAAACACCCTTGCAAAGCGTCCCCAAAGTCATTAGTGTAAAAAGCGTCCGATAAATTCGGCCAGACAGCAAATGTAACGAGCGCACGGCGCCAGACACAGGATTAACGACACATGTTCCAGCTTTCGACTGCCAAGCACCATCATCACCATCATAAGCGGTAGCCTTCGGAAGCTCACTGCCGAAGGTGCATTCCTTCTGGCGGTCATGATCTAAAGTTTCAGGACAACCCCCGGAAGGAATTCCGGGGGTTTTTCTTTGCACCAAAGCTTTTGATTTTAAACATTACTTTAGATACCAGGATATTTCGCCATGACTGCCAGACTGAGAATCGCCATCCAAAAATCCGGACGCCTGTCCACCGAATCCCAACAGTTGCTGAAAAGCTGCGGGGTAAAATTCAGCGTGAATGAACAGCGGCTTATCGCCCACGCCGACAATATGCCCGTGGATATCTTGCGGGTGCGTGACGATGACATCCCAGGTCTGGTGATGGACGGCGTAGTCGATTTGGGCATAGTCGGTGAAAACGTGCTGGAAGAAGAGCAACTTGAGCGCGAGTGCCTCGGCAATGCCGCGAAAGTTGTTAAGCTCAGACAATTGGACTTTGGTGCCTGCCGCCTGTCGCTGGCGGTACCCACCGAATTTGTTTATGGCGATGCAAGCTCGCTGGAAGGCCTTAGGATCGCTACTTCCTACCCCAACCTGCTACGACGTTTTATGCAAAATAAAGGCATATCCTATCAGGGCTGCCAATTAAAAGGATCTGTAGAAGTGGCGCCCCGTGCCGGTCTTGCCGATGGTATCTGCGATCTGGTGTCGACCGGTGCTACCCTCGAAGCCAACGGCCTATACGAAACTGAAGTCATCTTCCGCTCCATGGCTTGTATTATTCAGTCCACCACACCACAAAGCGATGCCAAGCAGGCACTTATCAATAAAATCCTCTCCCGGGTTAATGGGGTTATCCGTGCCCGTGAAAGCAAGTACATCCTGCTGCACGCCCCAACCGAAACGCTGGAGCAAGTCGTCGCCCTGCTGCCCGGCGCCGAAAACCCCACTGTGCTGCCGCTCAATGATGAGACCAATCGGGTTGCCATCCACGCGGTCAGCACCGAAGACCTGTTCTGGGACACCATGGAAGAACTGACCGCTCTTGGCGCCAGCTCGATTCTGGTGATGCCAATCGAAAAAATGATGGGGTAAACGATGGAAACCTTGGTCTGGAACTGCTTAAACGAGGATGCCAAGCGCCAGGCACTGTCCCGCTCACCTCTGGTGGGTGACGACAGTCTGGCGACATCGGTCAGTGACATTCTTGACAATGTGAAGCGTGGCGGCGACAAGGCCCTGATTGAATACGCGGCGCGCTTCGACAATACCCAAATTGATACGCTGAGGCTGAGTGCTGAGGCCATCGCGGCAGCCTGCGAGCGCGTCAGCCCCGAGCTTAAAGATGCCATCAACGCCGCCCGCGCCAATATTGCCCGCTTTCACAGCGCCCAGCAGTTCAGTGAAATCAGCCTGGAAACCCAGCCGGGTGTTCGCTGTGAGCTTAAAAGTGAAGCTATTGAAAAGGTGGGGCTTTATATTCCCGGCGGCAGCGCACCCCTTATCAGCACTGTGCTGATGTTGGCAGTGCCTGCCTCTATCGCTGGTTGTACCAAGCGGGTGCTGGTAAGCCCACCGCCCATTGATGACGCCATTCTTTACGCGGCCAGCGTGTGCGGCATTACCGATGTGTTCCAGATAGGTGGTGCCCAGGCAATTGCTGCGCTCGCCTACGGCAGCGAAAGCGTGCCAAAAGTCGATAAAATTTTTGGCCCCGGCAATCGGTATGTGACCGAAGCCAAGGCCCAGGTGGCAAGGGATACCCAGGCTGCCGTCACCATCGACATGCCAGCCGGTCCTTCCGAAGTGCTGGTAATAGCCGATGATACGGCCAGTCCTGAGTTTATTGCTGCCGACCTCTTATCTCAGGCAGAACACGGCAGTGACTCACAGGTGATTTTTATCACCGACTCCAGCGCCCAGGCCAAGGCCGTTGAAGCGGCACTTGAGCGCCAGCTTGCGTTGCTGCCACGAAGAGATACCGCAGAAGGTGCGCTGTCATGCAGTCGCATTATCATGACTGATACCCTGGATGAAGCTGCAATGGTCTCCAACCTCTATGCCCCGGAGCACCTGATCATTCAAACCCGGGAGCCAAGGGCGCTGCTGCCACGTATTCGTGCGGCAGGGTCGGTATTTTTAGGCGCCTTTACGCCGGAATCAGTTGGCGACTATGCCTCAGGCACCAACCACGTGCTGCCCACCTACGGTTACAGCAAAACCGTCTCCAGCCTGTCGCTGGCTGATTTTTGTCGCCGCTTTACGGTGCAGGAATTAACTGCGGACGGACTGAAAGGACTTGGTCAAACTGTGATGACACTGGCTGCGGCCGAGTCACTGGATGCCCACAAAAATGCGGTAAAAGTAAGGCTTGATGCCATCGCACGTGAGGAGAATGGTCAATGACATCTCAGGTAAACACAATTCCAGCGGATAGCCTGGCTGCCCGCCTCGCTCGCCCTGAGCTTTTAAGCCTGGAGCCCTACCAGAGCGCTCGGCGCATCGGTGGCAGCGGCGAAATTTGGGTGAACGCCAATGAGTCGCCCTTTAACCGCACCGGCATTGATGGCGCCAACCGCTACCCGGAGTGCCAGCCACCCGGGCTGATTGCCGCCTATGCGGCGTACGCCGGCGTTGCGGCCAATGAACTGATATGTGGCCGCGGCGCCGATGAAGCCATTGAACTGCTTATTCGCACCTTTTGTGTGCCCGGCAAAGACAGCATCGGCATTTTCAGCCCAACCTATGGCATGTACGCCATCAGCGCGGCCACCTTTAATGTGGCGGTCAATACTCTGCCTTTGGCAGAAGACTTCAGCCTTCCTGACGACATATCGGCCTTAACAGGCAGCAAATTGGTGTTTGTCTGCAACCCCAATAACCCAACCGGCACCCTGCTGTCGCTTGGTGAAATCGCGCGGGTGGCGAAAACCTTCCCCGATGCGCTGGTGGTGGTTGATGAAGCCTACATCGAATTTGCCCGCAACCCAGACGGCTCACCCGCCCAAAGTGCCACAGGCTTGATGGCAGAATTTGAGAATCTGGTGATTTTACGCACCCTGTCAAAAGCCTTTGGTCTCGCCGGTGCCCGCTGCGGTTTCCTGCTGGCAAGCGCCTCGGTGTGTGAACTGGTGATGCGGGTGATTGCGCCCTATCCTGTGCCTGTGCCTGTATCAGTGATTGCTGAAAAAGCCCTTTCCGTGCAGGGCGTCGCCCGAATGTGCGCCGATGTGGTACTGCTGAATAAGCAAGGCGCAAGACTCTCGGCAGCGCTCACAGATGCAGGCCTTCGCGTCATGCCAAGCGGCGGTAACTATGTGCTCGCCTTCAGCAATGATGTGGAAGCACTGGCCGCAGCTCTTGCAAACGCCGGCATAGTCGCCAGACGCTACAGCCACCCAAGGCTTAAAGATGCCATTCGCATCAGCTACACCAGCGAACAAGAGACGGATTCCATTATCGAGGCCATCGGCCGCATCGACAGCAAATAATCATAAGGACAGAGTACCCATGCCCCAGAAAATGCTTTTTATCGACCGCGATGGCACCCTGATTGAAGAGCCGGTAACAGATAAGCAGGTCGACAGTCTAAGCAAGCTGGTGTTTGAGCCAAACGCCATTCCCGCGCTGCTGCGGCTGCAAAAAGCCGGTTATCGACTGATTATGGTCAGTAATCAGGATGGCCTCGGCACCCCATCTTTCCCCCAGGAAGATTTCGATGCGCCCCACAACCTGATGATGCAGGTTTTTGAAAGTCAGGGCGTTACGTTTGATGAGGTGCTGATTTGCCCGCACTTCAATGATGAAAACTGCAGCTGCCGCAAACCTAAACTCGGGTTGGTTAAATCCTTCCTGACCCAAGGTCTGGTGGATTTCACCGCTTCGGCTGTGATTGGCGATCGCGACACCGATGTCGAGCTTGGCAACGCCATGGGCATCAGGAGCTTTAAGTATCAGCGTGAAACCCTCGGCTGGAGCGCCATTGCCGATGCGCTGCTCGCCAAAGGTCGCTGCGCCACAGTGGTGCGCACTACCCGCGAAACCGACATTCGGGTCACAGTTGATCTCGATACCCCCGGCAACAATCAAATCGACACCGGCATCGGCTTTTTCGACCACATGCTCGATCAAATCGCCACCCACGGTAATTTCAGCCTCAAGCTCAACGTCGATGGCGACCTTGAAATTGACGATCACCACAGCGTGGAGGATACAGCGCTGGCGCTGGGGGATGCACTGCGCCAGGCCCTGGGTGACAAGCGCGGCATCGGCCGTTTCGGTTTTGCCCTGCCCATGGATGAAGCCTCGGGTCAGTGTTTGATGGACATCTCGGGTCGGCCGTTTATCAAGTTTGATGCCAGCTTCAGCCGCGATAAAGTGGGCGAAATGGCTACCGAAATGGTGCCGCACTTCTTCCGCTCCTTCGCCGACGGCCTGCGCTGCACCTTACACATCGGCTGTGATGGCGATAACGATCACCACAAGGTAGAAGCCCTGTTCAAGGTACTGGGCCGCACCCTGCGCCAGGCTGTTGCCATTGAAGGTGATGCCCTGCCATCGTCAAAAGGCGTGCTCTGACGTGAGAAGGAATGCTTTGATGAGAGAAGGAATGCTTTGATGAAAGAGTCCATTATATCGGCCGGCTCCGCGGCTGAAGCAGCCGCAAGCGCCGATTTGGTCATCATTGACACCGGCTGCGCCAATCTAAGCTCGGTGAAGTTTGCCTTTGAGCGCCTCGGCGCAAAGGTGTTGGTAAGCTGCGAGCCGGATGTCCTTCGCGCCGCACCAAGACTGGTACTGCCCGGCGTTGGCACGGCAGCGGCAGCCATGGACGCCCTGAGAGCCAGAGAGCTTGATAAACTCATTCCAACCCTGCGCCAGCCGGTGCTCGGCGTCTGCCTTGGGATGCAGCTGTTGATGACCCGTTCACACGAGCGCGGTGCCAAGGGTGAAGATATTGATTGCCTTGATATTATCCCTGGTGAAGTTCGCGAATTGGATGCACGCAGCCAACCTTTGCCCCACATGGGCTGGAATCAGCTTAAGGTGTCCGGTCACCCGCTGTTTGCCGGCATTGAAGCTGGCGAGTGGGTGTATTTTGTGCACTCCTTCTGCGCCCCCGAGTCCGCAACCACCATCGCTAGCTGCCAGTATGGCGAAGCCTTCAGTGCGGCAATCGCCAAAGATAATTTTATGGGAGTGCAGTTCCACCCGGAGAAAAGCGCTGCCACCGGCGCCAAAATCCTGAAAAACTTTCTGAGACTCACACTGGCCGACCTGGGGCTTACAACTGCTGAACCGGGGCTTATTGAAAATTCACCGGCGCAAGCCAATGTCGACACCTTGGAGCAATCATGATCATTCCTGCAATCGACCTTATTGAAGGTCAGGTGGTGCGCCTGTTTCAGGGCGATTACGCCAAAAAGACCGAATTTTCTCTGGATCCCAAAACGCAATTGCTGAGTTATCAGCAAGACGGCGCAGCGCTCTTGCATCTTGTTGATCTGACCGGCGCAAAAGATCCCGACAAAAGGCAAACCAAGTTAATTGAAGAGATTTCCGCCGCTTTGTCCACCCCGCTGCAGGTTGGCGGAGGCATTCGCAGCGCCGCTGACGTTGATGCCCTGCTGGATGCGGGCGTTGCCCGGGTTGTGATTGGCTCGCTGGCGGTCAAATCACCCGAGGTAGTACTGAACCTGTTTGATAAATATGGCGGCGACGTCATTTGTCTTGCCCTCGATGTCAATATCGATGCCCAGGGCAACAAGATGGTGGCAGTTCACGGCTGGCAACAGGGCGGCGGAAAGTCGCTGGAATCCCTGGTGGATACCTTTATGCCCGCAGGCCTTAAACACGCACTGGTAACCGATATCAGCCGCGATGGCACCATGACCGGCGCCAACACAGCGCTTTACCGAGAACTGGCCGCGCGCTTTAGCGATGTACAGTGGCAGGCCAGTGGCGGCGTCGCCACCCTGGAAGACGTAAAAGCCGTGAGGGAATCCGGAGCCAGCGGCATCATTATCGGTAAGGCACTGCTTACCGGCGTATTTACTGCAAAGGAGGCAATTGCATGCTGGCCAAACGCATAGTGCCTTGCCTCGATGTGAAAGACGGCAAAGTGGTTAAGGGCGTGCAATTTCGCAACCACGAGATTGTTGGCGATATAGTCCCCCTCGCCGCCCGCTACGCCGAAGAAGGTGCCGATGAGCTGGTATTTTACGATATCAGCGCCAGTGCCAAAGGTGCCGTAGTAGATAAATCCTGGGTTAGCCGCATTGCCGAGCGTATCGACATCCCCTTTTGTGTGGCTGGCGGTATTAGAACGGCAGCTCAGGCGCGGGAAATTCTGGCCTACGGCGCCGATAAAATTTCCATCAACTCGCCTGCCCTGTCGGATCCCAACCTTATTCGCAGGCTGCACGATGAATTTGGTCGCCAATGTGTGGTGGTGGGTATCGACAGCTTTTATGATGCAGGCAGCGGCAACTACACCGTAAAGCAGTTTACCGGCGATGAAGCCGCCACCAAAGACACCCGCTGGCACACCCTGGATTGGGTTGAAGAAGTGCAGCGCCAGGGCTGCGGCGAGATAGTGCTGAATGTGATGAATCAGGATGGTGTGCGTCAGGGCTATGATATTGAGCAGCTGCTGAAGGTAAGGGCCATCTGCGATGTGCCGCTGATAGCCTCCGGCGGTGCCGGCACCATGGCCCACTTTGCCGAGGTGTTCATCGATGCCCGGGTTGATGCCGCACTTGCCGCCAGTGTGTTTCACAAAGGCATTATCAATATAGGTGAGCTTAAACAATTCCTTGCATGTCAGGGGATTGCCATCAGGTTAACGGAGTAATGGCCCATGGCTGACGAAACCCTTTTAAACCGTCTCGACTGGGACAAACAAGACGGACTCATTCCCGCTATTGTGCAAAACCACTTAAGCGGCAAAGTGCTGATGCAGGGCTATATGGACAAGGCCGCACTGGAAAAGACCCTGCAGACCGGCATGGTCACCTTTTTCAGCCGCAGTAAGCAGCGGCTTTGGACCAAGGGCGAGTCGTCCGGCCATGTGCTGAGCCTTATCAGCATTGCCGCCGACTGTGACAACGACAGCCTGTTAGTGCAGGTTCTGCCCAAAGGCCCAACCTGCCACACAGGCACAGAGTCATGCTGGCCAGATGGCAACCACAGCTTTATTGCCGCGCTGGAAACCTTAATTAAGGCCAGGAAAAAAGCCTGTGATGCCGGTGAAGGTGGAAGCAGTTATACTGCTTCCCTGTTTGCCAGTGGCACAAAGCGCATTGCCCAGAAGGTAGGTGAAGAAGGTCTGGAAACAGCCCTTGCTGCCGCCACTCATGATAAACAAGAGCTGGTTGATGAAGCCTCGGATCTGCTGTTCCACCTGATGGTACTGCTTGAAGATCAGCAGATGACATTAAGCGATATAACTGAAAATCTATATAGAAGGCATATACAAGCAAAGTAACAATATGGGGGCTTGCATCAGCCCCCAATTACTATTGATTGTCATGAATTTCATGATGTTGCCGCTTCTCACGGTACATATTTGAATCTGCATCCTTCAGCAGAGCCTCCAGACCTCTGGGAACCGATTCGTTATACCTCGCCGTGCCACAACTGAACTCCAATTGGTATCCCACCGGAATAGACATATTATGGTTAACTAAATTTTGTCTTAGCCGATGCAGGATTCCAATTGAGGGCGAAAGCGTGTGGTCATGGCTTACCAGAGCAACAAACTCATCACCACCAAGGCGTGCTATAACATCATATTCACGAAACGCATCCTTCAAAATGGAAGCAAAAGCCTTTAACGCCTCATTTCCTTCGTGATGCCCAAAACGGTCATTAATTTCTTTAAAGTAATCCAAATCAAAGAAAAAAAGGGTGGCATCCTGTTTTTGTCGCTGGCATTTCGCAAAACATTGCTTGGCCAGCAGTTCAAAACCAAGCAGGTTACTCAGCCCTGTCAGAGGATCCAATGTGGCAGTTTGTATCGTTTCAAGTTCTGACACCACTAACTTGCCTAAATCTTCCAGGTCTTTATAGGATTCAGCGTCAAATTGCCTGGGCCTTCTGTCAATAATGCAAAGCGTGCCCATTCGATAACCACTGCTCAACGTCAAAGGGAAACCCGCATAAAATCGAATATAGGGATCACCCCTTACCAATGGATTATCCGAAAACCTGTCATCTCCCAGCGCATCTTCAACAATAAAGATATCCGACTGCATAATGGCATGGCCACAGAAAGAGATATCTCTGCTTGTTTCTGTGGCAGAGAGTCCCAAGCATGACTTAAACCACTGCCTGTCCTGATCTACCAAACTTATCAAGCAGATAGGTACATCAAACAGCCTTCTAGCCAGGCGGGTCAGCCGGTCGAATCTTTCCTCAGCTTCCGTGTCGAGAATGCGTAGGCCACGGAGGGCTTCTAATCGCTCAGTTTCATCGAAGGGAATTGGGGCGGTCAACATGGCGTCTCCGGATGGTAGGCATACCCTCATTATAGTTGGCCACAACAGTTACGTCTTTAGTTGTATATCGAATCTTCGCCTTCAGGCCGGGTACGGAGAAACTTTAAAAACCACATATATTGTTCAGGGTAGGCAGTGATGACTTCCTCAACCGCTTTGTTAAGTGCCAGCGCTTCGTTTTCTTTGCCCGCCATATTCGACGCTTCAATCGGAGCCAATACTGTCAGGACGAATTGATGGGATTTATCGTTATAACCAATGCTGACAGGCATAACACGGGCTTTACCGGCAGCGGCAAGACGCCCTACAACAGGCAGTGTCGCTTTTGTTGTTGCAAATAACGGAGCAAAAACACTCTGATCCGGCCCTAAATCTTCATCGGGTAAATAAAAGAAACTGTTCCCTTGTTTCATTTCAGTTATCAATACCCTTAATCCAGCCTCCCGCATATAAACACGACCACCGAGGCGGCTTCGAATTCGATTGGAAAACCAGTTAAAAAGCTCATTCCGGTGTGCTTTGGCCATGGTCACCATGGGCAACTCCAAATTGAGTCTAAGTCCGGCGTAATCAATACCCCATACGTGTGGCATGATAAATATAATCGCTTGGCCAGCATCCCGGGCAGACTTCACATTCTCAAACCCGTTAATCTGGACCCGACGACGTAAATGTTCTTTACTTCGAAATAGCAACTCTGCCTGTGCAATTAAAATAACTACAAATTGCGCCACATTTTCCCGTATCAACGCCTCGACCTCGACGTCAGATTTTTCAGGAAAACAGGCACGAATATTTGCTCTGGCTACCTTGATTGGTTTTTTGGCAATTCTGAGCACCAGCCTGGAAAGTGCTCTGGCAAAGGGATCGCGAATGACGGCTGGTGTGACCCCAAACAGAAACAGAACCCCTATCGCTAGCCAGGTTCCCCACAACCGAGGGTGTAAAAGTCCCCAATAAAAACGTCGGTCGAAATAACGCATCTACTTGCTTTAAGCCTCTTTTTAACAACAAAAACAGGAAAGCCACTCGAATGAGTGGCTTTCCCTCGGTGTGTTTCGATATTACTTTTCTGAATTGGCCGTTTCAACACGGCTCTTCAGTTTCTGTCCGGGACGGAAAGTCACTACGCGACGGGCAGAAATCGGGATATCCTCACCGGTTTTTGGATTGCGCCCCGGTCTTTGGTTTTTATCCCTAAGGTCAAAGTTACCAAAACCAGACAGCTTGACCTGCTCACCACTTTCGAGGGCGGTTCGGATTTCTTCGAAAAACGCCTCTACCATCTCTTTCGCGACCCGCTTATTAATACCAAGCGTTTCAAAAAGATGCTCTGCCATTTCGGCTTTGGTAAGTGCCATACTTTAATCCCTCAACGATGCGTTGAACTCGGACTTGAGGGCCGAAACCACAGTATCTACTGCTTCTGCGATTTCTTTTTCTTCAAGTGTGCGAGTGTTGTCTTGTAACGTCAGTGCGATAGCCAGGCTCTTTTTACCGGGCTCAACACCTTTACCCTGGTATACATCGAACAAGTTTACGCCAACCAACTGATTTTCGCCAACTTTTCTTATCACTTTTATCACATCGGCTGCTGCAAGGGTTTCATCCACTACCACAGCGATGTCGCGACGGTTGGCCGGGAACCTAGACACAGCCTGGGCTACAGGCAAGTTGGCGGTCAGCAGCGCGTCCAATTCCAGCTCAAATACGATGGTTTTGCCGTTCAGGCCAAATGGCTTTTCAAGGGTCGGATGCACGGCACCAATGTAGCCAATGACTCGATCATTTCTCAGTATTTCAGCACATTGGCCTGGGTGAAGGGCCGAATGTGTCGCTCTTCTAAAGCTAAATTCTGATCCTGAAACTGTCAAGCCAATAATGGCCTCCAAATCGCCCTTAAGATCGAAGAAATCAACGGTTTTGCTCTCCATCGACCAATGTTCATCACTCTGGGGGCCCGCGATCACTGCACCGAGCATGGCTTGCTGCCTTACGCCGGATTCTGCATTGGCATCAGGCACAAAGCGCAAACCTGTCTCAAACAGGCGTACACGCCCCTGCTGACGCGCCTGGTTATAGCCTACGGCATTCAGTAATCCGGTGAACATGGACAGGCGCATGGCCGACATTTCACTGGAAATTGGGTTAGGCAGGATCATCGCCTGCGCACCCGGGTGTACCAGTTGCTGCAATTTAGGATCAACAAAGCTATAGGTAACTGCTTCCTGGAAACCACGGGCAACCAGCAAACCACGCACCTTTTTCACGCTGATGGCGGATTCTTTATGATCAGACATACGCAGCGCGGCTATCGGCGCCTTGTTGGGGATGTTGTTGTAACCGTAGATACGGGCAACTTCCTCAATCAGATCTTCTTCAATTGCCATATCAAAGCGATAGGTGGCTGTAGTAACCTGCCACTGCCCTGCTTCGGCTTCAACACCAAAACCGAGACGGCTGAGGATTTCTTCCACATCGCTGTCAGGAATAACATGACCGAGGGTTTTATCCAGCTTGGCGCGGCGCAGTACAATCTGCTTAGCTTTGGGCAGGAATTCATCGGCTTTGGCTTCACATACTGGGCCAGCTTCACCGCCACAAATGTCCAGCACCAAACGGGTGGCGCGATCCATTACCTTGTGTTGCAGTTCAGGGTCAACACCACGCTCAAAGCGGTGAGATGAATCTGTGTGCAGACCGAGTTTACGAGCCTTGCCCATAATGGCCAATGGTGCGAAGAAGGCGCATTCCAGCAGAATGTCCTGGGTTGCTTCACCAACGCCTGAATACTCACCACCAAACACACCAGCCAACGCCAGCGCTTTGCTGCTGTCGGCAATCACCAGGGTATCGTTTGGCACAGTGATCTCGCTGCCATCGAGCAGCGTGAGTTTTTCTTCACCGTTGCCGTAGCGCACTTCAATCTTGCCGTCGACTTTGGCAAGGTCAAAGGCATGCATTGGCTGACCAAATTCAATGAGTACATAGTTGGTGATGTCGACTATTGGGTCAATTGAGCGAATACCGCTGCGACGCAGCTTCTCTTTCATCCACTCTGGCGACTCGGCCTTGACATTCACATTACGAACAACGCGCCCCAGATAACGTGGGCAGCCTTCAGGCGCGCTCAGGCTGATGTCGATACCCTGCTCGGTGGCAGGCACAACCGCTTCCCAGCTGGGTTCACTGACTTCGGCTCGGTTCAGCACACCCACTTCGCGGGCCAGACCGGCCATACCGAGGCAGTCTGCACGGTTGGAGGTCAGATCAACGTCGATTACTGCATCGTTCAGGTCGAGGTATTCACGGATATCGGTGCCAATAGGCGCATCCAGCGGCAGCTCAATAATGCCATCGCTTTCGATATCAATACCCAGCTCGCTGTAGGAACACAGCATGCCTTCAGAAGGTTGGCCACGCAGTTTGGCCTTCTTGATTTTGAAATCACCGGGCAGCACGGCGCCCACGGTAGCCACGGCTACTTTGAGGCCCAAACGGCAGTTTGGCGCACCGCAAACAATATCCAGCAACGCATCGCCGCCCACGTTGACCTTGGTCACACGCAGTTTGTCTGCATCCGGGTGCTGGCCACATTCAACCACTTCACCCACAAATACGCCGTTAAAATCGGCAGCCACCGCATCCACACCGTCCACTTCCAGGCCGGCCATGGTGATTTGATGGCTCAAGTCGTCACGGCTGATGGCTGGGTTTACCCATTCACGAAGCCAGGATTCACTGAATTTCATTACTAATTTGCTCCGTTATTTGAATTGCTTGAGGAAACGCAGGTCGTTTTCGAAGAAGGCGCGCAGATCGTTTACGCCGTAGCGCAACATGGTCAAACGCTCAACGCCCATACCAAAAGCAAAGCCGGAATATTTCTCAGGGTCGATGCCCACACTGCGCAGTACGTTCGGGTGTACCATGCCGCAGCCCAGCACTTCGAGCCATTTGCCATTTTTGCCCATCACATCCACTTCGGCAGAGGGTTCGGTGAAGGGGAAGTAAGATGGACGGAAGCGCACCTGCAAATCTTCTTCGAAGAAGTTACGCAGGAAGTCATGCAGTATGCCCTTGAGCTCGGCAAAGTTCACATGCTCATCCACCAGCAGGCCTTCAACCTGATGGAACATCGGCGTGTGAGTCATATCATAGTCGTTACGGTATACACGGCCCGGAGAGATAATTCGCAAAGGCGGCTTCTCGTTTTCCATGGTGCGGATTTGCACGCCGGAAGTTTGGGTACGCAGCATCACCTTGGGATTAAAATAAAAGGTGTCGTGATCGGCACGGGCCGGATGATGCTCAGGAATGTTCAGTGCATCAAAGTTGTGGAAGTCATCTTCAATTTCGGGGCCGTGCTTCACGGTAAAGCCAAGTTCACCAAAAAACGACTCAATACGTTCGATGGTGCGGGTTACCGGGTGCAGTCCGCCGTTTTCCAGGGTGCGTCCGGGCAGAGTCACGTCGATTTGCTCTGCGGCCAGCTTGGTTTCCAGTTCTCGGGCCTTGAACTGTTCAATTTGCTCTGACAGAGCTTTCTGCACTGCCTGCTTAGCGTCGTTAACGGCTTGACCAAACTTGGGCTTTTCTTCCGCACTCAGGGTGCCCATGAGTTTCATCATATCGGTGATCCGGCCTTTTTTGCCCAGATAGTCAACCCGAATATCATCCAGAACCTTCAGATCCGGCGCCTGTTCAATGGCGGCCAGAGCCTGTTCCACAATCTCTGTTAATTGCTGCATTTTCTCTTCCACTGCATTTGCCCCCATCTTTCTTTTGCCAGGGGAATTCACGACATGTCGACGTTCTTTGCCGCTTGATTTGTCAAAAAATAACAAAAGAGGGAAATTTTACGGTAGTCGAATGTATTTGACTAGGCATAATTGGCGTTAAGATCGGAAAAAAACCCGTATTTTCCGACGCCTTTCAAAAGATAGCATTTGTACTTTTATACCTGCGTAACACTTTTAAGTTACTGGATCACTGGCGAGCCATGTTGGTGAGATGTAAAATTGTTGCTGTGCTCTATGCTGAGAATACTCTACGACAACATATTGAATAAAAAGTATTCATATACAAGCATAATCCAGGCTGCAACAATAAAGTTCTCCTCAGGGAGACCGATACACATAGGGTCACGCGCAGCCACGCCTACCAGAGGTAATCGATGAAAGAAGTGAAATTTCGTTGGATAGATCAATATCTCATCCACATGACGCTAAAAACCAAATTTGCCATTCTTGCAACAGTCCCTGTAATCATGTTGCTAATTTTGGCTTTTGTATTGAACGTTCGCTTCAGCGATACGCTAGTTCAAAGTCATCTTGACCGAGCCGCAACACAAGTAGACTTAACGAATCAGGTGGTTACACAGGCTCTTAGCTTACTTCCCGAAGACAAACATCAATCCTTTCTTCAGAGCCTTCCATTCGATACCCGTGTGGAGTCAGTTAACAGTATTGATGGAAAGAGTGCTCAGCTGGCTCGTAAGGGAGGGGGAACCTTTGAGGAGCGTGGCCAATACAAAGTGGTAAGTAGTGTAGGCAATAGCCAGTACGTCACCATTCAAAGTATTTCAAGCAAGGACATACAGCTATCGACAGACGATAACTTGTTATTTGTAGGTGGCGCTGTCGCCGCTTGCCTTATTATCATCTTCCTGTTCAGCTACTATATTTCAACATTTGTGGGCGGAGCACTCTACACCACAGTCATGGCGCTGAAACGCGCCGCTGATGGCGATCTGGCCAGTCGGTTGAACTTTTTTGAAGTAAAAGATGAATTCAGTATTCTGGCTGTCAGCATTGATACTCTGGTGGAACGTCAACATAACCTGGTGAAAAACATCAGTTCCGCCACATCACAAATTCGTAATGTGGTAGACGCTTTCCGTAACAATGCCCGAAACGGCCAGGCATTGGCAGCAAATCAGCGAGCCCACCTCGATTCACTGGCCACTGCCATGGAAGAAATGACAGCTGCGGTTCGGGAAGTCGCAGGAAACGCTGAACGTTCATCACTGGAAACTCAAGAGGCCAATCAACAGGTTGCTGCGGGTTCGGCTGATATTGCCACAACAGTTGCGGCTATCGGCCAGTTGTCGAATGAAATTGCCACTGCAGCCGATGCCGTTACTGTTTTGAATGAAAACGCCAGTCGAATTGATGAAGTGGTCACCACCATTAATGCCATTTCAGAGCAGACCAACCTGCTTGCACTGAACGCTGCCATCGAAGC
>NZ_JBFKLW010000030.1:0-43845 GCF_041630135.1 Shewanella sp.
ACCTGAATGGAGTACTCCCGCTCTTTGTGTGACAACAGCTTTATTGCTGAATGGATCACATCCAACAATTTCACTTCAGAGCGTTGCTCAGAAGCGGGTCTGGCGTATGCCAGTAACTCTTTACTGATATCCGCAGCCCGGCTGATCCCAAGACGAATGCGATTGAAATACTCCGTTTGCTGTATATCCAGCGGTGGGTATTTTCGTTGCAGGAGATCGAGCGCCAGCGTCGAAGATGCCAATGGATTGTTAATCTCATGCGCGACACCTAAGGCGAGCTGCCCAATCGCTTTATATTTATCCGTTTCCAGCGCGCGTTTTAATCTGATTTCATTTTGCTGTTCCCGCTCGATATCAAAGATTTTCAGCGCCTTGAACAGCGTAAGCAAAACGAAGCCGCTGGCGAGAGTTCGAAGAACCGGGATCAGCATATGCACATCTGTGGCAACCAGGCCCGCCAAGGCACCATATACCCATAATCCCACTCCGGTTGCCATAAAGTACTGACCATATTCATGCTGCGCCTGAAGCAAACTGTGGCCATAAATAGCCATACCACAGCCGGCAAGAAAAGCACTGCCAAACCCCAACAACAAACGCGTGCAGGACGCCGCCTCTGAGAGCTTGTCTGCGGGCAACGCAACTGAGCCAAACAACATCAGCACGGATACGAGATAGATAACAACTACGGCGATTGTTAACCCTTGGCCAATGCGGCCAAACCGGAGCGGCAGAATGGAAAACAGCAGCCAGGCAAAGAGCAGTAAACTGGCGAAGGACAAAGCCAACTTAACCAACCTGAGTGAATCGATAACAAGCTGATATCTTGCTTCAATATCGTAAGAAAATAGAATGACATACAACTCAGACCATTCATGAAATGCGTGGGTGAATCCAAACAGTGCCAGCGCCCACAACGTCGGTGATATCGACAGCTGACTGAACTTAAAATTGCGAAAAGCAATGACGCAGCCAATGGCAAAAAAAACCAGGCCATAGAAAAGATAAATGTTAAAAATGATAAATGTCATCATGGAAAAACTGTAACACCAGCCAATGCCTGGCAACCGTGATGACAGCGACACTATCAGTTGATGATGTATTCAACCCGCTCAGAAACCGGCACCCCGGTCACGTCATAGCGCTTTCGCGATGCTGCAGACAAGGCAATACAGTACATGCAGGCAGAGCTGGATAAGGGCACTGGCAAAGCCAACTTCCGTGACTACATTATTATCCTGAACAAGTACCATATCCCCTTCTTCGATGGTATCCATATCAGCACTATCGACATGGAGAAACTGCGGGAATTCGATGCATGGCGCATTGAGCAGCTGAAGCGAATCCCAGCCAGGTTGACTCATCCCCATTATTGATACGACTTATTTCTTATGCCAAATATATGAGGGATCGGATGACCCTGGTCCACTTTTAATATCCAGAGTTCCCCAAAATGATTCTCTAACAAACACTTCAAACCCCCCATGCTTTTCTGAATCCCATAAATCACCAGTTTCTACTTCACGGGGAAATTTATTATTGGCGTAAACACTGATAGCCCAATAATGAGGTCTGAATGGATCAAACAAGCTACTAGTCCTCGGAATTGCACTGAAATCGCTATATAAGACGTTGTTGTCATCCAAATACTGTTTCGCCGCGGCAACTATCTTGCTTGGGGGCTGATAGACTCTTTTTTCAACAGGATATAACACGACAACAGACAACATGCCTATGACCCCAAAAATCAATATATTCATCCATTTAGCAGGCCCGAAATACCAGGCGACAAGTCCGGATAAAATCAGCCAGATAGCAAAGCATATGTAGAGCGGCTCCAAATCCAGCAACATAGGAAAAAAAGAGACACCTGTATCCCCGGGCGCGGCACTGTAAAACAGTGCGGCGCCGCATAATAGCGAATACAGCGCCTCTAACTTTCTTAACTTAATCAAAATGAATGCTCCACTGTGTTAATGTGCCAGGATTATCTTTCTTTTGATAGCCAACCGTGAGCGTCCCAAACACCCTTCACCGTTTCAATCATATTAGAGTCAATGGGTGACAGTTGAAAGCTAGCGAAGGAGTTGGACTTTGATTTCAACTGCAAGGTGTTCCAAAACATGGTCGGTGTTTACGGCATCAAGTCAGCAGTGGAGAACTATCAAGTATGGGAGTCAAACTTCCTCAGTTACTGGCTCGAAATGGACGTATTTACTGTGACTATTTCGCCGGAGTGCCTTGCAAAGAAGGTTAAATTTACAGGAATAGGATGCTAAGCAAGACAGGTGTCTGAACCGAGCACTTACCAGGACGAAAGCGTGTAACGCCTTCTTCTGGTCACAAACAACCACTTCACGCCGGTTTCAATGTGGTACCAGAGGTCGGACCGACAGGTCTGGCCATCCAGCCGACACGCGGCGGGTCCGTTCCCTCATTCGCTTCGTCACCAACCCAAAAACAAAAAAGCCAGCTCAAGGCTGACTTTTAAGTTGGTACCTTAAGTTGATACCTAAATTCGGACCGACGGGGCTGGCCACCCAGCCGACACGCGGCGGGTCGGTTCCCTCATTCGCTTCGTCGCCAACCCAAAAACAAAAAAGCCAGCTCAAGGCTGACTTTTAAGTTGGTACCAGAGGTCGGACTCGAACCGACACGCTTTTAAGGGCGGGGGATTTTGAAAAAAATATCGCGTGTACTTTTTGATTAATTTTCAATAAGATGGTCAAAATTGCTAGAAACTTCGCAAATTCTTTGCAAATTTCAGATGAGTACACCCTATGGCAAAGCAGCTTGAGCGCCACCCAATCTCGGATGATCTCTATATTTTTCTGCAGGATAACAGCCACTTCTGGTACGCAAGGTTCAAGGTCGCTGGCAAGTGGCTGTGCAAAGCGACTAAACAGAAAGAAAAAGACAAAGCTATTCATGCCGCTTATCGGCTGCTGATGGAGTATCAAATCCGCTCAGAAACCGGCACTTTGGTAACTTCAAAACGTTTTCGCGATGCCGCTGATAAAGCCATACAATTTATGCAGTCTGAGCTTGATAAAGGTACTGGTAAAGCCAACTTTCGCGATTACATCATTATCCTGAATAAGTACCACATCCCCTTTTTCGACGGTATCCACATCAGCACTATCGATATGGATAAACTTAGGGAATTTGATGCATGGCGAATTCAGCAACTAAAACGCGTCCCTGCCAAATCCACCATCTTGAACCACAATGCAGCGATGCAGATGGTATTTCAGGAAGCAGTGGCTCAAAAGTGGATGCTACCGGGGCAAATTCCATCGTTATCAACCGCCGGGGTTGAAGCAAAACGCCGAGCCGCATTTACCCCTGAGGAATATGCCAGGGTCTATGACACTGTGGTTGAGATGCAGCATAACAGCCGCAAGGAAATCACCAGGCAGATAAGGGAATTACTCACCGATTACATGGAGTTCGCTATCCATACGGGTATGCGCCCGGGAACTGAGCTCGATAATCTCACCTGGGGTGATCTGCACATCGAAAGAAAGGGACACCGCTGTCGCTTCAGTATCTCTGTTCGCAAAGGCAAAACAACTAAGCACACAGGAACTCGTGAAGTCGTTTGTAAGGCAGGGCTACATGATACCATCCTACAAATGACCTTACGTTTTAAGGACAGAAAAGCAACGGATAAGTTATTCCGACTGCGAGATGGCAACACCACCCGTGAGCTGGGGCGTCACTTCGACAGAGCCGTCGAACTGGCGGGTCTTAAGGATTCTAACTTCGGGAGTCGTACGCTTTACTCGCTTCGCCATTCCTATATAACTTGGGAGCTCGTTGCACAAAACGTCACCATCGACGTACTGGCAAAACAATGTGGCACCAGCATTCAGATGATTGAACAGCACTACAGTCACGTGATTCCAAGAATGTTCAGTAAGGAATTGTCCGGCGTGGATCTACCGGATCCGGATAAGGTGATTGCTAAGTTTGAGCCACTGCCCGATAAGTCCATCAAGTATTTCGAGCGCAAGTATGCGGAATGGGAGAATAACTACAAAAGCCGGGGATGTATCTGAACCTGCTTACGAAAAGGTAAAAGATCGTGTGGTTCACACTCCAACACATCAGCAATCTTATACAGCATCTCTAAAGTGATGTTGGTTTCGGCCCGCTCAATCCGACCAACATAGCTGCGATCTATGTCAGCTCGCAGCGCCAATTCGTCCTGAGATATCCCTCGGGACTTGCGTACATGCCGCACTGCTCGACCAATTTCAATCGCTAACGTTTTCATAGGGTTCCTTTTTGGAAACGGAACCACTATGGGAATTTGCCTCGCAATTAACCACGGATTATAATCCGCATTTGATGCTTATAATCCTCTTTTAAGCCGTTGAGCCTGCAAGGAACTTCGTTAAGCCAGCTCATAACATCATGCAGAAGGAATTACCCATGACATCGTTCAACCTCATCTTTAAAGGCGAAATACAAGAAGGGAAAGATAGGCATAAACTCAGCTTGGCTTTGGCAAAATTTCTTAACATACCGGAGTCTAAGGCGCATCTGTTGTTTTCCGGCAACCCAATCAGTATCAAAAAGGGGCTAACAGCAAATCAAGCTGAGGCCATGAAAGCAAAGTTACTGTCTGCGGGGATTATTACTCATCTTAAACAAGTTCCCGCTGCCGTGAGTACTACGCAGATAAATCGGCCCAAATCAGAACCTGAGCCCGACTTCAAACCAACAACAAAACTGTCGTCTGAACCCACCACAGCATCCGTGGCACCGGCAGTCACCTATGACGGACTGAGTGCTCGCTGGCAAAGAATTTTCGCTGAGTTCGATTTTCGACAGACGGATAAGTTGGGGTATTTTGCATCGGCCAAAAGTCAGCCCCACTTATCCCGTTCTAAGAAGGAGCAAATCAAAGGACAGAACGTCATCAACTTCAATGTGCTGGCGTTCATTTTTGGCCCTTTCTACTACATAACAAAAGGAATGTGGAAGAAGGGACTCTATCTGTTCCTTCTGACCCTGGGACTGAACTTGATGTCTTTGGTGTTGGTAAGCTTTTTCACAGACAGAGACATCAGCAAAGTCCTGTACATCATCAACTCCAGTATCTACGGCTTGACCGCCAATTATGACTATTACCGCTATTACAAGTTGGGGGAAACCACCTGGAACTGGATGCCAAAATGGATGGCGAGTGGGGTCGGTACCGTGTCCTTGGTAGGTGCAAGTCTTGTCGGTGTTGTGCTGCTCGCATACTCAGAGATGATGGCTGCGAATAATGTGTCGATAGTTCAGGATGGTTACTTAACAGGTTATAGGCAGACAACGATTGGCCAAGCTTTTGATGGGTGGCAGGCTTGTAATAAGACCTCATGGCGCGAGCAGCAAGCCAGCAATGGTGCTATCAGCGTAATCTATCAGTGCAGCATGAATGCGGAGCAAGTCAAAAACCTTGGTAAACGGTCTTTGGTGTTTGTAACAGGTCAAATGGACGATAGCTTTCTCGCTCAGATCGATGTCGCAGTGCTTGCCGTCAGTTTCCAAATTAATATTGATGACACCTTTGAAATCAACGGTGCCCAGTGGGCATTAAAATACGGTGAAGGAAAGACATATTCTCCTTTTGTGAATCCGAGTTATGTGCTGAAGGACATCTATGCCAATCGCCTCACGGACGCTGTTGCGGATGCGTTCACGCTCGACAATCTAGTAATCAACCATATGCCGCACAAGATAAATTGACTTGGCGGCTCCTCAGATAGACATTGAGAGCGAATGAACCTCCAAAGTAGCGAAAAGACAAGCGCCAAGTCTGTTGGCGCTTGAAAACGTGCTGCTGACAAGGCGCATTTGGTGCTTATCCATGGCTCAGGCATTAATGCCAATATCTCGTACCTGAGACTCATTCGTACCTTTTCTTGCCATGGTTCATTGGTCTTCACAAGACAAAGGCAATATAGGCTCGGCTGATAATGCCTTAGATTTCCTGCAACACACCCACCAATGCGATTTTAGATATCCTCACGCCACAAAAAGCCTGTCAAAAAGGTACACACTGTTAAATCGAATTTATTTAATTAAAGGCGCTGAATAACTGTCTGTTGTTGGACCTCAATGCGGCGTTGTTGACTAAATCGTTTTGAACCATTTCAGCCGATGGTGAGCAGATCTTTCAGTACAGACTGACAGAGTCATCATCATGGGCAAAGCCAAGCACAAAATCATCAACTGGTCTGAGTACAACCAGAGTTTACGCAATCGCGGTTCATTGACCTTTTGGATGGATGACGCAGCGATTAAGGGCTGGTTATGCCATCAGCATCATGGTGGTCGGGGGCGCGGTTTTCAGTTTACTGACCATGCGATTGAAGTCGCTCTGATGCTGAAAAGCGTTTTTGGCTTGTCGTTGCGCGCCACAGAGGGGGTCATTAACTCCTTGTTTAAGCTGATGGATGTTCCCTTGAGCTCACCGGACTTTAGTTGCCTCAGCAAGCGGGCTAAAACCGTGAAAATAGCCTACCGAGCGCCGAGCCATGGTCCGATTGCCCATGTCGTTATCGATGCCACGGGCTTGAAAATCTTTGGCGAAGGCGAATGGAAAATCCGCAAGCATGGCAAAGAAAAGCGCCGCGTTTGGCGCAAGCTGCATTTGGCCGTCAATGCCCAAACACATGCCATTATTGCAACCGAGGTCAGTCTTGAGAGCGTCGGCGACAACGAAGTGCTGGGCACCTTACTCAAGCCGCTGCGTCATCGCATAGAGCAAGTCTCTGCCGATGGCGCTTATGACACCAAAGCCTGCCACAACCTGCTTAAAAATAAAGGCATAAAAGCAGTGATACCGCCTAGGTCGAATGCGGGTTACTGGCCTGAAGGACATATTCGCAATGAGGCCGTGGATGCGCTCAAAGCAGGCAGACTATCAGACTGGAAGCAGCAACATGACTACGGTAAAAAGTCGCTGGCAGAAACCGCGATGTACCGATACAAACACCTGATAAGCCCGACGCTGACGCTGCGAGACTACAACGCCCAGGTTGGCGAAGCCTTAGCCGGAGTTAAGGCCATGAACAAAATGCTGAGCTTGGGAATGCCTTCTAGAGGCGCTGGTCGTTAAACCGAGCAAGACCTGGGGGCAGTTGCTATCCGCGCAATGATTTGATCAACAACGCCACTACTTGCACCACAAAAAACCGATTGCCTATCGGTTTTTTGTGGTGCAATATGTCTGCGTTCGGGTCAAGAGAGACATGTTATGCAGTTAGGTGAATTGGAAAAACAGGTTTTGCAGTATCTATGGCATACAGATGAAGCCGATGCAAAGCAAGTACACTCGGTGCTTGGCCAGTCTCGGGGCAATTCGCTTAACACCATTCAAAGCACACTGGATCGCTTGTTTAAAAAAGGACTACTTAACCGGACCAAGCAGGGACACGCCTACTGCTACTGGGCTAAGGTAGACAGAGAAGCACTGATAGCGACGCTTATCGCCAATGTCACCAGTGATTTTGTCGAAAAAGGTGAGCACAGCCTGATTGCTGCCTTTAGCTCTTCATCGGCAAACCTGAATGATGCACAACTCGATAAATTGGAACAGCTGATTGAAGAGCAGCGCAGGCTGCGCAAAGGAATGTAACCGGATGCTGGTGGGGAACCTGGCCATAACACTGAACTTACTGAGCATCGCTGTGCTGGCGTGTGCCATAAGCATCCTATTTATCACCATGGTTTCGGGATTCATTTTGCCTCGTCTGGAAAACGCCGCATTTGGCATCCGCAGGCTCAACTTGTGGGCCTTGGTAACAGCGCCTTGGTGGATAGCGGTATGTTGTGTTGTGCTCTTTTGGCCGTCAACCCAGCAAAGTTTGCCTATACAGTGGCTCAATGAATTTGCACACTGGCACCACATTGATATTTTCAGCTTTTCCAGTTGGCACTCCGTGACCTTGATTGCGGCATCGCTCTATTTGTTCTGGGGTTTGGTAAAAGCACTGTATGTGCGCCACCGGCAATCTTCCAATCTGGTTAACCTGCTTGAGCTCAGCAGCATTGTTTCAAAAAAAACACAGAGTCAGAAGCAATACTACTCTTTGCCAGTATCCGTCCCGGCCGCCTTTACGGCAGGCCTATTGTCTCCGCGGATTTACCTGACAACGGCATTATGCCAGCTTGTCAGTGAACAAGAACTGGATATCATTGTTCGTCACGAGCAAGCCCATGTCGCCGCATACGACCCCTTACTCAGAGTTGTGTTCGCGTTTTTTGCAGGCTTCTTCCCCACCAGTACCAAACACAAGCTTATTGGCCAATTTACCTTGTTAACCGAACAGGTTGCGGACCATGCCGTCACTGATGTCTACGACAGTCTCGACATTGCCCAAACGCTTATTAATGTTGCCAGAATGCAGCGCCCGGTGACGGACAGCGAAGATAGATTGCACGCCAGCTACTTCGGTAACGATCACACCACCATCCGGGTAAAGTTGTTGATTAACCCGGTGTTTATATCATCTCGGTTGACAACAGGCCTGTCACTCGCGCTGTTTGGCACTGTGCTCCTGCTCACGGCGTCTTCGGTTGATAGTTTCCACCACATTATTGAAACTCTTTTTACCCATTAAGTAAGGATTGGGAATGCGAGATATTTCGTGCACACGCAACACTAAAAAACCGATAGCCAATCGGTTTTATGCAGTGCTGATTGGAGCGGGTTTAAGTATATCCGTATCAGCCAGCGAGACGGTGCCCCCCCCACAGCTCATCAACTTAAGTGATGCAATTACCCTGACACTTAATCACCATCCCGATTTGAAAGCCATGCTAGCCAAGGAGCGAGTTTGGCAGGGGCGTATTCAGCAAGCTGGTGTAGGCGAGCGTCCGCAAATCGGCCTGATGGTCGAAGATGCATTGGGAACCGGCGAGCACAGTGGTCTTGGCAACATGCAATCGACACTGACGTTTTCCTGGTTGTTGCAGCGAGAGCAAATTAACAGCCGAGTTGAGGTGTCAAAAACCGAAGCTGAAAACATGGCCGTTGAGCAGCAAATCAAAGCGTTGGACTTATCCGCTCTCGTTGCCAAGCGGTTTATTAATGTGCTGGTGATGCAGGAGCGACTGAAGCTGAACAAACTGGCGATGTCTCAGGCAGAAGACGTGGTTCAGGCGATAAGTAAGCGACTCAGTGCCGGTAAGAGCTCAGGCATAGAAGTGCAGCTGGCGAAGGCTGAATTTATCCGGCAAAAGCTGGCGGTAGAGGATGTCGAACACGAACTAAAGGCCAGCCAGTACCAGTTGGCCTCTTTGTGGGGTAAGCCTGCCACCGGGTATCAGCTGGAAGGGAATTTACTCAATATACCGGCTATACCATCGGTTGACAGCCAACTGGCCACCCTCAAGCATAACCCCAGATTGCTGCAATTTGCCAGTGCCCAGCGTGTGGCGCAATCTCAAATGGAGCTCGCCCGAATGGAGGCCAAGCCACAGTGGCAATTCACCACAGGCATACGGCGCTATGAGGCAACTGACGACTTTGGCCTGATGGCTGGCATTTCTATTCCGCTGGGTGACAGTAACCGTAACGCTGGCACTATCGCAGCTTTGCAGGCACAACAGGAAGTGCTTGCAAGTGAACAAGCTGCGTTGATGCAAACGATGGATGCACAGCTGTATGTCCTTTTGCAGGAAATGGCTCATTCACAACATGTTATCAGCACTGTTCGCCACGAAATCGTCCCTACCCTTGAAAAGGCGCTGAATGAAGCGGAACGTGCGTTCGAACGCGGCCAGCTTAGCTACACCCAGTACAGTGATGTACGTAGAGAGTTGCTTGATGCCCAACATCAGTTGCTGAGTGCCATCGAAGATCTGCATTTGCAACACATTGAAATTCAACGCCTGACCGGCACCTCCCTTTCTCAGTGAGCCTATTCATGAAACACACGATAACCCTTTCGTCATTGAGTCTGGCGATATTATTAAACCTCAGTCTTAGTCTTGGCCTTGGCACCTTGGCAACCAATTCAGCGTTTGCTTCTTCTGCCCCTGCGGCCGAGGAGGCTGAACCGGAAAAAGGCCCCCACCGTGGACGTATGCTGCGTGAAGGGGGGGTTGCGTTGGAACTATCCATTTTTGAAACAGGCGTTCCACCAGAGTTCCGGGTATGGATGAGTGAAAATGGCAAGGCAATAGATCCAAAAGAGGTGGATTTAAACGTCAAATTGATCCGTCTAGGCAATGTGGTTGATGACATCCATTTCAACGCTCAAAGCGATTTCCTTCGCGGCGACATGGAAATCTATGAGCCTCATTCGTTTATTGTCAGCATCGAGGCCAAATATCAGGGCAATACCTATCGCTGGCAGTACGATAACTTCGAGGGACGTACCACGATAGAAACGGCTGTCGCCGAAGCCATGGAGATAAAAACCGAGGTAGCAGGCCCAACGACACTGCATCAAACGATCCCGGCCTACGGCACGCTGGCATTGCCACCGGGAGCGGAGCGCAGCATCAGTGCACGCTTCGACGGTGAGATTACCAAGGTACATGTTGGTGTTGGCGAGCAGGTTAAACAAGAACAAACCCTACTGACTGTTGAAAGTAACGAAAGCCTTAAGCCATACCAAATCAAGGCCCCTGCGGATGGGGTGGTATCCGCGTTATTCGCCAATGCCGGCGAGCAAACCGCCAACCGCCCGCTGATGACGCTTACCGATAACAGCCAATATCTGGCAAAGCTGGCCGTATATCCCCAGGATTTCGAAAAAGTACGAACCGGCTCCGCCATCAGTATGCAGTTAGAAGGTTTATCGGCCGGTTACTCAGGCACCATCTCTTTTATCGAACCCAAGGTGCGGGACGATCAGGCCAGAGTCGTTTGGGTCAAGCTCGCCAATGACGGCTCTCTGACCGAAGGCAGCTTTGTCTCTGCCCAAATTGAGGTGGCGACAATCGCCGTGCCTTTGGCGGTTAAACGTGTTGGACTGCAGGGTTTTCGAGATTTTACGGTGGTTTTTGCGAAAGTCGGTGAGCAGTACGAAGTGCGAATGTTGGAATTGGGGCGTCAGGACGCTGAATGGATTGAAGTGCTTGGCGGTTTAGAACCCGGCACCGAATACGTCACCGAAAACAGCTTTATCTTGAAAGCCGATATCGAAAAGTCCGGCGCATCCCACGACCACTAGGAGCGTAATTCATGTTGGAAGCGATTTTACGCTTTTCGGTTAAGCGAAAATTTTTGGTGCTGGTCATGGTGCTGGCGGTTGCCGGACTTGGAGTTTGGAATTTCACCAAGTTACCCATTGATGCCGTGCCGGATATCACCAATGTTCAGGTGATGATAAATACAGAAGCAGAGGGCTATACACCGCTTGAAGTCGAGCAGCGGGTAACCTTCCCGCTGGAAACCGCCCTGGCGGGTTTACCGGGCTTAACCTATACCCGCTCGGTGTCGCGCTACGGCCTGTCGCAGGTGGTGGCGATTTTCAGCGATGACACCGATGTGTACTTTGCGCGTCAACTGGTCAACGAACGTCTTTCGGCTGCTAGGGCTGAGCTTCCTGCGGGTCTCGAACCTCAGCTTGGCCCCATTGCAACCGGCCTTGGCGAAATTTTCATGTTTACCGTGGATGCTGAGCCAGATGCAACCCATGCAGATGGTTCGCCTATTACGCCTATGGATCTGCGAACTGTGCACGACTGGACCATTCGGCCCCAGCTGATGCGGGTTCCCGGTGTGGTCGAAGTAAACCCGATTGGCGGCTATGAACGTGAAATTCTGGTGGTCTTCAAACCGGAAAAACTGCTCGCCTATCGGTTAACTCAAGCAGATGTGGTTGATGCCATCGCTAAGAACAACCAAAACCAGGGCGCCGGTTTTATCGAGCAAAACGGCGCACAGTGGCTGCTCAGAATGCCGGGGCAGGTCGAAGATATGACCGCAATCGGTAACATACCGCTGATGACCAATCAGGGCTCGGCGGTGACTGTCAGCGACGTTGCAGATATTGAAAATGGGCAGGGTTTACGCACCGGCGCGGCAACCCAAAACGGTCGTGAAGTGGTCATGAGCACTGTGTTCATGCTGATTGGTGAAAACAGCCGCACCGTCGCCCATGCTGTAGGTGAAAAGCTTAACGAAATTAATGCCACCCTGCCGGAAGGCATTGTAGCGACAGCAGTGTATGACCGGACAAAGTTGGTTGACAACACCCTGAGCACAGTACAAACCAACCTCACCGAAGGGGCTATTCTGGTTATCGTGGTACTGTTCGTACTGCTTGGCAATTTCCGCGCCGCGTTGCTCACCGCGCTGGTTATCCCCTTCGCCATGCTGATGACCATTACCGGTATGGTGCAAACCCGGGTCAGTGCCAACCTGATGAGCCTCGGCGCACTCGATTTTGGCTTGCTGGTTGATGGGGCGATCATCATCGTTGAAAACTGCTTGCGCAGGCTTAGTCAGGCGGGGCAAACCTCTGAACACTTACCACTCAGAGAGCGGCTTGAACTGGTGTTTGAAGCCACCCGAGAAGTAATTCGGCCTGCACTCTTTGGCGTGTTTATCATTACCGCTGTGTATTTGCCGATTTTTGCGCTCGAAGGCGTTGAAGGCAAGATGTTCCATCCCATGGCCATCACGGTTGTAATTGCACTCCTTAGCGCCATGTTGCTGTCTGTTACCTTTGTTCCGGCGATGGTAGCGCTGCTTTTCAAAAAGCCGGTACAGGAAAAGCATAACGTGATCATTGGCGCTGCCGCTGCCGCATATCGCCCAGCATTGGTGTGGGTACTGAAAGCGCGCTGGTTGGTGGTGCTTGGTGCCTCGCTGCTGGTCGTGTTCTTCGGCTATCAGTCAACCCGGCTGGGTAGCGAGTTTGCTCCCAATCTGGACGAAGGCGACATCGCCATGCATGCTCTGCGCATTCCAGGCACCTCACTCAGTCAAGCAATCGCACTGCAGGAAACGCTGGAACTGAAAGTCAAAGAAATGCCTGAAGTTGAAAGGGTATTTGCCAAAATTGGTACTGCAGATGTGGCTACGGATGCGGTACCTCCCAGTGTCGCTGACAACTTCATTATCTTAAAACCCCGTGACCAGTGGCCTGATCCGGACAAACCCAAAGCGCAGATTGTTGAAGAGCTCTCGGCTCTGGTTGAACCTATACCTGGTAATAGGTACGAGTTTTTGCAGCCAATACAGATGCGCTTCAATGAGTTGCTGGCCGGTGTGCGTGCGGAGCTTGCCATCAAGGTATTTGGCGACGATTTCGACACACTCACAGCACTGGGAGCCGAGATAGAGTCCGCAATTTCCGGGGTCAATGGTATTGCTGATGTGCAGGTCGAGCAAACTACTGGATTGCCCATGCTCAACATCGTCCCTAACCCGCAAAAACTTATCCAGCACGGGATCAGTGTCGCTGAAGTGCAATCACAGCTGGCGACCGCGATAGGCGGTAAGGTTGCAGGTAAGTTCTATCAGGGCGACGTCCGCTCAGATATTGTGGTACGACTGGCAGAGTCGCGCAGGCAAGATATAGATGCTCTCCAGTACCTGCCAATCCATTTGCCTAATGGCTATGCCATTCCGCTTAAGGAGTTGGCGGCACTGGAGCTGGTGTCTGGCGCCAACCAGATTAACCGTGAAAATGGCAAGCGCCGCATGGTGGTGACGGCCAACGTGCGTGGGCGTGATTTAGGCAGTTTTGTGGCCGACATCAAGTTGGCGGTAGCTGACTCGGTCGACATTCCTGCTGGATACTGGGTTGAATACGGCGGCACCTATCAGAAACTGCAATCAGCTTCTGAGCGCCTCAGCATCGTAGTGCCAGTGACACTATTGATGATTGTGGGCTTGCTGGTGCTGGCACTTAACTCGTTCAAAGATGCCATGATCATCTTTACCGGCGTTCCCCTGGCGCTGACAGGTGGAATAGCGGCCTTGTTGCTACGCGATATTCCCTTTTCCATTTCCGCAGCCGTGGGATTTATCGCACTGTCGGGTATCGCCATCTTAAACGGCTTGGTAATGGTTTCATTTATTCGAGAGCTGCGTAAGGAAGGGATTGGACTGGAAAAGGCTATCTATGACGGGGCTTTGACCAGACTACGTCCTGTACTGACTACCGCCCTTGTTGCTTCCCTGGGGTTTATCCCAATGGCACTCAACACCGGTATTGGCTCTGAAGTACAACGTCCACTGGCCACCGTGGTGATTGGCGGCATTATTTCGTCCACCCTGCTGACACTGTTTGTCATTCCCGCGCTGTACCGCATTTTACACAAAGAAAAGGAGTCGATTTTGACCGAATCAGAAGTATTGGAGTCTTCACATGCCAACTAATGTACTTAAGCTGGCACTGGCATTATTGATTGCCAGTTTGGCCTTATTCAGTATCGGCGCCTTTGCGCATGGTGTTGACGATAGTACCCGAGCCTTTTTGGAGCAAAATCAAGGTGTTCAGTTCATCCCTTTTATGTACATTGGTGCCAAACACATGATCACCGGCTATGACCATCTGCTGTTTTTGGTCGGGGTGATCTTCTTTCTGTATCGCAGCAAAGACGTGTTGCTGTACGTCACCATGTTTACCATTGGCCACAGCACAACGTTATTGTTTGGTGTGCTGAGTGACATTCAGGTCAACGCTTATTTGATTGATGCGATTATCGGCTTTTCTGTCATTTATAAAGGGTTTGATAATCTCGGCGGCTTTAAGCGCTGCTTTAACTGGCAACCGAACACCAAGATTGCGGTACTGGTGTTTGGCTTGTTTCATGGTTTTGGCCTGGCAACCAAGCTGCAGGAATTCCACTTACTACCAGATGGCCTTTTGACTAACTTGATTGCGTTTAACATCGGGGTTGAGCTGGGCCAGTTTGCGGCACTTGCCTTTATCCTGATCATTATCAATGCCTGGCGCCATTCGCCATCATTCCAACGCTTTTCGACCCTCACGAATACCCTACTGATGAGTACTGGCGTGATGTTGATGGGTTATCAGCTGACTGGTTATTTCGTTAATTAATTCAATAGAGACAAGAGAATCCTATGCAACATACCGTAAGTACCAAAACCCTGATTAAAGCGAGCCTGTCGGCTACTGTTGTGGCTGCCTTAACCTTGGTGACATTGATACTGCCCGCCGAGTACAACATCGACCCAACGGGCATCGGGCAGTCTTTGGGCTTGACCAGCATAGCTCAGGCCGCAGAAGCGGAAGCATCCCCAATCGTGAATGTGGAAGGCAGCGATGAGTTTCAAACCATCGAAATCACGGTTCCTGCAGGTCGAGGCGTGGAGTATAAGTTTGCCATGCACCAGTTCGCCAAAATGACCTATGAATGGCTGACCGATGGCGAACCCTTGTATTTTGACCTTCACGGCGAACCCGATGGTGACACTACCGGCTACTTCGAGAGTTACACCATTGCAACGTCGAGTGAAATGAAAGGCAGCTTTACCGCGCCATTCGCGGGTTCTCATGGTTGGTACTGGAAAAACAAATCAGATAAACCAGTGGCCGTTCAGTTAATGGTGAAAGGGCAATACGACGTGATTGGCCTCAAGCAATAAATAACCTTTGGAAAATGGAGACTAAAATGAAATCTTTAATATCAGTAGTCGCAATTTGCTTTGCATTGGCAAGTAATGGCGTATTCGCACATGGTGATCACGGTATGATCAGTGGTCAAAATGCCATCAACATCGCAACCAAGTCGGTTCAAAAGATGACTTTCAAAGACATGGGCTTTGACGTGGGTAAACTGGATGAATCCTGGAAGTCCACAGATGACGTAAGTTACACGTTACACCAAACGACATCTGAATATTATGTCATCAAAGCAGAGAATAAATTGAAACATGACCACATACTGATAGTCGTTAGCATGAATGGTCAAGTTGTTGATGTTAAAAAGAAGCTCTTTGAATGATGTTGGTGCTGGCGTCTTGCTTAGACGCTGGCACTTCAGCTTCTCTCGAAGCTTGTAAAAGAGGTCCATTGCTATGCTCTCAAAAACAAAATTGATATTTATACTGATGTATCTGTTATTACCTTACTCAGTCCATGCGGAGGGTCTACAGCTTCATTTTTCCGACCAAGAAAATGGCCTTATCATTAGAGATTTAAAAATCGATGAAACGATAAGTGGTACTGTCATTGAGGGCGTACTGAGATCTAGTGGCAATAGCTCTGGTGCTGAAGGAGTCATTCAACTTCAATTTCTAGACTCAGATAACAAAATCATTGGTGTAGAACATATAGCGTACAACCCCGAAAAACTCAAAAAGCGGTTTGATGCCATAGATAAATCCCACAGAACTAAAGTCCCTCATGTCCATTTTCAATCCTCCCCACTGAATCGTTCTAATATCGAAAAAGTTGTTCTCACCGTGAAGTAATCAACATCAAGGACGTTACATCTTTACTCCGAGCCTTCCCCTAGATTAGTACTCATCGCATGATGAGTTTTAGAGTTTATGATGCCATGCAAAGCATGGCACATTGTTCACTGTACAAGGTGGGGAACATGGTTGTGAGAACAAGCCATAGCTCTATATTGTATCTGGCTTCATCTAAGACTCTGCTCCAATGCTGGTTAACACTTTCCATAATGACATTTTGTGTAAATCTTCTCTGGATAAAATTCTATGGGAAACCCGCTTCCTTCTTTCAAAAGAACATGATGAACAACATCCGTTATTTTTGTACACTGCATACGTTTTAATTACTCTTAACATGCAATTATTTACGCATCAATTTAATACGATTTTACTTACAGAGTTAATTAAATTATTAGTGTCACTTTTCAGAACATAAGATTTACTGAGTCATATTCAATACTCTGAGATTTTTACTTATATGCTAACTCTAATTACTCTCATAAAGAGATTTATATGAATTTTCCATTTTTAATCTCTTGTTCTCTAACACACCAAGCTAAATTGATTGCGTCAAGAATTAACCGTTCAGACTTATGGTCTCTTTCTGCCTTGTCGACCATCAAATCCAAGGTATTTAGGCACTTACTTCGTCTGAACTTTAAAACCCAATCTCTCGATATTTCATCTACTTGCTCGTAATTAAAGATTTTTATCATGTCTTCGTAACAACTCCATCAAAAACTTCAATGAGAGGATTCAAGTTGCCTAAATAGCCTTCTATATTGGCATTTAACCAATTATTTCTTGATACGGATTGCCAGTTCAATTCATATCCGGCTGGGATAGCTAATATTTCACAGAACAACCTTAGTGTTCTGCCATTCCCTTCTCTAAATGGATGAATAACATTCATTTCACAGAAAAAATTAGACAAGCCTCTGACAAATGTATTTCTATCAAGATCAGAAAGAAAATTTAGCATCTCTAACTGAGAAAATAGCTTCAAAGACTCCTTTTCGATATACCTGGCACTACAAAATCTAGTATCGCATTTTGATATGTCAACAGTTCTTATTGTTCCAGCCCAAGAATAAAGATCTTGAAAAAGATATTTATGGATTTCGCAAAAATAATCAAACGAGAGGTTTTCAAAATTAGGATTGAATGAAACTATTCGAGCTGCTGTTAAGGAGATTTCTGCAGCCTCAAGCTCTTCTTCGTCACGAATATCGAAATTATTAATTAAAACATTACTGTCTGGGTAGCAATAAATGTCTTGTCCGACACCATACTTATCAGGCATTTAGCTTTGTCAACTCCTCTAACCGAGCCAAAACCTTGGAGTTATTAACTTTTTTTGCTTGAGCTAAGTCGTAACCCTCCAAGCGTAAGCTTTCAGCATAGTTTCTGACCTTTGATGCCTCAAAACGCTTGAAATTCAATGCATTGTTCTTCATAACTATCTTCCAAAAGACTACTAGAGCAAATTTTACTCTACAATATGTTAAAAATCAATTTTATGAATAGATGCGCATTATAACGATTACGCCAGCTATTCCATTAAACCGGTTATTACATATTAACATGCACAAATCGCACGTTTACACGAACAGTTAAGCTTTTTTGTATTTACTGACGGCGTTGTTGACTAAATCCTTCTGAGCCATTTCAGCCGCTGGTGATCAGATCTTTCAGCACAGACTGACAGAGTCATCATCATGGGCAAAGCCAAGCACAAAATCATTAACTGGCCTGAGTACAACAAGAGTTTACGCAATCGCGTTTCATTGACCTTTTGGATGGATGATGAGGCCATTAAAGGCTGGTTATGCCATCAGCATTATGGTGGGCGAGGACGCGGCTTTCTATTTACAGACCAAGCGATTGAAGTAACTCTGATGCTGAAAAGCGTTTTTGGCTTGTCGTTGTTCGCCACAGAGGGGTTCATTAATTCCTTGTTTAAGCTGATGGATGTTCCCTTGGCAGCCTCAGCAAGCGAGTTAAAACCGTGAAAATTGCCTACCGAGCGCCGAGACATGGCTCGATTGCCCATGTCGTTATCGATGCCACAGGCTTGAAATTCTTTGGCGAAGACGAATGGAAAATCCGCAAGCATGGCAAACAAAAGCGCCGCATCTGGCGCAAGCTGCATTTGGCAGTCGATGCCCAAACACATACCATCATTACGGCGGAAGTCAGTCTTGAGAGCGTTGGCGACAACGTCGTGCTGGGCACCTTACTCAAGCCGATGCGTCGTAGCATTGAGCATGTTTCTGCCGATGGCGCTTATGATACCAAGGCTTGTCATCGATTGCTGACACGTAAAGGGAGCACCGCAGTTATCCCGCCGAGGCCAAATGCAGGCATTTGGCGAGGAGAGCACATCCGCAACTAGGCGGTAATCGCTTTGAAAGCAGATCAGTTGGCAGAGTGGAAACGCCAACAAGACTACTGCAAAAGGTCACTGGCAGAAACGGCCATGTACCGAAAAAGCAACTGATAAGCCCAAGCCTGAGTCTGCGTGACTACAATGCCCAAGTCGGGGAAGCTATGGTCGGAGTCAAGGCTTTGAACAAAATGCTTAGCTTGGGTATGCCCTCGGGGGGAACCGGTCGTTAAACCGAGCAAGACCTTGGGGCAGTAGCTGTTCACGCAATGATTTGATCAACAACGCCAATTTACCCTGCAAACTAGGCTATTTTTTGCCAGCTTAGGCGAAATCTGATACAAAGAATGTTATCAATTTCAGTTGTCTTTTTAGGGAATTTGAACCCTAATTCGAGCAACGTAAAGATTCTAGAACGCCGAAAGGACAAGAAAATGGAATTCATTATAGGTGCAATCGTTATTTTTGTTCTCTATAAACTCGGGTCTGGGAAACCAAAACCAAAAGCGAATGTAAGTACTAACACTAGCCCGTCAGTAAGCATTACAAGCAATAGTATCAATTCAAAAAACACTCGTTCATCTGCTAGTTCTGAGGTTGAAAGTGCCCGAGATGATGATTTCGCGACATTCAGGGTCTATACAAGTTATGGCGCAGAAGCGGAAAAGTCGTCCAACACTCAGAAAGGCCGTTGGGTCAGCGAAGAAGACCAAATGACCATTAATGGCAGGCAAATAAGCAGAGGTTTTTTCTATTTTGGCGGGGTGCTGAAAGCCCTCTCGGGGTACGGAATTGAGCCATCATTAGTCGATGAAAAGCGCCAGGCACTAGCAAAAACATTCAAAACTGGCTCAGATCTATACACTGATGAGTCACTCGGTTACTGGCCAAGTTATGCCACTTTATCCAAGGGATGTAGGGGTGCATACCTTGATTTTTTGGCTTCGGACCGTTCTGATCCAAGAACGCCAATTGGCTATGTATTCATATACTTTTACGGATTTGAAAGACGAATTATTGAAAACAAGACAAATAATTCAGTATCAGATAAAGAGTTTTTAACCATATTTGATGAAGTCTTGCGCCTCAATAAAGTGTTCAATGACAACCGTTCCTTCAGAGGATATTCTACAAACTTCCTGGAGTTAATGACCCTGCTAAGACCGGCATTGCTAGAACATAGAGCGGCAGATGTCCCAGAAATAAACAACGGATTGTCGTTCAAAGTTAGACTTGCGACCACGATTGCTAATAGCCAACCTGTTAACGCAGATCTTGCACTGGATTGGCTAAAAAATACATTTGAATACACTCTAAAGACACCTGCTAGAAGGTGCGAACATGAATTCAGAAAACTTTTTCAAATAAGGTTTAGAGATAAATTTGGCGATGGGATACCGGTAAAGCCCAACAAAACAAAACTCATGCTTTCCTATCATGCAGCCAGTAACGGCATACATAGCGTTGACTTGAATTTGGAAGATTTACCCGACCCTAGCGTGCTTAAAGCGCCATTAAACAAAATCATACCGATAGCTGAGCAGTGCACTGATGAGCTAAATAGCTATAGCCGGTACTTAGGAAAGGCAGATACGTCTAAGAATGATATCGCTGCATTAATGCTATTGCCCAAGGAGCTTGCAAACGAATCTGACTCTCCTGTCATTGGTTCTTTCAAGCAATGGGCTGAGCAAGTTATTGCTGATCACAAAGGGCTGACAACAGTTCAGGAGTTTTGGTCCCATACAGGAATGCCGTTACCAAAAACTCTTAATAAAAAGGAAATCGACCTGCTGACAAATCTCGCTGCGAAGGCGGGAATTGGTATCGCACCGGATCTACGCTTTCACTTAACCAAGTTCAAAGCTGACGGAAACATCGTATTGTTTTCCCCGGGACATGGAGAATTCTTTGAATCGTCTCCTGCTTTTCATCAGGTAATGCTCGCCTTAAGACTTGGTGCGATGGTGGCGACAATTGATGGTGTTTTAGCAGATGATGAGAACAGAGCGCTTCGCAGAATCATCGAGCATGATGACAAGCTATCACCAACGGAGAAGAATTCGTTATTTGCATATCTAACATGGCGTTTAAATAGCCCAGCGAATACTGCTGGTTTGAGCGCAAAAATAAAGCAACTAAACGAGACTCAGATCCAGTTCCTGAAGAAATTTATCGTATCAATTGCCCTTGCTGACGGTAAGGTAGATGTTCAAGAAGTAAAGCAAATTGAAAAGTTATATACCTCCCTGGGCTTGGATAAATCACTCGTAGCAAGCGACATCCACCACCTAACTATGACCCAAAAGGGCTCATTATCAGCGCGGCAAGATGCAGACAAAACCAAAGATGTGTTTCAGCTAGATGAAGACATTTTGGCCATGCATGAGAACGATACAAGTGACGCAAAAGCCATGTTGGAAAATATTTTTACTGAAGATGATGAGCCTGAATCTGAGCAAATTTCGGTCACCATCTCTGATAATAGTGGTCTGGATATGACCCACCTAGCCCTATTTGAGCAGCTAATAACAAAGGCTGTATGGACTCGTCATGAAGTTCATGAGCTCTGCAGCAAACTCAAACTGATGATCGATGGTGCGATAGAAACGATTAATGAATGGGCTTACGATAAAGTCGACGCATCTGTATTGGATGATGATGGTGATATCTATGTTGATCTCGAAATTGTCGAAGAATTAAGGGGTAAATGATGATTGCAAAGAGAATTCGGGCTAAGGAAAGAGACGCAATTATCCAATCTCTTAAATCGGGTGTAACGCCTAAAGTCGGGATACAACATATTCAGGTGGGTCGGGCAAATGAACTCAAGGCCATGATCCAAGATATCGAACGGATCGCCGATGGGGGCTCCGCCTTTAGATTAATTATTGGGGAATATGGCTCGGGTAAAACCTTTTTTTTAAGTGTTGTAAGAGCTATTGCGCTGGAAAGGAAGCTGGTTACCGTAAACGCAGACCTATCACCCGACAGACGTATTCACGCCTCTGCAGGCCAAGCAAGAAACCTATATTCAGAGCTAATGCGCAACATGTCTACTCGCAATAAACCTGACGGTAATGCGCTAACAAGTGTCGTTGAGAAGTTTATTACTGAAGCTCGCATGGAAGCTGATTGCACCGGAAAGAACATCAATGCTGTCATTCATGAAAAGTTAGCGTCTTTATCAGAGCTAGTTGGTGGGTATGATTTTGCCAAGGTTATCGAAGCCTATTGGACTGGTCATGATGCGGATAACGAGCTACTTAAAGCAAATGCTATCAAATGGTTACGTGCAGAATACTCAACTAAAACCGATGCTCGTAACGACCTCGGTGTAAGAACAATTATCTCCGATACGTCATTTTATGACTCACTCAAATTGATGAGTTTGTTTGTTCGCCAAGCCGGCTATCAGGGGCTTTTGGTCAACCTAGATGAGATGGTGAACCTTTATAAACTCAATAACACCACAGCAAGAACATCGAACTACGAACAGATCTTACGCATCCTGAATGACTGTCTTCAGGGAACTGCGGAGCATTTGGGTTTTTTGCTTGGCGGTACTCCCGAATTCCTTCTGGATCCCAGGAAAGGCCTTTACAGCTATGAAGCGTTACAGTCCAGGCTTGCCGGTAACACCTTTGCTAAACAAGCCGGTGTTATCGATTATTCATCCCCTGCATTACATCTGGCGAGTTTGACGCCGGAAGAACTTTACATCCTGTTGAAAAACTTGCGTCATGTTTATGCCGAGGGTGATGAAAGTAAGTATCTTGTTCCTGATGAGTCGTTAAAGGCGTTCTTAAAACACTGTAGCCAAACCATCGGTGATGCTTACTTTAGAACGCCCAGGAACACCATTAAGGCATTTTTGGATATGCTTGCGGTTATCGATCAGAATCCGAATATTGCCTGGAATAATCTTGTCGTCTCTGTGGCTATTGAAGAAGAAAAACCTTCCGATGTTGAGCTTTCTATAGAAGATACTGAGGATGATCTGGCCGACTTTAAACTATGAGGGATGAGCATCAGAAGCTGGACATCAGAGTTCAGCGTTGGATTTTTCAGCAAGGCTGGTCTGGACTCAGAGAGATCCAAAGTATTGCTATCGATCCCATTTTATCAGCCAAAACAGATGTTCTTATAAGCGCATCAACTGCTGCAGGTAAGACCGAGGCGTTTTTTCTCCCGGCAATCAGTGCTATTGCAGAACAACAGGAAGGGGTCGGTATTCTCTATATCAGTCCCCTCAAAGCGCTAATCAATGACCAAGACAGGCGCCTGGAAAGTCTATCAGACTTACTTGATATGCCAGTTACGCCCTGGCATGGAGATAGCCCTCAGAGCAAAAAAAATAAGCTGAAAACCTCTCCTGCTGGCATTGTTTTAATCACGCCGGAGTCACTTGAGTCGCTTCTCATCCGCGATGCCGGGTGGGTTAAATCGGCTTTCTCTAAACTAAAATATGTTGTAATTGATGAGTTCCATGCCTTTTTAGGCTCAGAGCGTGGACACCATTTACTCTCATTACTCCATAGGCTAGAACACCTACTTGGACGATTAAAGTCCCCCATTCCAAGGGTCGCGTTAAGTGCTACGCTAGGCGAAATAGAGAAAGTCCCTTTGGCTTTGCGCCCTAACCAATCATTACCATGCAAAATTATCAGGGATACAAATGCTGTCTCAACACTTAAAGTCCAGATAAAAGGCTATATTAATCCTGCTCAGGTAGACGTCGAAGAACCCATCGATGCTGAATATAAAATTTGCCAAGATCTCTATAAGTTTTGCCGCGGTGGAAACCACCTAGTCTTTGCTAACAGCCGCAATAGAACGGAAAGCATAGCGGCAACGTTAAGCGACATGTGTGATCAACAACATGTACCTAATGAGTTTTTCCCTCACCATGGTTCGCTTTCAAAAGAACTAAGAGAGAGCCTCGAAAAACGGCTTCAACAAGAACAATATCCCACAACAGCGGTGTGCACCATGACCCTGGAACTCGGTATTGATATTGGAAAAGTCAATTCAGTTGTCCAGGTTACGGCCCCTCACTCCGTTTCAAGTCTCCGCCAGAGAATGGGGCGTTCAGGACGCAGGGGCGGCGCCTCTATTCTTAGAATGTTGATTGCTGAAGATGAACTGACTAAAGATTCAAACCCGATTGATAAGCTGCGTCTGGAGTTAATCCAGTCCCTTGCCATGATAAGACTGCTTATCAGTAGTAAGTGGTATGAGCCGGCCGATACATCGCTTTATCACTTTTCAACGCTGCTGCATCAAATCCTCGCGGTTATTGCACAGTGGGGAGGTATTAGAGCCGATCAGTTGTACAGCCTGCTTTGCAAACAAGGGCCTTTCAAAAATGTTTCTCCAGCAGACTATAAGGCTGTTCTTTTGCACATGGGTAGCTCAGAATTAATTATTCAGCTTGGTAGTGGAGAGTTAGTTTTAGGTGTTTTAGGTGAACGAATAACTGGGCATTACTCATTCTATGCCGTGTTCAAAACTCCTGAAGAATTCAGGATTGTCAGTGGTACCAAAACGCTTGGTACGTTGCCTATCGACTCATTGGTACTCGTTGGACAACACATTATTTTTGGCGGAAGAAGGTGGATAGTCAAAGATATCGACAGCGAAAAAAGGACGATTTATGTTGAACGGGCAAAGGGAGGAAAGCCTCCAAAGTTCGGTGGTAGCGGTATGTCAGTGCATAACGTGGTGCGCCAGGAAATGTTTAAAATTTTAAATGATGGCGATTACCGAATCGCCGTTGCTGACCAAAAAATTGACTTTGCTGATGCCAACGCGAGAGAGCTGTTTAGACAGGGCGTGGCTTTTTTTAACGAGGCTTCACTGCAGCAGAATTCATTGCTTCAACACGGTAATGATGTATACATCTTTACATGGCATGGCGATAAGGTCGTCAACACGATAGCAACATTACTCATTAAAAATGGGTATGAAACGGGTGTTTACGCGGGGGTTATTGAAGTCAGTAATACGTGTTTAAGTAATATTAAATCGGAATTACAATCGCTGAAAGATCTTGAGCTGCCAAGCGCTGAGGAGCTCGCAAATTTTGTGTTCGAAAAACGAGTTGAAAAGTTTGATGAGTATTTACCTCCGAAGGCGCTCCAACTAGCATACGGCGCTAGAACTTTCGATCTTGATAGTACCAAAAACTGGCTTATCTCTACGGTAAGTCAGTACTAATTTCTCAAGGAAGTGAGAAATACTGATGACGCGGAAAACACTAAAATTTTTGAAAGAAACATAAAAATTTTCTTATTCCTTTCTCTATTGCCTTATGGATTCTGGCTCCTATATTTTAACTAATGAAATTAAATATATAAAAAATAAATCACTTAACTCCATGTTGGCGAGTAAGGTTTACGAAGATCAAGCAGGCTTTTTGGTTTCATTTGCTGCCTTCTAAAAATCCGGTATTAATCATGCAACGCTTAAGCTTCATTCGCACGCTGATCTTGGTTGCCTCGATGCAGAACATATTCTGAGCCATATACCGAAGACCCGCCAGATTCTCAGCGTCATTGTCCAAGTAGATCAGACAGACAACTTCTTGAAGGTCGACATCTAGGATTGTAGAGGTTAAGTAAAATTGGCCACAGGTTTAATACTTTTTATCTACCGCCGTTCCGATTTATACGGCAAGTGACAGTGGCTATCAGGAACACCGTATTGCGGGAAGATGGTGCCAATTGGTCGTGTACTGTGGGGTAAGCAGCTCTCGGCGCATCGCCCATTTTTGCTCGATACCTTGTGCCGCGAGGAACAAGGTATCAGAGCCATAACGGTGGTTAAGGGCATCACAGGCTTGCATTATCCGAGGATTTGCTGGGTTCGGTGAAAAGAGATCAGCTTGAAAGTGTACTTCGTCTGTCAGGTCGAGCAGCCCTACGCCAATCTTGTAGTAACGCACACCTGGGCGGTAAAGTTCAGGTACAACCCTACTTACTTCGGTGGTTATAACTGCGGAGCAGTTTGTAGGTACGGCAAACTTAACCAACCGCTTAAAACCCACAGGACGTTCGTCATAGGGGCTGTTATTGGCAAACACCAACACAGCGCCAGTAAGGCTGCCTTGCTTGCGGGCTTTGGCCGCAGCAATTCCTACATGCTTGGCAATTGCCTGATTCAAACATTGCATATCAGTGATCCTCTCACCCACAGAGCGGGTTGAAAATATCTGCTTCTTGTCCGCCCTGGCTTCATCCCAGCCCTTACACGGCAATCCAGAAAGCTCCCTAACGGTACGCTCCATTTCGATGCTGAATTGTTTACGTGCTAACCCTGGGGGCATGTTGGCCAACTGCCAGGCATTGCGAATATCCATCAATTCCAGTCTTTTTGATAACTTGCGGCCAATCCCCCACACATCTCCTACAGCCATTTGTTCAAGTACATACTGGCGCACATCTTCGCTATCAATGACACAAACCCCCCGATAGCCTTCGAGTTTTTTCGCTGCATGGTTGGCGGCTTTGGCTAGTGTCAGTGTTGAGCCCATACCCACACACACGGGTAAACGCGCTTCTTTCCATACTGTGCGCCGGATTAGCATGCCCTGGGAATAGAGGTCTTTTATGGCTGGATATGAGCGGCGAAAAGAAAGAAAGGACTCATCTATTGAGTAAACATGCTGTTCGGGTGCAAAGCGACCAATGATCTGCATCATCTTGGATGAGAGATCGCCATACAACTCATAATTTGATGATAGTGCTATGACACCTGCCTTCCGGCACAAGTCTCGTACCTCAAAGAAGGCTTTGAATTTTTCAACCCCTGCGGCCTTGGCTTGCTTGTTTACAGCAACTACGCAGCCATCATTGTTTGACAGCACCACAATGGGCTTTCCGCGCCAATCCGGTCTGAATACTTGCTCGGCGCTGCAGTAAAAGGAGTTGGCATCGACCAGGGCGAACATTTCAGCTCGCCTCCAAGACCTTGCTTGGCCTGTGACAACGGATAGAGCGGATCACCACTCCCTCAATGGAAAACTGATCCCACTCCAATACAGGAACTGGCTGATGAGATTCGTTGGCAGACAACAGAAGCTTGCGCCTGGTATCTATCAGCTTACAGACAAACTCGCCATTCAGGTTTGCAACTATCACATCGCCACTTCTCACCATCACGTGCCTGTCTACGATCAAGACATCGCCATCGAAAATCCCAACCCCTTGCATGGAGTCCCCTGCCGCTTGACCGATAAAGGTCGCACTCGGATGCTCGATAAGTAGCTCATCAAGGCTCAGGGGGAGTTGGTAGTAATCCGTTGCGGGACTTTCAAAGCCGGTGATCCCTGCTCTCGCTCTAAGAGGAATGACTTTCATGGAATACACACAAATCACTGTTCATATATACAGTATAGTGTGTTTTGGCCATTTTCGGCAATGACTATGGGCACAGGCAGTTACTTAAGTGCCATGATCGTACAGTGTCATGCGTCCAATATCAGTCGTTTTAACCTTTTCAGGGCTTCTATCTGAACTGCATGCAGCGTGTCGTGATCCTCTTTAAGCACGTAACTGTCCATCCGCTTCTTGTGTGCCCATTGTTTCTTCTTGAGCTTTCGAAACCAGTACGCAAAGCCATACTGTTTAACTTCAAGCTTTTGCATTGGCGTTAGCAAATTGATCAATGTTGGACAGTAGAAGCAGGTGCCTTTAAGAAAATAAGGCAAGGCCTCCAGGTTACCAAGGCTCACAGGAACGGTGTCGGCGGGCCTAAACGCCTTTTCTACTCTCGAAATGGGAATGAGTCCGGCGTCCTCGACGTTGTAACCAAGCAGCGAAACAATGTATGGCCCCACATCATAGTATTTTTGAACCTTGTCGTAGGCATGAAGGCACGTTGACGCGGGATTACCGAACTTTTGCGTACCGATTAGCTTGCCTTTGGCCGCTAGGTTTAGGTGATGGTTGAGATGTTTGACGTTCGGGCGGTCTATGAGGAGATAACGTAGTGGTACACCGAAGAGATCCATTGCGATGTCTATTCGTGTAACATTAGCTACCCTCAACAAAGCCTTAGCACGCTTCCCGAGCAAAGACTTTATCCACTGAAAAAACTCAATAAGCTCCTGCTCTGTGTGCCTTGCAGGATTAAAAGCAATTTTCAAAAGCCGCTGGTTCGGGCGATGCTCTTTTACCTTCTCATGGAGGCCCCAGCTGATACGGATTTTAGACTTTTCGACGTTAACGAAGGACGCGAAGTTTATGTAAACGTCTTTGTTATTCTTAAGCATCCATGTTGGACCACTTTTCTTAAGTTTCAGCAGACTCCCTTGATATTGTGTCACAGCCTCATCCAACCCGCTTACAACAGAAGAATCAGCATCCACTGTCAGATACAGCATGTCGACGAATGGTTCGCAGTCATATTCAGCGGGATCTTCCAACATCGCACTCATGTAGCGGGACAGCTTGGCAAGCATGTTTTTACTGAATTTCCGGTTTGTTGGCTTATGGCGATACCAATCCTTCAACTCTTGCCTTACTGGTTTCGGGGCCTTAAGGGTTCTGCATGCCGGTAATCGCAGATGGTTCGTTGCTTCTTTGTAAGCACCTACCGCATGCTTATAAGTAGTTGCAGAATGAACCCTAATCACACTAGGTAAGTTCTTACTAAAAGGAGATGTCATACACTGCTCTCTAGATAGTTCAATATAGAGACAACAAAAAATACTGTTGTATTATAGTGAGTTACACTGGCTAGCGTGATTAGTGTTGTGTTCCAAATTTGTTAGAGCAGTGACCATTGTTTTTGGATTCACTTTTGAATTTGCACACTAAGCACACTAATCACACCAGTAACCTTGCGGGGAGGGCTTCTCCCCAAACATCAATGAGGTCTACCAGACAGCTTTGGGGTTGATTTGCCAAACCTTCTTACCGTCCTTAAATTTTGGCCTAACCAAACCGCACTTTTCGAGGTAGTGGAGAGCTTCCAGGAGTGCTTCTTTTGCTTCATCGCCGCGTCCACTAAAGCCCTTCCAGTTGCATTGGGCCATTTCAGAAACTGACAACATCTTCGTTACGTCCTTCTTCTTCAGCCTTTCAAACAAAAGCTTGGACTTTTCTTGTTTTGCTACCCCATCAACCCCAAAAATCGTCATCGCATGGGACTTTAGATAGTCAATAGTCTGCTCAACGTAATCAAAAGCTTCTGCAGAAATGAATTTAATCGGCGTAAATGTGTCATGATCAACATCGTAATTAAGGAATACCTGAAAAATCAGTCCTAACTTACAAGCTAGCGCTTCGTATTTGCCGAGTTGGCTGTGCATCAGATGCTTAGGATCATACTTACGACGCTCATTTTGCAGATGAATAAGCCAGTTTTCATAAGCCTTACGGGCACTACTGGAAAAATGAATCTGCAAATGGTCGCCACTACCACTAGACAGCAGATTCGGTCTCCATTTGGCAAGAGAATCAAAAAACTGGTTGCAAGTGATAATCTGCAGCTCAGAGAATCCACCTTTAATTGATGGAATGTCATGAGTTGTAACGGGGAGCACCATCCACTGGAAACGATTTAGCAATCCATCATTCCCATTACCTGATTGAGCTGCACTGATAAAAGGCTCCAGAACATCAGGCTGAATTCCTGCAAGCACTGAAACGACAGCCTTCTCTATGACCTTATCATCCTGATTGGCACGTGAAATGTTCAGATGCCCATTACCAGATTCACTATTCAAAAAAATGCCGCGAAGTGCTGATGACGAAGCATCAGGCTTTTCCATACCTTTAAAGAACGCTCCACCTTCGTCGGCAACATAAGCAATCGGTCGGCCGAGTTGCATCAGCTTATAAAGCGCTGCAAGAGTCGTATCCGTGGAAATGTGAATTCCTCTGTTATTTCTGCGCTTAGGCATGATTTTCGCTAGTCTTGCTTTGCACTGGAGCTCAACTTCATCTATTGAAAGGCAAGGATTTTCCTCGTCATCACTATTGCTGGCAGCTTTCATAAGACTGCTCTTAATTTGTTGACGTATGACCTGCTCTGCCATTTCCTCCTTCCGCTCCCGACTTTCGTCACGCTGAAATATGCAACTGCTTGCACTTTTTAAGGCTGCCAACATCACTGGTGTTTTCCCTGCTGAAGGATGACCAACATTCATTACCCAAATATTAGGGGATACATGAGTTGTAGAGCCCTTATGCACTGCCACCCGGAAGTCTTGAGCAAGGATAGCTCCCGTAAGACCAATGATTGAACCAATAACATAGTCAAAATTGCTATTGCCTCGCATCCATATCGATTTTGCCGCCTTGAACAAGGTTGGTGGGACAGCAAGTTCATCAAGAGACATTGCGTAGTCTCCGATTTCTGAGAATGATCTATGAGGGAGCCAATCAATCGAGCCGATTCGGCTTACTATTTCGTAGTGTGTCAATATCTTAGGCTGATTCGAAATTTTGATATTCTTTCGACCAAGGCGAACGTTTGACAGGATGCGAAATTCACAATGTGTCGGAGCAGTAATAGACTTCAAGTGCTTACGAGCCTCATCATTACATTCGCAGCAATACACCGCAGCAAACGCTTGCTTTGAACTGTACCAATAGACGGCATCTTTCGTCCGAGCTGAGAATACCTCCAAGTCATTACCACATTGGCTTTTTGGATATTTAACCTGAACATAGAAGGTAAAGGGGCTTTTGGGTCTAATCCCTTCCACTTGTCCCCCATTGTCATCGGAACCATAAGTAAAAAATTTCAGGTGGTTAATTCCGTCCTTAAGTCCCATCAGACACAAGATTGTTTCATGAGCAATCGTCCGCATTTCTGTCGGACAGGCTTCAACGATCTCTAGGTTTTTTGCGTTATTGATACTCATTTGTCATAACTCCTTAGCTATTCAATGGCTGGTCGAGAGAAGCTCAGAACTTCGTCAACGGAAATACAATATCATTATGAAAAATAAGGTATTCCCTCCGACTCCCACTTCTGGATCACATAAGGTCTCGTAACAAAATTGAGTCTAAAAAGGTGGGAGAACTTTGGTAGCTACACAGAGTTCAAATAATGGTATTTAAAAACAATGACATAGAGAGATTTTGTTTTTTGAGAACGAATGCCGACCGTTCTACATCTATCGCTCTGAATTTTTTTAAAAATATCTCTTCATGAAAGTGGTTGGAATCCAGTAGATTCAATGCTTAGGGGAGATGGAAAGCTCGTGTATTGACAAATTTCATGATTGCGGCATGCATTCACACTTTCATGAGTAAAATAGAGAATGTATTTTAAATACAATGAGATGCAATGTTGGAGAGCAAAAATATGGATATAGATATGGATATAGAAAAGTTGGGAACTAAAGACCACCCCATCATTTTAACAAAAAAAATTACTGAGAGAGCACTACTCAAAAAACACATGCCAACCTCAGAAACACCTGATTTTGCAAGATTTTCAAAGAATTCGGAGTATCTACATCATGTATTAAACATCATTGCAGCAAAAGAGATCAATGCAGATGAAATTAAGCTTGCTCTTTTCCTTTATGAACTGTATTGCTTCGAGAAAATCTCTGAAATCGAATTAATCGATATCACGTTAAGCATTGATAACCAACAAGAAAACCCATCGCCAAAGTACATATATGCCAAGTCTCCCGCCCTAGAAAAGGTCAAAAAATACCTAAAACCTAAAACCTCGTTTTTTCACATGCTAAAGAAAGAAAACATCATTTTAGATGCTCCTGAGCAGATTCATATGTATCTGACAAAGTTACATGACTTAGGATTGCTTACCCTTACAACTGTCCCATATGGAAATGATATCCCGAATGTAGATGCAAAGTGCCAGGGCACACGTTATGCGTTCATCGAATTAAATCGTGGGGTTATTAACGTCAAGATAAACAGGCGTTGGGGCATGCAAAAACAAGAAAAAAATCAAACAAATTCAAAGGAAAAGAACATTGGCGAAAGTCAATCTATAGCTGGTAACGCAAAGGCTATTCTTAAGTCCAGGAAAAAATAGTCGAGCTTCAGCCGTGTCAAAAACACCGGCTGAAACACCGCTTTTCCAGTGATACCATGGCTTTATAGCGTGGTATCGCTATCCCACATCTATTCAATCCACTATCTCAACATCTCAATCTGAATCCACTGGAGTTAACTATGACTGCAGCGACTCCGTACGCGCTGTATTTGAGCCGGTTATCGGCGACAAGTCAGCGTTCTATCCATTCGCAGATGCGCAGCATCGGCAAACTGATGGACTGGCACAGCAGCGAACTGGAACTAAAGCTCTCTGCGATCGACTATCAGCAAGCAATGCAGCTTCGGGCGCTGATGGTGCATGCTGGCTGGTCAGCGCGTTCCATCAACAGAGCAATGACAGCTATTCGGAATATCGTCAAAGTCGCAGCGCTGATGGGAAAAGCAGATGTTTCCCAAGTTGCGCATATCGAGACGATAGGACAGATGAAGCATGGACAGCATCAGGGAAATCCACTCACAAACGAACAAGTGACAGCACTGTTTACGCGACTGAAAGAGCGAAAGACTGACTACGGAAAACGGACATTCGCAATCTTCGCGCTGTTCCTCGGCACAGGGCTAAGACGCAGCGAACTTGCAGCGCTCAAGCTCTCAGAGCTGGACTTAGAGAAGCAGACGCTGACAGTACTCGCAGGTAAAGGTAACAAGAGTCGCATTCTGTTTCTCCCAGCATGGGTAGAGCAGGCACTGGTTACATGGCTCAAGGTCCGTGGGCAGCAGCAAGGCTATCTGATCTGCAAATGCAGTCTCACAGGGATTAAGCGAACGGGTACGGCTGTCAGTCCAGATACGTTATATCGCATCGTCCGGGAAACGTTGTCAGAGCTCGGCGTTCCAGGCGTTTCTCCCCATGACCTTCGCCGCACCTTTATTACCCGCTTGTTGTCCCAGCGCGTGGATATCAACACAGTCCGGCAAATGGCGGGACACGCTGATATCAGTACAACAACGCTGTATGACAAACGCAGCGATGACTTTATGCGACAAGCTGCAGCGCAGTTGAACTTTGATGCGCCGCCGATACGCAAGCGCAGGAGACAGACATGATTAAGCGAAAACGTTGCTTGAGAAACAACAAGCAGTGTCAGTTTCTCGCATCCCATTACGCTCAGCTACTCGTAAATGAGGCATGGCAAAAGGACTTCTCGCTGTCGGGAACAACACTCAGGATCCTGACAGGACAAGACGCAAGTGTGCATCAGCGCTATCAGTGGGATGACATCACTGCGCTGCTTCCAGCGAAGGATAGCAATCCTGTCGTATCCGAGACTGTGCAGCACAACTCTGCGTTTCTGAGCCGCACCTTCGAACTGCCGAAACATGCTGAAAAGATGCTGGAGTTCATGATAGTACTGAGCAGCAACGATGGATTACAGCATGTGATGCAGCAACTGTCAGATGCAGATCCTATGGTGTTGGAACGTACGCTCTGTGCGCATTACAACATCACGCAAGACGACTTCAATAACATCCTCAAAACGCTGACGGACTTCCAGCTAATCTGTGCGTCATCGACATATCATCTCGGATTACTGCGTCTCTCCGGGCGTTTAGCGAATACGCTGACGACGCATAAATTGAGTGAACCTGCCGAGCTACTGTCGGAAGTCACTGTCCAAAGTCCTGCTGCGCAATTCACGCTGAAGCAGTTTGAGCATGTCGATGCACAGATGCTGCAACGCTATCTTGCTGCCGCGACCAAGCAGCAGCTTAAAGGGATCAATATCCTGCTGTATGGCGAGCCTGGCACTGGTAAAACGGAGTTAGCGCGTACACTCGCAAAGTCCATTAACAGGCAATTACTGGAAGTCCGAAGTGTGCATGTCGAAGAAGGACGTTTACTCGATGACATAGGTACAGGCTCTCCGTCACGCAGGCGGCTCGGCTATATGAATATGCTGCAATCGCTGCTGAAGCACAGTCACAGCACTGTCCTGCTCGTCGATGAATGTGAAGGACTGTTTGATGACATCAGCACTGTCTACACGAAGGAAGCGTTTGTGCGTCTACTGGAATCCAATGCTGTTCCTGCTATTTGGATTACCAACCATGTGGAGCTGTTGGAGCAAAGCTATGTGCGTCGCTTCAAGCTTGTGATGGAACTGCCTGTACCGGATGAGCACTTCTATTATCGGATGAATAAGCCGATTCTGAGTCCGCTCAATGTCTCCAAGGAGTTCATGTTGCAGCTCGCAGGAAGTCTTCACGTATCACCTGCCGTTATTGCAAATGCTGCGCATATTGCGAAGACATTGGAGCTTCAAGGAGAAGAAGCAGAAGCGCTGATAGACAGCGTGATTGCATCAACACAGCAGGCAAGCGGCAAGGAGGTATCCAACACGCGTTATCAAGGCGATATTGCGTTCGATCCTGCGCTGTTCAATCTCAAAGGACAGGAAGCGAATGCAACACTTGCTGACATTGAATTTGCAGTCAGTGAAGGACTTCCGGTACGGGTGCTACTCACCGGACCACCAGGGACAGGGAAAACCGCCTGGCCGCACTATCTCGCAGAGTGCATGGGACTCGATGTACTGCACATTAAAAGCTCGGATGTACTCAGCAAATATGTTGGGGACAGTGAGCAAAAGCTCGCTGCGCTGTTTCGCAGTGCTCAGCAGTCGCAGCAGCTCATATTACTTGATGAAGTCGACAGCATCTTATCGAAGCGAGAGAGCGCGAATGCAGTTCACGAAGTGCAACTCGTTAATGAATTGCTGTCCCAGCTCGAATGCTGCCAAGTGCCTGTGTTTGCAGCGACGAATCATCTGAATGCGCTCGATAGCGCTGTGATGCGTCGTTTCGACTTCAAGTTGGAGTGTGACTATCTCACTCAGCAGCAAAAGGAGTTGCTGTATCGACAGACGCTGCAACTGCGAAAGCTGACAGTAGATGAGCAGTCTGCCCTTGCCAAGCTTACGTATCTGACGCCCGGAGACTTTGCCATTCTTGCGCGCAGGATGATGTTTCAACCCAACCAGAACCACAGAGCCAATGCTGTTGCTTTGCTAAGTGCGGAGAACAACCGCAAGCAAGTACAGCGCCCCATCGGATTCATCCGATAACCCACCGATAGAGGAAAACACCATGTCTAATGTATTGAGTTCGCTCAAGGTCGTCGTTCGCCCTGAAATTGCCCCGAAGCCACCTGTGCTTGGGAAACGCATGAAGATGCTGGATAAGCTCGACATGCAACTGGAAATGGCAGAGTGCGATGTTGCCGGAAAGCCGTTTGAAGCCTTCCGCGAGAAGACCGTGAAAGATCCCGAGACAGGAGAGCGTAAGACTATTCGCCGGAAATACAATGTCCGGCCCTGGTACTACGACAGTGATGGACACTACTTTCTCGAAGTCAGAGTCAGTGGAAAAGTCATTGAGCTGGAAAAGGGGAAGCCCACCATTGATGTGGGAGACAAAGCCAAGTTGCCGGAGATCCTGCGACTGTTGATAGATGCAGTTGAGAAAGGAGAGCTGGATGACTTTTTACTGCCGCCTGAAAAGCAGAAGCCTGTAAATGACAGCAAATCTACTGCGAAGTCAGAGACAGCCGCCAAGTCAAAACCTACTGCCACCAACACCACCAAAGCTAACGCATGACGCTATTGCCGACTCCAGCAAGGGGCTTCGGCCCCTTTGTTGTTTCTGGCGTTTGATAAGGAGAGAAATCCAATGGCTATCATTCGGGAAATCAACGTGAAGTATCAATTCCGCGAGATAAATTCCGAGCTCGCTGAAAAGGAGCTCAAGCGTCCTGCGCAGACTGCAGAAGTGTTCGACTATCTCAAGTACGAGTCGAAGGAAGTGTTTGTCGTCGCGAATCTGACGTCACAGAACACGATTAACTGCGTTGAAGTGGTGGCGACAGGCACAGTCAACAGCATCAGTATGCGCGCAGTAGAAGTGCTACGCAGCGCTGTGATCCTCAATATGCCGAGCGTCATCCTCATCCATAACCACCCGTCGGGAAACCCAGAGCCCAGCCGTCATGACATTGCGTTCACGCGCAAAGTCGTCGAGGCCGGCAAGTTGCTGGATATCACTGTGATTGATCACGTGATTATCGGATTAAACCAACACCATAGCCTACGTGAGTCGCACAGCGACATCTTTGAATAAGGAAACCACACCATGAATACCATCATCAGAAAGTTAGTCTTACCTGTGTCGGAGAAAATGCTGAGTGCGCTTGAGCAGCGTGTCAGCAACACGGTCGGCTCAGTCATCACAATCAGCTTTAAAGATCCGAACTACAGTCCAAGCAAAGGCGGTTTTCATCCAGTGGAAATCCGTCTTGAACGGCAGGGAGAATACCTGCGCCTAAGTTACATCACCGACTTTTGCTATGTCGGTATGGGTGACAGCTGGGAGCTCGCGAAGGAGTTGGACTTTGACTTCGACTGCAAGGTGTTTCAGAACATGGTTGGCGTCTACAGCATCAAGTCAGCTGTGGAGATATACCAAGTATGGGAGTCAAACTTCCTCAGTTACTGGCTCGAAATGGACGTATTTACCGTAACCATTTCGCCGGAATGATGTGCAAAGCTGAGATAGTCAATTTAGGGGCAAAATCGAGAGCAAAAAGGTGCCGGAGTGCCTTGCAAAGGATGGTAAATTTGGAAGGACTGAAGGGTAAAAAAAGCAGAAAACGGAACCGATTCCGGACTAAGGCGTAAGCGTGTAACACCTTATTTTAGATACAAAAAAACCGACTTAATGTCGGCTTTAAGGATGGTACCAGAGGACGGACTCGAACCGTCACGCTTTTAAGGGCGGTGGATTTTGAATCCACTGTGTCTACCGATTTCACCACTCTGGCACAAATTTTTTCGCGAAATTCTTTGCAAAACTTTGCAAGGGTTTCACATGTTAACTTTTTAAAACTAACTTTTGACTTTCAACAGCTTAGCGAAATTTTTTGAGAAGACGCAGCGCATTTTGAATCCCCTGTGTCTACCAATTTCACCACTCTGGCATCATATTGTGTGGTCGTAACCGAATTCGGTCATCGACTCTGGGCATGGATTATACCTGTGCCCCATCACTTGGCAAGCCCTTTACCTGAGTTTAAATGCCACTGACAGTCAATCGCTTAAAAAATCAGCCAACATAGTGAATTGATACCTTTACTGATAAAAAATGGGCAACAACCTACGTCACTGGCAGGCATAGGTTCTATTAGCCAGACACTGAACAATCACATTAATTCAGCATTGAAATCTTCTTCCTGGCCAAATCTGCGCTGATAATCCAATACCGCAACAACAATTTATTAGCCGCCTGGTTGTGCTGCTGAGGCAAGCCGAAGGTTGTGAACAACGCTTTTTCGTAACTGAAATGCTTGGCACTCCGGCCCGGCAAATCCAGCACCATTAACCTCCAAAGTGATATGCACGTCTGAAGACCGCCCCCCGCTCAGTAACAGGCGTGATTCAGGGTTTTGAAGTTAAGCAAAACTTGATGCACATCAATTTATTAACACTTGTTTTTCAGTGGTGTAATCAATTAGGGGGCTTTATTGATCGAGATCAGAAAAGCAAAACATCTCTGGGAGTAAGTTAGCGTTGACTTCGAGAGAAAGAGGATTTCAATCATGGCGTTTTGGCTGGATTTGATGTTTGGCAACCCGATTGGGTTACTCTCAATGATTGTAATTTTCTCCACTATTGGAATTGTTTCCTACATCACGTGGATGTTGTTCTCGAAGTCTGCAAAGCCTTAGTTTTTTGCTTTCAATGTTCTTAACTGTGCATGTTTCAAGAGTGAATTAGGGGGCCAAATGGCCCCCCTTTTTTATCTGCTCGCAGTGAAAATTTAGGCCGCTCGCTGGGGAGGTTTGCGGTGAGCAACAACATTGCTGGCAAATCCGGGGCGAGCTTTTATCAGATTCAGCATATCTTCCTGACTCAGCTCACCATTTGGCAATCTCAGTACGCTGCGGTTCAGGTAAACCCTGGCCAGCATACTTATCTTGTAATCTGCAGTAGCCCCCTGTATCGCATAATGTTTGATATTACCGATACACTCAAGGATGTTGGTTTCAACTAAACTGCGTACCGCCAATTCTTCAACAGGCAAAGTCAAAATGGTTTTGCCCTGTAAAAAAAACTCCCGCAGCAACGCACGCTCAGCCGGATCGAGTAATTGAACCTTATGTTCAATGATTTCTTTTTTGCGTTTGCTGCCAAGGTAACCTATCGCTTCATCCAGCAGAAAATTAGCCAGCAGCGCCACAAAAAACGCCACCGAGATGATCAGCCCCAACCCCAACAGGGATGAGTTGGCGCCAGTCCATCCATCAAGGTGCAATAACGCCAGCCAATCCATAGGCGCAAACTTCAAAGCCGATGTAGCGATAAGCAGCCACAACATGGCTCTGAATCCCCACTCTTTAGCAGAAGCCCCTTTCAACGCACCCCAATTTGGTTTGTACATGGCAATTCCGTCCGTCAAAAAATTGTACATGCCAGCTTACAAGCAAATTTGAGGCCATCACGGAAAGATAAGATAAGTCCACAAAAACTGTGTTTTTTTCGCATCCCAACTATGCTTATATCTAAATCAATGAGACCAGGATGCAAGGAAACAAATGCTGGTTTTTTCTCGCCAGGCGGTAAGCAGCAAAATTGGTCGGAAGCTGATGATTTCGATTGTTCTGTTCAGCTCGCTGATCACTCTGATCACTACTGGCTACCAACTCTACAATGATTACAATGGCGATCTGCACCGTATAGATCGTGCTTTTTCCAACATCGAAAAAGTCAGCCTTGATGTGCTGGCAGCAAGCATTTGGGTAATCGATGAGCGCCTTATTAACACCCAGCTTGAAGGGCTAATACAATTACCTGATATTACTTATATTTCTATTGATGACGACAGTGGGCAACACTGGAGTCGCGGCGTCGCTATTGAAAAAAACATCATAGAACGGGTGTTTGCCCTTAACTACAACTCAGGCACTGAAAACATTTCCGTTGGTAAGCTTGTCATACAGGCCGATCTCAATGAGGTTTATCATCGGCTCTATGACAAAGCGATAGTTATCCTGCTATCTAACGCCATTAAGACTTTCCTTGTGGCAGGCATGATTCTCATTCTGGTGTGGCTTAATATCACCCGACACCTGAACTCACTGGCGGCCTATTGCCAAAATATCGACGTAGAAAAAGACTATAACCCCCTCAAATTCAGCAAACGCGGCTCACAAAATGAGTTCGATCAGGTCGCGTTAGCTATCAATGAGATGCAGGAGCAATTGCATCGCTCGTTCGGCGCACTCAAACGCTCGAAATCTGAGTTACAAACAGCACTCGAAGACAGGGAACGCTTACTGGAGCTTGAACGTTCCTATAAAGATGAATTGGCGAAACAAGTCAAAGAACGCACCATGGAGCTGGAGCAGTCACTGCTCATTCTCAAACGAGCTCAGGAAGCCCTGGTTGAACAGGAAAAAATGGCTGCACTTGGTGGGCTTGTCTCTGGGGTAGCTCATGAGATAAATACCCCCATCGGCATTTGCCTCACTGCCGCCAGCGCCCAGCTTGCACATATAGATGAATTGATAAAACTCATCCACAGCGAAGATGCAACCCTGGAAGAGATCAATGGCATTCTGGAAGAATATCAGCAGAGCTGTGAGTTAATTGTCAGTAATATCACCCGCGCCAGTAATCTTATCCAAAAATTTAAAACCATTGCTGCTGAGCAAAGCAACGACGCCCATGAAGAGATTTTGCTGTCACAGGTATGTCGTGACATCTATGAAGCGACGCAGGTTATGTATGCCCCCATGTCAGCCACGCTGGAACTGTCAATTCCGGACGAGCTAACCGTTGAAACAAACTACAACCTGCTGAATCAAATCCTCAACAATCTGATGTCTAACATTTATGCCCATGCCTTCAGTCCCAACCGCGAAAACAAATTCCGGATTGAAGCGTATCTGGACAGCCACATGTTGATAGTGCGATTGGAAGATAACGGTAAGGGCATCAGCTCCGATGTTGCTGAGCATATGTTTGAGCCTTTTTACACTACAAGCCGCTCAAAAGGCGGCACAGGACTGGGGCTATCGGCGGCTTTTAATGCTGCAACCCTGCTAAAGGGCAGCCTCAGATACGAAGGGCACTCCACGCTGGGTGGCGCTACTTTTGTACTGAGCATTCCCATAACGCAGGAAGGCTTACAACAAGGCACACCACCCTCTGCCGGATACCACTACCATATCTGAAATGGTCAGGAATTTGCCTGCTGGCGTAATTTGGCCAATACGCGGCTGACCGCCATAAAACCAAAAGTACCGGTAACAACGGTGACTGCGCCAAAACCGGACGAGCAATCCATCCGCATACTGCCACCATTCTCAGGCTTGGTGGCGCATACCTCTCCGTCGCTGCCAGGGTAAGTCAGCGGCTCGGTAGAAAATACCGCTTCAATGGCAAACTTGCGTTCAAGATTACGGGAAAAGTTATATTCACGGCGCAGAATGTTACGCACTTTGGCGAGTAACGGATCCTGTACCGTGCGGGACAAATCCGTCACCTGAATTTTAGAAGGGTCCATCTGCCCACCTGCGCCGCCTATGGTCACTATCCGTATTTTATTACGCTTACACCAGGCAATCAGTGCCGCCTTCGGCTTTACGGCATCAATACAATCAATCACATAGTCGATACCACCATCCCGTGGCAGGTAATCGACGAGATTATCGGTGGTGAGAAAGTCTTCAAGTTCATTAACCTGGCACTCAGGGTTAATCTCTCGAATGCGCTCAGCCATCACCGCCACTTTGGACTGGCCAATCGTGCCCGCCAGCGCATGTATTTGGCGATTGGTGTTGGTAACGCAAATATCATCCAGATCCATCAGACTTATCTGGCCAATACCGCTGCGGGCGAGCGACTCAGCAACCCAGGTGCCCACACCGCCAATGCCCACGACCATCACATGGGCCTGATGGAAACGGGTCAGCGCTTTTTGGCCATACAGCCTGCCAATGCCACCGAAGCGACTTAAATAAGCCTGAGAAAGTTGCTGTTCCACCCTGTTACCCCGCGCCATAAAAAACGCCGCATTTTAGCGTAAACCCACAGCAGCATAAAGCCTGTCGCACCAGGCAAACAGGTGATACACGCCTTTGCGACTGTAGCCGAACTGTTGCTGCTGTCAGCAATGAGTACGAACTTAACCTCACATGGGTTGCCGCACCATAAATCAGCTGTTTTATTCAAGTAAAACATAATGATAGAACCACACCACCTTTTTGGGTGATGTGAGCATTATCACACTCAAAGCCGTTTTCTCCTGCCAAACTGCGGCCGGTTTCCAAGTTAGCAAATATGGGCTCCCCCCATAAACAACTTACTCAATACAAGGAACGCTTCTATGAAAAAATCCGTTCTGGCCATGGCCATCGCTTCATCAACCGCCCTGTCATCTTTTGGCGTACTGGCCGCAGGTCCTGAATTTTACGGCCGCGCAGATCTGGCTCTGACCAACTCGGATTTGGGCTATGCAACCCAAAACCAAAAGGACGGCACTGTGTTTGAGAACAACTTCTCCTGGTTGGGAGTAAAGGGTTCTGAAGCGCTGAGCGATAACATCGCAGTAATCTATCAGATGGAGTTTGGCGTTAATAACTTCGACAACTCCGGTAATACTTTCAACGCCCGTAATACCTACGTAGGATTGCAAACACAGGCCGGTACCGCACTGGTTGGTCGTAATGACACAGTATTCAAGCAAGCCGAAGGAGGCTTCGACCTCTTTGGCAACACCAACGCCGATATCGACCTGCTGGCCGCCGGTCAAAGCCGTCTGGCCGACGGTATCACTTACTACTCGCCCAAAATCGCCAACATCCTGACCCTGAATGCCACTTACATCATGTCTGACAACTACAGTGAAGGCAGTTGGTACAACCCGGGTAAGGATGACGAATGGAGCAGCAATAATTACGCCGTGTCCGCCACTTTGGGTGATAAGGCACTGAAGGCGCAAAACTACTATGTTGCCGCGGCCTACAACGATGGCTTGGATGGTATCAAAGCTTACCGGGCTGTCGCACAGGTTAAATTTGGTGAGTTGCTGCTCGGTGCCCTGTATCAGAATTCTGAGCACGTGGCTGACCGCTACAGCAACCTTGAAGGTGACACCTGGTTTATCAACGCCGGATATAAGCTTGGCAACACCACGCTGAAAGCCACTTATGGCCAGGATGACTCAGGGATGGGTAAATATGTAAGCCGCTTCGTTGGTGACACCGAACAGGGCATGGAGGATGTCAGCGATGTGACGCTCAAGCAGTACACCGTGGGCGCCGATCATCGCCTCAGCAAGAACACCCTGATTTATGGCCATTACACCCGATTTAACGGCGATATGTCCCTGGGTGGAGCGAAAGTGGATCTGGACGACGATGTAGTGACTGTTGGTCTGCGCGTAGACTTCTGACCCTAAACCGTCATAAACAACATTCCAAGCGGCTTTTCAGCCGCTTTTTTTATGTCAGCAATATGTCATTTTTGTTGCAGCTACATTAATCACTGCTAAAGTTATATCGAAAAAGCTGCTGTATCCGGTTGATTCCAGCAGCATAATGCCGTGTTTTTGAATGCTTTTAGCGTAAAAAGCCTCCAAGATGGGACTGCGTAATAATTTTGTCTTAAATCCTTCATATGGTGGCCAAAAGCTTGATCCACTCCACAGCTTACATCCGATAAACCTGTAAAAATTGACGGCAACTTTGTTACGGCCTGTTGTCAGCGTAACAAAATAGCGTGAAACAAATTAATAACCATAAAAATGGATTAGAACTTCGGTTCTAGGGAGCATGAAAAAATGAAGAAGACCCTTATCTCTGCATCTGTTGCGTCGGTAATGGCCCTGGCATCATTCGGCGCGCTGGCCGAAGGTCCACAGTTCTATGGCCGTATCGATATTTCTGTTACCAATTCTGATGCCAGCTCAACCCTGCAAAGCGGCACCAATGGTGTAACGGTTGGCGAAAGCGGAACCTACTTTGAAAACAACTTTTCCAACGTTGGCGTAAAAGGCAGCGAAACCATCAGCTCAGGTATCGATATTGTATACCAACTGGAATTCCAGGTTGAAAACACCTCTTCCACAGGCGATACCTTCAAGGCCCGTAACTCATATTTGGGTGCGAAAACATCGGCAGGTACCGTACTGGTCGGCCGTAACGACACCGTATTCAAACAGGCCGAAGGTGGCGTAGACCTGTTCGGCAACACCAACGCCGACATCGACCGCCTGGTTGGCGGCCAAACCCGCAGTGCCGATGGTATCTGGTATCACTCTCCGGTTATTGCTGACCTTGTTACCATCAACGCCACCTACCTGATGGAAGATAACAACGGCAGTGATGATGCCCAATACGCCCTGTCTGTTACTCTCGGTGACAAAGGCCTGAAGAAGCAAAACTTCTATATTGCCGGTGCCTACAACAAAGGTATCAGCAACATCGACGCATATCGCGCCGTAGCTCAGGTTAAACTGGGCGAGTTCAAGATTGGCGGCCTGTTCCAGAACAGTGAAAAAGTAGACAGCGGTGACGACAACAACACCTACTTTGTAAACGTGGCTTACAACCTCAATGGTGTAAACCTGAAGGCTGAGTACGGCAAAGATGAAGCCGGTTTCGGTAAGTACTACTCTTCTCTGAAAGGCAAAGAAGCCGCATCTGACATTAACGTCACCAACATTACCCTGGGTGCCGACTATCGCGTTTCCAAGTCAACGCTGGTATTCGGTCACTATGCCATGTATGAAGGTGACCACATGGTTGCCGGAAACAAGGTTGACCTGAAAGACGATAACGTATTCACCGTGGGTGTGCGTTACGATTTCTAATCATCCACTGTGATGTAAATAATCCACCTTCTGAAGAAGGTGGCTTTGCGTTAACCCCCTAAAAGGGGGCCTTCTATTCCAGAGCAAGCTCAGCTTGCTCTTGCCTTTCCGCTTTCTCTTGATGTCTCACATATCGGCGAATTATCTCTTCGTTA